>NZ_BAAHNC010000003.1:0-558946 GCF_054655655.1 Alteriqipengyuania triglochinis
CCGCTTGCAAGTGCTCTCGCACCCGATCCTCGTTAAGGGTCAGCCGATCGGCGCGCGCCAAGATGCTCGAGCATACCCTCTACCTGTTCAGGTTGAGCGGAAACGCGATTTTTTCTGGATTCGCCTCTGGGTGGCTCGGCTCAATCGGATCCGCCCCGGGCTCAGCCGTTAGTGGAGATGCGTTGAGCGACATCTCGCTATCGAAAGAAACTTCAAGAGTTTCAGCCTCTTGATAGCTGCCAAAAGGCTGGCTGGGGTGGCAGGGATCGAACCTGCGAATGCCGGTACCAAAAACCGGTGCCTTACCACTTGGCTACACCCCAATGTGCCGGCGGACCGTCCCTATAGCGCCGCAGGCGTGGATGTGAAGGGGTGCCATGCCGCGTCGGGCCGGTTAAGCCATGACCATGACCGATCTTGCCACCGCCCGCACCATTCTCGACACGCTAGTCGGGTTCGACACGACCTCGCGCAACAGCAACCTCACGCTGATCGAGTGGGTGGAGGATTATCTGACGCAGCACGGCGTGTCATCGCAGCGCGTCCCGGACGAGAGCGGGCAGAAGGCCAACCTCTTCGCGAGCTGCGGACCGTCGGTCGAGGGCGGCGTGATCCTGTCGGGGCATACCGACGTGGTCCCGGTCGACGGGCAGGACTGGTCGAGCGATCCGTGGACCGTGCGCGAAGCGGACGGGAAGCTCTACGGCCGCGGGGTGGCGGACATGAAGGGCTTTATCGCCTTCGCGCTCGCCTTCGTGCCGCGTTTCGTTGCCGGGAAATTGCCGGTGCATCTGGCGCTGAGCTACGACGAGGAGGTCGGCTGCAAGGGCGCGCCTTCGATGATCGCGCGCATGGCGGAGATCATTCCCACCCCGCGCCTCGCCATCGTGGGCGAGCCGAGCGGGATGGGCATCATCACCGGGCACAAGGGCATCGCGGTGCACGAGGTGACCGTGCGCGGGCACGAGGCGCATTCCTCGCTGGTCGATCACGGCATTTCGGCCAACGGCGTCGCGGTCGGGCTGATGAACGAATTGCTCGCACTGGCGGAAGAGCTGCGCGCGCGGGCCGATCCGGCCAACGGCTTCGAGCCGCCGCAGGCGACGCTGACGATCGGGGTGATGGAGGGCGGCACCGCGTCCAACATCCTTGCGGGCCACGCCCGCTTCCAGTTCGACCTGCGCTGCCCGCCGGGGGAAGATGCCGCGGCGATCCTCGCCCCGTTCAAGGCGCGGTGCGCGGCGCTGGATGCCGAGATGAAAGGCCGCTTCGCGGATGCAGGCGTGCGGGTGGAGCAGCACGCGAACACCCCGCCGATGACTCCCGCGGGGAGCGAGGACGCGGTGGCGTTCGTGCGCGCGCTGACGGGCGAGAATGCCGCGCCTGGCCAGGTCGCCTTCGCGGCCGAGGGCGGACAGTTCCAGGCGGCGGGCTTCCCGACCGTGATCTGCGGCCCCGGCTCGATCGAACAGGCGCACCAGCCCGACGAGTGGATCGCGCTCGATCAGCTGGAAAAGGGCGCGGCGTTCATGGCCCGGCTGGCGGAGCGGCTGGGGTAGGCACTATCACAAGCCGTCACCCCGGGCTTGACCCGGGGTGAGGTAGACGGTCAGGCGGGGGCGATTAAACCGGCTTGCTCGGTTCCAGCACCTTGCCTTCGAAATCGGCGGCCGAGTGCCTCTCGCGCAGCTGCGAGGCTTCGTCGCCCCAGACCTTGTTGACGATCCGCCCGCGCTTCACCGCCGGGCGCTTGCCGATCTCGCCGACCCAGCGCACAACGTTGGCGTACTCGTCGATCGAGAGGAAGGTCTTGGCATCCTCGTAGATATTGCCTTCGACGAAGGGGGCGAGCCACGAGAAGGCGGCGATGTCCGCGATGGTGTAGTCGTCGCCGGCGAGGAAGCGCGCTTCGCCCAGTCGCTGGTCGGCCACGCTGAAGAGCCGCTTGGTTTCCATCGCATAGCGATTGATCGGGTATTCGAATTTCTCGGGCGCATAGGCGTAGAAATGGCCGAACCCGCCGCCGATGAAGGGCGCGCTGCCGATCTGCCAGAACAGCCAGCTGAGCATTTCGGCGCGGCCAGGACCGGTCAGCTGAAACGCGTCGAACTTCTCCGCCAGATGCAGCAGGATCGCGCCGCTCTCGAACACGCGGATCGGTGCTTCGCCTGTGCGGTCGACCAGTGCGGGGATCTTCGAGTTCGGGTTGATCGCCACGAAGCCGGAGGTGAACTGCTCCCCCTCGCCGATATTGATCGTGTAGGCGTCGTATTCCGCTGCGTGCCCGGCCTCGAGCAGTTCCTCCAGCATGATCGTCGCCTTCACGCCGTTGGGCGTGGCGAGCGAGTGGAGCTGGAAGGGATGCTTGCCTGCGGGCAGCGCCTTGTCCTCGCGCGCGCCGGCGGTGGGGCGATTGATATTGGCGAACCTGCCGCCGTTTTCGGCGTCGTATGTCCAGACTTTCGGCGGCGTGTAGTCGCTCATCGCAATGCTCCTGCGTTCGGTTGGGTAACGTCCTTTGGTCCATGTGGGCGCGGGGGAGGGAACCGCAAGCGCGCGCCGGAGCTTTCCTTCTCACCATGACCGCCCCCTCATCCAAGCTGATCTTCGTCGACGACAGCCTGCCGGGAATTACCCGCAAAGGCGCGGGCAAGGGCTGGGCTTATTACGATCCCGAGGGCGCACTGATCCGCGATTCGGCGGAGCGCGACCGGCTCAACGCGATCGCCCTGCCACCCGCCTATGTCGATTGCTGGTTCTGCCCCGCGCCCAACGGCCACATCCTCGCCACCGGCTACGACGCCAAGGGGCGCAAGCAATATCGCTACCACCCCGAATTCCGCGCGACACGCGAGAGCGAGAAGTTCGATCGCTGCCTCGCCTTCGGCAGGCTGCTGCCGCTGGTCCGCAAGCGTGTGGTCGACGACTTCGACAGCGCCGACATGGGCCTGCCGCGTGCGCTGGCGGGCGTGATCCGTCTGCTCGACCTCGGCGCGATCCGGATCGGGAACGACAGCTACGCGCGCGACAATGGCAGCTACGGCGCGACCACGATCAAGAGCCACCATGTTACCGTGCGCGGCAAGACGCTGCGATTTCGCTTTCGCGCGAAATCGGGCAAGGAGCGCGATCTCAGCCTGACCGATACGCATCTGGCGAAGATCGTGCGCCAGATGCAGGATCTGGACGGGCAGGACCTGTTCTCCTTCGTCGATGACGGGGGCACGGTGCGCGATGTTACCTCCAGCCACGTCAACGCCTACCTGCGCGAAACGATGGGCGAGGCCGTCACCGCCAAGGATTTCCGCACCTGGCATGCCAGTGTCATGGCCTTTGGCCTGCTGGCGAGCGCGCGCGAGGATCTGACGATCAAGGCGTTGACGGAAAATGTGGCCGAACATCTGGGCAATACGCCCGCGATCACCCGGAAGAGCTACATCCATCCCGCCGTATTCGATCTGATGGACCGCCAGGGGGACTGGCGCCGGAAGCTCTCCCTGCCGCGGCGGACCAAATGGCTATCGCGCGAGGAGCGCGGGCTGATCGCCTTTCTCGAAGATGCGCCGCCGATCGAGGGGCTCCTCGCCGCATAAGTCCTCGCGCGGGGACTTGATATTGATCAGTCGATTATTTGTCCGGCGGCTGCTAGAAAGTGTCCACCCACGCGTTTGTCGAATCCGGCATGGTTCGCGGGGTGCAGGAAGAGAACGCATTTGCCCAATCACAAGCTGACCGCAGTCGATGCGGCCAATTTTCTGCCGGGAAGCGTTTCGCCGCTCGCTGCACAGATCGTGTTCGGTCTGTGTCTGGCCCTCGCGATGATCGGCCTGCGCGCACTGATCGATATCGTCGCGCCGACGTCCGGCCCCTTCGCGCTGGTCTATCCCACCGTCCTGATTGCGACCTTGTTCGGCCGCCTGTGGGCGGGGGTGGTGTGCCTGATCCTCTCCTTCCTGTGGGCCTGGTACGTCGTACTCCCGTTCAGCTGGTCGTTCGATTTCGCCCAGGATAGCGACACTGCGCGGGTGCTGATCAACTTCCTGTCGTGCTGCGTGGTGGTCGTGCTGGCGGAGATTTTCCGCGCGGCGGTGCGCGTGCGCGAGGCGGAGCTGCACGAATCGCTCGACCGGCGGCGCTGGCTGATGGCCGAGCTGCAGCATCGCACGAAGAACAACTTCGCGCTGGTTGCCAGCATGATCGAGCTGCAGAAGCGCCGGCAGGACAATCCCGCCGCCGCCGCCGCGCTGGAAGATGCGGCGAACCGCGTGTTCTCCTTCAGCCGCGCCTATGCGCAGCTGGCCGTCGACGGGGCCGAGCGCAAGGAAGGCGCGATCGACATGGCGAGCTATCTCGAGGATGTGATCGACCATCTGGTGCACGCCTCTTTCGACGACAACGTGGCAGTGAACCGCCGCATCGCGGCGATCCCGCTGCCGCGTGACCAGGCGGTCGCGATCGGGCTGTTCCTCAACGAAGCGCTCACCAATGCGGCGAAATATGCCTTCGGCGACGGCCGCGAGGGCGCGCTGACGATCCTGCTCGAAGGATCGCCGAGCGACTGGCGGCTCGAGGTGCGCGACAACGGCGCGGGCATTGCCGCGGCCAGCGACGCCGATGGCGGGCTGGGCAAGAGCCTGATGCGCACCTTCGCCAACCAGGCCGGGGCGGACCAGGATATCGAGGTGAACGAGCAGGGCTGCCGCGTCACCCTGACCCGCACGCCGTTGCAGACGCAGCGCGCTTGACCGGGCGCGGGACGGAGGCACGCGCGCGCCAGCCCTTGTCTCGCGCGTGCCATGCGGGCACAGCCCAGCCTGATGGCTGAACGCGCACACCCCTTCTTCGATCTGCACACGCACGGCTTCGTGCGCGTCGCAACCTGCACGCCGCGCGTGCGGCCTGCCGATGTCGGCGGCAATACCGACAGTATCCTGAAAGAAGCGCACCACGCGCACGAGGCGGGGGTCGACCTCGCGGTCTATCCAGAACTGTGCGTCACCGGCTACGCGATCGACGACCTGCACCTGCAGGACGCGGTGATCGCCGCGGCCGAAGACGCAATCGGGCGGATCGTGGAGGAAAGCGCGGGGCTGACCACCGTGCTGGTGATCGGCGCACCGGTGCGGCGCGGCGCGCGGCTCTACAATTGCGCGCTCGCGATTGCCGACGGACGCCTGCTGGGCGTCGTCCCCAAGAGCTACCTGCCCAATTATCGCGAGTTCTACGAAAAGCGGCAGTTTACCCACGGGCGCAATTGCCACGGGCTCGACGTGACGCTGGCGGGCCACGAGGCACCCTTCGGCACCGATGTGATCTTCGCCGCCGACAACCTGCCCGGCTTCACTTTCGGGATGGAGATCTGCGAGGATTTCTGGGCGCCGCAACCGCCCGGCATGATGGCCGCGATGGCGGGCGCGAACATCCTGTGCAACCTCTCCGCCTCTCCGGTCACCATCGGCCGCGCGACCGACCGCCACTCGCACTGCCAGTCCAGTTCGAGCCGGGCCATGTGCGCCTATGCCTATTCGGCGAGCGGGCATGGCGAGAGCACCACCGACCTCGCGTGGGACGGGCAGGGCGTGATCTACGAGCTGGGCGCGCTGGTGAAGGAAAGCGTGCGCTTCGATCTCACCGCCGAACTGTGCGCGATCGATATCGACACCGCGCGCATCGTCGCCGACCGGACGCGCAACGGCACCTTCCACGATGCGAGCGAGGCGGCGGGCCGCCCGGAAGACTGGTATCGCCGGGTCGCCTTCACCCATAATCACCAGTCGGTCACGGGTGACCTCATGCGCCCGGTGCGCCGCTTCCCCTTCGTGCCGGCCGATCCAAAGACGCTGGACGAAGATTGCTACGAGGCGGTCAATATCCAGGTCGATGCGCTGATGCGGCGGATCGAGGCGACGGGCGCGAAAGCCCTTGTGCTGGGCATTTCGGGCGGGCTCGATTCGACCCATGCGCTGCTGGTGGCGTGCATCGCCTGCGACCGCTTGGGCCTGCCGCGCACGACGATCCGCGGCTACACCATGCCCGGCTTCGGCACGTCCGACCGCACGCGCGACAATGCTGTCAAGCTGATGGAAGCGGCGGGCATCATAGCCGAGACGATCGACATCGTACCCGCGGCCGAACGCATGCTGGCCGATATCGGCCATCCCTACGCCGATGGCGAAAAGGTCTACGACACCACGTTCGAGAATGTGCAGGCGGGTCTGCGCACCGATTACCTCTTCCGGCTTGCCGGGCATCATAACGGTTTCGTGATCGGTACCGGCGACCTTTCGGAAATGGCGCTGGGCTGGTGCACCTACGGCGTTGGCGACCAGATGAGCCATTATGGCGTCAATGCGGGCGTGCCCAAGACGCTGATCCAGTACCTGATGCGCTGGATGATCGCGACCGACCAGTTCAGCCCCGATCTCAACACCGTGCTGGAAGACGTGCTGGGTACCGAGATCAGCCCCGAGCTGATCCCGGCGGACGAGGGTGGTGCGATCCAGAGCACCGAGGACCAGATCGGGCCCTACGGGTTGCACGATTTCTTCCTCCACCACATCGCCCGCTACGGACTCGCGCCCAGCCATGTCGCCTTCCTCGCGTGGAGCGCGTGGAAGGATGCGGACGCGGGCGACTGGCCGATCGGCTTCCCCGAGGATGCCAAGCGCGCCTATTCGCTGGCCGAGGTGCGCCACTGGCTCGCGGTGTTCTGCCGCCGTTTCTTCGGCTTCAGCCAGTTCAAGCGCAGCGCGATGCCCAATGGGCCCAAGGTCTCGATGGGCGGGGCGCTGTCCCCGCGCGGCGACTGGCGCGCGCCGAGCGATGCGGTCGCCGACGTGTGGCTAGCCGAGATCGAAGCCAATATTCCCGAAGACTAGGCGTTAACCCGCAATTCATGCGCTCTGGCGGACCTTCTGTGCGCTACAGGGAGATCGTCATGACGAAGCAGCGGTTGGTCTACGCAGCGCTCGCCCCGGCTCTCGCCGTGATGCTGGCCGGATGTGCGGACATGGGCACGGGCGGCGGCGGCCTCGCGGGTATCGGAACCTACCAGGAATTGCGCAACGGCCCCGGTCCGGACGAGAACACCGTGGCCGTCCTGACCGAACTGCGCGAGAACGACCGGCGGATCGACACGCTGCGCGATACAGGCCAGCTGACCAAGCGGCAGGCGCGTGCCCTGCGGCGCGAGCAGGGCAGGATCGGTCTCCTCGCATCCACGTATGACAATGACGGAGTCGTCTCCGACGACGAGCGGCGTGAAATGGAGACCGTCTCGCGCGTCCTTCAGGATCAGGCCAACGCCACCGCGCTCCAGAACGGCTGGGGCAAGAAGCCCGAGAAGAAGCGGAAGTAGAGCCCGTCAGGGCCCGGGGTCCCCGCGGGGGCTCGTCGGATGATGCGCAACGCTCCGCCGGACCTGCACCGCGCGCGATTGCGTGGGCGCCAAGCGGGCGCTAGGGGCGCCCAATGCCTAGCCGGACCATCGCGCTGCTCGTCCTCGTCAATCTGCTGTGGGCACTCAACGTGGTGGTCAGCAAGATCGCGGTGGCCGACCTCGGCATGCCGCCGATCTTCTATGCCGCCCTGCGCGCGCTGGTGAGCATGCTGGTCCTCGTGCCGTTCCTGAGGCCGCTGCCGAAAAACTGGCCCATCGTGGCCGCGGTCGGCCTCGCGATCGGGGGCGGATCCTTCGCGCTGCTGGCGATCGGGCTGAAATCGGCCAGCCCTTCTACCGCAGGGATCGTCAGCCTCTCGGGCGCGCCGATGACGGTGCTGCTGGCGATCGTCCTGCTGGGCGAACACGTGGGCTGGCGGCGCGGCCTCGGCATTGCGCTGGCGATCATCGGGGTGGTGATCGCGGTCGCATCGCCTTCGGGGTGGGAGAGTTCTGCCGGGCTCGGCTGGATCGGGCTTTCGTGTCTCGTCGGTGCGCTGGGCGCGGTCTACGTCAAGAAGATCGATGTGGGTGGCAAGCAACTGCAGGCATGGTCTGCCTTCGCTTCCTTCGCGGTGCTGCTGCCCTTCGCCTTCGTAACCGAACCCATTCCGATAGAGCCGCTCATGACCGATCCGTTCAAGCTGCTGGGCTGCCTGATCTTCGCCGGACTGATCGTTTCGGTTTACGCGCATGTGATCTATTTCAACGCCCTGAAGGAGCATGACGCGAACCTGGTGGTGCCCTTCACCCTGCTGCATCCGCTGATGACGGTGGCACTGGGCGCATGGCTGACCGGCGACCCCGTCGGGGTGCCACTGCTGCTGGGCGGAGCCATTGCGGTAGGGGGCGTCGCGATTCTGGTGCTGCGGCCCAGCGAAACCTTTACCAAGCGCTTCCTTGTCCGCCCGCGGCTGTAGGCAGGGTTGCGCAGTCGGTGGAAGGGACGTGTTAACCGCTTGGCCCTAAACCCGCGCCCGTGAAGCCGGATGCAAATTTTCAGCCCGATTTCGAAGGCATGGTGGAACAGGTCGCGGATACCGGCCTGCCCTTCCGCCAATGGCCTGCCGAGCTGCGCAAGCTTTGGCGCGACGAGCAGGCACCGCGTCGCAGGCGGGAGCTGGCTTTCGTCAATGCGATCGCGCTTGTTTCCTGCTTTTTTTGCCTCCCGCTCGACTATTCGCATGGCCCGGAGATCTTCGAACAGGCCCTGATCCTGCGCCTCGGCCTGGTGGTTCCAGCCTATGTTTTCGCAATCTACGCCGCGCTGAAAGGAGGCTGGGTGCTCCAGCGCTGGACGTCGATCCTGGCGGTGGTGTGCTTTGCGGGCGTGGCGGGGTACCTCGGCATGCATCACGGGGCGTCGACGCTAAACGAATATGTCATGGGCTCGGCCCTGATCGTGGTCCTTGCAGTCGTGGTCATGCCGCTGCGGCCAAGGTCGATCACCATCATGCTCTTGGCGTCGCTCGCGGCCTTATGGTCCGTCTGGGCCGCCCTGCCGCCCGCACCCGCGCGACAGGCGCTTGCGACGCTCGCCTATCTTTCGGCGATCGGTCTCGTCTCGCTCGCCGTGCCGTTGCGCACCGCGATGCTGAGGGACCGCAATTTCCTGTATGCCCTTCGCGGGCGGTTCGCCTCGGAGCGTCTGATGGAGGCGAACGAGCAGCTGCGCGAACTCTCGCATCGAGACGACCTGACCGGCCTGCCCAACCGCCGCTATTTCGAACGGATTTTCGATACCGCCTATAGCGGTGCGGCCAGCAGCGGCGATGATCTGGCGGTGATGATGATCGATGTCGATTGCTTCAAGCAGTTCAACGACAGCTACGGACATATCGCTGGCGACCGGGCGCTGAAGCAGGTCGCGAAGGAACTCGAGAAGCAGTTTGCGGCGCCCGGCACCACCGTTGCGCGCTACGGTGGCGAGGAATTCGTCGTCGTGGTCGAGAAGTGCAGCGAAGAAGAGGCGCTGGGCTTTGCCGAACGGGCGCGTCGCGCGGTAGCGCAACGGCCCGTCGTGCTCGACCTGGTCGGGCGCGTCTCGGTAACCGTCAGTATCGGCGTCGCCTTGCGAAACAGCGCAGCAATGTCTGCCGACGCACTGATAGAGCGCGCCGATGCGGCCCTGTATGCAGCCAAGAAAGCAGGGCGCAATCTCGTACGCCTCGCTCCGGAAGGCGACCCGGGCCCGTCGCCGATGCTCAGGAAGAGCGCCTGAGCCGGGCCGGTCAATCCAGCTTCATCACCCAGCTATGCGGATCGGGCGCGGTGCCCGTCTGGATGCCGACCAGCCGGTCGCGCAGCTTCTGCGTCAGCTGCCCGGTCCCGCCGCTGCCGATGGTGAAAGTGCCGTCGGGTCCGTTGACGGTGCCGACCGGGGTCACGACCGCGGCGGTGCCGCAGGCGAAGGTCTCGATCAGGTGGCCCTTGGCCGCATCGGCGTGCCACTGGTCGATCGAATACGGCTCCTCACGCACCTGCAGCCCTTCGTCGCGCAGCATCTGGATCAGGCTGTCGCGCGTGATGCCGGGCAGGATCGTGCCGGTCAGCGGCGGGGTGATCGCGCTGCCATCCTCGAACACGAAGAACAGGTTCATGCCGCCCAGTTCCTCGATCCACTTCTTCTCCATCGCGTCGAGGAAGACGGTCTGCTGGCAGCCTTGCGCGGTGCCTTCGGCCAGCGGCACGAGGCTGGCGGCGTAGTTGCCGCCGGTCTTCGCCGCACCCGTGCCGCCCGGTGCCGCGCGCACGTGATCGCGGCTGACCCACACGTCGACCGGCTTCACGCCCGACTTGAAGTAGCTGCCCACCGGGCTCGCGATCAGGCAGTAGAGATACTGGCGCGCGGGCCGCACGCCGAGGAAGGCTTCGGTCGCGAACATGAAGGGCCGCAGGTAGAGCGATCCGCCCTCGACCGTGGGCATCCAGTCGCGATCCTCGGAGACCAGCTTGCGGATCGATTCGAGGAACAGTTCCTCGGGCAGTTCGGGCATCGCCATCCGGCGGGCGCTGGCGTTGAGGCGGCGCGCGTTCTGTTCGGGCCGGAACAGCGCGACCGAGCCGTCGTCCCACCGGTACGCCTTCATCCCTTCGAAGATTTCCTGCGCGTAGTGCAGCACGGCCGCCGCGGGATCGAGCGGGATCGGCTCGCGCGGGCACAGCTTCGCATCGTACCAGCCGTCTTCGCCGCGCTCCACCCGGTCCGCGTCGAAGCGGATAGTCACCATATGATCGGTGAAGATCGATCCGAATCCGGGATCGGCCAGTGCCTCGTCGCGCGTTTCGGACGGGACGGGAGCCGGGTGGGGCAGGTGGGCAAAATCGATCATCGGCGCGTCGGCCATAGGGCTTATATCTCCTTGCCGCAGGCGGTTATGCGCGTGCGCCGCGCGGGGCAAGACCTTTCGAGGAAAATTTCACGACTACGGCGATAAACTTTGCGAAAGTTACGCTCCGGGATGGCGGAGCTCATGCTCAAAGCCGCCGCGATCCGGTGCGAGAGTGATTGTGCGTCTCGCGCAAACCGAATAGCGCTCGACAATCGTTCTGGAGGGCAAATCGATGAAATCCTTGCGTTCGCTGTCGCTTTTCCTGTTTGCATCGTGTGCTCTGCAGGCTTGCGCCGGACCGATGGCGGCCGAACCTCCCGCTGCGGCCGTGGCGCCAACTTCCGCGGCCCGCCAGGTCGAGCTCTCCGTGGCCGGTCGCACCGTCGACGTGTCGGTCTTCGATGCGGTGGGCGAGCCTGCCGCCGTGATCTTCCTGTCCCACGGCGCGGGTTCTGCACCCGAACGCCTGATGCCGCTGATCGGCGAATTGCAGAAGGCGGGGCTGATCGTCCTTGCCCCGCTGCATGCCGACTCGCTCCTGATCCCTGAAGCACAGCGGCAGGATCTCCAGACCGCCTTCATGAGCCGCATGGCCGAACTGCAGGCGGTGTCCGCCTACGCGCAACAGCAATATCCCGATCTGCCGCTGGGCGGCGTCGGCCATAGCTACGGCTCTCTGATCGCGCTGATGGGCGGCGGGGCGCTCGATTCGATGATGCACGCGCGCGTTCCGGCTATGAAAGCGGTGGTCATGTTCTCATCGCCGGGGCCGATCCCCGGCCTGACCGCGACGCCCGGCGCGTTCGACACGGTTGCGGTGCCAACGCTGACGATCACCGGACCAAAGGATGTCGCGCAGCCGTTCGCGGGGGACCCTGCGGTGCAGATCGCGCAGTTCGAAAAGCTGCCGGAAGGCGACCACACGCTGCTGCTGGTCGAAAGTTCGGACCATTCCTTCGTTTACGGGGAAGAGGCCGGATACGCCGCCGCCGTTCGGCTGGTGACTCGCTTCCTGCGTGCGAAGGTTGCGGACGATCCGGATGCGGCGGCGGAGTTTGCGCAAGCGCGGTCGAGCCGCGGGATCGAGGTCAGGCAACGGTGATCGGCGACAGTCGGAACGACGACGTCCACTTGCCCACATGAAAAGGGCAGCCTCTGCCCGTCGGAGAGACTGCCCTTTCATGGTCAGCGGCCAGGAAGTGCCGCTCACGAAGCCTCTAAGGGTATGCGACTTTACCGATAGTGCCCCGCGCGGAAACTTGCCGACCTCCATGCTGAACCATGAGACATCGGATCACCTCCTTTCGCGCTTGTAAGCCAAGACCCGCACCGTATCACCGGGGGCCGAGAAGCGTCGTGCACCGCCGCTCTCAGGTTCCTTTTTGAGTCACCTGTTTCCCCAGCACAAGCCTTGTAAATATCTTTTTCCCCGTCATACTTGTGCGCTCGCGAAAAGACCGCCGCTTCCGCGCATCAAGTGCGGCGGAGCGACAGCGAATTCGCGTCCCCGACGCCGGATTTTCGCAGTTTGGGTCGCGCTATGCTCAGCGGCAGTCTTCGATCACCCGCGTCACTTCGGCCCATGCGGGGACGTAAAGGCCGGGCTCGCCTTCCACCTCTACCGCAAAGCGGCCGCGCGTGATCGCCATCGCGTCGAGCAGCGGATCGCGCGCGTCGAGCGTCACGCCGACCAGGGGGGGCGAGGCGGAGACCGGTTCCGCCATCAGCTGGCGCGCGGTGGTTTCGGCGGTGATCCGCATCGCGGCAGCCTCCTGCCGGCGGGCGGCGGTGGCGCGCGTGATCCCGATCCTGCGGCTGGCGAGATCGCACCCGACGACCAGCACCGGCGCGCCCGCGCGTCCGAACACCGCCAGCGTCTCGCCCGGCTCGGTCACGTAGGCCCAGTCGCCCGGTGTCTGCGGCCGGTCGATCCAGTTGTCCGCGGGCGGCACCGTCACCTGCGGCGGCGGCGCGGTGGTGACCGGCGCGGGCGGCGGCGCGGGCGCGGGTGGCGGGGGCTCGGGCGTCTGGCAGCAGGTCACCGCCAGCAGCGACAAGGCAAGGGCGACACGGGCGGGGGTGGCGATGCGAAGTGTGCTCATACCTGCATCAATGCGCTTGGACGGCGTGGGGGTCCACGTCTAATGCATCTTCGATTTTTGGGCAGCCGTCCTCCCACCTCCCCACCCGGCCACCAAGGGTACCCCCACGATATGGTGGCCGGGTGGGGAGGTGGGGTGGGAGACGCATGTGTTCACGCAAGTGAACTTCAACTAGAGGAAGCCCATGGCGAAGAAGATGCGTGTCGATCAGTTGCTGGTGTCCCGGGGCCTTGCGGAGAGCCGCGCGCGGGCGCAGGCGCTGGTGATGGCGGGCGTGGTGTTCGCGGGCGAGACCAAGATCGCCAAGCCGGGCCAGCCGGTGGCCGAGGACGCGGAGCTCGACGTGCGCGGGCGCGACCATCCGTGGGTCAGCCGCGGCGGCCTCAAGCTGGCCCATGCGATCGACGCGTTCGATCTCGACCCCACCGGCGCCATCGCGATGGATATCGGCAGTTCGACCGGCGGCTTTACCGACGTGCTGCTGCAGCGCGGCGCGGCTCGCGTCTTCGCGGTCGACAGCGGGACCAACCAGCTGGCGTGGAAGCTGCGCCAGGACGATCGCGTGACCGTGCTGGAGCAGACCAGTGCGCGCATCCTCACGCCCGAACAGATCGATGCGCCGTGTAACTGGGTGGTGTGCGATGCGAGTTTCATCGGCATGGCCAAGGTGCTCGAACGCCCGCTGCAGCTGGCCGCTCCGCACTGCCGCCTCGTCAGCCTGATCAAGCCGCAGTTCGAGGTGGGGCGCGAGGAAGTGGGCAAGGGCGGCGTGGTGCGCGATCCCGCGCTGCACCAGCGCGTGTGCGACGAGGTGCGTCACTGGCTCGAAACGAACGGCTGGCAGGTGCAGGGCATCGTCGAAAGCCCGATCACCGGGCCCAAGGGCAATGTCGAGTTTCTGATTTCCGCGTCCCGGCCGTAGGAACAGGTGCGGGCGGCGTGCCAATTCGGTATAGGGGCGCGCACCTTGCTTGTCGGGTCGGGAGTGAGTGGCAAGAGGACGCCGCAGTAAGCAGTTCGGGGGATCAATGACGACACTGGCATCGCGTGCGCAATTGCGCGCCAGCTTCATCCGATGGGCTCTCTTCACGGTGCCCGCCATCGTCCTGCTCGGCTTCCTCGCCGGAAAGATTGCGGGGACGGGTGACGGCAACCCGTGGTTCGCCGCGCTCGAGAAGCCGGATTTCTACCCCGGGGCAGCGGCGTTCCCGATCGCGTGGAGCATCCTGTATGTGATGATGGGCCTTGCTCTCGCGATGATCTGTTCGGCCTGGGGCGCAAGGGGGCGCGGCATCGCGATCACCGCCTTCATCATCCAGTTCGCCATGAACCTTGCGTGGACCCCGCTCTTCTTCGGCGAACACCAGATCGCCTGGGCGCTGTACCTGATCGCGGCGCTGGACGTGATGATCGTGATCACGATGATCCTGTTCTACCGCATCCGCAAACTCGCCGCATTGCTGCTGCTGCCATACCTTGCATGGGGGATCTTCGCCGCAGCCCTCAATTACGAGATCCTGCAGCTGAACCCCGAAGCCGACGGAGCGGAGACGACCGGCGCTGTCCAGCGGATCGATCTGTAGCGGCTGGGCGCAGGCTCTGGACAAACCGGGGCCCGCGCGCCATCTCTTTTCCCATGCAGAGCCAGAACCCCATGATCGCCGATTTCGTGAAGCTGGTGAACGGTGCCGCGGGCACCTTCGCCGGGATGACCCGCGAGGCGCAGGAAAGCGCGCGCGAGCGGATCAAGGAAACCGTCGGCGGGCTCGACTTCGTCAGCCGCGAGGAGTTCGAGGCGGTGAAGGAAATGGCCGCCAAGGCGCGGGCGGAGAACGAGGCGCTGGCCGCCCGGCTCGATGCGCTGGAAGCACAGCAGAAATAGCCGTTCCGCGCGGGCGGCAAACGGCCGCTTTTGCAGCGAAATCTAGGAAATGATGGATCGGGTGCGCCCGGCCTGCTTGTGCGTTTCCTCGCTGCAAGAAAGGTCTGCGCGCCATGTTCACACAGCTTAATCCGCCGATCCCGCTCCATGTGTTGGGCAAGGGAGACGGCCATGCCCTGGGCGTCATCGACTATGGGCAGGAACACAACCTGCTGTGGGTGACCGCGATCGACGCCACCGGCGAAATCTGGTGCGCACCCAACCCGGAGGTCCGGATGCAGGCCAACTGGTCGATAGGTCGCCCGCGTTCGATGGCGGTGAACGCGTCCAAGGAGGCGATGGCGGGATAGGGTTCTGGGTGTCGGGCTCGAGGTGGCGACGCCCAGCCGACCTCACGGTTAGTACAATCTCGCCAAACATCTCGCAGCGAGATATGCAAAACCCATGCACGGCGGCTGGGTCTACATCATGACGAACGCACCGCACGGCACGCTTTATATTGGCGTCACCGCCGACCTCGCACCGCGTATCACCGCGCATCGCGAAGGGCGCGGGTCGGAGTTCTGCCGCAAGTGGGTCTGACCCGGCTGGTGTACCTGGAACATTACGACCGGATCGAAGATGCGATCGCTCGCGAGAAGGCGATTAAGCGCTGGAAGCGGCAGTGGAAGCTCAAGCTGATCCGGCGCGATAATCCGGGCTGGGACGACCTCTTTGAGACGATCAATGGCTGAGCTATAGCTGCCAACCTTATCTGGGCCCCTGCCTTCGCAGGGGCGACGGGAAGGTTTGTTTCCCTCGCCACTCAGCGTCGCCCCTGCGCAGGCAGGGGCCCAGCCAACCCCTCGGCCAGCACAATCTCGCCAAACACCCCCGCACCCGCTAGTCCGCACCAATGCCCTGCGCCTGGCTCCTCCTGACACCCAATCCGCCCAGACAGGCGCAAGCCTGACCCATGCAGCTCAAAGCCCCCGCCATCATCCTCGCCGGGCGCGCGCATGGAGAGAATGCCGTGATCGCGCGCATGCTGACGCACGAGGCGGGGCTGGTTGCGGCCTATGTCGCGGGCGGGCAGGGGCGGCGGCTGCGGCCCGTGCTGATCCCCGGCAATAGCGTGGAGGCCGATATCCGCGCGCGCTCGGCCAGCCAGCTGCCCTTCGGCAAGGTCGAGCTGGTGACCAGCCGCGCGCCGTGGCTGAACGAGCCGCTGCCCGCCGCGGCCATCCTGTGGGTCACCGCGCTCACCGCCTCGACCCTGCCCGAGCGCAATCCCTACCCGAGCCTCTACGACGCGCTGGGCGGATTGCTCGACGCGATCTGCCATGCGCCCTCCGCGCGCGGCTGGGCCCCGGCGCTACTGTCCTACGAGTCGCTGCTGCTGCGCGAACTGGGCTATGGCGGCATGAAACCGCAAGCGGGCGACTTGCCCGAAACCATCGCCGCGCTGCGCAGGATCGCGCCCGCGCTCGAACGCTACCTGCTTGCCGACCGGCATGGCGATGCTATGGCCGCGCGCGGTCGGCTGCTGGACCGGCTGGCCAGGATTGCCTGAACGCATTGCTTGAGGGGGCTAATGCCACAGATCGCGGTCATCCTGCCCACGCTCAACGAGCGAGAGAACCTTGCGCCGATGGTCGAGCGGCTGGAGCACGCGCTCGCCGGCCTCGACTGGGAAGCGATCATCGTCGACGATGACAGCACCGATGGCACGGCCGACGAGGCCCGCGCGCTGGCCCTCGCCAATCCGCGCTTGCGGTGCCTCCAGCGGATCGGGCGGCGCGGGCTCGCCTCCGCAGTGATCGAGGGGGCCTGCGCGACGCCCGCCCCGGTGATTGCGGTGATGGATGCGGACCACCAGCACGACCCTGCGCTGATCCCGGCAATGCTCGAAAAGCTGCGGGACGGAGCGGACCTCGTGGTCGCCTCGCGCTTTGCCGAGGGCGGCAATGCCAATGGCCTGTCGAGCGCGGCGCGCGAACGCGGATCGCGCCTCGCCAACCGGCTGGCGCGCGCGCTGACCGGGGTGGAACTGAGCGACCCGATGAGCGGGTTCTTCATGATCGAGACGGCGCGGGTCCGCGCGCTCGCCCCGCGCCTTTCGGGCATCGGGTTCAAGGTGCTGCTCGACATCCTCTCGGTCGCGCCCGGGCGGCTGCGGGTGGCCGAAGTGCCGATGCGTTTCGGCGAGCGGCGCAGCGGCGAGAGCAAGCTTGACCGCGCGGTCGCGTTCGAATTTCTCGTGATGCTGTACGAGCGGTATTTCGGGCGGATCTTCCCCACCCGTTTCATGCTGTTCGGCACGGTCGGCGGGGCGGGCGTGCTGGTCCACATGAGCGTGCTGGCGCTGTTCTACCCCGGCATGACCGCGACCTTCTGGAAGGCGCAGGCGATCGCCACCTTCGCCGCGATGAGCTTCAACTTCTGGCTCAACAACTGGCTGACCTATCGCGACAAGCGGCTGAAGCGCGCGGGCGCGGTGCTGCGCGGCTGGGCGGTGTTCTGCGCGGCCTGCGCGGTCGGCGCGCTGGCCAACGTGGCGCTGGCGAGCTTCCTCCAGATGCGCGGGGTTCACTGGGTGCCCGCCGCGCTGGGGGGAATCGTGGTCGGCGCGGTGTGGAATTACGCGCTGTCGAACCGGTTTGTCTGGGGGCGCGTCTAGTCTAGTCGCGCCCAATCTCCCCTCCCCATGGGGAGGGGCCGGGGGGTGGGGCTTCGACGTTCATCGCTCGATCCGTCCAAGCCCCCAGCGCCGTACACCCCCACCCGACCTCCCCCTCAAGGGGGAGGAGAGGGAGCCTATCTCCACCCGTCGAGCCACATCCACTGGTTGAAGGCCTGCTCGCCCCACAACTCGGCCGCGCTCAGGATCGGGTAGAAGTACGCGAACACGCCCACGCTGCCTGCCAGCACCGCCCAATAGGCCCAGGCGCCTCCGCGCTCCTTCAGCCACGCAATCGCCAGCGCCAGCGCCGCCAGCAGGAAGCAGCTCGGCAGGAAATAGTGGTAGTAGAACTGGATCGGCTTGGCCGCGACGATCCAGAAGCCGATGCTGACGGCATAGAGCACGAACACCGCGCCCGCATCCACCCGGCGCTGAGCGATGGCCGCCCAGCCGCACCATGCGACACCCGCAAGGCCCAGCCACATCGTCAGCGGATTGCCGATCAGCATCACCCCGCGCTGCGCGCCGTCGGTGACCTCGTAAAGATACCAGATCGCGCGCGTATCCAGCACCCATTGCGACCAGGTCGACTGGTAGGGATGCGCTTCCTTCACGCTCTGCTGGAGTTCGAGCATGTGGCGGTGCGCGCCCAGCAGGTCCATCCCGGCGAAGGGTCCGCCCTCGACATGGAACGCAGGCCAGAAGGTCGCGGAATAGACCGCGAGCGGCAGCACGCCAAGCCACAGCGCCGCCTCGACCAGCGAGACCCCCGGCACCGGCCCCCCCCTGCTGGTGGAGAGGCCGCGCACCGGCCCGGCCGCGTGCAGCCGCAGGGCGAGGAAGAACAGGCCGAGCGCGGGGGCTAGCGGCGCAGCGTTCCACTTCGATGCGATCGCGCAGCCCAGCGCAATGCCCGCCAGCGCCAGATGTACCCGCGCGGTTCGCACCCGTCCGGCGCGGAAAGCGGCCGCCAGCTGCCACAGCGCGGTGAGGAAGAAGGCGGCCATGAACACGTCGAGCATCGCGATCTGCGCATGGATCAACAGCAGGAAGCCGCTCGCCAGCAGCACGCCATAGGCGATCACCGCATCGCGATTGAGACTGGCATGCCACAGCGCGCGCATCCCCGCGAACAGCGCCAGCGCGCCCGCCACCGCCGAAAAGGCGCGCCAGCCCCACGGATTGTCGCCGAACAGCGCGATGCCAGCTGCGATGATCTCCTTGCCCAGCGGCGGATGCTCGGGGTTGCGATAATCGAACCCGGTCAGCAGCTCGCGCGCGGCGGGCAGGTAGTGGATCTCGTCGAAGAAAGGCCCGCTCGGCAGCCACAGCCGCCACAGGCACAGCAGGAAAAAGCCGAGCGTCAGGCCGATGCAGGCCAGCAAGGGGTCGTCGCTTGCAGGAACGCGTGTCGCGTACGCTCGGGTCATCGCCCGGCAGCGATACGGGCGCGGCCGGGCGCGGACAAGCGGGCCGATCACGAAGGTGCGCACCCGTGGCCGATCCGCCACGCCGCGCTTGCGGGCGCCCTGCCGCCGCCGTAAGCGCTGGGCCCATGAAGAAGACTGCCGGTATGGATCGCTCCGTCACACAGAAGTGGCGCCCCGCAACGCAGGCCGTGCGCGGCGGCACCTGGCGCAGCGAACATGGCGAGACGAGCGAGGCGATGTTCCTCACCTCAGGCTATACCTACGACAACGCAGCCGAAGTCGCCGCGCGCTTCGCGGGCGAGGCCGAGGGGATGACCTATTCGCGGCTCCAGAACCCGACCGTCGCGATGCTGGAAGAACGCATCGCGCTGATGGAGGGCGCGGAAGCGTGCCGGGTGCAGGCGAGTGGCATGGCCGCAATGACCGCCGCGCTGCTGTGCCAGCTCAACACGGGCGACCACTGCGTTGCCGCACGCGCCGCCTTCGGCAGCTGCCGCTGGCTGGTCGACAACCTGCTGCCGCGCTTCGGGATCGAAACCACGGTGATCGACAGCGCGGACAACGACGCATGGGAAGCCGCGATCCGGCCCAATACCAAGGTCTTCTTCTTCGAAACCCCCGCCAACCCCACGCTCGACATCGTCGATCTGGAACATGTCTGCGCGCTGGCGAAGGCGCACGGGATCACCACGGTGGTCGACAATGCCTTCGCCTCGCCCGCGCTCCAGCGGCCGATGGAATTCGGCGCCGACGTGGTCGCCTACAGCGCGACCAAGCTGATGGACGGGCAGGGCCGCGTGCTCGCGGGTGCGGTGTGCGGTACGCGGGAATGGATCGACGAGGTGCTGCTGCCCTTCCAGCGCAACACCGGGCCCAACCTCTCGCCCTTCAACGCCTGGGTCGTGCATAAGGGGCTCGAAACGCTCGACCTGCGGGCCCACCGGCAGAGCCAGAATGCGGTGGCGCTGGGCCGGATGATGGAGCCGCGCGTGCCGCGCATGCTCCACCCGGGGCTGGAGAGCCACCCGCGCCACGCGCTCGCGCTGAAACAGATGCCCGCCACCGGCCCGATCTTCGCCTTCGACCTCGGCAGCCGCGAAAAGGCGCACGCACTGCTCGACGCGCTCGAGCTGATCGACCTGTCGAACAATATCGGCGATTCGCGCAGCCTCGCCTGCCACCCGGCGAGCACGACGCATGCAGGCCTGACCGAGGAAGCGCGCACCGAGATGGGCGTGACCGAGGGGCTGGTGCGGATCAACGTGGGGCTCGAGGATATCGAGGATATCCGCGAGGATATGGACAGGGCGCTGGGCGCGGCGGGGTTCTGACCGGTCGGCTTGTTCGGGGCTTTCAGCGCCAACTCAAGGAAAGCACCAACGCCGGGTCAAGCCCGGGCCGACGGCAAGGACAGGGAGCGCCATAAACTCGACGTCGCCCCGGACTGGATCCGGGGCCGATGCTCCTCTTCAAGCGCGGTGTCCCCAGAGCCGACGGGACATGGAACCTCGCGCGATCCACCCCGTCCTTTGGGAACATCCCGGAACGGCCCCGCCCACTCACGTTCTCTCCTGTGACAGCAGAAAAGAACAGGAGACGACACACATGGGTGAACATCTGGCAGCGGCGCAGGAGCGGATGACGCGGGCGGCGGAGATGGTCGGGCTCGACAAGGAAGTCGTCGCGCATCTCGAGAACCCGATCGAGACGCTGTCCGCCTCGGTCAGTATCCGCCGCGACGATGGCTCCTCGCTGACGCTCAAGGGCTGGCGCTGCCGGTACAATTCCGCGCTCGGCCCGACCAAGGGCGGCATCCGTTTCCACCCATCCGTCCACCTCGACGAGGTCGAGACGCTCGCCTTCCTGATGACCATGAAATGCGCGCTGATGGGACTGCCCTTCGGTGGCGGGAAAGGCGGGGTAGAGGTCGATGCGCACGACCTCTCGACGATGGAGAAGGAGCGTGTGGCGCGCGGCTATGTCCGCGCGATGGCGAAAATCCTCGGGCCGAATCGCGACGTGCCCGCGCCCGATGTCGCCACCGGCGAGCGCGAGATGGCGTGGATGGTCTCCGAATATTCGGAGATCGCGGGCTCAATCCAGCCGCATGCCTTCACCGGCAAGCCCGTGGCGCTGGGCGGGATGCCCGGGCGCACGCCCGCGACCGGGCGCGGCGCGCATATCGCGCTGGAGGAAATGCGCGATCTTGCCGGGCTGGGCGAAGAGGGCGGCCTGACGATCGCGCTGCAGGGCTTCGGCAATGCCGGCCTGTGGTTCGCCAAGGCCGCCGCCGATGCCGGGCATACCATCGTCGCGGTCGCCGATTCCTCGGGCACGGTGTCCGATCCCGACGGGCTCGATATCGAGAAGCTGGCCGAGGTGAAGGAGGAGCAGGGCAAGGTAGGCGCCTATGACGGCGGCAACGCGCAGTCCTCCGACGATCCCGAAGCCGTGCTTGCGACCGAATGCGATGTGCTGGTGCTTGCCGCGCTGGGCGGGGTGATCGCCGATGAAGACGATGCCCACACGCTCAAGTGCAAGGCGATCGTCGAACTGGCCAACCGCCCGGTCCTGCCCGCCGCGGACAAGGCCCTGCAGGATGCGGGGATCGAAGTGGTGCCCGATATCCTCGCCAATGGCGGCGGGGTCACGATCAGCCATGCCGAGTGGGTGCAGGGCCGCCAGGGGATCGACTGGAACGCGGACGATGTCGACGATTACCTCGAAGACACGATCGCCGAAGCGTCCGAAAATGTGCGCGAGGTGATGCAGGAGTGCGACACCGATATGCGCACTGCCGCCTATGCGGTGGCGCTGCGCCGCCTGTGTGCCGCGATTTCGGCGCATGGCACGCGGGCGGATTTCGGCAAGAGCTAGCCTGCGGGGGGAGCTCGGCCGTGCGCTGGTGCGGGCACCTGCCCGCAAGAGCGCCTTGCCCTCTCCCGCAAAGCCATTAGGCTCCCGACTCGTGATGAAGAACCTGTTCGACCATGCCGCCACGACCGAGGATATCACCGTCCGGGTCACGGTTAACTTCCTGCCGGAGCAGAGCGACCCTGCGAACGGCAAGTGGTTCTGGATCTACCACATCCGGATCGAGAACGCCTCGCACGAGCGGGTGCAGCTGATGACCCGCCACTGGCGGATTACCGATGCGCAGGGCCTCGTGCGGCATGTCGATGGCGAAGGCGTGGTCGGCGAACAGCCGGTGCTGACGCCGGGGCGCAGCCACGATTACGTCTCCGGCTGCCCGCTGACGACGCCGTTCGGATCGATGGAAGGCTTCTACACCTTCCACCGCGAGGACGGATCGCCGATCGAGGTGCGCATCCCCTTCTTCCCGCTGGCGGCACCTGCCACCGCGCATTAGGGCACGCGCGCTCGGCAACCCCGAGGTGAGGGAGCGCGAAGTGAGAGCCTGCGACTGCTTTGCGCCCCAATTGCTGTCATGCGATCGGCCCCGCTACGACCCGAAAACTGCCGTTCGTTCAGCATGAAGCAGTCTCAGAGCTATGCGCCATAATCAGGGAATTTGCATCGGCATGCCGCGAACCGTCTTGAGGATGTAATAACCTCCCGCCACTGGGCGCCCCAGAGCTTCACAGGGCCTCGGAGGCGACGGTGCGCAAAGCGATCATGCTGCTTTTCTTGGCGATCGGGGCCGCTGCGCCCGCCGGATCGCAGACGACGCAAGACGGGTATCTCAGTCCCGAACTGCGGCCCGACCTGGTCGAGGTTCTTCCGCCCCCGCCAGCCCCGGATTCAGCGCGGGCCGATGCCGACCGGCGAATATACCGCGAGAGCCGCGAGCTGGAAGGAACGCCCCGGTGGGACCTTGCCACCAGCGACGTGCGTGGTGGCATGCTCGATCATTTCTCGTGCGCGCTCGGGGCCCGGCTGGACGAAGAGGACGTCCCTGCGCTTCACCATCTGATCGAAAGGGCGGGGAACGACCGCCGCGTAGTCGGCGACGCCAAGCGTCACTATCAGTCCAAGCGTCCGTGGCTCGATAGCGACCTTCCGATCTGCGAGGCACGGACCGAGCATCTTGCAGGCAATGGCGACTACCCATCCGGCCATGCCGCGCATGGCCAGCATGTCGCCATGATCCTTGCGGCTCTCGCACCCGATCGCGTGACGCAGTTGCTCGCACGGGGCCGCGAGTTCGGCGAAAGTCGCTGGGTGTGCGGTTCGCACACCCAGAGCGCGGCCGAGGCGGGAACGCTGGCAGGCGCGGTGATCTTCGCCGCGGAGATGAATTCGGAGGAATTCCGCGACGATCTCGAAGCTGCGCGCAAGGAGCTTGTCGCAGCGCGTGCCGCCGCACCCGCACCGGAAGGCTGCGGCAACCAATAAGAAAAAAGAAGATCTCCGCCGCCCGGCAGGGGCGAGCGGAACAAGGCATCGGGCGAGGAAGCCTGGGCGGTGCGCCGTCGGCGCTGTCCGACTTAAAAACAAGGGATCGATTGAAATGCTTGTGAAGCCAACACCAGTTCGCCGTGCTGCGAGGCTGCTCGGGGGAGCAGCGCTCGTCGCGCTCGCCGCAGCCCCTGTGGCCGCCCAAACCGCCCAGGAAATGCCCGACGACGAAGACGCGTCGGTCGAAGCCCCCGCTGGCGAAGACAACGTGATCGTCGTCAGCGGATACCGCCAGGCGCTCGAGCGCGCGATCGACATCAAGCGCGATACGATCGGCTTTTCCGACTCGATCGTCGCCACCGATATTGCCGACTTCCCCGAACAGAACCTGTCGGAAGCGTTGCAACGCGTCCCCGGCGTGACGATCGAGCGCGACAAGGGCCTGGGCACGCGGGTCAACGTGCGCGGTCTGCCGACCGAGTTCACGCATGTTCAGATCAACGACCTGGCCACCGCTTCCGGCTCGGGCGGGCGCGACGTCGAGTTCGACATGTTCGCGTCCGAACTGATCCAGACCGTCACGGTCTACAAGTCGCCCACGGCGGCGCAGGAAGAAGGCGGCATTGCCGGCAGCGTCGCCATCCGCACCGCACGCCCGTTCGATTACTCGGGCACGCGCGTGGTCGGCTCGGTCGAGGGCGCGTACAACTCGATTTCGGAGAAGGTGGATCCGCAGGCCTCGCTGCTCGTCAGCAACACCTGGGGCGATTTCGGCGTGCTGCTGTCGGCCGCTTACGGCCAGCGGACCAACCGCACCGATTCCAATTCAGGCATCAATTTCCGCCCGATCTCGCGCTGGACCGATCGCGGCAACGCGCAGACAGACCAGGCGATCGCCGTGCTGGAACGCGACGTGGGGATCACGCTCGATCCGGATGACGACGATCAGACCGCCCGAATCGTCTTCCTCGATAAGGTCGGCGACCGGGTGTATCTGAACGACCAGGAACGCCTGGGTTTCTCCGGTTCGCTCCAGTACAAGCCGAGTGACGATCTGAGCGTGACGTTCGACGGCTTCATCGGCTCCTACGACACGACAGAGGACGAATACGACGCCGCCGCCTATTCGGCATCGAGCCGCTCCACGCTCGACACTATTCACGACTACGATGACACCACGCTCGCCGATTACGGCATCGTGGTCCTGCGCGATGTGTCCTACACCGCGACCCAGCATGAGTTCCTGAGCAAGGAACGCCTCAACGAAACCGATTACCGGCAGTTCGGTGGTGAGCTGAACTGGACCCCGGGTGACTGGTCGATCGACATTCTCGGCGGCTATTCGGGTGCCGACAAGTCGCTCGACCATGCCAATCTCAAACACGTGGCTTACGCGCCGTCGCGCACCCGCTATACCGAGACCGGCGGCGAGACGATCCCGAGCGACGATCCGAACACGATCGACATGTACAACTCGCCCGCTTCCTATCTCTTCGAAGCCTATGAGACGACGTACGAGGAAATCTCGGACGACAAGTACGCCGCGCAGATCGATCTGGGTCGCTCGTTCGAGCGGGGCGGACTGCTGGGCCTCAGCGCCATCCGGATCGGCGCGCGCTACACCGACAAGACGAAAGAGCGCAATTACGGCGAAGAGAAGATCCAGGGCCCGACCCGTGGTGACAGCTCCTACGTCAACGAGCGCACGCTTGCGGACAGCGAATTGCAGGACGTGATCGATATCGTCGGCGGCAAGGATTACCAGGCACGCGACCTGACGTGGGCGCAGGTGTCCAACGAATACGCGCGCGATTTCTTCCGCCCCGACGGGTTCGTCTCGCCGTTCGACGAGGGGGCCTACTACCGGGTCGAGGAGAAGACCTGGGCCGCCTACGCGATGGCCGATTTCGATTTCGACCTGGGACCGGTGCCGGTCTTCATCAACGCAGGCGCACGCTACGTCAAAACCGACGTGCGCTCGGCGGGGTACTTCCAGATCCAGAACCCGGACGGGTCGACCGGCTATTCGGACGAGCCCGTTTCGAGCGAGGGCGAGTACGACAAGATCCTGCCCGCCATCAACGCGACTGCCGAGCTGTTTGACGGGCTGATACTGCGCGGCGCGGCTTCGCAGACCCTGATCCGCCCGGCGCTGACCGATCTGGCATACAAGCGCACCGCCAGCTTCAACGAGTTCCGCTTTACCGACGGCAACCCGAACCTCAAGCCGACCTATGCCGACCAGTGGGAAGCGGGCCTGGAATATTATTTCGGGTTCGGCGGGCTGCTGGCCGCATCCTACTTCTGGAAGAACATCGAAGGCGTCGTCCAGAACGAGCTGACCGGGGTGGTTCGCGACGTGACCAAGTACAACGCCAACGGCACGATCGACGGTGTGTATGATTTCGACGTCTACCAGCCGGTCAATGCAGAAGGCTCCTACGATGTCAGCGGTGTGGAACTGGTCGCGGTCCTGCCGTTCGGCGCGGTCGTGCCGGCGCTCGAAGGCTTCGGCATCAACGCCAACGTCACCTTCCTCGACAGTTCGCTGACCGGGGAATCGGACATTGATGTTCCGACCTCGCCGGTTGGGCTGGCAGACAATGTCTACAACGTCACCGCGTTCTACGATGGTGGTCCGCTGCAGGTCCGCCTCAGCTACAACCGCAAGGGCGCCTACGTGGAGCGGATCGAGCGGAACATGTACCCGGTCTATCGCGATGCGTACGGCCAGTTCGACTTCGCGGCGAGCTATCAGGTCACGCCCAATTTCCGGCTGGAACTGCAGGCGATCAACCTGACGGACGAGGCAACCACCGGCTACACGATCGATCCGTCCTTCCCGACGACCTACGAGTTTTCGGGCAGCCGGATCAGCCTGGGCGTTCGCGCGCAGTTCTGATCGCGGGATTTACGTAAGCCATAAGAGAAAGAGTGTGTGCACCGTCCAAATTCGGGCGGTGCACTCGCTTTTGAATCGGCTCGCTCAACTTGCTTGATCCGGTCTTTTGAAAGGAAGACGGCAG
Source organism: Alteriqipengyuania triglochinis (assembly GCF_054655655.1). Lineage (NCBI taxonomy): Bacteria > Pseudomonadati > Pseudomonadota > Alphaproteobacteria > Sphingomonadales > Erythrobacteraceae > Alteriqipengyuania > Alteriqipengyuania triglochinis. Next base: position 26,232 of record NZ_BAAHNC010000003.1, read on the forward strand.
AACGTCGAGCGAGCAGCGGCCATCATAGACGATAGAGCGCGGCTCACGACGGCAATCTGGATTACCTGCTACGGCCGCTTTCAGAATGTCGGCTTTTTTCAGCTCGATCACGGAGGCCGAACAGTCCGCTTTCGGTCCGAAGCCTCCGCGCGGATCGCGGGTGTCGAGAGCGTAACCCGGCTTGCCGCACGCGCCCTCGCTGGCTAGCGGTTGGCGCGATATGAAGCGCACGCTCCTGCCCCTCAACGCCCTGCGCGTGTACGATGCCGCCGCGCGGCACCTCTCCTTCACCAAGGCGGCGGACGAGCTGGCGGTGACGCCCGCCGCGGTCGGCCAGCAGATCCGCGCGCTCGAGGATCACCTCGGCACGGTCCTGTTCCGGCGCACGAGCAAGGGGCTCGAACTGACCGAGGAGGGCGAGGCGGGGCTCGATTCGCTGCGCGACGGCTTCCTGCGGTTCGAGGAGAGCGTCGCCGCGATGCAGGCGGGGCAGGCGGTCGACCGCTATGCCCTCGGCGCGCCGCGCGGCATCCTCGAAAGCTGGCTCGCCCCGCGGCTCGCCGCGTTCCAGGCGGAGCATCCGAACAGCCGCTTCCAGCTGCGCGAGCGGGAGAGGGCGGATTTCTCCGAGGCCAATCTCGACCTCGCGATCTGGCTGGCGGAGGGGCCGGGCGAATATCCGGGTGAACAGCTGACCCAGCCGCAATGGGTCACCGTCGCGCCCAAGGATTCGCCGCAGGCGCAGGGGCGCAGGATCGGCTGGCCCGGCGACGGGTGGACCGATGCACCCGAAAGCGAGGGCGAGCCGTGCATCGCCGTGGGCAGCGCGGGGCAGGCGCTCGCCTGCGTGGTCGCGGGGATGGGCGCGGCGCGTCTGCCGCATGCGCTGGCGGCAGAGGCGATCGCGGCGGGCAGCGTCACGGTGACCGCGGGGCCGGACGCGGGCCGCCGGTCCTACTGGCTGCTCGCCCCGCCGCCGCAGTGGCGGCAGAAGAAAGTTCGCGCGCTCGTCGCCTGGCTGACGGCCGCTGCCTGAGCGACTCGCCGCCGTCATAGGTACCATTGCGCAGGGTGATTCCCACCGGCTGCGGTAACCTGTTGCTAACCACCGATGTGAAAGATGACGCAACGTAAGGGGGCGCGAGTCCCCCGATAACGACCAGCGAGGATGCCCCCACCCCCTGCCATGGCGAGCCCCGACCATCTTGCAGAGTCCCATGACGCGGCTGGCACCGCGTCGGGCTCCGATCGCCGCAGGAACGAGCGGCAGATCGCCACCTTCCGCACCTGCTGCGTGGTCTGGCAGGGCGAAGCGCACCCCGCGATCCTGCGCAATATGAGCGATGGCGGCGCGATGTTCGAAGGGCTCTTCACCCCCGAGGTCGGCGACATCGTGACCTACTGGTGGGACGGGATCGAGGAGGTCGAGGCGCGGGTCGCCTGGGTGAAGGGCACGCATGTCGGCGTCGCCAACCTTTCCGGCCCGGTCTGCCAGATCGAGTGGCCGCGCCCGCGCGCCACCCGCGTGCCCGTGCACCTGCCGGTGCGCGTATGGACCGGCGCGGGGCCCCAGCGGGCCGAGCTCGAGAACATCTCCCTCTCCGGCATCGCGCTCCACGGGGTGAGCGGAATCGAGCCGGGCACGCTGTGCACGATCGAGCTGAACGGCGAGGCGTTTCACAATTGCTGCGTCATCCGCAAGGAGGATGCGGTCCTCGGCATCAAGTTCGACAAGCCGCTCTCGCCCGCGAAGCTGATGCAGCTGCTCGACGGGAACGGATCGCTCGCCCATGTCGCCACCGGGCCGACCGCGTCGCGCGACGCGCCGCAGCCCGCGCCCACCCCGACCGAAGGCGAGAGCGAGGCGGAAAGCCCCTGCGCCCGCAAGCCCGCGCAGCCGAACGTGGTGCGCCGCTTTATCTGACCTTTCCGCCGTCCGCCTGTGCCGCGTCCCCGCCGGACGCATCGGCCGCGCCCGCCGCCGCTCCGCCGCCCTCTTCTTCGCCACCCGCACCGTCCTCTTCCGGCTGCCCCGGCCCCTCGTAGGTCACGCGCATCACCCCGTCCGGCCCGCGCCGCCGGCGGATCAGCGCCAGCTTGCGTTCGAGGCTGGCGAAGATCTCCGCCTCGCTCTTCGCATTTTCGCGCTCGATCTGCGCGAGCACCTCCGCGCGGACCCTCTCGTAGAGCGGGTGGCCGGGCGCGACATGGCTGTCGCTGGCGTAGCGCGCGGGCAGGCGATGCTGGAGGAGGAAGCGCAGCAGGTTGTTGTCCGGCTTGTCCCACGTGCCGAGCAGCTTCCCGCCCGAGACGATCGGCGTGGGCGTGCCCTGCAGCGCACGTTCGAGCGCACAATCCTCCAGCCGCTGCATCCCCCGCTCCAGCGCCGCGTCCCACGCGGCGGCAAACCCCTCCGCCCCCGGCTTGCTGCGCAGCTTGTAGAGCGCCTCCATGCTCTTCCCGATGGAGCGCGCCGCCTGCGTGACGATGCCCGTCGCGGCGAGCGTCGCGATAAACCGCCGCTGCCGCTCGGGCGTGATCGAGTTGGAGCGCGGATGTGTGTGCAGGTAGGGCGCAAAGGCGAGGAGCGGATCGTCGTCCTCGGGCAGTTCGCCGGTGTAGGCTACGGCAGACGTGGCCTGGCGACCCGTCCGCCGGTGGCAGACGGCCTGCCCCGAAGCGGAGCCTGTATCGCGTGGGTCAGGGGAGGGCGTGTTCGAGCGACGGTCCTCGGCGGACCCAGCGGATGACTCATTGGGGGGCATAGCCGCAGGTAGATTGCAGAATGTGGGGGAGTAGGACAGCGGGAAGAGTTCTGAAATAATTGGGCCTGCCCAGCGCATGGCTGTGGACTTCACATACTCGCAGCACTGGATATCGAAAAAAACAGTGAATACAACGAGTGGGACGAAGAGGGGGCCGAAGCGATGCTAAATCCGAAGAATCAATGGCCGGACTCTGACACCGCCCTATCGGTCAAATTTATCGCGCAAACGATGTTTGAGCTTTTGGACCCCCAGCAGAATCCTAGCTTTAGAGTCAAGACTTTGGACCTATTAGAGGTCCTCTATGAAGTGATGCGCGTTTGTGAAGATGTCCAAGAGGCCGGCGTCGACCAGCGGGTTGCCGAGTCAGTCATTCAAGAATGCGTGACCACTCTCCGGAACGATATCATAGTCTCAAAGAGCTATGCATTTGAGATAAATGCGTTTGAAAAAATTTGTCAGGATCTTGGAAGTAAGAAAAGATCATTATCGGATATAGTGCATCATGCAAGTTACTTTGTTGCAAAATTAGGCGACATATATAAGGATGATCTTAAAGAATTTATAGTAGAGCACTATAATATAAGAACGGACCGGCATAAGCTACGAATTGCAATATCATCTTACTTATCACACTTAATTAACCAAGGTTATTCGAGGTCGTATCTGCTGAATAGGGTTCAGGAGAAATTTTTTAAATCAGATTTGGGAAAGGTCGAGAAACGGACTATTTCAAAATTTCTAAGTGAGTTTACCTGTGATGAAAAGCAGTACGTAGTATGGGCATTGGCGCCGAAGGCGGCTGGCAATTTTGTTCGCAAGCTCGGTGATGAATGGCCGACTGTTCAAAATGTCCAATCTGCTCCCGCGGACGTTCGAGCATGGATTGATAATTTAAATGAGTCCCTTGGCGAGAATCCGAAGGTGATCTCTATGGCTGTGGAAGCGCACGATCCCTACTCGGCGGTGAGGCTCTTCAATGAGCGAATGGAGAGTACGCACGCGCTTACATCCCTGGTGCAGCCGCACGTGATAATAAGATGGTCTTTGAGGGCTTATGTTCGGACGCCGCGAGCGCGATCCGGTGCCTCGGTAAGCCGTTTCCAGTCTATGTTTCGTGAATTCAAGCTCGACTCTGCTGGGGTGACATCGAACAAGGTTCGGAACCAAGCTAGGAAGATTGTAAATAATTTCGACGAGGACTCAACAGATAGGATTCTTAATTCTCTCTCTTACGGACAGATCGCGAAAAACTCTTTAAACGGCGAAAACGCGATAATATCAATTTGGTCCTCATTTGAAATACTAATCAGGAATCCGCCCCGAGGATCGGTTCGAATTAATCATTATAAGTCAGCAATCGTTCCGGTATTATGCTTGAAGTATGTTCGCAGAATACTTAACTATGTTTATTCTTATTGCAGATTGCAAGACAGGGAATTCCTGGAAGGCTGTGTTGAGAATGTTGAAAGCGATTACGATAATAATTTGCTGAAATTTGCTTTACTTCTTATAGCTGAAGATCAAGATGAGAATCAAAATGCCTTATTTGCGAATGCGGCGCCCAACCCATTGCTTCAATACCACCTTTGGTCATTCAGGGATCGCTTCCTAAACCCGGTGGAGTATAGAAGGAATCTCTGCGCCCATGAAGATCGCGTTAATTGGCAGATAGAGAGGATATATCGGGCGCGGAATCAAATTGTTCACGCAGGATATGCTGAGGCATACCTTGAATCCCTAGCTCGACACGCGAACGAGTACTTTCGGGCGACAATTGGTCCATTGGTTAGTAGATCGAGATTTCAGAGCGATGAAAACGTCGATGATGTCTTGGCGCAGTTTTCTATAGAATACGGCGCTCTAAAGGCGCGCTTATCTGATTTGACCAAGGTCAAGCGGTTTGCGCGCGACGACGTCAATTACTTTTTTGTTTGATTGCAAAGCGGCCCGTTCCCCTTGCCCGCCCCAAATCCAACCACCCGCACCGCCAGCCGAGGCGATGACTAGCTCCCGCCGATGCCTATACAGCCGACCATAGCAAGTAATCTACCGAGCCCGTCGCAAATCGCGACGGCCGACGTGCTTTGCCTGTAGCCCCTGCCAGCACCTTGTAACTGCGCGAATTGGCACCATTTATTAGTCAGCTACCAGTCGCGATCGACGGTCCCGAGGGCCAGTTGCCCTTCCTTCTTTCCATTTCGCCTCTTAGCCCGCGCACAAGCGGTCGCTGATGAACGCCTGCGCGAAATCGAAAGATAAAATCATGACCCATTATGGCAAGATTCACAGCTACGACACCGGCAAGGGCAGTGGCATGATCACTCCCGAAAAGGGCGGCGATGCGCTCGCTTTCTCCAAGGCCGACCTCAAGGGTGACGCTGCCGAGCCCAAGCAGGGCCAGCGCTTCGGTTACGAAACGAAGCAGGTCAGCGGCTCCAAGCCTCAGGCCACCAACCTGGAACCCCAGAAGGCCTGATCCGATGGCGACCCCGGGTGCGGCGCATGCGCTGCGCCCGGGGTCGCTGCCTTACCGGTTTGCACGGCACCTAGGGGGTTTTCCATGGAACTGAACGAATTGCTTCACGCGCATCAGGCCGCAGTCATGCGGGCCAGTGCTTCCGGCGATACCGCCGCGCGCGACGACCATTTCGCCAAGGTCGCCGAATATGCCGAGCGCATCCGCGCGTTGCGCGACGTACGACCGAGTGCCGGTGCTGACAGCGATCCCGCCCCGCCACAGGGGCACGCGACCATCATCTATGGCTCCTACTCCGAACCATCGGAGGCTGCCGGGGCGGCGGAGCCGATGAAGGCATGGGAAGATGAGGGCGGCGCGCTCGATCCGCCCGAACTGCCCGGGCCGACACTGCCTTTCGGAGTGACCGCGAGATCGGTACGCGAATATCATGTCGGGCCGTATCGCTACCAGGATCTGGGGCTGGCGCTTGACGAACACTTGCGCCAATTGAGCGCCGCAGCGCCAACCGACGGCCTTGACCCAACCCCCAAATCCAACTAAGCGCAGCACCAACCGAGGCGAGGGCTAGCTCGCGCCAAGGCTTACAGAGCTGAACATTGCCGGTTTTGTCCCGGGGCTGTCGCGATTCGCGTCGGCCTCTTTCTCGTTCGAGAGGGCAGCCGTCAAAGTAATCCGGGCGGCCCATCGCGGGCGTGTTCGGGTGGAGCGTTTCAGGCTCGTGCGAGATTTCGCCAGGCGGCGGCGCTCATGCGCATTCGCCATGCCGGCATGCACGACCCCGATACACTCCATTCGATCGCAAGCGCGAAGCCATCCATGGGAATGGGGGCTTGCTCTCCTTTCCGCATGCCCCGGGCTTGCTTCGACCCCCGCCTTCGCGGGGGCAGGCAGGCCCAGGATGAGCGGGTGAGGGCAGGTCTTTCGAAACCAACAGGCAGAAGAGAGAATTTAATGCCGACGATCAACCAGCTGGTCCGCAAGGGCCGCACCCCGCAGAAGGCCAAGAGCAAGGTCCCTGCGATGGAGCAGAACCCGCAGAAGCGCGGCGTTTGCACCCGCGTCTACACGACGACCCCGAAGAAGCCGAACTCGGCTCTGCGCAAGGTGGCCAAGGTTCGCCTGACCAACCAGCGCGAAGTTATCAGCTACATCCCGGGTGAAGGCCACAACCTGCAGGAGCACTCGGTTGTGCTGATCCGCGGCGGCCGTGTGCGCGACCTTCCCGGTGTGCGCTACCACGTGCTGCGCGGCGTGCTCGACACGCAGGGCGTCAAGGATCGCAAGCAGTCGCGCTCCAAGTATGGTGCCAAGCGGCCGAAGTAAGTTGGGCTTCACCCTCTCTCCCGTCGCCCCTGCGCATGCAGGGGCCCAGATAGCGGGAGGGGCCGGGTGTGTTGGAAGTCTGTCAGGAGCAGCAGGCCTTATCCGGGTCCCCGCCCCCAAAGTTTCATTTGGCGCGGGGATGACGGTTGAAGAGGTCGCTTCGCTCCCGAGTTTGGAGTTTTAGAAAATGTCACGTCGTCGTCGCCCAGAGAAGCGCGAAATCCTGCCCGATCCCAAGTTCAAGGATCAGGTGCTGAGCAAGTTCATGAACAACCTGATGTATGATGGCCGCAAGGCCGTGGCCGAGAAGATCGTCTACGGTGCGCTCGACACGGTCGAGGCGAAGGCCAAGGCCAACCCGGTCGAACTGTTCCATGCCGCGCTCGAGAACATCAAGCCGCAGGTCGAAGTGCGCAGCCGCCGTGTCGGTGGTGCGACGTACCAGGTGCCCGTGGAAGTCCGCCCCGAACGCGCCCAGGCGCTCGCCATTCGCTGGCTGATCACCGCCGCGCGCGGTCGCCCCGAAACGACGATGGCCGCGCGCCTGTCGGGCGAGCTGATGGATGCGGCGAACAACCGCGGCAACGCGGTCAAGAAGCGCGAAGACACGCACCGCATGGCGGATGCGAACCGCGCGTTCAGCCACTACCGCTGGTAGGAAACGGGTCGGGACGCGCGGCCCTTGCGGCGGGCGCGTCTTTATCCGGTCACAAAAGACCCCATATGGGGGAGGCTTAATCCGGCTCCCCCTCACTCTGACTCTTCCGAGGAATTGACAATGGCCCGCGACTATCCGCTGGAGCGCTATCGCAATATCGGCATCATGGCACACATCGATGCCGGCAAGACCACCACGACCGAGCGTATCCTCTACTACACCGGCAAGTCCTACAAGATCGGCGAAGTGCACGATGGTGCCGCGACGATGGACTGGATGGAGCAGGAGCAGGAACGCGGGATCACCATCACCTCGGCCGCGACGACCACCTTCTGGGCGGCCGAAGACGGCCAGGGTCCCAAGCACCGCATCAACATCATCGACACCCCCGGGCACGTCGACTTCACGATCGAAGTCGAACGCTCGCTGCGCGTGCTCGACGGTGCCGTGGCGGTGTTCGACGGTGTGGCCGGCGTGGAGCCGCAGTCCGAAACCGTATGGCGCCAGGCCGACAAGTACGGCGTTCCGCGCATGTGCTTCATCAACAAGCTCGACCGCACCGGCGCCGATTTCTATTACTGCGTCGACTCGATCGTCGAACGCCTCGGCGCGACGCCGCTGGTGCTTTACCTGCCGATCGGTGCGGAAAGCGACCTGCAGGGCGTGGTCGACCTCGTCAACAACCGCGGGATCGTGTGGGAAAACGACGGCTTGGGTGCCGAGTTCAACTATGTCGACATCCCCGACGACCTGAAGGACAAGGCCGCCGAATACCGCGAGAAGCTGATCGAGACCGCCGTCGAACAGGACGACGACGTGATGGAGCAGTACCTCGAAGGTAACGAGCCCGACGCCGCGACGCTCAAGAAGCTGATCCGCAAGGGCACCATGGCCCGCGCGTTCGTGCCCGTGCTGTGCGGCTCGGCGTTCAAGAACAAGGGTGTGCAGCCCCTGCTCGACGCCGTTGTCGACTACATGCCGAGCCCGGTCGACGTCCCGCCGATCAAGGGCGTCCTGCCCGACGGCGAGACCGAGGCGACTCGCCCGTCGAGCGACGACGAGCCGTTCTCCGCGCTGGCGTTCAAGATCATGAACGACCCGTTCGTGGGCACGCTGACCTTTACCCGCATCTACTCGGGCAAGCTGGCGAAGGGTTCGGTCCTCAACTCCGTGAAGGAGAAGAAGGAAAAGATCGGCCGCATGCTGCTGATGCACTCGAATAACCGCGAGGACATCGAAGAGGGCTTCGCGGGCGACATCGTCGCGATCGCGGGCCTGAAGGAAACCACGACCGGCGACACGCTGTGCGACCCGGCCAACCCAATCATTCTCGAGCGGATGGAATTCCCCGAGCCGGTGATCGAACTGTCGGTGGAGCCCAAGACCAAGGCCGACCAGGAAAAGATGGGCGTCGCGCTCAACCGCCTGGCCGCCGAGGATCCCAGCTTCCGTGTCAGCACCGACCACGAATCGGGCCAGACGATCATCAAGGGCATGGGCGAGCTTCACCTCGACATCCTCGTCGATCGCATGAAGCGCGAGTTCAAGGTCGAAGCGAACGTCGGCGCGCCGCAGGTGGCGTACCGCGAATCGCTCGCCAAGGAAGTCGAAGTCACCTACACCCACAAGAAGCAGTCGGGTGGTTCGGGTCAGTTCGGTGAAGCCAAGGTCAAGGTGGTCCCGGGCGAACGCGGCCAGGGCATCATCTTCGACGACCAGATCAAGGGCGGCAACATCCCCCGCGAGTACATTCCTTCGGTCGAGAAGGGCATGCGCGAGCAGGCGGAGAGCGGTCACCTGGTCGGCTTCCCGATCATCGACTTCACCATCGAGCTGCTCGACGGTAAGTACCACGATGTCGACTCGAGCACGGTGGCGTTCGAAATCACCGGTCGCGGCGCCATGCGCGAAGCGGCACAGAAGGCAGGCATCAAGCTGCTCGAGCCGGTGATGAAGGTGGAAGTCGTCACTCCCGAGGATTATCTCGGCGACGTGATCGGCGACCTCAACAGCCGTCGTGGCCAGATCCAGGGCACCGACACGCGCGGCAATGCGCAGGCGGTCGAGGCGTTCGTTCCGCTGGCCAACATGTTCGGCTACGTCAACGAACTGCGCTCGTTCACCCAGGGGCGCGCACAGTACTCGATGCAGTTCTCGCACTACGACGAAGTGCCTGCGAACGTCGCAGCCGAGGTCAAGGAGAAGCTTGCCTAAGGCGAGCGATAGGTTTAGGGGCGGCGCCTGATTTTGAGCGGGCGCCGCCTTTTCCCCGCACAAATCCCATTTCAGACAGAGGTAATTAGAGAAAATGGCGAAGGAAAAGTTCGAGCGGAACAAGCCGCACTGCAACATCGGCACCATTGGTCACGTCGACCACGGCAAGACCACGCTGACCGCAGCAATCACCAAGGTGATGGCTGAAACCTATGGCGGCGCGGCTGTCGATTTCGCAAACATCGACAAAGCTCCCGAAGAGCGCGAGCGCGGCATCACGATCTCGACCGCGCACGTCGAGTACGAAACCGAAGCGCGCCACTATGCGCACGTCGACTGCCCCGGTCACGCTGACTATGTGAAGAACATGATCACCGGTGCGGCGCAGATGGACGGCGCCATCCTGGTGGTGAACGCTGCCGACGGCCCGATGCCGCAGACCCGCGAGCACATCCTGCTCTCGCGTCAGGTCGGCGTGCCGGCGCTGGTCGTGTACCTGAACAAGGTCGACCAGGTCGACGACGAGGAAATCCTCGAGCTCGTTGAACTGGAAGTTCGCGAACTGCTGAGCGACTACGATTTCGACGGCGACAACATTCCGATCGTCAAGGGTTCGGCTCTCGCCGCGCTCGAAGGTCGCGACGACAACATCGGCAAGGATTCGATCATCGAGCTGATGAAGGCCGTTGACGAGTACATCCCGCAGCCGGAACGTCCGGTCGACCAGGCCTTCCTGATGCCGATCGAAGACGTGTTCTCGATCTCGGGTCGCGGTACGGTTGTGACCGGGCGTGTCGAAACCGGCGTTGTGAACGTGGGCGACGAAGTCGAAATCGTCGGTATCAAGGATACCTCGAAGACGACCGTCACCGGCGTCGAAATGTTCCGCAAGCTGCTTGATCGCGGTGAAGCGGGCGACAACATCGGTGCGCTTATCCGCGGTATCGCTCGCGAAGACGTGGAGCGTGGCCAGGTGCTCGCGAAGCCGGGTTCGGTTACGCCGCACACCGAATTCAGCGCCGAAGTCTACGTGCTGTCGAAGGATGAAGGTGGCCGTCACACGCCGTTCTTCGCCAACTACCGCCCGCAGTTCTACTTCCGCACCACCGACGTCACCGGCGAAGTGATCCTTCCCGAGGGCACCGAAATGGTGATGCCGGGCGACAACGTGACCATCTCGGTCAAGCTGATCGCGCCGATCGCGATGGATGAAGGTCTTCGCTTCGCTATCCGCGAAGGTGGCCGCACCGTCGGTTCGGGGGTTGTCAGCAAGATCACTGTCTAATATAGGCACCTGCACCGGCGGGGGATTCGCTTCCCCGCCGGTCAGATTTCACGAGGGCCGCCCCTCACCGAAGACTTCGGTTTGGTGGGGCGGTTCTTTATTTTTTGGAAGGGTGCGGCCCAATCGTCGGCTGGCTCTTTTTGGCTCTTTCGCATCGGTAGACTAGGACATGGACGCACAGAATATCCGTATTCGCCTCAAGGCCTTCGATCACCGCGTGCTCGACCAGGCAACGGGCGAGATCGCGGATACGGCACGTCGCACCGGCGCGCTGATTCGCGGACCCATTCCTATGCCGACGCGCATCGAGAAGTTCACCGTGAACCGCGGCCCGCACATCGACAAGAAGTCGCGTGAGCAGTTCGAGGTGCGCACCTACAAGCGGCTGCTCGACATCGTGCAGCCCAACGCCCAGACGGTCGACGCGCTGATGAAGCTGGACCTTGCCGCGGGCGTGAACGTGGAAATCAAGCTCGCCTAAGAGTTTGCTGCGCTGGCCCGCCGATGCGGGCCGTCGCGGTCCTGCTGCCGGACCTTAAGCGGGCAGCGAAGTTCAGGGCGCTCGATAGCCCCGCCGGGCCGTAAGGCCAGGCAAGACATCGGGATACCGCCGGACCACTCCTTCGGGAGATTGGCCGGGTCTGCGTCCCCCGTCTCGCGCTCCTCCTTCCGAGGCGCGCAATCAGCCCGGACGGGGCGACGCATCACAAATTGGGCTGGGGCCGGTTGAAAACGGCCCGCAAGCACCCCGGATGGGCCGGGGTGCCTCTGTTTAGGAGTTCAAGACGATGCGCACTGGCGTGATCGCCAAGAAAGTCGGAATGACCCGCCTGTTCCAGGAGGACGGACGTCACGTACCCGTGACGGTTCTCGCTCTGGAAGGCTGCCAGGTCACCGGCAATCGCACCGAAGATCGCGACGGCTACTGGTCCGTCCAGGTCGGTTCGGGCGAGGCGAAGCAGAAGAATGTCAACAAGCCGCAGCGCGAAGCTTTCGCGAAGGCGGAAGTGGGCCTGAAGATGAAGGTCGCGGAATTCCGCGTTGAGGGTGAGGACGCGCTCCTTCCCGTCGGCGCGACGATCACCGCCGACCACTTCATCGCCGGCCAGAAGGTCGACGTTCAGGGTTACACGCAGGGCAAGGGCTTTGCGGGTGCCATGAAGCGTTGGGGCTTCGGCGGTCTGCGCGCAACGCACGGCGTTTCGCTGTCGCACCGTTCGCATGGTTCGACCGGTAACCGCCAGGATCCCGGCCGCGTCTTCAAGAACAAGAAGATGGCCGGCCACATGGGCGACCGTCAGCGTACGCAGCAGAACCTCGAGATCGTCCGGACGGACTCGGAGCGTGGCCTGCTGTTCGTCAAGGGCTCGGTTCCCGGCGCGAAGAACAGCTGGATGCTGGTTGCCGATGCGGTGAAGGTGCCGCGGCCCGAAGACGCGCCGTTCCCCGGTGCGATGCGCCGCAACGCCGACGAAACCTCGAGCGACGATGCCGATGCAGGCCTGGTCGAGGGCGGCGCGGAGCACGAGGTGCACACCGAAGTCAGCCCTGAGCAGCAGCAGAAACTGATGCAGCAGCAGGATGCCGGCGCGGAAGCCGACGGCACCGAAGGCAAGGAGTCCTGATCGTGAAGATCGCGGTACAGAAAATCGACGGCGGCAAGGCCGGCGAGATCGAGCTCAATGACGCCGTGTTCGGTGTCGAGCCTCGCGCCGACATCCTCCACCGCGTGGTCACCTGGCAGCTCGAAAAGCGCCGTGCGACCGCCCGTCCGACGCGTGAGCGTTCCGACGTGGCCCGCACTGGCAAGAAGTTCGGCCGTCAGAAAGGTTCGGGCGGCGCTCGTCACGGCGATCGCGGCGCTCCGATCTTCATCGGTGGTGGTAAGGCGCACGGTGCGCGCAAGCGCGACTTCAACCCGTCGCTGAACAAGAAGATCCGTTCGCTCGGCCTGCGCATGGCGCTGTCGAGCAAGGCCAAGGACAGCCTCGTGATCGTCGACAGCCTCGAGCTGAAGGATGCCAAGACGAAGGCCCTCAAAGGCCAGTTCGACAAGGCGGGCTACAACGGCAAGGTGCTCTTCATCGACGGTGACGCGGTGAACGACAGCTTCCGTCTGGCAGCGGGCAACCTGCCCGGCATCAACGTGATGCCGGCGATGGGCGCCAACGTCTACGACATCCTGAAGCACGACACGTTGGTCCTCACCAAGGACGCGGTCGAAAAGCTGGAGGCGCGTTTCAATGGCTAAGAAAGACGCAGTCGACGCGCGGCACTACGACGTGATCCTCGCGCCGCACATTACCGAGAAGTCGACCCTCGCGAGCGAGAACAACGCGGTGGTCTTCAAGGTGTCGAACGACTCCACGAAGCCGCAGATCCGCGATGCGGTGGAAGCGCTGTTCGACGTGAAGGTCGTCGGCGTGAACACCATCGTCACGAAGGGCAAGACCAAGCGCTGGCGGGGCAAGCCCTACAAGCGCACCGACGTGAAGAAGGCGATCGTGACCCTGAAGGACGGCGATTCCATCGACGTCACGAGCGGCATCTGAGGGGCTAGAGAGACATGGCACTCAAGAACTACAAACCCACCAGTCCGGCCCGTCGCGGCCTGATCCTGGTCGACAAGTCGGGCCTGTACAAGGGCAAGCCGGTCAAGGCGCTTACCGAAGGCAAGCGCAAGACGGGCGGTCGCAACAACAAGGGCCACGTTACCAGCCGCGGGATCGCGGGCGGTCACAAGCAGAAGTATCGTTACATCGACTTCAAGCGCCGCAAGTGGGACGTCGAAGGCACCGTGGAACGGATCGAATATGATCCCAACCGCACCGCCTTCATCGCGCTGATCAAGTATGCCGACGAAGAGCTGGCCTACATCATCGCGCCGCAGCGCCTCGCCGTCGGCGACAAGGTTGTGGCCGGCGAAAAGGTCGACACCAAGCCGGGCAACGCAATGCCGCTGGGCAACATGCCGGTCGGCACCATCATCCACAATGTGGAGATGAAGCCGGGCAAGGGCGGCCAGATCGCCCGCTCCGCCGGTGCGTATGTCCAGCTGGTCGGTCGTGACCGCGGGATGGTGATCGTTCGCCTGAACTCGGGCGAGCAGCGTTACCTCCGGTCCGATTGCATGGGCACGGTTGGCGCGGTCTCGAACCCCGACAACCAGAACCAGAACTTCGGCAAGGCGGGCCGCACCCGCTGGAAGGGCCGCCGTCCGCTGACTCGCGGTGTCGCGAAGAACCCGATCGATCACCCGCATGGTGGTGGTGAAGGCCGCACCTCGGGTGGTCGCCATCCGGTGACCCCGTGGGGCAAGCCGACCAAGGGTGCCCGCACTCGCAAGAACAAGCAGACGGACAAGATGATCATCCGTTCGCGCCACGCGAAGAAGAAGAGGTAAGCGAAGATGGCACGTTCCGTTTGGAAAGGTCCGTTTGTGGAACTCAGCCTTCTGAAGAAGGCCGAGGATGCACAGGAAAAGACCAGCACCGCGCCGATCAAGACCTGGTCGCGTCGCTCCACCATCCTGCCGCAGTTCGTTGGGCTCACGTTCAACGTCTACAACGGCCACAAGTTCATTCCCGTGTCCGTCTCGGAAGAGATGGTCGGCCACAAGCTCGGTGAATTCGCGCCCACGCGCACCTTCCCGGGTCACGCCGCCGACAAGAAAGGCAAGCGCTGATGAGCAAGCAGAAAGCTCCCCGTCGCGTCGCCGATAACGAGGCACTGGCTGTTGGCACCACGATCCGTGGGTCGGCCCAGAAGCTGAACCTCGTTGCCGAGCTGATCCGCGGCAAGAAGGCCGAAGAGGCGTTGAACATCCTCGCCTTTTCGAAGAAGGCGATGGCCAAGGATGCGAGCAAGGTGCTCGCCTCCGCGATCGCCAACGCAGAGAACAACCACGACCTCGACGTCGACGCACTTGTCGTCGCCGAGGCCAGCGTGGGCAAGTCGATCACGATGAAGCGGTTTCACACGCGCGGTCGCGGCAAGTCGACCCGTATCCTGAAGCCCTTCAGCCGCCTGCGCATCGTCGTGCGCGAAGTCGAGGAAGCGTAAGATGGGCCAGAAGAGCAATCCGATCGGTCTGCGCCTGCAGATCAACCGCACCTGGGACAGCCGCTGGTACGCCGAAGGGCGTGACTATGCCAAGCTGCTCAAGGAAGACATCGAGATCCGCAAGCACATCGTCGACTCGCTGCCGCAGGCCGCGATCTCGAAGGTGGTGATCGAGCGTCCGGCCAAGCTGTGCCGCATCTCGATCTACGCTGCGCGTCCCGGCGTCATCATCGGCAAGAAGGGTGCGGACATCGAAAAGCTGCGCTCCAAGCTGGCCAAGATGACCGCGAGCGAAGTGAAGCTGAACATCGTCGAGATCCGCAAGCCGGAAATCGATGCCAAGCTCGTTGCGCAGGGCATCGCCGACCAGCTGGTGCGCCGTGTGGCCTTCCGCCGTGCGATGAAGCGCGCCGTGCAGTCCGCGCTGCGTCTGGGTGCCGAAGGCATCAAGATCGTGTGCGGCGGCCGTCTGGGCGGTGCGGAAATCGCGCGCGTCGAATGGTACCGCGAAGGCCGCGTGCCGCTTCACACGCTGCGCGCCAATGTCGACTATGCCGAAGCCGAGGCGCTGACCGCCTACGGGATCATCGGCATCAAGTGCTGGATCTTCAAGGGCGAGATCCTCGCTCATGATCCGACCGCGCAGGATCGTCTCATGATGGAGGCACAGACCTCCGGCGTGCGTCCGGCGCGCTGATTGCAGGATTAGGAAAGAACCATGCTGCAACCCAAACGAACCAAGTACCGCAAGGCCTTCAAGGGCCGGATCCATGGCAATGCCAAGGGTGGTACCGAACTCAACTTCGGCTCCTACGGGCTGAAGGCGATGGAACCCGAGCGGATTACCGCGCGCCAGATCGAGGCCGCACGTCGTGCGATCACGCGTCACATGAAGCGTCAGGGCCGTCTCTGGATCCGCGTCTTCCCCGATGTGCCCGTGTCCAAGAAGCCTGCCGAAGTCCGGCAGGGTAAGGGCAAGGGCTCGGTCGAATACTGGGCAGCTCGCGTGAAGCCGGGCCGCATCCTGTTCGAACTCGACGGTGTGCCGGGGCCGCTCGCCGCCGAAGCGTTCGAACGTGCTGCCATGAAGCTGCCGGTCAAGACCAAGGTCGTTGCCCGTCTGGGCGACAAGTCGCACCTGGGAGGCGAATAGTGAGCACCACCGAAGATCTCCGCGCCAAGAGCGATGACCAGCTGACCGCCGAGCTCACCGAGCTGAAGCGCGAAGCGTTCAACCTGCGCTTCCAGGCCGCGACCAACCAGCTCGAGCGTCCGGCCCGGGTCCAGGAAGTCCGCCGTACGATCGCGCGCATCAAGACGCTGCAGACCGAGCGCACCCGCGCCGCCGCGGCCAAGAAAGAGGCGTAAGAACCATGCCCAAGCGTATTCTGATCGGTACGGTGACCTCCACCAAGACCGACAAGACCGTGACCGTGCTGGTCGAACGTAAGGTGAAGCACCCGCTGTACGGGAAGATCATCCGCCGTTCGAAGAAGTACCATGCCCACGACGAGCAGAACGAGTACCAGCTCGGCGACATCGTGCGGATCGAGGAAACGAAGCCGATTTCCAAGACGAAGACCTGGGCCGTTAAGGATCGGGTCGTGTCCGGCGGCGTGCAGGCGGTGGAAGCCGACCTCGACGTGGAAGCAGCTGGCAACAGCTAACTGACGTTTTTCGGAACTGCCGGGCACCTGTCCCGGCAAGCCAATGAGAAGGAACCGGATCGATGATCCAGATGCAGTCCAATCTCGACGTCGCGGATAACAGCGGCGCCAAGCGCGTCCAGTGCATCAAGGTGCTGGGCGGCTCGAAGCGCCGTTTCGCGAGTGTCGGGGACGTGATCGTGGTTTCCGTGAAGGAAGCCCAGCCGCGTGCCAAAGTGAAGAAGGGCGACGTTCACCGTGCGGTGATCGTTCGTACCAAGAAGGATGTCCGCCGCCCCGATGGCAGCGTGATCCGCTTCGACAGCAACGCGGCCGTACTCGTGAACAAGAGCGAAGAGCCGATCGGCACCCGTATCTTCGGGCCGGTGGTGCGCGAACTGCGTGGCCGCGGCTTCATGAAGATCATCTCGCTCGCACCGGAGGTGCTGTAATGGGCATGGCGAAGATCAAGAAGGGCGACAACGTCGTCGTGCTTTCGGGCAAGGACAAGGGCAAGACCGGTACGGTCGCCAAGGTCCTGCCGAAGGACGGCAAGGTCGTGGTGGAAGGCGTCAACATGATCGCCCGTCACCGCAAGCCCTCGCAGACCAATCCGCAGGGCGGCATCGACCGCTACGAAGCGCCGATGCACATCGCGAAGGTCGCGGTTGCCGATCCCAAGGACGGCGCGCCGACCCGCGTGCGTATCGAAGAACGCGACGGCAAGAAGGTGCGCGTTGCGGTCAAGTCCGGAGAGACCATCGATGGCTGATTATACCCCCCGCATGAAGTCCCGCTACGACGACCAGATCGTCAAGGCGATGACCGAGAAGTTCGGCTACAAAAACCGTCTCGAAGTTCCGCGGCTCGAAAAGATCACGCTCAACATGGGCGTGGGCGAAGCGAGCCAGGACAAGAAGAAGGTCCAGACCGCAGCCGAGGAAATGGCGCTGATCGCGGGCCAGAAGCCCGTTATCACCAAGGCCAAGAAGTCGATCGCACAGTTCAAGCTGCGCGAAGGCATGCCGATCGGTTGCAAGGTGACCCTGCGCCGCGACCGGATGTTCGAATTCCTCGATCGTCTGGTGACGGTCGCGATGCCCCGCATCCGCGACTTCCGTGGCCTGAACCCGAAGAGCTTTGACGGCCGTGGCAACTATGCCATGGGCCTGAAGGAGCAGATCATCTTCCCCGAGATCTCGTACGACCAGATCGAGAAGGTCCGGGGCATGGATATCATCGTGACCACCACCGCGAAGACCGACGAAGAAGCGCGCGAACTGCTGCGCCTGTTCGGTTTCCCGTTCCCGGCCGAAGCAAAGGCCGACGAAGAGAAGGAGGCGGCGTAAGCCGCTGCAGGAGAGCTTAAGTCCAATGGCGAAACTGAGTTCCATCAACAAGAACGAGAAGCGCAAGGCTCTCGTGAAGAAGTACGCGGACAAGTACGCGAAGCTGAAGGCTATCGCGGACGACAAGGACGCCGACGAGACCGAGCGCCTGATGGCCCGGCTCAAGATGGCCGAACTGCCGCGTAATGCGAACCCGACCCGGGTCCGCAACCGCTGTTCCACCACGGGCCGCCCGCGCGGCTACTACCGCAAGTTCGGCATCAACCGCATCGAGCTGCGGAATCTGGGCAACAAGGGCCTGATTCCCGGCCTGACCAAGTCGAGCTGGTGAGGATTAGACCATGGCGATGACCGATCCCCTGGGTGACATGCTCACCCGTATCCGCAACGGCCAGCAGGCGAAGAAGGACTCCGTCCTGTCGCCGGCGTCCAAGCTGCGTGCGAACGTTCTCGAAGTGCTCCAGCGTGAAGGCTACATCCGTGGCTATAGCGAAGACTCTTCGGGCAAGCACCCCGCGCTGCGGATCGAACTGAAGTATTTCGAGGGCGAACCTGCGATCAAGCATGTCGCCCGCGTTTCCAAGCCGGGACGGCGCATCTATTCGGCCAGCCGCGAGCTGCCGACGGTGCGCAACGGCCTTGGCATCACGATTGTCTCGACGCCGCGCGGCGTGCTTTCCGACGCGGAAGCTCGCAGCCAGAACGTTGGTGGCGAAGTGCTGGCGGAGGTGTTCTGATGAGCCGCATCGGCAAACGTCCGGTCGCGATCCCGAGCGGGGTCGAGGCCAAGATCGACAACGGCACCCTCTCGGTGAAGGGCCCCAAGGGCACGCTCACCATGGGGCTGTCGGACCTCGTGTCCTACAAGCTGGAAGATGGCTCGATCGCGGTCGATCCGGTCAACGACACCAAGCCCGCCCGCAGCCACTGGGGCATGCAGCGCACGCTGGTTTCGAACCTGGTCGAAGGCGTCACCGACGGCTTCACAAAGACGCTGCAGATTTCGGGCGTCGGTTACCGTGCGCAGTCGCAGGGCAAGAAGCTCAAGCTTCAGCTCGGCTATTCGCATGACGTCGACCTTGATGTGCCGGAAGGTCTGACGGTGGAAACGCCCGATCAGACGACCATCATCATCAGCGGTATCGACAAGCAGTCCGTTGGCCAGTTCGCCGCTGAAATCCGCCGCTGGCGCAAGCCCGAGCCTTACAAGGGCAAGGGCATCAAGTACCAGGGCGAATACATCTTCCGCAAGGAAGGGAAGAAGAAGTAAGATGGCAAAGCTCTCTCTCTTTGAACGCCGCCGCCAGCGCGTCCGCACTGCGCTGCGCAAGAATGCGGGTGGCAAGCCCCGTCTGTCGGTTCACCGCACGGGCAAGCACATCTACGCGCAGATCATCGACGACACGGCGGGCAAGACGCTCGCCAGTGCATCGACGCTGGGCGTGAAAGGCTCGACCGCGAATATCGACGCCGCCAAGACGGTCGGCTCGAACATCGCCGACGCCGCCAAGAAAGCGGGCGTTACGACGGTCGTGTTCGATCGCGGCGGCTTCCTGTTCCATGGCCGCGTCAAGGCGCTGGCCGATGCCGCTCGCGAAGGCGGGCTGGAGTTCTGATGATGGCTGACGAAAAGAACGAAAACACGGAAAGCACGCCCGAACAGGCGCCCGGCGTTCCCGAGACCCCCGAGGTTGCGGCTGCGAAGGCTGCGTCCGGCGTCGCGGAAGCGGAAACCGATCACGGTGTGAAGAAGGAAGAGCCGGCGATCGCCGACACGCCTTCGGAAGCTGCCGACAATCAGAGCCCCGCACAGGGCGCCGAAGGCCAGCCGCGCGAGCGTCAGGGCCGTGGTGGTCGCGACAATCGCGGCGGCGGTGATCGTGGTGGTCGTGGACGTGGTCGCGGTCGCGACGATCGTCGTGGCAAGCGCGAGGAAGAAGACGACGGCATCATCGAGAAGCTGGTTCACATCAACCGCGTCTCGAAGACGGTGAAGGGTGGTAAGCGCTTCGGTTTCGCCGCACTCGTCGTCGTCGGTGACGGCCAGGGCCGCGTCGGCTTCGGTCACGGCAAGGCGCGCGAAGTGCCCGAAGCGATCAGCAAGGCTTCGGCCGCTGCGCGCAAGCACATGATCCGCGTCGCGCTGAAGGAAGGCCGCACGCTGCACCACGACGCCAAGGGGCGTTTCGGTGCCGGCAAGGTGACCGTTCGCACCGCGCCTCCGGGTACCGGCATCATCGCCGGTGGTCCGATGCGCGCCGTGTTCGAAAGCCTCGGTGTGGCCGACGTCGTGACCAAGTCGGTCGGCACATCGAATCCCTACAACATGATCCGCGCGACCTTCGACGCGCTCCTCAACCAGAGCTCGCCCAAGTCGGTGGCTCAGCGTCGGGGCAAGAAGGTTGCCGACCTGCTGGCCCGCGGTGGTGCGAGCCAAGCGGAAGCCGAGGCGGATGCCGCCGCGGTAGTGGAGTAAGAACCGATGGCTAAGATCAAGATCAAGCAGATCGGCTCGCCCATCCGGCGTCCCGAGAGCCAGAAGAAGACCCTTATCGGTCTGGGCCTCGGCAAGATGCACCGGGTTGTCGAGCTGGAAGACACCCCCGAAGTGCGCGGCGCAATCGCAAAGCTGCCGCACATGGTCGAGGTGGTGGAGGGCTAAGCCCTTCTGCTATAACAATTGACGGCGGCGGCCCGCTCGGTGTAGCGGGCCGCTTCCATTTTATCAGCGCGAAGAAAAGCGAAAGCGAGTGCAACATGGCTTTTAAACTCAACGACATCAAAGACAACGAAGGCGCCCGCAAGTCGCGCATGCGCGTGGGCCGGGGCATCGGCTCGGGCAAGGGCAAGACTGCCGCCCGTGGTCAGAAGGGCCAGAAGAGCCGTGAAGGCGTGGCCATCAAGGGTTTCGAAGGCGGCCAGATGCCGCTCCACATGCGGATCCCGAAGCGCGGCTTCAACAATCCCTTCGGCAAGGACTTTGCCGAGGTGAATATCGGCATGGTCCAGAAGTTCATCGACGCCAAGAAGCTCGATGCCAAGAACACGCTCGACCACGAAGCGCTCAAGGCCGCTGGCCTCGCGCGTGGCGGCAAGGATGGCGTGCGCCTCCTCGCGAAGGGCGAACTGACTTCGAAGGTCACCTTCAAGGTTGCCGGCGCCAGCAAGGGCGCCATCGAGGCGGTCGAGAAGGCGGGCGGCAAGGTCGAGGTGATCGCCGCGGCCCAGCCCGAGAGCGAAAAGAAGTCGGCCCGCGCCGAAGCGAACAAGGCCGCTAAGTCGGGCAAAAAAGCCGACTGACAAGCATTTGGGGTGCGGGGGGTTCGACAAGGACGGACCCGCACCCTATCTACTGCGCGACGGGGGCGGCCGAGAGCCGTCGACTAATGCAGGATCGATGATTTCCCATGGCATCACGCGCCGATAATATCGCGTCCAACCTCAGCTTGGCGAATTTCTCCAAGGCGACCGAACTGCGCCAGCGCATCTGGTTCACGGTTGTCGCGCTGATCGTTTTCCGCTTCCTCAGCTTCGTCCCGCTGCCGGGTGTCAATCCGCAAATCCTGGGCGACCTGTACGACCAGACGCGCGGCGGCGTGCTCGACCTGTTCAACACCTTCTCGGGCGGCAGCCTTGAACGCATGAGCCTGATCGCGCTAGGCGTGATGCCCTACATCACCGCCTCGATCGTGGTGCAGATGGCCTCCGCCCTGCATCCCACGCTGATGGCGCTGAAGAAGGAAGGCGCGACCGGGCGCCAGAAGCTCAACCAGTATACCCGTTATGGCACGGTCTTCCTGTGCGTGATCCAGGGCTACTTCCTCGCCACCGGGCTCGAAAGCTACGGCGCGCAGAGCGGTCTGCAGGCGGTCGTCGACCCCGGCATCATGTTCCGCATCGGCGCGGTCATCAGCCTCGTCGGCGGGACCATGCTGCTGCTGTGGATCGGTGAACAGATCACGTCGCGCGGCATCGGCAACGGCGTTTCGCTCATCATTATGGCGGGCATCGTCGCCCAGTTCCCCAGCTTCGCGAGCAATATGTTCGAAGGCGGGCGGACCGGAGCGATCTCGCCGGTGATCATCATCGGCTTCATTGCGATGATCGTCATCCTCATCCTGTTCATCAGCTTCATGGAACGCGCACAGCGCCGGCTGCTGATCCAATATCCCAAGCGCGCGACCCAGCGTGGCATGATGCAGGCGGACCGCAGCCACCTGCCGCTCAAGATCAACACCGCGGGTGTTATTCCGCCGATCTTCGCCAGCTCGCTGCTGCTGCTGCCGCTGACCATCAGCCAGTTCGCCGGCAACTCGGTCGATCCTGACAGTACCGCCGGGCAGACGATCAATACGTTGAACTTCTACCTCCAGCACGGGCAGCCGATCTACATGCTGCTCTATTCCGTGCTGATCGTGTTCTTCTGCTTCTTCTACACCGCGGTTGTGTTCAACCCGGAGGAGACGGCTGAGAACCTGAAGAAGAACGGCGGGTTCATCCCCGGTATCCGTCCGGGCAAGCGCACCTCCGAATATCTCGATTATGTCCTGACCCGCATCACCGTGGTCGGCGCGGCATACCTCACGGTGGTCTGTGTCTTGCCCGAATACATGATCGCGCAGACCGGTATTCCCCTCTTCCTGGGTGGTACCAGCCTGCTGATCGTGGTGAACGTGACGGTGGATACGATCAGTCAGATCCAGTCGCACCTGCTGGCGCACCAGTACGGCGACCTCATCAAGAAGGCGAAGTTGAAGGGGCGGATGCGCTGACGCATTCTGCAGGATGAAGGGCCGACGGGCCGGGGTTATCCCCGCGGTTCGTCTAAGACATCCCTTGCATCCGGCCCCACGCACGAACAGGGGAGTGCGATGAACATCATTCTTCTCGGACCGCCAGGCGCGGGGAAGGGTACCCAGGCGCACCGCCTGGTCGACGAATACGGCATGCGCCAGCTCTCCACCGGAGACATGCTGCGCGCAGCGGTGAAGGCGCAGACCGAGGTGGGCAAGCAGGCCAAGGCGATCATGGATGCCGGCGAGCTGGTGTCGGACGACATCGTCTCCGCCCTGATCGATCATGAGCTTGCATCAATGTCGGCCGACACCGGTGCGATCTTCGACGGTTATCCTCGCACCCGCGCACAGGCCGAGCAGCTCGATGCGCTGCTCGCCAAGCACGGCCGCAAGCTTGATCGCGTGATCGAGCTGCAGGTGGACGAAGAGGCGCTGGTCGATCGCATCACGGGCCGTTTCACCTGCGCCAAGTGCGGCGAGGGCTATCACGAGCGGCACAAGCAGCCCGAGACGCCGGGCGTATGCGACAAGTGCGGCAGCACGGAGTTCAAGCGCCGGCCGGACGATAACGAGGCGACCGTGCGCCACCGCATGGAAGTCTACCGGTCCGAGACCGCGCCGATCCTGCCCTATTACGAAGAGCGCGAGCTGGTTTCGCGGGTCGACGGCATGGGCTCGATCGAGGATGTTTCGGCGAGCATCGACGCGCTGCTGCGCTAGTTGCGCGTACCGCCCGCGCGCAAGGGGCAGGTTCCCTTTGCTGCCCACCCGTGGAATAGCGGGGGCATGAAGAGGATGTTGCCGATGACCCGTTTCGCCCCAGTCGCATCGCTGCTGCTTGCCGCAGGCACGTTCGCCGCCGCACCGGCGCAGGCGGAGGTGACCGAAAGCAGCGACAGCCATTTCGTCAGCCGCTACGCGCTCGAAGTCGGCGCAGCGCCCAAGGATGCCTGGCTTGCGCTGATCGCCCCGGGCGACTGGTGGAACGACAGCCATACCTGGTCGGCCGACGCTGCCAACATGACCCTGGTCCCGCAGGCGGGCGGCTGCTTCTGCGAGACGATCCCGGCCGAGGATGGCGCGGACGATTCCGGGCTCGAGGGCAGCGTGCAGCACATGGTCGTGGTCCAGGCGGTGCCCCGCAAGGTGCTGCGGATGCGCGGCGCGCTCGGCCCGTTGCAGAGCGAGCCGGTCGATGGCGTGCTCACCATCACGATGCAGCCGATCGAGGGCGAGGATGGCGATGATGGCGAGGCCTCCGGCACGCGGATCGTGTGGGAATATGTTGTCGGTGGCACGATGCGGTTCGAGGTGGACGAGATCTCGACGGCCGTCGATGGGGTGATCGGCGAACAGGCGATGGGCCTTGCCGATGCGCTGGGCGGCGCGATCGACGTCGAGGCGGAAGCTGGCAGGAAGAACGCGTTCGACGATGCCTTCGGCGAGACCGACGAAACCCCGGCCACAGGGCTCGGCACGGGGCGCTAGCGCACCCGGCGATTCGGTTCGTCCGGCGGGCTCACGGCAGACTCGCCGGGGGCCTTGCCTGGCCATGACGGGGAAAAT
Organism: Alteriqipengyuania triglochinis; assembly: GCF_054655655.1. Classification (NCBI taxonomy): domain Bacteria; kingdom Pseudomonadati; phylum Pseudomonadota; class Alphaproteobacteria; order Sphingomonadales; family Erythrobacteraceae; genus Alteriqipengyuania; species Alteriqipengyuania triglochinis. The sequence goes on from NZ_BAAHNC010000003.1 coordinate 50,378, forward strand.
CATGCGCGCAGGTTTTGACACGGGCGCGCCTGCGCGGTAAATCCGCGTATATCGGATGGAAGAGACGCGGCCCACCGGGCACGCGCTCCGTTTTTGTCGCGCAACTGTTGACGCTGCGTTTTCATACGCCTATGTGCGCCGTTCGTCCGACCCAATGCATCGCTGCATCACCGGCCTGGTTTTACTGCCTGCCGGTCTTTGTCCGTCCCGGACTCGGTGGCGCACTGGTTCGATGAAACTAGCGATGAGATAGGGCTGCCTCATCCCGCAAGGGGCGCGGCATGGCCCTGTGGAGCATGGAGAAGTAAGTGGCTCGTATTGCCGGGGTAAATATCCCCACCAACAAGCGCGTGATCATTGCGCTTACCTATATTCACGGAATCGGCCGGACCAAGGCCGTCGAGATCGCCGACAAGCTCGGCATTGATCACAAGACCCGCGTGCAGGACCTCACCGACGAGGAAGTGCTCCGCATCCGTGAGACGATCGACGAAGAACACACGGTGGAAGGCGACCTGCGTCGTCAGACCGCGATGAACATCAAGCGTCTGATGGACCTTCGTTCCTACCGCGGCCTGCGCCATCGCGCCGGCCTGCCCGTTCGCGGCCAGCGCACGCACACCAATGCGCGCACCCGCAAGGGCAAGGCCAAGCCGATCGCCGGCAAGAAGAAGTAAGCGCTAACCAGCGCTTCCTTCCGACTCTTTTTCGATCTCTCTTCCTTAAGGGGAAACACCAATGGCACGCGAACCAGGCCGCATCCGGCGCCGCGAGCGGAAAAACATCTCCAGCGGCGTCGCGCACGTGAACGCCAGCTTCAACAACACCATGATCACCATCACCGATGCGCAGGGCAATGCGATCAGCTGGTCCAGCGCCGGGATGATGGGCTTCAAGGGCAGCCGCAAGTCGACGCCCTATGCCGCGCAGGTCGCTGCCGACGATGCGGGCAAGAAAGCCGCCGAACATGGCGTTCGTACGCTGGAAGTCGAAGTAAAGGGCCCGGGTTCGGGCCGCGAGAGTGCGCTGCGCGCGCTGCAGGCGGTGGGCTTCACCATCACCAGCATCCGCGATGTGACGCCGATTCCGCATAACGGGGTTCGCCCTTCCAAGCGGCGCCGCGTCTGACCCGATCCTGCCCGGCGGTGGGAACCGTTCCCTCCGCCGACACATCCCGGGCCGGTCGCACTTCTTCTTTTCGCGCAAAGAAGTGCCCGGCCCAAGCCGATCTTGCATTCCTAGGGGACATCCATGGCCGTCAACACCAAGAACTGGCAGGAACTTAAGAAGCCCACCTCGCTCGAACTGAAGGACACAGGCTCCGACAAGAAGCGCAAGGCCACCTTTGTGGCCGAGCCGCTGGAACGCGGTTTCGGCCTGACGCTCGGCAACGCGCTGCGCCGTGTCCTGCTTTCCTCGCTCCAGGGTGCCGCGATCACCTCGATCAAGATCGAGAACGTGCTGCACGAGTTCAGCTCGCTCGCCGGCGTTCGCGAAGACGTGACCGACATCGTCCTGAACGTGAAGCAGATCGCGCTCAAGATGGAAGGCGAAGGCCCCAAGCGCCTGCAGCTCTCCGCGACCGGTCCGGGCGCGGTGAAGGCAGGCGATATTGCCGTTTCCGGCGATATCGAGATCATGAACAAGGATCTCGTGATCTGCCAGCTCGATGAAGGCGCGACGCTCAACATGGAGCTGACCGCGGACACCGGGAAGGGCTACGTCGCGGCGGTTCAGAACCGTCCGGCGGATGCGCCGATCGGCCTGATCCCCGTCGATTCGCTGTACACGCCGATCAAGCAGGTGAGCTACAAGGTCGAGAACGCCCGCGTCGGCCAGGAACTGGACTACGACAAGCTCAGCCTGACGATCGAAACCGACGGGACCGTCACCCCTGAAGACGCCGTGGCCTACGCCGCGCGCATCCTGCAGGATCAGCTGACGCTGTTCGTCCACTTCGAGGATGGCATTCCGCAGCCGTCGAGCCCGATGATCGGGATGGCTGCGGAACCGCAGGAATCGGACGCCAACCAGCTCAACCGTTACCTTCTCAAGAAGGTCGACGAACTGGAGCTGTCGGTCCGTTCGGCCAACTGCCTCAAGAACGACAACATCATCTACATCGGCGATCTGGTCCAGAAGACCGAAGCCGAGATGCTGCGCACGCCGAACTTCGGCCGCAAGTCGCTCAACGAGATCAAGGAAGTGCTCTCCAGCATGGGGCTGCGCCTCGGGATGGACATCCCGGGCTGGCCGCCGGAGAACATCGAGGAAATGGCCAAGAAGCTCGAACAAGAGCTGCTCGGCTGATCGGGTCAAGGCGGCGCACCCTGAAGCGCCGCCGGTACCGGGGTACCTCGTACGGCCCCCTTACGAACGAAGGATTGAAATATGCGTCACGGAATTTCGCAGCGTAAGCTGAACCGCAAGTCGGGCCACCGCACCGCCATGTTCCGCAACATGTCGGCGGCCCTCATCAAGCACGAACAGATCCTGACCACGCTGCCCAAGGCGAAGGAACTGCGCCCCTATGTCGAAAAGCTGATCACGCTGGGCAAGCGCGGCGGCCTTTCGAACCGGCGCCTTGCGATGGGTCGCCTGCAGGACGAAACGCAGCTGAAGAAGCTGTTCGACGTTCTGGCAGAGCGTTACGCCGATCGTGACGGTGGCTATGTCCGCATCATCAAGGCGGGCTACCGCGCTTCGGACAGCGCGCAGCTGGCGATCATCGAATTCGTCGACCGCGACGAAGACGCCAAGGGCCAGGACTCGGGCCCGGTGATGAGCGACGAGGACGATCTCGAAGACGCATAATCGCGCCCCGAAATCGCGAATTCAGCAAGGGCCGCCGGGGCAACCCGCGCGGCCCTTCGTCTGTCCGGCGTACCCCCTCCGGAACCCCAAAGCTTGCGCAATGTTTGTTTTTCCAAGGAGAAACACCATGCGTATCGCAATAGCTGCCTCGAGCGCGCTTGCGCTGGCCGTTGCAGCGCCCGTCCTAGCGCAAGGGATCGGCAACGGAAATGGCGGCAACGGCAATGGGGCAGCCAAGGCAAACCCTGGCCAGGGCAGTGGTAAGGATCGCGGCGATGCCCGGAGCGGCCCGCCCGCCATGCGCGGGAACGGCAATCCGGGCAATGGTAACGCGCTGCGTGGCAATGGCGGCCCGCCGGACATGCGCGGGAATGGCAATGCGGAGGCACTGCGCGACCGTGTCGAGCGCGAAATCGAACAGCGCATGGAGCGCCGGGTGGACCGCGAAGTGGGGCCCGGTGCGAGCCGGGCCACACGCGATATTGCCCAAGCGGTGGAAGAGCGGGACGTGCGCCGCGCGCTCGGCCGCTTCGATCGCGACGAACGCACGCTGCGCGGCTTCTGCCCGCCCGGCCTCGCCAAGAAGAACAATGGCTGCCAGCCGCCCGGGCAGGCCAAGAAGCTCGGTGACGAACGCTTCGGCGATTACTACCGCTCCGCCTATTCGCGCTTCGGCGACGAAGGCTGGAGCTATTACGATGGCTACGCCTATCGCCCGAATCGGGGCGGGGTGATCGAATCGCTCATCCCGCTGGTGGGCGGTGCCCTGTTCGGCGGCAAGCAATGGCCGACCGCTTACGAAGAGTATCGCGCGCCCGCCTATTACGGCAACTATTTCGGCCAGAACCGCGACGATCGCTATTACTACGCCGACCGCACGCTGTTTTCGGTCGATCCCGAGGACCGCGCGATCACCGGGATCGCAGCGCTGCTGACGGGCGACGACATTTCGGTTGGGCAACCGCTTCCCGCTGGCTACGATGTGTACAACGTGCCGTACCAGTATCGGGATCGCTATCGTGACGGCCCCGATGCGCTCTACCGATACAGCGACGGCTATGTGTATCGTGCCGATCCGGAAACCCGGCTCGTATCGGCCGTCATCGATCTGCTGACCTGAAGGGGCACGCAATGAATACGCATCTTGGAGCGGCGATCGCGTCGCTCGCATTGGCGCTGCCGCTGGCTGCGTGCGGCGATGCCGCCGACGCCGAAGGCAATGCGGTGGACACCACCGCCGAGCCGGGGCCGAGCCGCCTGTACGCCACGATCGGCGAGATCGACGAAGTCTCCACCGCGCACGATCTCATCAAGACCGCAGGTCTCGACACCACCTTCGTCGGCGTGGGCGCCTATACGCTGTTCCTGCCCAGCAACGAGGCGCTTGGCGCGCTGCCGGAAGAAGACATGGCCCGCCTGCAGACCGAGGAAGCGCGGCCCGAACTGATTGCCATGCTGCGCCGTCACATTGCGGTTGGTGCCATCGCCAAGGCCGATCTCGACCAGGCGCTGGAGCGCAATGGTGGTGCGATCCAGCTTGCCAGCGTGGCGGACAAGCCGATCGATATCCGCGAGATCGATGGCAAGATCGTGCTCGGCAATGCGGAGGATGCACCCCGGTTCACCGGCAAGGCCATCGCCGCTTCGAACGGCGTGATCTACGTGATCGACGGGCTGATCCCGCCGGGCGACTGAGGCGCGTGGGTAGTCCCAAGGAAAAGGCCGCCGGAGCGATCCTGCGGCCTTTTCTTTTAGTGGGTCTGTGGCACACTCGCGCACCATGATCCGCACCAGCCTTGCCGCGCTAGCGGCTTTCGCCCTTGCCACGCCGATTGCGGCCCAGTCGACCAGCCAGCCCGATCTCGACGCGCGCTACGACCGTGCGCTGGCCGCCGGGTACAAGGCGCTGTTCCTGTGCAGCGCGCTCGCCAATGCGCAGCGCAACGGGGTGGAGCGGACACCCGAGAGCGTCGAGGCGTGGGAGCTGACCGGCATCTATCCGCGCATCGCGGATATTGTCGGCGATCTGGACTATTCGATCTTGCCCGATGCTGCAGGCCGCGTGGCGCTGGTCGAGGTGGAATGGGCGGACGACATGCCACCGCGCTTTGCGGAAGGGTCGCACGATCAGGGCTGCCGCCTTGCACCGATCGGGCTCGAACCGAGCATGCCGGAGATGCGGGTGCCGCCGATGCCGGGGGAGGATGGGGGTGAGCTTGCTTCTCCGGGACCGCCCGGCAAGAGCCAGGCATCACAACTACTCAACAACGATCTGTCCGAATCGGTTGGTCCCATAGACCTGGCTTTTCGCGACACCTATGGCGAGGGAACGCGCACTACGGCTGTTGTCATTCAGCAGGGTGACGCGGAGCTTTTCAAGTACGCCCCCGGCTTCGGCCCCGACACGCCGCAGCGCACCTGGTCGGTCGCCAAGAGCATCGCCGCCACGCTGATCGGCGCCGCGGTCCAGCGGGGCGATGCGCAGGTGACCGACGGGCTCGCCTTCGATCAGTGGCGCTGGGACGCGCGGCGCGAGATCACCATCGACAACTTCCTGCGCATGGCCTCGGGCCGCTACAGCGATACGCCGGGCAACCGGACCGATCCGCTCTACATGGGGGGTGCGCTGGTGGCCGAGAGTGCAACCGGGTGGCCCCTGCTCTCCCAGCCGGGCACCGTGTTTCGCTATGCCAACAACGACACGCTGATGGCGGTCAAGGCGATTGAGGATACGTTCGAGAGCTACGATCCGGCGGACCTGTTCGAAGACATCGGCATGACCGGCACCGTAGCTGAAACCGATTGGGGCGGGGACTACATCCTCTCCAGCCAGGTCTGGGCGACGGCGGACGATCTCGCGAAGCTCGGGCGGCTCTATCTCAACGACGGTGTGACTTCCGATGGCAAGCGCCTCCTGCCGGAGAACTGGCGCGAATATGTTTCGACCCCCTCCGGCCCGCAGCCCGGCAATGGCTTCGGTTACGGCGCAGGCTGGTGGCTGTTCAACGACCACGAAGGCATCCCCGCCGATACCTTCGCCGCAATGGGCAATCGCGGGCAGTATGTGGTCGTCGTGCCGAGCCGCGATGCGGTGATCGTCCGGCGCGGCGAAGACCCCACAGGCAGCCGCTTCGATATCGTCGCCTTCACCCGCGACGTGCTTGCCGCGATCGATTGATTTGCGCGCCCGCGCTCGCGGACTACATAGCTCCCACGCTTTCCATCGCACACGAGGATACCTCCATGCTTCGCAACATCCTTCTCACCGGCGCGGCCACCGCGCTCGTCGCCGGTGCACTCCCGCTTGCCGCCCAGGCCCTGAGCGCGCCCGACTATCCCGAGACCCGCGCCGGCGATGTCGTCGAAGAGCAGTTCGGCGAACAGGTCGCCGACCCCTATCGCTGGCTGGAAAACGATGTCCGGGTCGACAGCGAGGTCGCGGACTGGGTCGCCCGGCAGAACGCGGTCACCGACGCCTTCCTCGACCGGCTGCCGGGTCGCGAGGCGCTGAAGGCGCGGATCACGCAGCTGACCGATTACGAGCGCTTCGGCCTGCCGAGCGAGAAGAGCGGGCACTATTTCTATACCCGCAACGACGGGCTCCAGAACCAATCGGTCCTCTACGTGCGCGATGGCCTCGATGGCGATGCCCGCGTCCTGATCGATCCCAACACCTGGGCGGCGGACGGCGCCACCGCGCTGGCCGATTATGCGATCACCGAGGATGGCAGCAAGCTGGCCTACGCCATCCAGGATGGCGGCAGCGACTGGCGCACGGTCAGGGTGATGGATGTCGCGACCGGCGGCGTGCTGGCCGACACGGTCGAGTGGGTGAAATTCTCCAACCTCGACTGGGCGAAGGACGGCAGCGGGTTCTACTACAGCCGCTTCCCCGCGACGGGCGAGGGGGAGACGTTCCAAGCGCTCAACACCAACCAGCAGGTCTATTTCCACCAGCTCGGCACCGATCAGGATGCCGACACGCTGGTCTACGAGACGCCCGACGAGCCCGAACTGAACCACATCGCGCAGGTGAGCGACGATGGCCGCTGGCTGATCGTGACCAGCTCCAGCGGGACCGACGAGCGGTACGAGATCAGCCTGATCGATCTGGAGCGTCCCGATGCCGAACCCGTCACGCTCGTTCCCGGGTTCGAATACGACTATTCCTATGTCGGCAATCTGGGCAGCCGCTTCTTCTTCGTCACCAATGACGATGCTCCGCTGAAGAAGGTCGTCACGACCGACCTCACCGCGCCGCAGCAGGGCTGGACGACGGTGATCCCGGAGACCGAACAGACTCTCGGCGGCGTTTCGCTGGTCGGTGGCAAGCTGATCGCGAGCTACCTCGTCGATGCGAAGAGCAAGATCGAGGTGTTCGGTCTCGACGGCACGCTCGAACGCGAAGTGGAGCTGCCCGGCATCGGCAGCGCGGGCGGCTTCGGCGGTGCGCCCGACGATGACGAAACCTTCTACAGCTTCTCCAGCTACAACCGGCCCTCCACAGTCTATCGCTACGACGTGGCGACCGGCGAAAGCACGGTCTGGGCACAGCCCGAGGTCGCCTTCGACCCCGACGATTTCGTGGTCGAGCAGACGTTCTACAACTCCAAGGATGGGACGCGCGTACCCATGTTCGTCGTCCGCAGCCGTGAGGTCGCCGAGAGTGGCGAGGCCGTCCCGACGCTGCTCTACGGTTACGGCGGGTTCAACATCAGCCTGACGCCGGGCTTCTCGCCATCGCGTCTCGCCTGGATCGAGGCGGGCGGTGCCTATGCGGTCGCCAACATCCGTGGCGGCGGCGAATACGGCAAGGCGTGGCACGATGGCGGGCGCCTCGACAACAAGCAGAACGTGTTCGACGATTTCATCGCGGCGGGCGAATATCTGATCGATCAGGGCATCACGCCGGAGAACGGCCTTGCGATCCAGGGCGGTTCGAACGGCGGCCTGCTGGTCGGTGCCGTCGCCAACCAGCGGCCGGACCTGTTTGCGGCGGGCAACGCGGCGGTCGGCGTGATGGACATGCTGCGCTTCAACCAGTTCACTGCCGGACGCTACTGGGTGGACGATTACGGCTATCCTGACCGGGAGGACGACTTCCGCACGCTGCTCGCCTATTCGCCCTATCACAATGTGCGCGATGGCGAGGATTACCCCGCGCTGCTGGTGACCACCGCCGATACCGACGACCGCGTCGTCCCGGGCCACAGCTTCAAGTACACCGCCGCGTTGCAGGCGGCGGACCTGGGCGAGCGGCCGCAGCTGATCCGGATCGAGACCCGCGCGGGCCACGGTTCGGGCAAACCGACCGACAAGGCGATCGAGGAGGCGTCGGATATCCTCGCCTTCCTCGCCGCCTTCACCGGGCTCGATCTCGCGGACTAGAAGGGACGGGGGCGGGGCCGGGTGCCCCGCCGCCACCGCTGGAGGAGCACCACGCGTCACCGTGGTCCTTTGCCCGCGTTCAGGTTCAAGGCATGTTATCTGAACGACGGCTTTCACCGCAATTCAGTCACACCTCACCGCGGGTTTCCTAGAACCACAGGCGTTCGGGCAATGGCGCTCGGCACCATAGTGAGGAGACCCACCATGCAAAGCTTCACCAAGGCCGCCCTGTGCACCGCTGCCGCGGGCGCCATGGCATTCACCTCTGCCGCCCCTGCCGAGGCGCAGCGCTACCGCGACCGCGACAATGACGGGATCGGCGTCGGCGAAGTGATCGCCGGGGCGCTGATCATTGGCGGCATCGCGGCCATCGCATCGGCCTCCAACAACGACCGCGATCGCTACCGCGACCGTGACCGCCGCTATCGCGACGACTATTACCGTTCCAACGGCAATCCGCGCGGCGCGATCGACAAGTGCGTGCGTGTTGCCGAGAATCAGGCGCGCCGTGCGGGCTATCGCTACGCCAACGTAGTCGACATCAACCGGGTGCGCGACACGCGCCGTGGCTGGAACATTACCGGCCGGATCGAAGTGGACGGTGCGCGCGGTTATCGCGACCAGCGCCGCGGCTACGACCGGCGCGGCTATGATCGGGGCGATCGCGGCCGCTTCAGCTGCCAGATCCGTCGCGGCCGGGTGGTCGATATCGACTATCGCGGTATTCGTGGCCTGAACCGCATCTAGGGTTTACGCTTCGTCGCGCTCGTCCGGCATGGTGGGTCGGGCGGCAGGGGAGGCGGTTCAGACCGGTGACAGGGCTGGCCGCCTATCCCGTTTCAAGGTCGCGCGGGAGTGCATGCTCCCCGTCTGGGAAAGTATCAGGGTATGAGCAATATCTCGAAAATCTCGATGGCTTGCGCGGTTGGCGTGCTGGCCGTGTCGCCCGCACAGGCGGTGGAGCTGCCGCGCGTGGGTGTTCCCGCCGAGCAGGCGGGTTATGCGACGCAGACCGTGCTCAACGATGGCGCCGACGAGGCCGACCATCGCCGTCGCTATCGCTACCGCCGTCATCGCGACCGGACCGATCTGGGCGACGTGGTGGCCGGTGCGGCGATCATTGGCGGCATCGTCGCAGTGCTCGCCGCGACGAGCCCCAAGAAGCGCGATAATCGCTACGATGACGGATACGACGATCGCTACGACAGCAGTGATGCCAGCAATGACGCTTCCGACCGCGCGGTGGACTCGTGCGTCGAACGGGTCGAGCGCGAGGAGCGGATCGGGTCGATCGACAATGTCGGGCGCAATGCCACCGGTTACTCGGTAACAGGCACGCTGGCGGCCGGCAGCGGCTTCGTCTGCCAGACCAGCGCTGCGGGCCGCGTGCTGAATGTCGATTACGGTGTGTCCAGCGTATCCTACCAGTCGGGCGGGGACACCTATGGCGACCCGCAATATTCGGATGATGTCTACGCCCGCGCGCGCGGACGCGTCTATTCGTCGCCCGCGACCTATTCCACGCCCGACAGCAATGCGCAGCCTGCCTATCCCGGCGGGCCGGTGCCGGGCGAGGATTACAGCGGCTACGAAGATTACGGCCAGGATTATGGGGACGGTTCGGGCGCCGACTACGGCGACGGCGAGCCTTACTGATCGTCCGCTACGCGAAACGCGACGGGCCCGCGGACGTCACGTCCGGGGGGCCGTTTCGTCTTCCAACGCCTCTTCCTCGAAGAAGATGCCGTCGCTTTCGGGCTCGATCGCGTCGGCCACGGCTTCAGTCCCGATCTCGGTTTCCCGCTCGCTCGCCATCTCGCGTTCGTGGAACGCCGGCAGCCCGAGATTGAAGCGGATCGCGGCGCTGCGCAGGATCACGCCGGCGAAGGCGGCGATCGCCCAGACGACCCAGTCGCTGAGCCCGTGCGGGTCGAACAGCCACATCCCGAAGCTGCACAGCGTAGCAGACAGTGCGGCGGCCGTTACATAGAGTTCGGGCCGCATCAGGATCGACGGACGGCCCGCGATGACGTCGCGGATGGTCCCACCGACGATCCCGGTGATGATGCCCATGATCGTGGCGGAAAGCGGCGGCAGGCCGTAGCTCATCGCCTTGGCCGCGCCGAGCACCGAATAGGCGGCGAGGCCGACCCCGTCGGCATAGTCGAACAGCTTGCCCTGCCACCAGCGGGTGGGCGTGTTCCAAACGATCGCGGCCATCGCGATGCATACGGCGGCATACCACGGGTGCCTCACCCAGAAGACCGGCGCATCGATCAGCAGGTCGCGCACCGTGCCGCCGCCGACGCCCGTCACCAGCGCGAAGAAGCCCATGGTGACGAAGGTCTGCCGCTCTCGCGCCGCGATGAGCGCGCCGGACAGCGCGAAGACCCCGACCCCGATCAGGTCGAGCCAGTCGAGCACCGGCGTCAGGATAACGGCGGGATCAGGAACCGGCATGGGCTCTCCCCCGATGCAAGGCATCCCCGCTGGGGCGGGCAGGGCCGGAGCAGGCGCGCGGGCCCCTTGCCGGACCGGTCAGCCGGTCGGGCCAGACGTGCCATGGGGCGAAACGCATCGTGCCGGGGTCGCGAGCCATGGGCGCGCCCTTATCGACCATACCGGCGCGGCACAATCGCTAGCGCGTCGGCCCGGCTGGATCAGTTCTTCGCGAACAGCTTGGCGGGGTCGGCCATCGCCTTGATCTCCAGCGCATTACCGCTGGGATCGCGGAAGAACATCGTCGCCTGTTCGCCCGGCTGGCCCCTGAAGCGCACGGTCGGCTCGATCACGAAGTGGAGGCCCGCGTCGGTCAGCCGGTCGGCCAGCGCCTGCCAGTCCTCCATCGGCAGCACCACGCCGAAATGGGGTACGGGCACCGCATCGCCATCGACCGAATTGCGATCCTCGCCGCGCGCGGCCACCGCTGCCGGGGCCAGATGCGCGACGATCTGGTGGCCGTAGAAATCATAATCGATCCAGTCCTTGTCCGACCGGCCCTCTTCGCAGCCGAGCAGCGCGCCGTAGAAATTGCGCGCGGCCTCAAGATCGTGGACCGGGAATGCGAGGTGGAAGGGATGTATCGTCATCGGGGCGCCTCGTTGGCTTCGGGCAGGGCGAAAGCGATGGCATGGGCCAGCGCAAAGCCGATGATCGCGGCCGCGCCATAGCCCGCCAGGGGAGTCGGGTAGTTGGAGATCAGCGCCGCGACAAGGAAGCCGAACAGGCTCATGCCCAGTGGATAGCGCGCCGTGCGCGGCAGGCCGGTGCCGAACAGCATGACCAGCGTCGCAATGGCGAGCGACAGGGCAAGGGCCACCGCCATGATCGGCGAGGCGCTGCTCGCGTCCTGCAGAACCCGTTCGACGAAGGGCGCGGGGGGCAGCTCGCCCCGAAGCGCCGCCGAGATTGCGACGAGAAATCCGATAATGATGACGATCCCGATGCGCCAGTCGGGGCGGACCTGGTAGAGCCCGGTAGCCGCACCGGTGAGGGCGAAGGCACTCGCGAAGTCCGGCTGGACCAGCGCGATCAGAATGGCGGCGAACAATGCGACCGGGCCCCAGAGGCGCTCACGCCCCGCCAGCACGGCCAGCGCTGGGATCGTGAGCATTCCGGCATGGAGAATGAAGGGGCCGACCGGCAGCCAGCGGGCGATGCCATTCATGTGTGGCCCGCTCAGCAGGGGCAGGGCGAATATCAGTACGAACACGCCGCCCGCGATCCGCACGGCCCGCCGGTCGAACCGGGGCATGCCGATCAGGAGAATCGCGCCGGCCGCAAGCAGCGCAGAGCCATTGACGATCAGGTAGCCGTGGGGGGCACCGAACAGCGCCATTGAGGCGAGCCCGGCAAGCACCGGCAGCGCGATGGCGATAAGCGCTGGAAACCGCTCTCGCCTATGCGCTGCCATGATGCCCATCATCCTTCGATCAGAAGTGGATCGGCTTGCCCTGCACCGCCATCGCCGCTTCCTTCGTCGCCTCGGCATGGGTCGGGTGCGCGTGGCAGGTATAGGCGATGTCCTCGGACGTCGCGCCGAACTCCATCGCGATCGCCGCCTCGGCGATCATCGTGCCGGCGGGCACGGCGATGGCCCATACGCCCAGCACGCGGTCGCTTTCCGCCTCTGCGATCACTTTCACGAAGCCATCGCCCTCGTGGTTGGTGCGCGCGCGGCTGTTGGCGAGCATCGGGAACTTGCCGACCTTCACCGCCTTCTTGTCGCCGCCCATCTTCTCGATGGCTTCCTCGGTCGTCAGGCCCACGCCTGCGATCTCGGGCCAGGTGTAGACGACGCTCGGGATGATAGCGTGGTTCACGATGCCGGTCTGGCCCGCGATGTTTTCCGCGACGGCAATGCCCTCATCCTCGGCCTTGTGCGCCAGCATCGGGCCGGGGACGCAATCGCCGATCGCCCACACGCCGTCCACCTTGGTGCGGAAATCGTGATCGGTCTCGATCTGGCCGCGCTTGTTGGTTTCCAGCCCGATCGCATCGAGGCCGAGGCCGTCGGTGTTCGGCTTGCGCCCGATCGAGACGAGCACACAATCGGCTTCCATCGTTTCCGGGTCGCCGCCAGCGGCTGGTTCGAGGGTCAGGGTTGCGGTCTTGCCCTTCACGGACACGCCGGTGACCTTGGTCGAAAGCTTGAACTCGATCCCCTGCTTGCGGAAGATCTTGCGCGCTTCCTTGCGCACGTCGCCGTCCATACCGGGCAGGATTTCGTCGAGGAATTCGACGCAGGTGACTTCGGCACCCAAACGGCGCCAGACCGAGCCGAGCTCCAGCCCGATCACGCCGCCACCGATGACGACCATTTTCTTGGGCACGGCAGGCAGCTCGAGCGCGCCGGTGCTATCGACCACCACGTGCTTGTCGTTGTCGATTTCGACACCCGGCAGCGGAGTGACCGAGGAACCGGTCGCGATCACGATGTCCTTCGCGGTGACGGTTTCATCGCCCACCTTCACGGTGTGCGCATCCTGGAAGGTGGCGTAGCCCTTCTTCCAGTCGACCTTGTTCTTCTTGAACAGGCCTGCGACGCCCCCCGTCAGACCCTTCACCGCATCGCGGCGCTGGGCGTGCATCTGGTCGAGGTTGAGCTTGGGCTCCACGTCGATCCCGAGTTCCTTCATCGTGCCGTTCTTGGCCGCGTCGAAAAACTCGCTCGCATGCAGCATCGCCTTGGAGGGAATGCAGCCGACGTTGAGGCAGGTGCCGCCCAGCGTCTCGCGCCCTTCGGCGCACGCGGTCTTGAGGCCCAGCTGCGCGGCGCGGATTGCGGCGACATAACCGCCCGGGCCTGCACCGATGACAAGGACGTCGTAATCGTAGTTGTGGTCAGCCATTTCTCTACCTTCGTCATCCCCGCGAAGGCGGGGACCCATCTTCTGCCGTCCGGAGCCGGGTTCCCGCCTTCGCGGGAATGACGAACGGCAGCTTCGTGCAAACTTACAGGTCGATCAGCATCCGGGTCGGATCTTCGATCGCTTCCTTCATGATCTTCAGCGCGGTCACGGCCTCGCGGCCATCGATCAGGCGGTGGTCGTAGCTGAGTGCGATATACATCATCGGGCGAATCTCGACCTTGCCGTTGATCGCCACGGGGCGATCCTCGATCCGGTGGAGGCCCAGCACCGCGCTTTGCGGCGGGTTGATGATCGGGGTACTCATCAGCGATCCGAACACGCCGCCGTTGGAGATGGTGAAGGTACCGCCCTTCATGTCTTCCATCGTCAGCGTGCCGTCCTTGGCGCGGGCGCCGAAGTCCGCAATGTCCTTCTCGATTTGCGCGAAGCCCTTCTTGTCGGCATCGCGGATCACAGGCACGACCAGCCCGTTGGGCGCGCTGACCGCGACCGAGATGTCGACGAAGTCGTGATAAACGATCTCGTCGCCCTCGATATAGGCGTTGGCGGCGGGCACGTCCTTCAGCGCAAGGCATGCGGCCTTCGCGAAGAAGCCCATGAAGCCGAGCTTGATGTCGTGCTTCTTGGCGAAGAGATCCTTGTACTTCTCGCGCGTTTCGATGACCGCGCTCATGTCCACATCATTGAAGGTGGTCAGCAGCGCCGCATTGTCCTGCGCGCCCTTGAGGCGCTTGGCGATCGTCTGGCGCATCCGCGTCATCTTGACGCGTTCCTCGCGGCGTTCGCCCGAAGCCACGGTGGCGGGGGCGGAGGAGGGCGCGGGCGAAGGAGCCGGGCTCGAATCGCCCTTGTTCTTCGCCGCCGCGATCACATCTTCCTTGGTCAGGCGGCCGTCCTTGCCGGTGCCCTTGATGCTGCTGGGATCGACGCCGTATTCCAGCACCGCGCGGCGCACCGCGGGCGACAGCGTCTGGCTGCCTTCCGTAGCGCCCTCGTCGTGGTTGCCATAGGCGGCCTGGCCGGTGTCGGCCTCTTTCGAGGCGGCAGCGGACTCGTCCTTGCCGGCAGATTTGCCCGCGCCCTGATCGCGGTTCGCCTCGTCGCCCTTCGCGGCAGGTGCGCCGCCTTCGGCGACGGTCGCGATCACCGCGCCGACTTCGACATTGTCGCCGACTTCGGCGCGCAGTTCCTCGATCACGCCCGCCACGGGGGAGGGAACGTCGACCGCGACCTTGTCCGTCTCGAGGCTGGCGATGGGCTCGTCCACGGCAACCGCGTCGCCGGGTTGCTTGAGCCATTCGGCGATGGTGCCTTCGGTGACCGATTCACCAAGCTGGGGGACCGTGATCTCGGTAGCCATGTTTCGTCAGACCTTCTTTTCGGCGATTTCGGTTTTCTTGAGGGCACGCTTGGCCGCGCCGCCATCGGCAAGACCCAGCGCGATCGTTACGAGCGCTTCCTGTTGCGCCTGGTGGCGCTTGGCGAGCCCGGTGGCGGGCGAGGCGGCTTCCTCGCGCCCGGCGTAGGATGGGCGCATGCCGTCCTTGCCGGCGGCGCTCAGCGCAGCCTCGATCCGCTCGTTCACGAAGAACCATGCGCCATTGTTGCGCGGCTCTTCCTGGCACCAGACGATGCTTTCGAGGTTGGGCATCCGGCCGATGCGCTCGGCCAGCGGCTCGCCGGGGAAGGGATAGAGCTGTTCGACCCGCAGGATCGAGACATCGTCCAGTTCTTCCTCGTCGCGCTTCTCGATCAGGTCGAAGGCGACCTTGCCCGAACACAGGACAAGCCGTTTCACCTTCTCGTCCGCGATGTCCTTCGTATCGGCAAGGATGCGCTTGAACTGCGATTCGCCCATGAACTGGTCGGCGCTGCTCTTCGCCATCGGATGGCGCAGCAGGCTCTTGGGCGTCATGATGATCAGCGGCTTGCGGAACGGACGCAGCATCTGCCGGCGCAGCACATGGAAATAATTGTGCGGCATGGTGATGTTGCACACCTGGATATTGTCGTTCGCGCACAGTTGCAGGAACCGTTCGAGCCGGGCGGAGCTATGCTCCGGCCCCTGGCCCTCGTACCCGTGCGGCAGCAGCATCACGAGGCCGTTGGCGCGCAGCCACTTGACCTCGCCCGCGGCGATGAACTGGTCGATCATGATCTGCGCGCCATTGGCGAAATCACCGAACTGCGCTTCCCACAACACCAGCGTCTTGGGATCGGCCAGCGCAAAGCCGTATTCGAAGCCGAGCACGCCGTATTCGGACAGCGGGCTGTCGTAGACCTCGAACTTGCCATGCGGAACCGTGGTGAGCGGGATGTACTTCTCGCCCTCCACCTTCTGGTCGTGCCACACCGCGTGCCGCTGGCTGAATGTGCCGCGACCCGAATCCTGGCCCGACAGGCGCACGCCGTAGCCTTCCGAGGCGAGGCTGCCGAAGGCGAGCGCTTCGCCGGTCGCCCAGTCGAAGCCTTCGCCCTTCTCGAACATCTCGCGCTTGGCGTCGAGCACGCGGTTCAGCGTGCGGTGAATCGTGAGATCTTCCGGAACCGTCGTGAGCGTGCGGCCGAGGCTTTCGAACAGCTTCTTCGGGATCGCGGTTTCGACATTGCGCCGCGCGGTCTCCGGATCGACCGGCTTGTTGAGGCCGGCCCAGCGTCCGCCGAACCAGTCCGCCTCGTTCGCCTTGTAGTTCTTGCCCGCGTCGAATTCTTCCTGGAGATGCGCGGTGAATTCGTCGCGCTGGCCTTCCACGAAGCCGTTGTCGATTACGCCGTCCTGCAGCAGCCGGTCCGAATAGATCACGCTGACCTTCGGGTGCTTCTTGATCGCGGCATACATCTGCGGCTGGGTGAAGCTCGGCTCGTCACCCTCGTTGTGGCCGAAGCGGCGATAGCACCACATGTCGATCACGATGTCGCGGCCGAAGCGCTGGCGGTATTCGATCGCCAGCTTGCACGCGAAGGTGACGGCTTCGGGATCGTCGCCGTTGACGTGCAGGATCGGCGCCTGGACGCCCTTCGCCACGTCGGACGGGTAGGGCGATGACCGCGCGAATTTCGGGCTGGTCGTAAAGCCGATCTGGTTGTTGATGATGAAGTGGATGACGCCGCCGGTATTGTAGCCCGGAATGCCGGAGAAGCTGAGCGTCTCCCACACGATGCCCTGGCCTGCGAAGGCGGCGTCGCCGTGGATCAGCACGGGCAGCACCTGTTCGTGCTTGCTCAGGTCGTCGCGGAAGGCCTGCTGCGCGCGCGCCTTGCCCAGCACCACGGGGTCCACCGCTTCGAGGTGCGACGGATTGGGCACCAGGCTCATGTGGACCTTGATGCCGTCGAATTCGCGGTCGGTGCTGGTGCCGAGATGGTATTTCACGTCGCCTGATCCGCCCACGTCTTCCGGGTTGGCGCTGCCGCCCTGGAATTCATGGAAGATCACGCGGTAGGGCTTGGCCATCACGTTGGCGAGCACGTTCAGCCGGCCGCGGTGGGCCATGCCGTAGATGATCTCGCGCACGCCCATCTGGCCGCCATATTTGATGACCGCTTCCAGCGCGGGGATCATCCCCTCGCCGCCGTCGAGCCCGAAACGCTTGGTACCGACGTATTTCTTGCCGAGGAAGTTTTCGAACTCCTCGCCCCGGATCACGGCGGAAAGGATCGCGCGCTTGCCTTCGGGGGTGAACTGGATGACGTCTTCGGGGCCCTCGATCCGGTCTTGGAGGAAGCGGCGTTCCTCCACGTCCGAGATGTGCATGTATTCAAGGCCGACCTTGCCGCAGTAATTGGCCTTGAGCACTTCGTAGAGCTCGCGCGGGGTGGTCCATTCGAGGCCCAGATTGCCGCCGACATAGATCTGCCGGTTCATCGCGTCCTGGGGGAAGTGCCATTCCAGCTTCAGGTCTTCGGGCAGATCGCGCTTCGACAGGCCCAGCGGGTCGAGATCGGAAGCGAGGTGGCCGCGGACGCGGAAGGTGCGGATCAGCAGCATCGCGCTGATCGCGTCCTGCGCTGCCTGGGTAACGCTCGCCTCGTCGACGGGCTTGCCCGCCTTTTCGGCCGCCTTCTTGACCGCCGCCTTCATCGCCGTCGGGTCGAGCGCCTGCGTCAGGTCACCCTCTGCGCCGATATCGGTCAGCGGCCAGTTGGGACGCGCCCAGCTCGGGCCGGGCTGTGCGCCTTCCTGGTCGCCGAGTTCCGGCAGGAAAGACTGGTTTTCGTTACCCATTGAAATTCACTCATGCAGTCCGGGGAAAGAGGACGCTTCCATCATAGAAGCTTTTACCGCGCAGATAGGTCCTCCCCGTGTTGGTGGTGGCCCCGGCGCGCGCCGGCGCCACCATCGGTCACTCAGGCATTTTCCTTCAGCAGATCGGCCAGCGTCGTGCCCAGTTCGCTGGGGGACGCCGCCACGCGGATGCCGGCATCTTCCATCGCCGCGATCTTGTCGTCCGCGCCGCCCTGGCCGCCCGAGACGATCGCGCCGGCATGGCCCATGCGGCGGCCCGGAGGCGCCGTACGGCCTGCGATGAAGCCGACCATCGGCTTGGAACGGCCCTTGGCGCGCTGTTCCTTGATGAACTGCGCGGCTTCTTCCTCGGCGCTGCCGCCGATTTCGCCGATCATGATCATGCTCTCGGTTTCCGGATCGTCGAGGAACAGGTCGAGCACGTCGATGAAGTTGGTGCCGTTGACCGGGTCGCCGCCAATGCCGACCGCCGTCGTCTGGCCGAGGCCTGCATTGGTCGTCTGGTGCACGGCTTCGTAGGTCAGCGTGCCCGAACGCGAGACCACGCCGACGCTGCCCTTGGAGAAGATGGAGCCAGGCATGATGCCGATCTTGCATTCGCCGGGCGTCAGCACGCCGGGGCAGTTCGGGCCGATCAGGCGCGAATTGCTGCCCGCGAGCGCGGCCTTCGCGCGCACCATGTCGAGCACGGGGATGCCTTCGGTGATCGTCACGATCAGCTCGACACCCGCGTCGATCGCTTCGCAGATCGCGTCGGCGGCGAAGGGCGGCGGGACGTAGATGACCGACGCAGTCGCGCCGGTTTCCGCCACGGCTTCCTTCACCGTGTTGAAATTCGGCAGGCCGAGATGCGTGGTGCCGCCTTTGCCGGGCGTGACACCGCCAACCATCTGCGTCCCGTAATCGAGCGCCTGCTGCGTGTGGAAGGTGCCGGTTTCACCGGTCATCCCCTGGGTGATGACCTTGGTATTCTTGTCTACGAGGATGCTCATGTTTCTGTCCTTCGCCCGCCTATCAGATGCGGATCTTCCGATGTTTCAAAAAGGTAATCGCGCCGACTGCAGCCGGGACGAGGAAAAGTGCCGCACATCCGAGGATTGCCAATGCAACTGCGCCTCCGGTTGATGGGCTATGGTTCTGCGAAAGAGCCCAGATGCAAAGGCAGGCAAATGCTAGGCACTCGATGGCGACACCGACCCCAAGGATCGCCCAATGCCGCCTTTTTCCAAGCCAGGCGTGGAGCCCGACCCAGGCGACATAGAGGCAAAGCCCAAGGGTCAGTTGCCAAGTCACGCCAGCGAGCTATCCAGCCCCTTGCACGCTTCGAGCAGCTCTTCGACCGCGTCGGTGCTGACCTTGAGGTTGCTCTTTTCCTCGTCCGACAGTTCGATCTCGATCACTTCTTCGGTGCCGCCCGCGCCGATCACGGTGGGGACGCCCACGTAGAGCCCGTCGAGGCCGTACTTGCCTTCGACATAGCTGGCGCAGGGCAGGATGCGCTTCTGGTCGCCAAGGTACGCTTCGGCCATGCTGATCGCGCTCGTGGCGGGGGCGTAATAGGCCGAGCCATTGCCGAGAAGGCCGACGATCTCGCCGCCGCCCTTGCGGGTGCGGTCGACGATTTCATCGATGCGGCTCTGGTCGACGCCCTTGATCTTGGCGAAGTCGTTGACCGGGATGCCGTTGATCGTGGTGTAGCTGGTGACGGGGACCATGGTGTCGCCGTGGCCGCCGAGCACGAAGGCGTTCACGTCCTTCACCGAAACGTCGAATTCCCACGCGAGGAAGGTCGCGAAGCGCGCCGAGTCGAGAACGCCGGCCATTCCGACGACCTTGTTGTGCGGCAGGCCGGAGAATTCGCGCAGCGCCCACACCATCGCGTCGAGCGGGTTGGTGATGCAGATTACGAACGCGTCGGGGGCATTGTTCTTGATGCCTTCGCCGACCGCCTTCATCACCTTGAGGTTGATGCCGAGCAGGTCGTCGCGGCTCATACCCGGCTTGCGGGGCACACCGGCGGTGACGATGATCACGTCGGCCCCGGCGATGTCGGCATAGTCGTTCGAACCGGTGATCTTGGCGTCGAAGCCTTCGACCGGGCCACACTGGCTGAGGTCCAGCGCCTTGCCCTGCGGCATGCCCTCGGCGATGTCGAACAGGACGATGTCGCCCATTTCCTTCTTCGCCGCGAGATGGGCGAGGGTGCCTCCGATCATGCCGGAGCCGATGAGGGCGATCTTCTTGCGTCCTGCGGAATTGGCCATGGGAGCGTTTCAGTCCTTCTTGCCGGGGACGCCGCGGTTGCCGTTCATACGTGCAAAGCCTTCACGCTCCATCGGCGTCCCCGAGGGGTTGCGCGCGAAAGCCTGCTTCTGGCGAGTGGACGTAGGCTTGGAGATACGGGATTGCAACCGGCAAAAGGGCTGGATTGCAAGGCTTTTCAGATATTGATTTGCAAGAGCATTATCGATCCTGCGCCACGCGCAATCCGTCTCAGGCAGCGCGCAGTCCGTCGCCTTCGCGATCCTGCGCCAGCAGCATGGCGGCCAGATAGTCGGGCACCGCGCGGCTGAAGAAATAGCCCTGGCCCAGCGTGCAGCCCGCTTCACGAACGGTGTCGACCTGCTCCTGTTCCTCCAGCCCTTCGGCGACGATCTCCATGTCGAGCTGGTGGCCCAGTGCGGCGACGGCCCGGATGATGGCGTGCGCGCGGGGGCCGGCGTCTTCGCCCGAGACGAAGCAGCGGTCGACCTTGATCTTGGAGAAGGGATATTTGTGGATGTAGGCGAGCGAGGAATAGCCCGTGCCGAAGTCGTCGAGCGCGAAGCGCACGCCCTTGGCCGACAGTTCCTCGATGAAGCTGGCGGTCTGGTCGTTGTCTTCGACGAACAGCGTCTCGGTCACTTCCAGCTCGAGCCGCGAGGGGTCGAGGCGCGCCTCCTGCAAGGCACTCTCGATCGCGAGCACCGCGCCCGGAGCCTTGATCTGCAGCGGCGAGAGGTTGACCGCGACGCTGACATCCTCGGGCCACTCGGCACAGGCGAGCGCGGCCTGCCGGGTGATCCAGTTGCCCAGCGTCACGATGACGCCGGTTTCCTCGGCGACCGGGATGAACTCGGCCGGGCGCAGCTCGCCCTTGACCGGGTGGAACCAGCGCAGCAGCGCTTCGAAAGAGCGGATGCGCCCGGTCTTGAGGTCGACGATCGGCTGGAAGAACAGCGACAATTCGTCGCGCTTGATCGCCAGCCGCAGCTCGGCCTCGATCTCGCGCCGGTTCGCCAGATCGCGTGTCATCGAGGGATCGAAGAAACGGTGGCTCCCGCGCGACTCGAGCTTGGCATGATACAGCGCAAGGTCGGCCGCCTGCATCAGCCGGTCGGCATCGGTCCCGTCGTCGGGCATCATCGCGATGCCCATCGAGCCGCTGATCTCGAGCCGTTCGGAATCGAGCCGGATCGGGCGCATGACCTGTTCGAGAATCCGCGTCGCCAGCGCTTCGCACTGTTCGCGGTGATGGACGTTGCAGAAGAACACGAACTCGTCGCCGCCGAAGCGCGCGATCCCCGCGCCTTCGGGCAGGCTGTCGCGCAGACGACGGGCGATCTCGGCAAGCAGCTGGTCGCCCAGCTGGTGGCCCATCAGGTCGTTGACCTCCTTGAACCGGTCGAGGTCGAGCCAGAACAGCGCCAGCGGCTGGTCCGGTTCGGTCTGCATCAGATGGGTCACGAGCAGCTCGTTGAGGCCGGCCCGGTTCTTCAGACCGGTAACGACGTCGCTATGGGCGAGCTGTTCCATCTTGCGCGCCAGCCGCTCGCTCGTCTCGGCAGCGATGATCGACCGGCTCAGCACGCGCTGCATGTTCACCGTCACGCTGGTGGTGGAGGGAATCACGAGCAGGATCGAGACGGCGAGCATCAGCATCGCGATCGATCCGTTCATCACGCAGGCGACGAGCACCGGTGAGAAGCTCAACATCATCTGGCACAGCGCGATCACTTGGCGACCGGCATTGCGTGAGGCGATCGCCATGCCGTAGCACAGTGCGCACGAAACCATCATGACGACGACTTCGACCGGCGCTTCGTAAAGGATCGTCATCGCGCCGAGCAGCCCGAACAGCAGGGCGTAGCTGAAGGCCCCGATTTCGAACACCAGTTCGAGCATGCGCGTCGACGCGGAAGGTGACGCAGCAAGCGCGTAGGACGACACGATACGCGCGATCGCCACCACGGTCAGCAGCGCGACCGAAACGATCACCGGCGTTTCCGGCACGTGGAATGCGGTGACGAATGCGGTCAGGATGCCGATCGCGGCACCGATGGCCAGGCTGAGGGGTTGGGTATAGAGAGTGCTGACGAGCGTGCGCCGGACGCGCTCGCTCATCTCGTCCCCGGTTAACAGGCGCTGCCACGTCTCGGTGGCGTCACGGATCACTCTCGACATCATCGCAACGACCGCACTACGCAATAACCGTCACAAAAGGCTTAACGCGCGCGTTACCACGCTCGTGCGCGCACATCCGGGCCATCGCAACGGGGATGCGGGGCAGATCCTGGGTCAGACAGGGTTTCCCCATGCGGAAGAAAGCGTTTCGGCGAGCCTGCGGTCGAGCGCGCGGCAGATATTCGCCCAGAAAACGAAGTTTTCCTCGTCCCCGGCGTCGAACGCTTTCGTGGCCCGCGCATGCGCGTCATGCGCCGCATTCATGTGATGGCGCGCGAAATGCCCCAGCGCTGCGCGCATCTCCGCTTCGTCCTGCGCCGGGCGTCCGGGCAGCACGTTGTCGTTGGCGGGTTCCGGAATGCGCACGGGGATAGAACCGCCCTGCGACAGGCGATAGCTGGGGCGGTTGGGGGCAAGGCCGCGGGGCATCGGTAAGGATCCTGCGATTGGGAGATGGATCGATCCTTGCATCAATAGAGGCCGGGCATGAATCTTTCGCGCAGAAGCACGGTTACGGCAAATTAACCACGCTCTGCCGGGCTGGCGCGGCCGCCGGGCCGCTGCCGATGCGGCTCAGTTTGGTTGCGCGATCCACCGCCCGCTATTGGCGTATTCGGGGCGGACGCTGCCCGGGCCTTCGGTCGGCACGGGATTGTCCTGCCGCGAAGTCTGCGCCCGGGCGCCCGCGCTGCCGGACGGCGCGGGGGATGCGCCGACGGAGGGCGAAGCCGCCGGGACAGATGTCGCTTCCGCGCCGTCATATTGCCGCGCCACGGCGATTGGATCGGGCGCGGGCTCGCTGACCGCGGCAGCGCGGGCAGGCACGGGCACCGGCTCGCCCCCGCGGTAGACGTCGCTGAACGCATCGGGGCGGCTGGCATTGCCCGGCCAGCGATAGAAGCGGTGCGCGCCGATCGTGCCGATGTGCGCGAGGCTGGGGGCCCAGTACGGATTGACCCAGGTGGTGTGATAATGCGTAGCGAGGCCGACCGGTGCGTAGACCTGCCCCGACAGGGCGCGGCGCGCCACCGACAGCGCCCGGGCCCAGGACGTTGCCGAGGGCTTGCGGTCCAGCGAACCGTCGCAGGTAAAGGTGAACTGACAGCCGGTGCGCCGCTGCGATCCCTGATAGACGACCCCGCATACGGTCCTGGGATAGGCCGGATGCGCCACGCGGTTCAGGACCACCTGTGCGACCGCCCGCTGGCCACCTTCGCTCTCGCTCGCGGCTTCGTAATAGACCGCCTTGGCAAGGCAATCGAGCGCGCGGGCCTTGTCGATCCCCGTGCCGCGGCTGACGAAAGCGTGCGCCGCGGGACCCGCCGCCTCGATCGCGATCGCTGCATCGGGATCGCCGTTCCACGCTCCGATCGGGTTGATACCCTTGCCCCCGTCCACCGCCGCGTTGGCGGTGCCGGCGGCGGCGGGCGGATCGGCCAGAAAGTAGAACGCCGAGCCCGGAAAGCTCGCCCCGGCCTTCTCGAACGCCATCGGTTCCATCAGACTGTCCGCCACGATCTCGCTCGCTTCGGGGGCGATTTCGGGCAGCCGCCATTCCGCCTGCGCCGCCATGGCGGGCAGGGCCAGCGCGCCGCACAGCACCGCCACGCCGCGCCATGCCTTGCGGGCAGCGACGGGGCGGGGGGCGATCTGGGCTGGGCGGCGGGTCTGGCGCAAGCGAATCCTTGACGGAAGGTGGATGGAGCGGGGCAGGGCGCCACTAGGCGTTAAGCTTCGCAAGCGCGCCGTCTGCGTATGCACCGTATTGTAGCGGGACAGCCCGATGCGAAGCATGAACCGGCGTGGTTAACCCTGGATTGCGGTGTGCGACGAATTGTTGCGCCTGCATGACGAAGGGCCTAAGCGCGCGGCAGCATTGCAGGTGTGGGCGTGCCGCGAGGTTCGTCCACCTAAGAGGGAAGAGGGTGCAAACCCCTCGCTGCCCCCGCAACTGTAACCGGGGAGCGGTCCGCGCCCACAGCCACTGTTCCGACCACATGCGCCGGGATGGGAAGGCCAGCGGAACCGCTACGATCCGGGAGCCAGGAGACCTGCCCGCGATGCGTCGTTCGACTTCGGGCGGGGTGCACCGGGGAAGCGGAGGAAAGGCGCTGGCGATCATGGCCCGTGCCTTCCGTCATGAGCGACAGTAATGCTTGTGATGGAGTTTTGATGCGTACGATCTTGCTGCTTTCCGGTTCGGTTCTGGGCCTGGCGTCCCCTGCGTTTGCGCAGGAAGCGGACGGCGAAGCACCGCTGGTTCTGGCTTCCGACGCGGCCGAGATGCCCGAAGAATCGATCACCGTCACGGTGACCGGCAATCCGAGCGAGGTCGAGGATACCGGCCAGCCGGTGACCGTGATCGGGGCGCAGGAAATCGCCGATATCCAGGGGCCGGACTTCGCACGCGTCATCCAGCGCGTGCCCGGCGTCACCTTCAACCGCACCGGCGGCCTGGGCGCGACCACCGGCATCTCGGTGCGGGGCGCTGCGAACGACCAGCTCCTCGTCCTGATCGACGGGGTGCGCGTGGCGGACACCGCGTCGCCCGCCGGCGGCTTCGATTTCGGCACGCTGGGGGCGTCCAACCTCGCCAAGGTAGAGCTGCTGCGCGGCTCCAACTCCGTGGTGTGGGGCGCCGATGCGCTGGCCGGGGTGCTGGTCGCCTCGACCGTGGAGCGGACCGGACTGGCCGGATCGGTCGAAGCCGGATCGCGCGGCACGGTCGCCTCCAGCATCAAGGGCGGCATTGCGGGCGATATCGGCTTCATCGGCGGTTCGGCGAGCTACCTGACCACCGATGGCTTCTCGGCCGCAGCGAACGGCACCGAGGACGACGGCTTCCAGCAGCAGGCCTACAACCTGCGCGGCCGCGCCTATCTTTCGCGCACCGTCGAAGTGTTCGGCAACCTGCGCTATGCCAAGGGCGAGCTGGAGATCGACGGCTTTCCCGCACCCGCCTTCGCGCTGGGCGATACCGAGGAGATGCAGCAGACCGAGCAGCTCTCCGGCGCGGTCGGCGCCCTCTATGATGGCGGGCCGCTCTACCTGCGCGGGGCCTACAGCTTCTCCGACACGTCGCGCGACAACCTGCCGGGGCCCGGCGAGGATGCGACCTTCGAGAGCGAGGGGCGCTCCGACCGGGTCGAACTGCGCGGCGAGTGGCGTCCGATCGGCCCGCTGATCGTCAATTTCGGCGCGGAAAACCTGTGGTCCGATTACGAGAGCACCTCCTACGGCACGCCCAGCTCGGCCGATACCAGCATCTTTGGCGGCTATGTGCAGGCGGGGATCGAGTTCCGCGGCCTGTCGGGCCATGTCGGCGTGCGGCAGGACGAGCATGACGATTTCGGCGGCGCAACCAGCTTCGGCGGCGACCTGACCTACGAAATCGTGCCCAACCTGCGCCTGCGCGCCAGCGTGGGCGAAGGCTTCAAGGCGCCTTCGCTCTACCAGCTGTTTTCGGACTATGGGAACAAGGCGCTCCAGCCCGAAGAGAGCACGAGCTACGATCTCGGACTCGCCTACGGCACGCGGACCGCGCCGTTCTACGCCGGCGTCACCGCCTTCCAGCGTGACAGCGAAAACCTCATCGCCTTCATCAGCTGCCCAACACCGCTCACCGGCATCTGCACCGATCGCCCCTTCGGTACCTACGACAACGTGTCGCAGGCCCGCGCGCGGGGCGTGGAAGTCGAAGCGGGTGTTTCGCCGTTCGCCGGGCTCAGCCTGCGCGCCGCCTATGCCTATGTCGAGGCGGAAGACCGCAGCGAAGGCACGGCCAATTTCGGCAACGAACTGGCCCGCCGCCCGCGCCATGCGGGCACCGTCTCGGTCGACTGGGCGCTCGCGCCCGATACCGCGGGCGTGCCGGTAATCGGCGGCGACGTGCGCATCGTGGGAGATACGTTCGACAATGCGGCGAACACCACCCGCCTCGATGCCTATACCCTCGTCGACCTGCGCGTCTCGGTCCCGCTGGGGCTGATCGCGGGCGAGCGCCCGGTCGAGGTCTTCGGGCGGGTCGAGAACCTGTTCGACGAGGAGTATCAGACCGCCGACGGCTATAACCAGGCGCCCCGCGGGGTCTTCGCAGGGCTGCGCGTCGGCCTATGATCCGCAGCGCAGCCATCGCGATCGCGTGCGTGCTGGCGGGGTGTTCGACCCCGCCAGCCCCGCGCGATGGTGACGCGCTGCGCATCGTCAGCCTCAACCCGTGCACCGACGCGATCCTTGCGGAGATTGCGCCGGACAAGCTGGCGGCGGTGTCGCACTACAGCCATGATCCGTCCGCCACATCGATGCCGCTGGCGCAGGCCCGGCGCTGGCCCGCGACGGGTGGTTCGGTGGAGGAGATTCTCGCCGCCGACGCCACCATGGTCGTCGCCTCTACATATCTTGCGCCTTCCACCCGCCGCGCGCTGGACGAGCTGGGCATTCCGGTGGTGACCTTCGGCATTGCCAGCAGTGTCGATGAAAACCTCGCCCAGGTGCGCGATCTGGCCGATGCCGTGGGCGAGCCGGAGGCGGGCGATGCCCTCGTTGGGCGGATCGATGCCGCGCTGACCGCTGCGGCGCCGCCCTCGGATCGCGAAGGTCCTGCGACCATCCTGTGGCAGCCGGGCGGGATCGTGCCGGGCGATGGGGCGCTGGTGGTCGACCTGATGCACCGCGTCGGCCTGCGTCCGGCGAAGGCGACACGCGGGCTGGGGCAGGGCGACCGCCTGCCGCTGGAGGCCGTACTGCTCGACCCGCCCGATCTGCTGCTGCATGCGGGCCCTCGCGGCGATGAGGAATCGCGCACGCTCCACCATCCGGCCCTGCGCAAGCTGTCCACGCGCCGCGCCGAATTCGCGCCGCAGCTCTACTATTGTGGCGGGCCGAGCCTGATCCGCGCCGCGCAGCGGCTGGCGCACATCCGGGACGGCCGCGGATGAGCCGCGCCAGCCTGATCCTGCTGGGTGCGCTGCTGGTCGCGATTCCGCTGTCGCTCCTCGCCGGCAAGGCATGGATCTTCGGGCTCGACGATGCGCGCGCCACCCTGATCGTAGCGGAACTGCGCCTGCCGCGCGCGCTGCTGGCGGTCACGGTCGGCGCGGGGCTGGGCGCGTCGGGCGCGGCGATGCAGGGCTATCTGCGCAATCCGCTCGCCGATCCCGGACTGTTCGGCATCGCCCCCGGCGCGGCGCTGGGCGCGGTGCTGAGCTTCTCGCTCGGCTACGCGGCGAACGGCTGGCTTCTCCCGCTGCTCGCGCTGGCGGGTGCGGGCGCGGCGATGGCGCTGCTCGCGCTCATGGCCGGACGCGGCGGCGGGATCGCGCTGTTCACGCTCGCCGGGCTGATGATCGCGAGCCTCGCGGGCGCGCTCACCAGCCTCGTCATCAGCCTTGCCCCCAATCCGTGGGCGCTGAGCGAGATCGTCACCTGGCTGATGGGCGCGCTGACCGATCGCAGCTGGAACGATGTTGCGCTCGCCGCGCCGCTGACGCTGGCAGGGATCGTGGTGCTGGTGCGCGCTGCGCCCGCACTCGACGCGCTTACGCTGGGCGAGGATGCAGCGCGTTCGATGGGCGTGAACATGGAGAACCTGCTGTTCCTGCTGGTGATCGGGGTGGCGCTGACGATCGGGAGCGGGGTCGCTGTCGCCGGGATCATAGGCTTCGTTGGGCTGATGGTGCCCCATCTGGTCCGCCCGATGACCGATCGCCGCCCGTCTTCGCTGATCGTGCCGAGCGCGCTGGCGGGCGCGCTGCTGGTGCTGGTCGCCGACGGTGTCCTGCGAATGCTGCCGCTGGTCAGCGAGTTGCGGCTGGGGATTGCGCTATCGCTGATCGGTGCGCCTTTCTTCCTCTGGCTGCTGCTACGCCTGCGTCGCGGTGGGGGGCTGGGCCTGACATGAGGCGGCACCGTGAAAAGATGATCGAGGCGTGCAACCTCGCGCTCGACCGGCGGCTGCGCGGAGTCTCCGCCCAGATTCTGGAAGGGCAGGTCATCGCGATCTGCGGGCCCAATGGCGCGGGCAAGTCGACCTTCCTGCGGCTGCTGGCCGGCGTGCTCAGGCCGAGCAACGGCGAGGCCCTGCTCGATGGCGGACGCATGCACGACATGCGCCCGCGCTCCCGCGCCCGCGCGGTCGGCTATCTGCCGCAGGAGCCGCAGATCGCGTGGGACCTGTCAGTCCGCAATCTCGTCGCGCTCGGCCGGCTGGCGCATCGCGATGCCCGCGCCGAGCCGGTCGAGAACGCCCTGGCGGCGCTGGGGTTGGAAGAATTTGCGGATCGCCCGGTCTCGACGCTGTCGGGCGGTGAGCGGGCTCGCGCGCTGCTCGCACGGGTGCTGGCGGGCGAACCGCGCTTCATCCTTGCGGACGAGCCGTTCGCCTCGCTCGACCTGGCCTATCAGACCTCGCTGGTCCGCCACCTGCGGCAACAGGCGGCAGCGGGGCGCGGCGTGGTGGTGGTGGTCCACGATCTCTCGCTTGCCCACAACCTTGCCGACCGGGTGATGCTGCTGAAGGATGGCGCGCTTTACGCCGACGGGCCGCCGCCAGAGGCGCTTTGCCCCGCCAACCTGCGCGAAGTCTTCGGGATTCGCGCGCGCTGGCTGGGCGAGCCGGGGGCCCGCGTGCTTTCGCTGGCTCCCGAGGACACGCCGGGTTTCGTCATCTGAGTATCCGGTAGCGGCGCGGGCTGCTGAGCTGCCCAACCCGCGCCGCCGGAGTTTGCAAACAGCGCCTAGCGCTGACTTTTCTCGAAATCGGCTTCGGCCTGCACCAGCGTGGTGAGCGGGCCGTCGTCGATCATCAGGCGCAGCACCTCGGCGATCGCCTGGCGGCCGTTCGCACCGCTGGTGAAGATGACAAGGCCGAAGCGCTCCTGCGGGTCGAACAAGGCGATCGTGCGTACGCCCTGATCTTTTCCGCTGTGGAGAAGAAAGCGATGTTCTCCGCTGTCGTAGACCATCCAGCCCAGCCCGTGGCCGCTGGCCTGCGGGCATTTGTCGCGCGGGATGATGCCTTCGGGGCAGGCCTTCGCGGTCTGATCGTCGTAGATCGTGCCGCGCGCCGCCACCAGCTCCGGCGTCAGCCCGTCGCCGCGCATCGCGGCGGCGACGAAGCGGGTGTAATCGCCGATGGTGGTGTGCACATCGTCGGCCGCGTTGCCCTGCGGGCTGTTTTCGGGCTCGTGCAGATCACCGTCTTCGTCGCGCACCATCGCGACGCGTCCTTCCCACGAGGGATCGGGAGTGAAGAAGGTATCGCTCATCCCCGCGGGGCCGAACAGTGCCTGCTCCGCGAGAAGGTCGAGCCGGGTTTGCGTCGCCATCATCGCATAGCGTGCGGCCATGACGTAGTTTTCGCCCGAATAGTGGGCTTTCGTGCCGGGCTCCCAGTCCAGCCGCAGCTTGCCGCCTTCCATCCGGTGGCGCCAGTTGCCGGGCACGCCTGTGCGATGCGACAAGGCGTGGCGTAGCGTGATTTTCTGCGCTCGCGGCTCGTCGGTTAGATCGCGATCGACGAATTGCGTTGCCAGCGGCGTATCGAGATCGAGCGTGCCCGCCGCCGCCAGCCGCAGGATCGTCTCCGCAACGATCGGCTTGGTCAGCGATGCGATGTTGTAGAGCGAATCCTCATCCGCGGGATGGCCCGGTGCCCGTTCGCCATAGACGGCGGTCCAGGCCACTTCGCCGTCCTCGATCCAGCCGACCGCCATGCTCGGCACATCGGTCCGGGCCAGCAGTTCGGGAGCTGCCTCGTCCAGCGCCATGCGTTGCGCGCCCGCCGCCGATTGCGTGGCGACAGGTGGCTGGGTGTCGGCGCACCCGGCGAGCGCCAAGGCGGCAACCGCCGCGGTCAGATGAAACTTCACGAAAATCCCTCCTGCTGTGTCGGTGACGTAATACAGCAAGCAGGGTGCGCGTCAAACCGCGCCCATGACGTTCGTCGAACGAAAAAGGCCGGGTGCAGAGACCCGGCCTTTCCGTTCCTATCGGGATCTTGCGATCCTGGCGGTTTGCCTATTCCGCGATCGGGGCGTCGCCATCGACCGTCTTGGCCGGGAGCTTGCCGTCGGACGCGGCACCGGCGGTCTGCGCGGGCGTACCGGCCTCGTCCTCCGCCAGGCCCAGCGCGATCAGCATGTATTTCACGTCCGGATCGCGATCGGCAAAGTTGCGGTACATTTTCCCGTAATCCATCGTGCCGCCCTTGCTGAGCACGGTTTCACGGTAGTGATCGCCGTTCTCGCGCGTCAGGCCGCCGTTCTGGAGGAACCAGGCGCGGCTGTCTCGGTCGAGCATCTGCGTCCACAGGTAGCTGTAGTAACCCGCCGAGTAGCCGGAGGGGCCGGAGAAGATGTGGTTGAAGTACGTCGTGCGGTAGCGCGGCGGCACCAGGTCGACTTCGAGGCCGAGCTCACGCAGCGAGCTGTCTTCGTAAGCCGAGACCTTGGCCGGGGTGTCGATCATTTCGGCTTCGTCGGCCGAGAGCGCGTGCCACTTCATGTCGAGCAGCGCGGCTTCGAGCACTTCGCCGAAATCATAGCCCTGGTTGAACTTGGACGAGGCTTCGATCTTGTCGACCAGCTCGGTCGGGATCGTCTCGCCCGTCTGGTAGTGCTTGGCATAGTTCTGCAGCACTTCGGGGTACGTCGCCCACATCTCGTTGACCTGGCTCGGGTACTCGACGAAGTCGCGCGCCGTCGCGGTGCCTGACAGGCTCGGATACTTCTGGTTGGCGAAGAAGCCGTGCAGCGCGTGGCCGAATTCGTGGAACGCGGTGTTCACCCAGTCGAAACTGACCAGCTGCGGCTCGCCCGCCGGGGCCTTCGGGATGTTGAGCACGTTGTAGATGACGGGCTGTTCGTCCCACAGGAACGACTGGTCGACGAAGTTGCTCATCCATGCACCGCCGCGCTTGGAGGCGCGCTGGAACGGATCGAAGTAGAACAGGCCCATGTCCGAACCGTCGCGATCCTTGACCGTGTAGACCCACACATCGGGGTGGTAGACGGGCAGGTCGTCACGCTTCTCGAAAGAGATGCCGTACAGCTTGTTGGCGGCGTAGAACACGCCGTCTTCCAGCACCTTGTCGAGCTGGAAATACTGCATGACCTCGTCTTCATCGACCTGGTAGCGTTCCGCCTTGATCATGTTGGCGTAGCGATACCAGTCCCACGGTTTCACTTCGAAATCGCCGCCTTCTTCGGCGATCTTCTCGGTCAGCAGGTCACCTTCGCGGCGCTGCGTTTCCGCGAGGGCGGGGACCATCTGGCCCATGAAGTCGAGCGCGGCCTGCGGGCTTTCGACCATGCGATCATACATGGTGTAGCTGGCCCAGTCGGGCTCGCCGAACAGCGCCGCCTTTTCGGCCCGCAGCGCAACGATCTTGGCGACGAGGTCGCGCGTGTCGATGTCGGTCGTGCCGTCGGCGCGGTGGAAGCTCGCCATGAACAGCTTCTCGCGCGCGGCGCGGTTTTCCATGGTCGGCAGCAGCGGCTGCTGCGTGGTGTTCTGCAACGCGATCGCGAACTTGCCGGGCTGGCCTTCTTCCTCGGCCAACTTGGCGGCGGAGGTGATGTCGCTTTCGGACAGGCCTGCCAGTTCCTCGCGGCTGTCGAAGAACACCGGCTGGTCGGCCATCGAATTGCGCGCTTCCTGCGCGAACTCGGTGGTCACGGTCGAAAGCTCGGTGTTGATTTCCTTCACCCGCTCACGCTCGGCATCGGTCAGCTCTGCGCCCGCATGGACCATGCTCTTGTACGTTTCCTCGAGCAGCTTGGAATCTTCCGGCAGCATGCTCATCGCGGCGCGGTTGTCGTACACCGCCTTGACCCGCGCGAAGAGTTCGGGGTTCAGCGTGATGCTGTCCGAATGCGCGGAAAGCTTCGGGCTGATTTCGGTATTGATCTCGTCCAGCCGGTCGTTGGTGTTGGTCCCCGTCAGATGGAAGAAGACCGCCGACACGCGGCCCAGCAGACGGCCCGATTTTTCGAGCGCGACGATCGTGTTGGAAAAGGTGGGCGGCTCGGGATTGTCGATGATCCGCTGGATTTCATGCTTCTGGACCGCCATCGCCTTCTCGAAAGCGGGCATGTAGTCGTCTTCCGAAATCGCATCGAAATCGGGCGCCTTGAACGGCAGCGTGCTCTCGAGCTCGAAGTAGTTTACGCCTTCGAGATGGTCTTGCGTGGTAACGTCGGTGTTATCCTGGGCCATGGCCGCTCCGTGAAATCCGCCGGCCAGGGCAAGGCTCGCGGCGGTGGCTAGAAGGATGCGCATAGGGCGTGTTCTCCGGTGTTGCTTCAGATCAGAAATCTGCGTCGGCTCATGGCCTAGCAGCGGCCACTTGAACAGTGGCTGGTAGGATGTTCAGGTTCTATTCGGTCGATTTGGCCGGGGCCTCGGTTCCCCCGCCCGCCTGCGCCTTTTCGCGGACGGCGGAGGCCGCTTCGCCCAGCGCCTGCTTGTTGACCGTGACGATGCGCGGGCGTCCGCCGTCGCGATCGACCACCAGCCAGACCGAGCCCAGTTTCACGAACGCGCCCTGTTCCGGCACGACGGTGAGCGCGTCGAGATCCACCTCGCGCAGCAGCGCCAGCACATCGTCGTCGAACACTTCGGCAAAGGTCGCGTCGATATCTTCCGGCGCGGTCAGCTGCTTCCGGTTACCCTGGGCATCGATGTAAAGCAGCGGGAGGCCGGTCTGGTCGAGGATCGCCGCCTTGTCGCGGGCCCTCGCCGCGGCGCGGATCGAGGCGAACGCCCTGTCGAACTGGCTCGCGGTGGTGCCGGTCGCGCAGGAAATCGCCCCGCCATCGGCGCTATCGTTGGCGAGGTCGAAGCGCTCGTCGCGCGTGTCCTGTTCCTGCCACACCAGCAGCAGGCAATTGTCCTGCCCCTGCGCGGGGCGGGCCCGTTCGGGAGCGCTCGCACCGGTATCGGTCGCGACGCGGGTATCGGGAGGTGTCTCGCGGTTGGCGGCCTCGGTCGCCGGGGAGCAGGCGCCAAGCGCGAAGGTGCCCAGCAGGCTGGCAGTGAGCCTGACGGTCCTAGCCGGGACGGACATCCGCATAATTCGCCTCGAGAAAGATCTGTTCGCGTCGGTTCGACCGGTGGACCAGTCCGCCCGCGACCTGTCCGTCGGCGAAACGATAATCGAGTTCCTGGGCAATGCCGTCATAATCCGCTTTGGCGATCGCCCGGTTCAGGGCCGGGCTGTTGCGTTCAGATAGGGTGCCTTGGCCGACGTTGTAGGCGAGGTCGACCAGGGCATCGAATTCGTGCTGGTACAGCTTCAGGTCGCCGACCACGTTGGCCACCGCCTGCTCCGCCTTCTCCAGGTCCGCTCTCAGGAAGGCCATCGCCTGCTCGCGGGAAATCCTGTCGCCCACCTTCAGATTGTCTTCCGGCAGTACCAGGTGCCCGATCCCCACGGTGGGGTAGCCCGCGACATCGCGATAGACGGTCAGCCTCATGCCCTCTTCCTGCGCCAGCGCGCGATGCATCTTTTCACTGGTGGTGAGCAGGGCGGCATTCATGCGGGTGAAGTTGGGGTTGGTCTTGAGATTGGTCTCGTAAGACCAGCTCTGGACATCGCTGTCCGTGTTCTCGGGGTTGTGAGCGCCCAGCGTGCCTGCGGCGACCGAGACCGCGGCGAGCGCGATCGGTGTTCGCCGCATCAGCCGCCGGTGCAGGCGACGGCGCTTGCCGGGACGCTTTTCCGCACGCTCTTCGCGCATGCGGGCGCGGTTCTCGCGCTGGCGGCGCGCGATCGAGGGGCCGGAATGGGCACGGGGCTGGGCTGGGGAAAGGGCAGGACTGCTCATAGCAAGCGTGCACGACGGTTGCCGTCCTGCCCGTTACCTGCCTGTGCTGTCGTCGCCATGGGGGCGGTCATCCCTGTTTCTCCTGTTGCATCGCTCGCCTTTGCGAGTCGTATGATGCGGGCGACGAGGTGCGCATCTAGGGGGAAGGGGGTGCGCGCCATCGTCGCCTACACCCTTACAATGGATGGGCCCGATGAAAGGTCCGCAACTCGTCCTTGCTTGTTAACGCTTCGTAGTATCCTGATTGGAAACAGGGATTTACGGACTTTTCCCTCTGGGGCGCGTCACAGAGGAAATTCGACGATCGGGTCGTACTGCGCGCCGCCCGCGTCCAGCGTGCTTTCATAGAGATGGAAGCTCCCCACCGGCCATGGCGGCAGGGCGAGCCGTCCGTGCGACGCCAGCCAGCCCCCGATCGGCCCGGTCGAGGCGTTCATCCGCGCGATGGTGACATGCGGCACGAACTTGCGCGTTTCGGGCGCGAGTCCCGCGCTGCGGCATGCGCGTTCGACGCGGCGCTGGAGGATATTGAGCGGCTCGCTCGGCTCGGCCCCGATCCACAGGGCGGTGGCGCGGCCCTTGCGTTCGAAGGTGCCGACACCGCGCAGCTGCAGGGTAAAGGGGGAGAGCCGGATGCGGGCCAGTTCGCTCGCAAGGTCTTCCGCCTGCCGCGCGTCGACTTCGCCGACGAAGCGCAGAGTGAGGTGCAACTGCTCCTCGGACTGCCACCGCGCTCCCTCGACACCCTCCATGGTGTCGATCAGCGGATCGCGGATGGCTTGCGGAGGGCGCAGGGCGATGAACAGGCGGTGCATCGCAGCTCCTGTCCGCCACCCCGCGCGCTGCGTCAAATCCCGGCGGATTCCATCGGCACGACGCGGTTTTCCAGCGCATCGTCGTCGACTGCGCGCACCAGCACCGCGGCAAGGTCGCCGCGCGCGGTGGTGCCGTCGCCCTCGACATCGTCGCCCAGGCGGATGTCGCGCTTGCCGTCGTCGTGGGTCAGCGCGCCGGGGCGGATGATCGCGTAGGGCACGCCCGAGGCGATCAGGTGATCGTCAGCCGCCTTCTTGGCCTGCGCATAGTGGTAGAGGTCCGAGTCCGGATCGGGATCGTCCACGCCGCGCGCGCTCAGCATCACGAAGCGCTTCACGCCCGCCGCCTTGGCCCGGTCGACCAGCGCCTTGGCGCCGTCGCGGTCGACCTTGTCGGTCATGTCGGGTCCGGTCTTGCTGCCCGAACCTGCGGCGAAGATCACCGCGTCGATGCCTTCGCACACGTCTGCCGGAAGGTCGGTCAGGTCGCCCTTGCGGGTGGTGCATCCGGCGGGGAGGGTCGAGGTGTCGGAGCCGTCGCGCACCAGCGCGATGGGCGAGTGCCCCGCTTCGATGAGCTGGGGGACGAGGCGCTGGCCGGTGTGTCCGGTCGCGCCGGAGACGAGTACGTTCATGATATTATCCTTCGAATTTCGTTTCGAAGGATCAGCGGGTGGGCGCGGCAGTGGTTCCGACCGGCTTTCACTCGAGGGCCAAGGCCTGCCGTCGGCGCCAATGGTGCACATGATCGATGAGCGCACGCAGTCTCGTCGGCAGATGCCGCTTGCTGGGATAAAACAGGTAGAACCCGGGTAACGGGGGGCAGAAGGGTTCGAGCACGGGTTGCAGTTCGCCGGTCGCGATGAAGGGGGCGAAGGTGTCGGCCATGCCGATTGTCAGACCGGCGCCTGAACGCGCCATCTTGACCATCAGCGCCATGTCATTGGTCGTCATCTCCGGTGCGACGGAGACCGCGAAGTCTCGGCCGTCCTCGGTAAATTCCCAACGATACGGAGCCAGCTCGACCGATGATCGCCACCCGATGCAGCGGTGCTGCGTGAGCTCGCGGGGATGCAACGGTGCCCCGGCTCCGGCGAGATAGCCGGGTGCGGCCACGACGATTTGCCGCTGGTCGTTGCTGACGGGCACCGCGATCATATCCTGCTCTATCACTTCGCCCAGCCGCACGCCCGCGTCGAAGCCGGCCGAAACGATATCGAACTCGTCGTCGGTCACGAGAATGTCGAGCCGGACATCCGGATGATCGTCAAGGAATGACGCGAGCATGTCCCCGGAGAGAAAGTCCTCGGCAATCGAGGACACTGCCAGCTTCAGTAGCCCTGCGGGTTTGCCTTCATGCGTCGCGGCGGAATGGACGGCCTCGTCGATCTCCGCGAGGGCGGGCGAGATCCGATCGAGCAGCGCTTTGCCTGCATCGGTCAACGCGACGCTGCGTGTCGTGCGGCGCAGCAGCGCTGTTCCGAGCGTGTCCTCCAGCTTGCGGACTGACTGGCTTACCGCCGATCGGGTCACCCCGAGCTGGTCGGCAGCGCCGCGGAAGCTGCCTGCGTGCGCAACCTGGGCAAACACTGCGAGCGCGTTGAGATCGGGTGACATTGTAAAGTCTAGCTTACCAGCGAGTTCACGATTGAGGCAATAGTCGAACCAATCCGGCAGCGCTATTTCCCTTGGCGAACGAGCAAGAGGTCAGGAAAATGGACAAGATCGTACTTATCACAGGCGCAAGCAGCGGCATTGGTGCCGCAACCGCCAAGCTATTGGCCGGGGAAGGCATGACCGTCGTGCTGGGCGCGCGGCGCACCGACCGGCTCGAACAGCTTCGTGAGGAGATTGCCAGCGCGGGCGGCGCGGTCCGCGTGCGCCGGGTCGACGTAACCGACCGCAACGATGTTGCTGCCTTCGCGCAGGCGGCAATCGACGAATTCGGCCGTGTCGACGTCATCGTCAACAATGCCGGCGTCATGCCGCTTTCCCCCATGTCCTCGCTGAAGGTCGACGAGTGGGAGCAGATGGTGGACGTGAACATCAAAGGCGTGCTGTGGGGCATCGCGGCGGTGCTGCCGTCGATGAACGCGCAAGGGGCGGGGCACATCATCAACATCGCCTCGATCGGTGGGTTTTCCGTCTCCCCCACCGCAGCGGTCTATTGTGCCACCAAATTCGCAGTGCGCGCGATATCGGACGGTTTGCGTCAGGAAAACGATCGCATCCGCGTCACCAGCGTGTGCCCAGGCGTGGTGGAGTCGGAACTTGCCGACAGCATCTCGGACGATGCCGCCCGCCGGGAGATGGAGGCTTTTCGCGCCGTGGCGCTACAGCCCGAGGCGATCGGCCGCGCGATCCTCCACGCCATCGTCCAGCCAGCCGATGTGGACACGACCGAGATCGTGGTGCGCCCGGTCGGAAATCCGGCGTAAGAAGGGATCGGACACGATCAAGGTCCGCAAACGCCGGAGCATGCCACATTGCATTTCTCGGGCTGCCTCCCACATGGCTCCCGACTTTGTGGCACGGTTCCGGCGCACATCTGTTGGGTGAAGGAACCACATCCTTGACCACAGTGAACATTTGCGGAACACGCGCCCTATGGCACTTACCAAAATCTCCGTGCGCGGTGCGCGCGAGCATAACCTCAAGGGCGTCGATATCGACCTGCCGAGGGATTCGCTGATCGTCATCACCGGGCTTTCGGGCTCGGGCAAAAGCTCGCTCGCTTTCGATACGATCTATGCCGAAGGGCAGCGGCGCTATGTCGAGAGCCTGAGCGCCTATGCGCGCCAGTTCCTCGAGATGATGCAGAAGCCCGATGTCGAGCATATCGAGGGGCTCTCCCCCGCGATCTCCATCGAGCAGAAGACGACCAGCAAGAACCCGCGCTCGACCGTCGCGACCGTCACCGAGATCTACGACTATATGCGCCTGCTGTGGGCGCGGGTGGGCGTGCCCTATTCGCCCGCGACCGGCCTGCCGATCGAAGCCCAGACCGTTTCCAACATGGTCGACCGGGTGATGGCGCTGCCCGAAGGCACGCGGCTCTACCTGCTTGCGCCTGTGGTGCGCGGGCGCAAGGGCGAATACCGCAAGGAACTGGCCGAGTGGCAGAAGGCGGGCTTCACTCGCGTGCGGATCGACGGGGAGATTTACCCGATCGAAGACGCGCCCACGCTCGACAAGAAGTTCAAGCACGACATCGAAGTGGTGGTCGATCGCCTCGCGGTGAAGGAAGGGCTGGAGACGCGGCTGGCGGACTCGTTCGAAACCGCGCTGCGGCTGGCCGAGGGGCTGGCTTATGTGGACCTCGCCGATGGCGTGGTGCCGGGGCGCGAGGGCGAAGCCAGCGCCGAGGGCAACCTCAAGGGCGCAGGCGTGCCCGCCAACCGCATCGTGTTCTCCGAAAAGTTCGCGTGCCCCGTCAGCGGCTTCACCATCGAGGAGATCGAGCCGCGGCTGTTCTCCTTCAACGCCCCCCAGGGTGCGTGTGCGACCTGCGACGGGATCGGCGAGAAGCAGCTGTTCGACCCGCAGCTGGTCGTGCCGAACGAGGCGCTGACGCTGAAGCAGGGCGCAGTCATGCCGTGGGCGAAGAGCAATCCGCCGTCGCCCTATTACATGCAGGTGCTCTCCAGCCTCGCGAAGGAATTCGGCTTCGACCTGACCACGCCGTGGCAGGAGCTGGGCGAGGATAACCAGAGCGTCATCCTCTACGGCACCAAGGGCAAGCGCGTGCCGCTGACCTTCAAGGACGGGCGCAAGCAGTACACGGTCAACAAGCCGTTCGAAGGCGTGATCGGCAACCTCAACCGCCGCCTGATGCAGACCGAAAGCGCGTGGATGCGCGACGAGCTGGCCAAGTTCCAGACCGCGCAGCCGT
This sequence comes from Alteriqipengyuania triglochinis, assembly GCF_054655655.1. Classification (NCBI taxonomy): domain Bacteria; kingdom Pseudomonadati; phylum Pseudomonadota; class Alphaproteobacteria; order Sphingomonadales; family Erythrobacteraceae; genus Alteriqipengyuania; species Alteriqipengyuania triglochinis. Next base: position 89,173 of record NZ_BAAHNC010000003.1, read on the forward strand.
GCGAGACCTGCGGCGGCAAGCGGCTGAACGAGAAGGCGCTGGCGGTGAAGATCGGCGATCCCGACAACGCCATCGACATCGCAACCCCGTCGCAGATGAGCGTGGGCGATGCGAAGGTGTGGTTCGAGGACCTGCCCGAGCGCCTGACCGACCAGCAGCAGCAGATCGCCCGCGCGATCCTCAAGGAAATCAACGAGCGGCTGGGCTTCCTCGACAATGTCGGGCTCGACTACCTCAACCTCGACCGCAAGTCGGGCACGCTCTCCGGGGGCGAGAGCCAGCGCATCCGCCTCGCCAGCCAGATCGGCAGCGGGCTGTCGGGCGTGCTCTACGTGCTCGACGAGCCGAGCATCGGCCTGCACCAGCGCGACAACGACCGGCTTCTCGAAACACTGAAACGTCTAAGAGACCTCGGCAACACGGTGATCGTGGTCGAGCATGACGAGGACGCGATCCGCACTGCCGACTATGTGGTCGACCTTGGCCCCGGCGCGGGCGTCCACGGGGGCGAGATCGTGGCGGAGGGCACGCTCAAGCAGGTGCTCAAGAGCAAGAAATCGCTCACCGCGGCCTATCTCAACGGCACGCGCGAGATCGAAGTCCCGGCCAAGCGGCGCAAGGGCAACAAGCACAAGCTGACCGTCCACGGCGCGCGCGCCAACAACCTCAACAACGTCACCGCGTCGATCCCGCTGGGCACCTTTACCTGCATCACCGGCGTCTCCGGCTCCGGCAAGTCGAGCTTCACCATCGACACGCTGTATGCCGCCGCCGCGCGCGAGCTGAACGGCGCGCGGGTGATCGCAGGGCAACACGACAAGATCACCGGCCTGCAATATTGCGACAAGGTGATCGAGATCGACCAGTCGCCCATCGGCCGCACGCCGCGCAGCAACCCGGCGACCTACACCGGCGCCTTCACCCAGATCCGCGACTGGTTCGCCGGCCTGCCCGAAAGCCAGGCGCGCGGGTACAAGCCCGGCCGCTTCAGCTTCAACGTCAAGGGCGGTCGGTGCGAGGCGTGCCAGGGCGACGGCCTGATCAAGATCGAGATGCACTTCCTGCCCGACGTCTACGTCACCTGCGAGGAATGCGGCGGCAAACGCTACAACCGCGAAACGCTGGAGGTGAAGTTCAAGGGCCACTCGATCGCCGACGTACTCGACATGACGATCGAGGATGCGGAAAGCTTCTTCAAGGCTGTCCCCCCGATCCGCGACAAGATGGCGATGCTGAACGAGGTGGGGCTGGGCTATATCAAGGTCGGCCAGCAGGCGACCACGCTGTCGGGCGGCGAGGCGCAGCGGGTGAAGCTGGCCAAGGAGCTGAGCAAGCGCAGCACGGGGCAGACGCTCTATATCCTCGACGAGCCGACCACCGGGCTCCACTTCGAGGATGTGAGGAAGCTGCTGGAAGTGCTCCACCGGCTGGTCGACCAGGGGAACTCCGTGGTGGTGATCGAGCACAACCTCGATGTGATCAAGACCGCCGACTGGCTGGTGGACCTAGGTCCGGATGGCGGTGTGCGGGGCGGGGATATCGTCGCCGAAGGCACCCCCGAAGAGGTCGCCGCGACCGAGGCTAGCTACACCGGGCAGTATCTTAAGCCGCTGCTGGAAAGGCAGTCGGTTCCGGCAGAGTGAGACTGTGATACGCTGTTGGCCTGCCCCGGACTTGATCAGGGGGTGGATAGGGTGCTGAACCTTGGTCCGGATTGCGGTGTGCGGGTTGGGAGATCGTCTTCAATAGGATTCCGAAGCGGAGATGGCTGAAGAGAGTGTGGTACACAGGTGCCTATCTCAAGCCGATGCTAGAGTTAGTGAGTGCGTCGGCAGAATAGGTATGTTGACCGCTATTGGTTGGGAGGCTCTTGGGGAGGGGCGATAAAACTGGCGGATATAGATTTCGATGAATGCGAGGCGCGCTGTCATTGCTAATGAAAGCGTAGAGAGATTTGTGGGAAGACATTTCCCAGCTTGTCTAATCGCCTGTCGATGGATCATCGTCGCTTTCAGCCTTAGACCAGTCGCCAGATATATTTTTCTTACGAGGCCTCGAGTAAGGATTAGATTCTTCATCAACATCCCAATCCACTATTGGCTTGAAGCTTACGACATCGCCCACTTTGAATCTTTGTCTCGCATTTGGGAATAGATTAAAAAATCGTTCTTTTAGATTCTCTAATCGGCGTCTCATACGAAAATTCAGACTTGTTAGCCATATCGTCCATGGCGCTTGCGGTGTAGTTATTCGAGAGGTTGAAAGGCGTATCTCGATTTCTACAGCCTGCCAATTTACATATTTCCCAAATTGACCAACTGGCTCTCCTATTGCGAATATGGCGTGCCGTGCACTAAGAAAAATGTAGTATTTATCATTGTATTTTTTTCCGCTTAGACTAGAATAGGTTACGTTAATTCTTCTTATTAGGCTCATCCCATGGGGTGATCTTTCTTTCGAGAGGGCGTTAAGGAAAAGGGATTGAATTAAAAATGGGCCTAAATTTAGTTTTGAATTTTCGTTAGGGGCTAAAATATCAATTCCGAGCGCGTCAGGCCATGTGTCAGAGAGTAACTTTTGGGGGTGCAATCTGGATTTTGTCCGATCTCGTAGCTCGAAACCGTAGTTACTTTTTAAAATATGTATTCCAGAGGCGACAAATATACTATTTAGAGCGTCTATGTTAATTTGTTCTTTCTTGTGAAAATCTCCAAAGCTAATATATGCGTCTATAGCTGGTCCAAGTCCCTCATTCTTTACAATTATATTGGGGTCGCTTGCTGAGGAATTGACAGCCTCGGGCATTAAAGATTTTTGCCGATCGAGTTTAATTGAGAACTTGGAGTTCTTAATATTCAGGACTGGGCGAACTGATTGCTCCCTGCTTGCGCGTAGTTCTTTTACCGTTTTAGATGTGAGCCAAGCTCCGATCAGTGAAACGGCTAGAGCGAGCAAGCCGACCGAGAGAGTGAATAAGCTCGATAGAAGCTGAGCGGCCTCGCCATTGGTTAATTCGAGACCTTCGGCAATATTCTTGATGATTTCAGTTATCATCGGCCTCTCACTCCTTAGGACAGTCGCGATTCTACCCTGGTATCAGACGCTTTCAACATATGAATAGATTGGCTGTTGTAGGGCTGTCCTACATGCCTCTCCCGCACTAGCCTCCCCGGTCCCCATCCACGAACCCGAGAGGCCGTCCCATGTCCAAACCCTCCCCACAGCACCCCGAGCTTATGGGCGGACCGCCGCTCTCGGCGCGCGTCGCGTATGAGGAGTGGCAACGCCATGTCGACGCGGGACGGATCGGGAAGGGGCCTTCGACCACGCCCGCGCAGCTGCTGCGCCATATGCGCAACGAGGAAGTGCTGCTGGGCAGGGCGGTCTCGGTGACCGTGCATGTGCGGGAGGACTTGCGGGGGCGGTAGGGGTCGCTTGCGACCCCCTCCTCTTCGTCGGCCCGGACTTGATCCGGGCCCGGTGCTTTCCTTCTACTCGTTTCGCTGGAGAGCATAGCGACGCGCTTGCGACTATGTGCGTCAAGAAGAAGCACCGACCCCGGATCAAGTCCGGGGTGACGTTGTAGAGGAGGGGAGGTGGTGACGGCTCAGGGGGAGCGACGCGCTATGCTTTCGCCCGCGCGAACCGTTCCGACCCACACCCCACGTCCGCCCCGCGAGCCGCTGTCCTACACGCGCCTTCGTCTATAGGTGGATCGGTCCCTCACCCCCGATGAAGGACCGCCCATGACCCCGCACGATCACTACACCGCCCCCTTCCGCCCGGCCAGCTCCCGCGCTGCCGCGCCCCGCGCTCAGGTGCCCGATCCGCTCGCGTGCGTGCCGCCCACCGGGACCGACGGCGTGCCGGCGCAGTTCGCCCGCGAGGATCAGGCCTTTTTCCTCGATTGCCTCGCCCAGTGCGGCAACGTGCTCGCCGCGGCGCGGCGCACGGGCGTGTCGCGGTCCACCGTGTACCGGATGCGGCGCTGCTGCCCGCGCTTTGCCGAATTATGGGACGCGGCGCTGCTGCTCGCGCGGCCGCAGGTCGAGGCGGTGCTGGCCGACCGCGCGATCAACGGGGTCGAGGAGACGGTCTATTACCATGGCGAGGCGATCGCCACGCGCCGCCGCTACGATTCTCGCCTGCTGCTCGCGCATCTCGGGCGGCTCGACCGGCTGGCGAACGACTACGCGGCGAGCGATGCGGCGGCGGGATTCGAGATCGGGCTGGCCGAACTGGAAGGCGAGGACGAAATCACCTTCGTCGAAGGCGCACCCGCCTGCGATGCGGATGCGGGAGAGGAGGCGCGCGACGCGGGGGCGGATGGGCGGCTCCGGGGGGACGAGGTTCTTTCGCCCCTGGACACTGTGTCAGGTGTGTCAGGCGAGGGGGAAACGCAGGCTAGCGGCGGCGCCGGTGGGCAATCACATGACGCCCTCCAGCCCCCAGGTCGTACAGGCGTGGAACAGCTGGGTGAGGATGATGAAGCCCATCAGCACGATGCACACGATCCGCCGCTTGCTGAACGCCAGCCACACGAAGGCCGGGAAGTTGAGCAGCATGATCGTGCTCGAAATGGCGAAGGCGGGATGCTCGACAGCCGCCTTCTGCGCCGCGGCGACCTGCTCCGGCCCCTGCGCGCCGAGCATGACGGAGGCGAGCGTCGAGGCGATGTTGATCAGCAGGACGCCGCCGACCACCACGCGCTTCTGCTGCCAGAAGTAGGCGTCGAAATCGGGCCAGAGCTCGGGCTCGTCGGGGAACACCAGCGTCGCGATCAGGTAGTAGCCGCCGATGAGGACGAGGACGGCAAAGATGGTCGCGATCCGCATGTCGAGCACGCCGCGCATCGTCCAGATGATGCTCCAGAACGTGCCGAGGTCGATGAGGACCAGCAGGCCGAGCAGCGGGACCAGCCAGCCGACGCGGACCGCGATCGCGCCTGGGTCGACCCCCGCCTTGCGCCGCGCGCGCAGCTTGAGGATGCGCGAAAAGCCCATCAGCATCTCCGCCACGGCGAGGCTGATGAGCAGTGTGAAGAGTTCGAAGATGTAGTCGAATTGCGGATTCATGCGCGCCCCCCTGCACCGCGTTATCGCGTGCAGGGGCGCGCCGGGCAAGCGCCCGTTTGACCGGCTAGTCGACCAGCGCGAGCTCCACCGTGCCGTGGCCGCGCTGGATCAGGCCCAGCTGCGTTGCGGCGGCGCGCGACACGTCGATCTCGCGCCCGTGGGCATAGGGCCCGCGGTCGTTGATCCGCACGACCACGCTCTTGCCGGTGCGCGGGTTGGTCACACGGACCCTGGTGCCGAAGGGCAGCGTCTTGTGGGCGGCGGTCAGCGCGTTCATGTCGAACCGCTCCCCACTGGCGGTGGGGCGGCCGTTGAACTGGGCGCCGTAGTAGGAGGCGACGCCGCTGCGCCACACGGCAGGCTCGGCCTCCACCGGCGGCTCGAAACTGTCGATGTCGACCGCACGCGGGCCCACGTCGGGGGCGGGCGGCTCGACGTCGAAGCGCGCGAAGCTGATCTCGAAATCGGGGTCGGCAGCTTCGGCCGGCACGATCTCGTCGGTTAGCGCGATGCGGTCTTCGGGCGCGATCTGCGCCACCATCGCCTGCTGGCCGGGCGCATCCTGTGCGATGGCGCCGACCACGGGCAGGCCGAGAATGGCAAGCGCGAGCGCGGGCAGCGCAGCGCGGCGAGGGGGGTGGAAGTTTCCGTCCATGGGGGGAAACTTAGACGCAATTCCCCCCAGCGGAATGGGTCGGACGGCAACTCGCCGTGCTTTCGCCCCATTTGGCCCGATAGGATCGGAACGTTCGCCGCGCTACCAGATTGTTACCGAAAATCAGCCTTCTGGCGCGCGCTGGTCCCGTTTTGCCAGCAATTTCAGGCGCAAGGCGTTGAGCGAAATGAACCCCGCCGCGTCCCGCTGGTCGTAGGCGCCAGCATCGTCCTCGAAAGTCACGTGCGCTTCGGAATAGAGGCTGTGCGGGCTGCGCCGCCCGACGACGAAGGCATTGCCCTTGTAAAGCTTGAGCCGCACCTCGCCCGACACGCGCGCCTGGCTGTGGTCGATCGCGGCCTGCAGCATCTCGCGCTCGGGGCTGAACCAGAAGCCGTTGTAGATCAGCTCTGCATATTTGGGCATCAGCTCGTCCTTGAGGTGCGCCGCCCCGCGATCGAGCGTGATCTGCTCGATCCCGCGATGGGCGCGGGCGTAGATCTCGCCGCCCGGGGTCTCGTACATCCCGCGCGACTTCATGCCGACGAAGCGGTTCTCGACCAGATCGAGCCGCCCGATGCCGTGCTTGCGACCCAGATCGTTGAGCGCCGCGAGCAGAGTGGCGGGGCTCATCGCCTCGCCATTCAGGGCGACGCCGTCGCCCTTCTCGAAGGCCAGCGTGATGTATTCAGGCGTGTCGGGAGCGTCTTCGGGATGGTCGGTGCGCGAATAGACGTAGTCGGGCGTCTCTTCCCACGGATCTTCGAGCACCTTGCCCTCGGACGAGGTGTGGAGGAGATTGGCATCGGTGGAGAAGGGGCTTTCGCCGCGCTTGTCCTTGGGCACCTCGATCTGGTGCGACTCGGCCCATGCGATCAGCGCAGTGCGGCTGGTCAGGTCCCATTCGCGCCAAGGAGCAATCACGGTCACGTCGGGATCGAGCGCGTAGGCGCTGAGTTCGAAGCGGACCTGGTCATTGCCCTTGCCGGTCGCGCCATGCGCAATCGCGCCGGCACCGGTCTCGCGCGCGATTTCGACGAGGCGCTTGGAGATAAGCGGGCGCGCGATCGACGTGCCGAGCAGGTAATCGCCTTCATAACGCGCATTGGCGCGCATCATCGGGAAGACGAAGTCGCGAACGAACTCCTCGCGCAGGTCTTCGATGAAAATGTGCTTGTCGGGAATGCCCATCGCCTGCGCCTTGCGGCGCGCGGGCTCCAGCTCCTCGCCCTGGCCGAGATCGGCGGTGAAGGTGACGACTTCGAGCCCGCGCTCGACCTCGAGCCACTTCGCGATGACGGAGGTGTCGAGACCACCCGAATAGGCGAGGACGACACGCTTGTTCTCGGACATTTTGCTACCCTCTTATGGATCGGAGGGCGGCTAGCAGTGCGTGGTGGTGCACGCAACGCGCATTGCAGACTTCAGCGCAACTGGCTGTCCTTGCTGCCCCGCCGGTTGATCCCGCTGCTGCGGGTGGCTGCATCGCGGCCGGACTGGCATTGCACGCAGCGCTTCACGCCGGGAAGCGCGACACGGCGCTTCTCGGGGATCTCCTCGCCGCACTCGATGCACCACTGCTCGCTCTCGCCGCTCGGCATGCGCGAGCGCGCGGCGCTGACCGCGTCCGATACGGTGTCGTCGATCTGATCCTGTACGGCGCCGTCGCGCGCCCATCCGCCTGCCATCTTTCTATCCTCGTTCCCTGCTCATCCCTTTGAAAATGGGGACGAAGGTCGCGAAAATCAAATGGACGGCGTGCTAGCCCCGCGAAAGCAGCTTTGCTTCCGCCTCGGCGATGTAGTCGCGCGAGTAGGGCAGGGCGTGCCGGTGACGGGCATACTGGATCTGGTAGTTGCACATCGCGCCGCTTTCGAAGGAGGACGCCGCGCCTGCGAGGTAGAAGGTCCACATGCGGTAGAAACGCTCGTCGTACATGGCGATGATCCGTTCGCGGTTGGCTTCGCACTTGGCGTACCATGCGCGCAGCGTGTGCGCGTAGTGCAGCCGCCATGTTTCGACATCGGTGGCGATCAGGCGGCACTTCTCGCTCGCCGCCACGGTCTCGCTCAGCGCCGGGATATAGCCGCCGGGGAAGATGTACTTGCGGGTGAAGGCGTCGGTCGACCCGGGCGATCCCATCCGCCCGATCGTGTGGATCAGCATCGCGCCATCCACCTCCAGAAGCTGGCCGCAGGCACGGAAGAAGGTATCGAACTGGGCCTGCCCGACATGCTCGAACATGCCGACCGAGACGATCCGGTCGTACTTTGCGCCCGCTGCCGCGTGATCGCGATAATCGATCAGCTCGATGCTGACCCTGTCTTCGACCCCGGCTGCTGCCACCCGTTCGCGTGCCAGCGCGGCCTGTTCCTTCGACAGGGTGATCCCGGTCACGTGCACATCGGCGCGGCTTGCGAGGAAGATTGCCATCCCGCCCCAGCCGCAGCCGATATCGAGCACGCGCTGTCCCGGTTCGAGCGCCAGCTTGGCCGCGATATGCGCCAGCTTCGCTTCCTGCGCGTCGGCCAGCGACATGTCGGCGCCGCCGCGCTCCTCGGGCCAGTAGCCGCAGCTGTACTGCATGTGCTCTTCATCGAGCATCAGGCGGTAAAGATCGTTGCCGATATCGTAGTGATGGGAGACGTTCGCGCGCGAACGGACCGCGTTGTTGATCTGCTCCCCCCGGAAGGCGAGCTGGTTGGCGATCTTGCGCAGCGCATGCGGCCGGTCGTAGCGCGCACCCGCTTCCCATGGGCCGTTACGCGCAAACAGGCTGACGAGATCCATCACGTCGCCGCGTTCGATCAGGAGCCGCCCGTCCATGAAAGCCTCGGCCGCGCCCAATGCCGGGTCGAGCAGAATCTCGCGTGGAACCCTCGCATCGGCGAAGCGGACTGCGACATCGGGCGAACCGGTCCGCGCCTCGCCGAAATGTTCGCGGGTGCCATCGGCGAATGTCACATCGAGGGTGCCGGAGCTGATATGTCCGGCAAAGAAGCGGCTCAGCAGCAAGCCTGCGGCTCCGCGCGATCCAGCGTGCTCCGACATATGGGGAGAGCGGGTTTTCTTCAGCATTTTCAATTCTGTCCTAGCGCATGCGTTGCGTATCGAGAGTTCGCGGTCAGTCCGGTTTGTGGGGCAGGATCGGGTCGAGCAGCGGAGCCTTGCCCATTTTGGGCGGCAGCCTGCGGGACCGGCACTTCATCGCCGCTCCAGCTGTCGACCATTGCCCGTCCTTCGTCCACCATTGCCAGGCGTCGATATCGTGCGCCCTGTCGGCCGACAAGGCGGTCACATCCCGGCGTACCATTGGTAGCCACCGTAATCTTCCCAGTACCCGCCTTTGCCCCGACCGATGCCGTCGAGACTGGCAACGGCTTCGATGCCGGTGAGGTACTTCGCATGCTTGTAGCCCAGCTGCCGCTCGACCCGAACGCGCAAGGGCGCCCCGTTGCGGATCGGCAGCGGCTCGCCGTTGAGCCGATGGGCGATGATGGTCTGCGGATGGAAGGCATCGATCAGGTCGATGCTCTCGTAATAGCGGCCCCGCGTGTAATCGTCGGCGCAGCGGAAGACGATGTAGTTCGCCTCTGGGCGCAGCCCCGCCAGATCGAGGAAGGTGCGCAGTTGCGGTCCGGTCCACTGGCCGATCGCGCTCCACCCCTCGACGCAATCGTGCCGGGTGATCTGGGTGCGCTGGGGCAGGCGCATGATCTGGTCGAGCGACAGCGAGAGCGGGCGGGCGACGAGGCCGGTGACGGTAAGGCGCCAGTCGGCGAACCCGTTTGCGGCCTGTTCCGGATAGCCGTCGTTTTGCGGATTGGTGGAACCATTGCCCCTGAAAGAGGGCGAGATATCCTCGGGCGCGAATTCGGGCGCCAGCGCGTGACGCGAAGTGAGGCTGCGCTGTAGGCCCTTGTGCCAGTCGTCGACCCGGTCGAACAGGCTCTGCCCCGCCTCGCTGTCGCGGATCTTCGAGCACGAACCCAGCATCAAAGCGCCCGAGCCGAGCAGGACGGTGCGGCGTTTCATCAGGATGCTCATGCGGCGTCTCCCGTCGGCCGGGCGGGTTTGGCGAAGGGCGGGTTGGTCGGCTGATGCCTGCCGCCCAGCGTCATCGCGCGCAGGTGGCCGATCGGACCGGTCAGCAGGACCAGCGCGACATGGACGATGAAGAACCCGGCGAGCCCCCAGGCGAACAGGAAGTGGATCGAGCGCGCGCTCTGCCGTCCGCCGAGGACATCGACCAGCCACCACAGCGTCGGCTCCATGCCTGGGCTGATCGCGAGGCCGGTCAGGATCATGCCGGGCAGCAGAATGCCGAGCACGCCGCCATAGGCGATCTTCTGGAGGAAGTTGTACTTCTGTCCGCCATCATGGCTGAAGTCGAACCGCAGGTGCTGCATTACGTCCCGCCGGATTGCCTGCCAGCGCCACTCGCGCCTGCCGGTCGAGAGGTCGCGGCGGAAATGGCCGTTCCACAGCATCGCCATCCATATGCCCAGCAGGCCGAAGGCGAAAGGGAAGGCCATAAGCAGGTGCCAGTCGCGCGCTTTCGCCAAGCTGTAGAAGCCGGGGATTGTCATCCACCCGGGAAAGCGCGGCACCTCCAGCCATGCCTGTTCGGGCGCGAAGCCCCAGTGGCCCCAATAGAGGTACGGGTGTGCGTTGGAGATGTTCAGCCCGCTCATGAACAGCGTTACGATCGCGATCAGGTTGAGCCAGTGCCAGATGCGGGTGGAGGGAAAATGTCTCATCGTGCCTCCTCCCGCTCGAGAAAGATGACGTCGCGCGGCTGGCTCAGCAGATGCTGGCCATTGTCGACGAACAGCGTCTCGCCGCTCGCCAGATCGCCTTGGGCGAGGGCGACGGCTGCCTGTGCCACATGCTGCGGGGAGGTGCGGCGGCGGCGCAGATTGAGGAGGTGCGATCGCTCGGCCTCCTCCTCGCTCTGGTCGTGGCTGGCGAGGATCGCGCCCGGTGCGAGCCCGTAGACCCTGTCCTCGTCCCGCGCCGCGCCCCCATTGGCGCGCGTCTGGGCAAGCATGCGGATGGTGGCGTCGAGCGCGTGCTTGCTCATCGTGTAGCTGAAGAAATCCGGGTTGGGGTTGGCCAGCTTCTGGTCGGTCACCTGGATCACGCGGCGTCCGTCACGCGCCCGGGCATGGGCGAGATAGCTCTGCGCGAGCATCGCCGGGGCGCGGGCATTGACGTCCATGGCCTGCCACCATGTTTCCGGATCGAGGGCGGTGACGTCGTCCGATTCGAAAACCGATGCCGAATTGACCACGCATCGCCAGTCCTCGAGCCGGGTCGCCAGATCGCGTACGAGGCACTCGGCTGCGCGGACATCCCCGAAATCGGCCTGCACCACTTCGGCCGAGGGAAGTTGAGCAGCGAGCGCTTCGGCTTCTTCGTCCGAAGAAAGAAAGTGGATGACGACGTGCCAGCCAGCCTCGCCGAAGGCGCGCGAGAAAGCCGCACCCAGGCGTTGGGCCCCTCCGGTTACCAATACGGCCGGTCTGTGCGTCATCCTCGGCGCTTCTCCATGGTCCCGGATCTAGCCGCTCGACCTCCGCGAGTCTTGGACGAAATTCTCGGTGTGCCGCACCGTAAGACAGACCAATCGCGCTTCACGCCGAAGGAGCCTTTTTCGCGGTGCTGGCGGTGCGGTGCGACGCGGCTCTCTCATGACAGTCCGTCGTTGGCCGGTCGGTGCTCATTGGCCCTTGAGATGCTCGGCGAGGAAGGCGAGTGTCGCCGGCCAGATTTCCTGCTGCGCGGCGAGGGTGGCTTCGTCGTAGCGGAACGCGCCTTCGGTCCGCTGGACGCCCGTGCCCGACAGAGAATGGCCTGCCTCCGGATAGATCATCGCGACCGTTTCCAGATCGCCCGCTTCAGCGCGCCGCTCGGCGATGGCCTGCGCCATGCCGCCGGAGTTCCAGGTGTCGTCGGCATCGCCGCCCGCGACCAGCACGGGCTCGTCTATGTCTTCCGCGCGAATGCGCGCGGCGGGGACCCGATCGGGATTGGCACGGCGTCCCGCATCCTGGGGTGTGCGCAGGCGGACGACCGCGCCGGGGATCGCGTATTTCGCGAATTCCTCTTCCATGCCGAGATAGGGCACGAAGGGCAGCGGTTCGGCGGCCCATGAGAAACTGCTGACCTCGCCCGGCTTTGCCTGCGGGCCCCAGCCTTCCCAGATCACGTCGTTGGGCGCGATCGCAACCACGGCTGCGAAGCCGTCGATCCGGCTCGCTCCTGCAAGCACGAACTCCGCGCCCTTGGATACCGTAGAGTGCGATGGCATCGACCTGCACGTCGTCACGCGCGCGCAGCCAGTCGCGCGCGATCGCAAGCTTTTCGAGCGGAATGGAGTCGAACGCTTCGGGCAGGTCGGGCAGCTGTCGTGGTGTGTTATCGGAGTGTCACACCTCTGCGCGCTCGTTTTAAGCGGCGGCTGCTGGCGCGGTCAGGTGGCAGGATGCTTGCGGCGAATATCGTGGACCAGCCGATCCGATACGCGGGGTAGGCTGGCCAGTTCTTCAAGCTCGCCGCGATCCGGCTTGCCGGCCCCATAGACGAGGTAAAAGGCACGCCGCACCGTCCAGTCGGCTGCGCCTTGCTCTATCGGCTCCAGCTGGTCTCTGGCTTCGGCGGTGCCGGGTTCGATCACCCGGAAGAACATGCCGCAGCGCCCGCTTTGGACGATCGCCTTGACGATGCCCTTGCGGCCCAGATGGCGTTCGATCGTGGCGCACGGCTGGCGCGGCTGGGAAACCTCGATCACTGCGGTGCCGAGGCGGAAGCGGTCGCCAATGTGGACTGCGCTTTCATCGATTCCGTGAACGAACAGGTTTTCGCCCATGCTGCCCGGCCCAGCCAGCGCAGGGCGATCCCCGAAAAGATCGCGCAGCCAAGCATAGTGGTCTGCCGGGTAGACGTGCACTGCCATCGCCGGGAAACCATGATGCTTGCGATCGACCTGCTCATCGCCCGCGATGCCGCGCGGCCTGATTTCGACCGGGCCATGAATGGGCGATTTGGCGATGGCACTGCGCTTGTCGCCGGGAAGCAGGGCTGCGCGTCCGGCGCAGATCGCCTCGACGGTCAGGGTCACGCGGCGGTGCTTGCCTCGGCAGCTTCCTCAGCGGCTTCGCGGTCGCGCTGGGCGCGGCTCTTCTTTTCCGCTGCGGTTTTCAGCTGGCCACAGGCCGCGCCGATGTCGCGCCCGCGCGGGGTGCGCACGGGCGCGCTGATGCCCCCTTCGAAGACGATGTCCGAGAAGGCGCGAATCCGTTCGGGCAGGGAGGTTTCGTAGTCGCTGCCGGGCCAGGGGTTGAACGGGATCAGGTTCACCTTGGCGGGCAAATCATATTTGCGCAGCAGGCGGACGAGCTCGCGCGCATCCTCGTCGCTGTCGTTCTTGTCCTTGAGCATGATGTACTCGAAGGTGATCCGCCGTGCGTTGGAGGCTCCCGGATAATCGGCGCAGGCCTGCAGCAGTTCCTCGATGCCGTACTTCTTGTTGAGCGGCACGATCTCGTCGCGCACGTCCTTGTTCACCGCATGAAGGCTGACGGCGAGATTTACGCCGATCTCTTCGCCGCAGCGTTCCATCATCGGCACGACGCCACTGGTGGAAAGCGTGATGCGGCGCTTGGAGAGGGCAAGGCCGTCGCCATCCATCACCAGCTTCATCGCATCGCGCACGTTTTCGAAATTATAGAGCGGCTCGCCCATGCCCATCAGCACGATGTTGGTCAGCAGGCGGCCATCGGCGGTATAGGCGCTTTCGCTTTCGTCGCCCAGATCGTCCATCCGCCCCTTGGGCCATTCGCCGAGGCTGTCGCGCGCGAGCATGACCTGGCCGACGATTTCGCCGGGGGTCAGGTTGCGCACCAGCCGCATCGTGCCGGTGTGGCAGAAACGGCAGTTGAGCGTGCAGCCGACCTGGCTGGAGATGCACAGCGTGCCGCGATCCGCATCGGGGATGAAGACCATTTCGTAGTCATTGCCGTCGGCCGTGCGCAGCACCCATTTGCGGGTGCCGTCGGTCGAATGATGCGCCTCGACAACCTCGGGCCGTCCGATCACGAAGCGTTCGGCCAGCCACGGGCGCATCGTTTTGGCGATATCGGTCATCGCGTCGAATTCGGTGACGCCGCGATGATAGAGCCAGTGGAACACCTGCTTGGACCGCAGCTTGGCGGCTTTTGCGTCGAGCCCGGCACCCTCGAAAAGCTCGGCAATTCGCGCTTTCGGCAGTCCCATCAGGTCCACGCGCCCATCTGCGCGCGGCGTGATGTCGCGAGGGGTCGGCACCGGATCGATGAGTCCGGGCGAAGGCATGAGATCTGTATCGGCCATGGAAGGGGCTACATATAGAAATTGTGCCCGCGATTGGCAACTCGCGCGACGCGCGACGCAAGTCGGATGGCGGCAGATACAGACCGGGCGGCCCTTCCGGTTCTGGAAAGGCCGCCCGGTGTCGCATCTGGCGTCGTGCGGATCAGGTCCTGCGGCGAACCGTGACCGTGCCACGCTTCATGTTTCGAGGGCGAGCCGGCGCAAGCTCGAAACCTTTGGCATCGACCGGATCGATGAGGGCGTCGCCGTCCTTCACTTCGATTTCGGACACCGGCACGATCCGGTCGTCTTCGAGCACGAGCCCGGCGACGTGATCGCGATCGGGATCGACCAGCATGCGCTTGATCGTGCCGAGATGAAGCCCGTCATGGGTCTTGAGCGAATGGCCGCGAAGGTCCTGGTCCTCGTGGACCAGCTGGTAGTCGTCCAGTTCGCGAAGGTCTTGATATTTCGACATGTGCTATCTCCTTCTGGAGCGGTTCTCAGGCATCTTCTTCGATGGTGATGTTCGATTCATCGATCACCAGCACGGCGTCCTGGTCGGCGATGACGTTCATCGTATCCTCATCGAGCGCGTCACCTTCGATCCCTTCGGCGGAAATCGTGGACGCTTCGCGGATGGTGCCCCCGTTGAGCATGAGCGTCTGGCCAGGGTTGATATCGATCCGGCGTTCGGCCGGAGCGTCGATCACGATTGCGAACATGCGTGCGCCATCGTTTTCGATCCAGAAGCCGCGATCCGTCAGCGGACCGGCTGCCGCAACGGTGCCTTCGAAGCCTTCCTTGCCGTAATACTCTGCGGGGTTGGCGGTGATGGCGGCGATGGTCATGGCGCCGGCGGTTGCGACGGGCTCGTCGGCGGTGTCGATGCTCTCCTCGACGGCGACGGTGTCGCCATCCAGATTATCGGCATCGCCATCATTGTCGGCAAGCAGCCACCACAGAAGCAGCGCCGCCACGATGGCAAGCAACAATATCCAAAGCCACTTAGAGCTCGATTTCTTTTCTACGGGTATCTCAGCCATGAAAGTCCTCCTGTTTTCAGCCTTCATATGACCCAGCGGGTGGGGACGGGAGACGTTCCAATCTTGATGAATGCCAACCCGGTCGCGCGTGCGTGCGGCATGGTTCCGGCTTTTGGACGTGCATGATCCTCAACTCACCGCAAGATTGTTACTTTCATGCAACACATTCTTGTTGTGTTACATTCATGAAACTTCGTGGCACCTTCCGACATTCCTTCCCTGCGTGCCGCAATCGCAGGCGGCACAGGAAAGAAGGAAGTACTAGAATGACCAAGATGTTTGCACTCCTCGCCACCGGCTCGCTCGTCGCGATGGCCGCGCCTGCCGCAGCGCAGGTTGGTGAAGACACCCCGTTCAGCGGCCTGCGCGTGCAGGCGACCACGGGTTATGACCAGATCAAGGCCGGCAGCAGCGTGGACGACGACGGCAACGACAACAATGACCAGTCGGCCGAAGGCGTGTTCTACGGCGCGGCGGTCGGCTACGACGTCGACCTTGGCAGTGTCGTGATCGGCCCCGAAGCGGAAATCTCCGGCTCCAGCGCCGATACCGACTTCACCGATGGCGACTTCGAAGGCTTCGGCTTCGGTAACGTCTCCGCCGGCCGTGACCTCTATCTCGGCGCGCGCGTCGGTGTGAAGGCCAACCCGAACATGATGTTCTACGCCAAGGGCGGCTACACCAACGCCAAGCTCAATGTGCTCAGCAACGACGGCACGACCGAGTTCGACACCGATTACGATCTCGACGGCTATCGTGTCGGCGGCGGTCTGGAATATGCCTTCAGCAACAACCTCTTCGCGAACGTCGAATACCGCTATTCGAACTACTCGAAGGCTGAAGTCGACTTCGACGGCTCGCTGCCCGACAGCGACCGTTTCGACATCGACACCGATCGTCACCAGGTTCTGGTCGGCCTCGGCGCGCGCTTCTAAGCGCCCGACCGGCTAGGAAACAGTCGGACTACGAAACGAGGGGCGCGGCCAGCAATGGCCGCGCCCTTTTTCGTGTGCGTTGCCGTAGGCGGCGGGTCAGTCCCGTGCGCAGGCGATGGTCGCGGCGTCGATCGCGGTCGCGGCGCCCGACAGGCTGTAACGATCGGTGAAGCGGTTGCCGCCTCGGTCCGTCGCCGTCACGCGCATCCGCGATCCCGCGCGCATCGCAGCGACGATGGCCGCGTCCATTCGCTTGTCCTGCGCCCAGGCATCCGCCTCGCCCGATGTCAGGGGGAAGCTCTCGCCGCCGATCTTCAAGGTGACCGTGCCGTTCGTCGCGAGGCGGCGGGATAGTCGCAGGTGGATCTGGTTGCGAATCTTGCGACGGGGCCAGGTGCCGACCGTCGCGTAGGGATCGAATTCGCGCGCGCCCCGGCTGCGTTCCCCCTTCGCGATCGCATAGCAGCGCGGAAGGCGGGGATCGCGGAACGCGCCCCAGTCATCGAAAATGCCGAGGGAGGAGCGGGCCAGCGCCGGGCTGGCGAGCGTGGCGAGCGCGGCCAGCACCACGATGCCGCGCTTCATGCCGCGGCGCTCTTTTGCTCGGGATAGGCGATGCGCAGCACTTCCCACTCGCGCAGGCCGGTCGGCCCCCGGACCATCCGCAGATCACCGACCTCCGCACCGCGCAGGGCACGCGCCATGGGGGAGGACCAGCCGATGCGGCCTTCGCCGGCTTCCTGCTCGTCATCGCCGACCAGGGTCAGCGTCTTTTCGCGGTCGTCTTCATCGACCAGCGTCACCGTGGCGCCGAAGAACACCCGGTCGCGCGTCGGCTGGTCTGCCGGGTCAATTACCCGCGCGGCCTTCATCCGGCGGGCGAGATGCGCCAGCTCGCGGTCGATCTCGCGCATCTTCTTGCGCCCGTAGAGGTAGTCGCCGTTCTCGGAGCGGTCGCCATTGCCTGCCGCCCAGCTGACTATCTCCACGATTTCGGGCCGGGCGGTGCCCAGCAGATGGTCGTAGCGCGCCTTCATCGCGGAATAGCCCGCGGGCGTGATGGGATTGGTGCCTTTCATGCGGGCAAGCCTAGCGCGGCTTATCGCAGGAAGTCACCCGCCATTCTGGGCTCGCCGTACCGTGCGCGGTCGGGATTGAGATGTTCGTAGACGGCGGCATTCTCGATCACGCGCTGGACGTAGTTCTTGGTCTCGTAGATCGGGATGCGTTCGATCCAGGTGACGTAGTCGATCCCGCCCTGGCGCGGATCGCCATTGGCGCGCAGCCACTTGTTCACGTTGCCCGGACCCGCGTTGTACGCCGCGATGGCGAGCGGGTAGGCCCCGCCGTAATAGTCCAGCATGCGGCCGAAATAGGCATTGCCCAGCTGCATGTTGTAGACCGGATCGGCGATCAGATTGTCCCGGCTGTAGCCGAGGCCGAGCTTGCCTGCCTGCTCGCGCGCGGTGCCCGGCATCAACTGCATGAGCCCGCGTGCGCCCGCATGGCTGATCGCATTGGCGGCGAACTGGCTTTCCTGCCGCGAAATCGCGTGGACCATCGTCCAGTCCGAGCCGCCCGGAGCGGTGACGGTGGGGAAGCCCTGTGTCACGAAGCCCTTGTGGCCGTCCGCAGCCGCCGCTTCGGCGACGTTGACCGCAAGGTCTCGCCGGCCGGTTTCGCGGGCCAGTTCGGCGACCAGCGCGTGTTCTTCGGGCGTATCGGCCCGGTCGGAGATCGCCTGGTAGAACTGGATGCCGGTGCTCCATGGCGCATCGCGCGCCACTTCGCGCACCGCACGGGTGAGCGGCGCGTTTTCGAACGCAGAGCGCTGCTGCGCGGTGGGCAGGGCGACGCTGTTGCCGCCCAGTGCGGGCAGATCGCGTCCCAGCTTGGCGAGCGCCAGCTGGCCATAGAAACGGTCGGGATAGGCCGCCGCCATCTCGTAATAGCGGTTGGATTCGCTGCGATCGCCCGCGCGTTCGGCGGCGAGGCCGGCCCAGTAGAAGCCCTTGGAGCGGGTCTGCGGGGTCTGCGCCGCCGCGCCGTAGCGATAGAACAGCGGTGCCGCGCGGCCCGGCTGGCCGAGGTTCCAGTACGCATTCGTGCCGCCCAGCCACATCAGCGAGGTGTAATCGTCGCGCAGGCGATAGGCTTCCTGACTGATATCGGTGCCCGGCGCGAACAGATCGTCGACCTTGGCGGCGATCCGCGCCGAAGGATCGGACCCCGCGCCGCGCGCGACGCGCAGCGCTTCGCCGACGTAATCTTCCGGATCGAAGGCCGGATTTTCGAAGGGGGGGCGATCGGCCAGCAATGCGATCGCCTGAGGCAGCTGCCCGCTCTCGCGATAGTACTTGGCGAGGTTGTAGACGTAGCCGGGATCCTGCTTGGCACCCGCGGGCATCGGCACGCCCGCGCCTTGGGCGCCATAGCCCTGGATCAGCGCCAGTCGCGTGGTGAACAGGTCGCGCGACGGGGGCGAAACCAGATTGATCTGGCGCTGCGCGGCTTCGACCTCGCTTTGCCACAGGAGCGCATTCATGCGCGCGTCCTGGTCGGCAGGCGAGAACTGGTTGCCGAAGATCGACAGCATGTAGGGCTCGCTCGTCGCGCTCATCCGCCCGCCGCGCCAGGCCTCGCGCGCCATCGCCGCGGCTTCGGGCCGCCCGACCGACGAAAGCGCCAGTGCGTAACGCGCCTTGCCCGCATTGGTGACGGGCGGCAGCGCATCGAAGAAGGCGACCAGGCTTTCGGGCGAGGCGGGGCTTTCGTCCAGCGCATTCTCGGCCCGCTCGCGCAGGCGATCGGCCTGGGGGAAATCGGGATAGGCGAGCAGGAAGCTCGCATATTCGGTGAAGGGCAGATCGCGCTGGTCGATCAGATATTCCCACCGGCCGATGACCTGCGTCATCTGCGTCGGTGCGGTTGCGATCAGATCGGCCCGGGCACGATCCCAGCCCGCCGCATCCTGGGCATGGGCGGGCGGAACGATGGAGGTGGTGGAAACGAGCGCGATGGCCAGAAAGGGAAGTCGGGTCATGCTGGACATTATGGCCGCTGGCTCCTTATCAGGCACTGAACGAAATGGACGGGAAGGGGCGCAAACCCCTGTGTTTGTCGTCTGTTATATAGTCTTTACGCAGGAGCGCTTCAAATGTTCTCAGGTTCTATTCCGGCGCTGGTCACCCCGTTCCGGGACGGCAAGCTGGACGAGGCGGCCTTCCGCACGCTGGTCGACTGGCAGATCGAACAGGGCAGCGCCGCACTGGTGCCCTGCGGAACGACGGGTGAAGCCTCGACCCTGTCCAATGCCGAGCACCACCGGGTGATCGAGCTGTGCGTGGAGCAGGCGGCGGGCCGCGTGCCGATTATCGCGGGCTGCGGCAGCAACGACACCAACAATGCGCTGCTCCACCTGAAGTTCGCCAAGAAGGCCGGGGTGACTGCGGGTCTGTGCGTTGCGCCGTATTACAACAAGCCGAGCCAGGCGGGCCTGATTGCGCATTTCAGCCATCTCGCCGAGCATGGCGACCTGCCGATCGTGCTCTACAATGTGCCGGGCCGCACGGTGACCGACATCCTGCCCGAAACGGTCTGCGAACTGGCGGAGAAGTTTCCCGAGGTGATCGTGGCGATCAAGGACGCGAGCGAGGATCTGTCGCGGGTTTCGGACCACCGCATGGGCATCTCCCGCGACTTCTGCCAGCTTTCGGGCAACGACGAGCTGGCGCTGCCGTTCAATGCGGCGGGTGGTTCGGGCTGCATCTCGGTAACCGCGAACGTCGCGCCCGCGCTGTGCGCCGAATTCCAGCAAGCCTGCGCCGACAATGATCTGGTGCGCGCGCGCGAACTGAACGACCGGCTCTACCCGCTGCACTACGCGATGTTCGAGGATTCGAGCCCCGCGCCGGTGAAATACGCGCTCAGCCGAACGCAGAGCTGGATGACCGACGAAGTGCGCCTGCCGCTGGTCGCCTGCTCCGACCACGCCCGCCGCGCGGTCGACAAGGCGCTGGAGCATGCGGGGCTGGTTTGATGATCGAGGGTGTTGGCCTTTTCATACTTGGCGCGATCATCGTTCTGGGAGCAGAGAAAAGAGCTGCCGACGCAAGACGCAGGATGCGATCGGGCGAGGAGACCTATTTCGAAGAGCAACGCGAGCTTGCGACCTATCCCCTGCTGCGCTCTCCCAAGATGATCCGCAATCTGGGCTGGGTGGTGATTGCTGTGGCCATTCTCCTGCTCGCGATCGATATATTCCGCTAAGCTTAGGTAAGGCGCCTAAACCACCTCGTCCTCGTCCAGCAGCGTGGTCGGCGGGTGGGGCGGCTGGCTGCCCGCCATCGCATCGGCGATGCTGCGTGCGCCGTGACCGACACCCTCCAGCGTCTCGACCTCGGCGATATGGAACAACGCGTCGCCCTGGTTGACCACCGGCAGCGTCGCGTGGCCGATGATCACGCCGTCGACCGGGCTGACCAGATCCTGCGCGTCCTCGCCGAACAGGCCGCCGACCACCGCCAGCATGTCGCCCTGCCGCACGACGTCGCCCGACTTGCGCACACGGCGCGAGACTCCGCCGCGCGGCGCGCGCACCCAGCTTGAGCGGTTGGCGCGGGTCGGGACCTTGACCACCGCAAGCCCGTCGTCGAGCTCGATCATGCCGATATGCGCCAGCACGCGCAGCACTCCGCTGACCCCGACATTGATTGCATAGCGGTCGAACCGCAGCGCCTCGCCCGCTTCCAGCAGCAGCATCGGTGTCTCGCGATCATGCGCGAGCGCGCGCATCGATCCGGGCCGCAAGGGGCTCTCGATGATGATTGGCGGGGCGAAGGCCATCGCCAGTTCGGTGAGGTACGGGCTGTCCGATGCGATGCGGATCTGCGGCAGGTTGTAGCGGTGGACCGCCGCGGTGTGCAGATCGATGCCCAGCGTGCAGCGGTCGATCACATGTTCGAGGAAGGTATGCGCCAGCTGCGCGGCAAGGCTGCCATGCTCGTAGCCGGGGAAGCTGCGGTTGAGATCGCGCCGGTCGGGCAGGTAGCGGCTGTGCGAGGCGAAACCGTAGATATTGACTGCAGGCGCAAGGATCAGCGTGCCCGCCATATCTTCCGGCATCAGGTGTTCGAGCAGGCGCTGGATGATCGCGGTGCCGACGATCTCGTCCCCGTGGATCGCCGCGCTGACGAACACCGCCGGGCCGGGCCGCGCACCGTGCAGCACCTTGAGTGCCAGCGATGCGTCGAGCCCCGTGACCTGCTGGCTGACGGGAATGGTCAGGATCTCGGCCGAGCCCGGCGAGATGTCGCGGTCGTGGATGCTGAAGGGCGCGGGCTGGTCCATGCGCGAGGATAGTCACGGCTATGGCGGTGCGTGCAAGCGCCCGCACGGCTTCATCCACCGGCACATGGCCCTGCCGGCCCTTTCATTTGGCGCAGGACATGCCTACATCGCGCGACCTTATGGCACGTCCCAAACCCGCCACCTTCGACAAGCGCAAGACCGTCGCCGAAAACCGGCGCGCACGGTTCGATTATGCCGTGGAGGAAAAGTTCGAGGCGGGAATCGCCTTGCAGGGCACCGAGGTCAAATCGCTCCGTTCGGGCGAGGCGACGATTGCCGAATCCTACGCCGAGGTGCGCGACGGCGAGGCATGGCTCATCAATGCCAACATTCCCGAATATACGCACGGCAACCGTCTGAATCACGAACCCAAGCGCCCACGCAAGCTGCTGCTCCATGAAAGGGAGATCGAGAAGCTGCTAGGTGCGGTTGAACGCAAGGGAATGACGCTTGTGCCCCTGTCGATGTACTTCAACGGGCAGGGCCGGGCGAAGGTCGAACTCGCGCTGGCCAAGGGGCGCCAGACCAAGGACAAGCGCGATTATCTGAAGGATCGGGACTGGCAGCGGGACAAGGCGCGGATCCTGCGCGATCGCGGGTGACGACCGGAGCGATTTTTCGCCGGACGGCGCACGCGATTAAGGAAGCGGCCATGCTGTGATCGCTAATCGCCCGAAGCGCATGATCCGTCGAATTCCTCTTACGATT
This sequence comes from Alteriqipengyuania triglochinis, assembly GCF_054655655.1. Lineage (NCBI taxonomy): Bacteria > Pseudomonadati > Pseudomonadota > Alphaproteobacteria > Sphingomonadales > Erythrobacteraceae > Alteriqipengyuania > Alteriqipengyuania triglochinis. Next base: position 111,293 of record NZ_BAAHNC010000003.1, read on the forward strand.
TCCACCGCCCTCGGCTTGCCCTTCGCACTGCCGGTCACCATCATCGAAGACGCGCCATGAGCCAGGGAACAGACAGTCTCGATAAGCCGACCAACCGCTCCGCGGTCATGGGATACGTGCGGCGCTATACCGATCGGGAAGGGCTGGCCGGCAACCGTCTGCTCAAGCCGATCGCACATCGTTTCCTTAGCCCCGAATTGTGGCGTTTCACCCGCCGCAACGTGCCGCGCGGAGTGGCTCTGGGCCTGTTCGCGGGCTTCATCATTCCCTTCGGGCAGATCTTCCTGGCGCTGGTGCTCGCTTTTACCGTGCGCGCGAACGTGCCGATCGCCAGCGGGGTGACGCTGATCACCAACCCGCTGACTTTCCCGTTCTGGGTGTGGGCCGCCAACCGCGTGGGCCACAAGGTGCTGACTTTCGCGCCGGACAGCAGTGCGGCAATTCTGCAGAACGACGGGATCATGTCGCTCGGCGGACTGTTCGAGGCGGCCGGGGCGACCGTGCTCGGCTTCTTCCTTTTCGCTGCTCTCTTCCCTCCGCTCGGTTTCTTCCTGACCAAGTGGGGCTGGCGTTTCGCCATGGGCCGTCGGCGCAAGAAGCGGCTCCTGCGCGGCGCGCTTGCGCGGGAGGCTGCGATCGAAGGCACGCCCGGCGAAAGCGGGGCAGGGTGATTTCGTTCGCTGAGCCCGGCGAAGATGGCGCCACGCTCGGCTGGGCCGCGCTTCTGGTCGCACTGGTCGTCAGCATCGGCGTGATCTGGCTGGTGAGCGGACTGCCTATCCTCACCGCCGCCTATGCCGGCGGCCTCGCGACAATGATGGCGCTGCTCTTCCTGCTGCGCAGCAAGGGGGCCGCTGCGCGGGCCGACATGCTGGCGCCGCCGGACTGGAGTGTCACGCTCGCAGCGATCGACCAGCCCGGCGCGATGGTCGCGATTACCGACCGCGCGAACAGGCTCGTTTGCGCCAGCGCTGCATTTTCGGGGCGCTTCGGAGTCGAGAAAGCGCCCCCGAATCTGCTCGTGAGCGAAGAGGATGCGGCGGAGATGCTGCTCAGGACGGCGCGGGAGGCATGGCGCGAAGGGCGCGCGCACGCCGCGCACCTCTCGCTCGGCAAGGAAGACGTGCGCTGGGAGGTCGACGCGCAGCGGGCAGGGCGGGGCGAGGATCACCTCGTCTGGCGCTTTCGGCCCGAATCGAGCGCAGACCTTGCCGGCGAGATCGGCCAGCTTGTAACCGGGCCGCTCGGCCGGATGCTCGGCCGTGCAGGCATGGTCGCCGCCCTCGTCTCTCCCGAAGGAACCGTGCGCGCCGCCTCGCCCGCTTTTGCCGAGCGGGCGACCGGCGATCTTACCGCGACCTGCGTCGGGCGCGAGTTTGCCGAATTTCTGCGGCTGGATGAGCGCGAGCGGATCTATTTCGCGCGCGCCGGGCGCGAGGGGGAACCCTTCCAGCTCATCCATGTGCCGCTGAACGATCCGGAGGAAGAATGGGCGGCGCCGCCGCAGGATGCCCCCTCGCTGATGCTGCTGATAGAGGCGCATGCGACGCTGGCCGACAGTTCCGGCGGCGATGCGATGCCGAAGCTGCAGGGGCTGATCGAAGCGCTTCCGCTGGGCCTTGCGATGACCGATCGCGACGGGCGCTTCCTGTTCGCCAACCCATCCTTCCTGCGCGCCATCGGCCGCCCCGACGAGGGTCTGCCGACCTTCCCTTCGGACATCGTGGTGCGGGAGGACAAGAGCGCGATTTCCGACGCCGTCCGGCGCTTCGGCAAGGGCGGAGTGGCAAGTGGCGACGTGGCCGTGCGGCTCGCCTCCGCGCCGGAGGAGCCGGTCTCTCTCGGCCTGGCGAGCATGCGCGGTCTCGGCGAGGCGGCGGTTCTCTTGACGCTCGCCGATTCGCGGGAGGAGACAGAGCTCAAGCGCCAGATCGCACAGGCGACCAAGATGCAGGCCATCGGCCAGCTTGCGGGCGGCGTGGCGCATGATTTCAACAACGTGCTGACCGCAATCATCGGCTATTGCGACCTCATGCTGCTGCGCCACATGCCGGGCGACAGCGATTACGACGATATTCAGCAGATCCGCGCCAATTCCAATCGCGCCGCCAGCCTTACCCGCCAGCTGCTCGCCTTCAGCCGCCAGCAGACCCTGCGGCCCGAGGTCGTGCAATTGCCCGACGTCGTGTCCGAGGTCAGCCAGCTGCTCAAACGCCTGCTGGGCGAGAAGATCGAACTGCGCGTGCGGCACGACCGCGATCTGGGCCCGGTCCGCGCGGACCCCGGCCAGCTTGAGCAGGTGATCGTCAATCTGGCCGTGAATGCGCGCGATGCGATTGCGGCGAAGGGCGACGGGACCGGCACGCTGGTTATGTCGACCCGCAAGGTCACCGTGCAGGAAACCCGCAGCCACGCGGCGGACATGGCGCCGGGCAATTACACGGCGCTCATCGTTCGCGACACCGGTGGGGGCATTCCCGCCGCTGTGATCGGCAAGATCTTCGATCCGTTCTTCACCACCAAGGAACAGGGCAAGGGCACGGGCCTTGGCCTTTCGACCGTGTACGGCATCATCCGGCAGTCGGGTGGGTATATCTATGTCGAGAACGTGGACGGCGGGGACGGGCTGGGTCCGGGCGCGCGGTTCACGATCTACCTGCCGGTCCATCGGGGTGCGCTCGCCGCAGAAGGGCGGCGCGCAAGCGAGGCGGAGCAGCCCGCACGCGCCTGGTCGAGCGGGGGGCGCATCCTGCTGGTGGAGGACGAGGATATGGTCCGCGCCGTGGCCGAGCGTGCGCTGGTCCGCGCCGGGTTCACCGTCACCGCGCAGCCCGATGGCGAGGGCGGCCTCGCGCAAATCGCCAATGGGGGTACCTTCGATCTCGTCGTTTCGGACGTCGTGATGCCGGGAATGGACGGCCCGGCGATGGTTCGTGCGATCCGCAAGCTGAAGCCGGATATCCCGATCCTGTTCATGTCGGGCTACGCCGAGGAGACTCTGCGCAAGGAAATCAGCATCGAGAACATGTATTTTCTGGCCAAGCCGTTCAGCGTGGAACAGATTTCGGGCAAGGTCGGCGAGGTTCTAAGCGCTGTAAAGGGCTGAAAACCGCCCACCGGGGGCAGGTCTGAAAAAATTTCTGTTCCCCACTTGTTCTATCGGAACATACCCGGTACAAACTGCTCATGTCGATAAGGGGCATGGCCCACTAGGCACATGAAGGAGAGCGTGCGATGGCTGCGAAACTCAAGCTGGTAGACAAGGAAGCCAACGTGGACCGTCAAAAGGCGCTCGACGCCGCCCTCGCACAGATCGATCGGGCCTTCGGCAAAGGCTCGGCCATGAAGCTGGGCTCCAAGGAAGCGATGAACGTCGAAGCGATTTCGACCGGCTCGCTCGGCCTCGATATTGCGCTCGGCGTGGGCGGCCTGCCCAAGGGCCGCGTGATCGAAGTCTACGGACCGGAAAGTTCGGGCAAGACGACGCTGGCGCTGCATGTGCTGGCCGAATGCCAGAAGGCTGGCGGTACCGTCGCCTTCGTCGATGCGGAACATGCGCTCGATCCCGTCTACGCCCGCAAGCTGGGCGTCGATATTGACGAACTGATCGTCTCGCAGCCCGATACGGGCGAGCAGGCGCTCGAAATCGTCGATACGCTGGTTCGTTCGAACGCAATCGACGTGCTGGTGGTCGACTCGGTGGCTGCGCTTGTCCCGCGTGCCGAAATCGAGGGCGAGATGGGCGATAGCCATGTCGGCCTGCAGGCGCGCCTGATGTCCCAATCGCTGCGCAAGCTCACCGGGTCGATCAACCGTTCCAAGTGCATGGTGATCTTCATCAACCAGCTGCGGATGAAGATCGGCGTGATGTACGGAAATCCCGAAACGACGACCGGCGGCAACGCGCTCAAGTTCTACGCCTCGGTCCGGCTCGACATTCGCCGCACCGGGCAGATCAAGGATCGCGACGAGATCATTGGCAACTCGACCCGCGTGAAGGTGGTCAAGAACAAGGTCGCCCCGCCGTTCAAGCAGGTCGAATTCGACATCATGTACGGTGAAGGCATCTCCAAGATCGGCGAAATTCTCGATCTCGGGGTGAAGGCCGGGATCGTGGAGAAGTCGGGCTCGTGGTTCTCCTACGACAGCACCCGGATCGGCCAGGGCCGCGAGAACGCGAAAACCTTCCTCAAGGAAAATCCCGAAATTTGCGACAAGTTGGAGGCTGCGATCCGCGGCAAGACCGACGATGTCGCCGAGGAGATGATGGTCGGCCCTGACGCGGAGGACTGATCGTTTCTTCTCAAGCGGGTGCAGGATGCGCCCGGGAACCCGGAAAGCCGGTCGCAGCCCTTCTTCGTGAAGGCATTGCGGCCGGCTTTTCGGTTTGCCGGCGTGTCGATCCGGCGGACATGCTTGAAAGCTTGTCGGCCCGTCGGTTCTTGCCTAACTCGCATTCCCTATGACGAGCACAAACGATATCCGCCGGAGCTTCCTCGAATTCTTCGAAGGCAAGGACCATGCCCGCGTGGCCTCCGCCCCGCTGGTTCCGCACAACGACCCCAGCCTGATGTTCGTCAACGCAGGCATGGTGCCGTTCAAGAACGTCTTCACCGGGCTGGAGACGCCGCCCGCGCCGCGCGCGGTCAGCGCGCAGAAGTGCGTCCGCGCCGGGGGCAAGCACAATGATCTCGACAATGTCGGCTACACCGCACGCCACCACACCTTCTTCGAGATGCTCGGCAACTTTTCGTTCGGCGACTATTTCAAGGAACAGGCGATCGAACAGGCCTGGACCCTGCTGACCAGGGAGTTCGGCCTCGATCCCGACCGGTTGCTCGCGACGGTCTACCATACCGATGACGAAGCCTTCGACCTGTGGAAGAAGATAGCAGGCCTGCCTGAAGACCGCATCATCCGCATCGCGACCAAGGACAATTTCTGGGCCATGGGCGACGACGGGCCCTGCGGTCCCTGTTCGGAAATCTTCTGGGACCATGGCGATCACATCCCCGGCGGCCCCCCGGGCTCGCCCGATGAAGACGGCGACCGCTTCGTCGAGATCTGGAACCTCGTGTTCATGCAGAACGAGCAGCGCGCCGGCGAGATCGTCGGCGAACTGCCCAACCAGAACATCGACACCGGCATGGGGCTCGAACGGATCGCGGCCGTGATGCAGGGCGTCCACAACAACTACGATACCGATACCTTCCGCACGCTGATCGATGCCGCCGAGGCCCAGCTGCATGAGGAAGCGACCGAGTCGACGATCGCAAGCCACCGGGTCATTGCCGATCACCTGCGCGCCACCGGCTTCCTGATCGCCGACGGCGTCCTGCCGTCCAACGAAGGGCGCGGTTACGTCCTGCGCCGGATCATGCGGCGCGCGATGCGCCACGCCCACTTGCTCGGGGCCAAGACTCCGCTGATGCACCGGCTCGTGCCCACGCTGGTCGGCGAGATGGGGCAGGCCTATCCCGAGCTCACCCGCGGCCAGACGCTGATCGAGGAAACGCTCGAGCGTGAGGAAACGCGCTTCCGCGAAACGCTGGAAAAGGGGCTGCGCCTGCTCGACGAAGCGACCACCGATCTCGCCGCGGGCGACGAGCTTGCCGGCGACGTCGCGTTCAAGCTCTACGATACCTATGGTTTCCCTTACGACCTGACCGAAGACGCGCTGCGGGCGCAGGGCATCGCGGTCGATCGTGAAGGCTTCGATATCGCGATGGCACGCCAGCGAGATGCTGCCCGCGCCGCATGGAAAGGCAGCGGCGAAGCGGCCGACGGCGAAGTGTGGTTCGCCATCGCCGAGCGCGAAGGGGCGACCGAATTCACCGGCTACACCGCCACGCAGGGCGAAGGGCGCGTCGTCGCAATCGTCAAGGACGGGGCCGAGGTCCAGTCCGCAGCACAGGGCGAGGATATCGTAATTCTCACGAACCAGACGCCGTTCTATGGCGAAAGCGGCGGCCAGTCGGGCGATAGCGGCACCATTTCCACCCATGAGGGCCTGCGGGTGTCCGTCCGCGATACGGGCAAGCCGCTTGGCCGCCTGCACTCGCATCAGGGCGTGGTGGAAGCCGGCGTCGTGCGCGTGGGCGACGAGGTCCGTCTCGAGATCGACGCCGACCGGCGCGACCGGGTTCGTGCCAACCACTCGGCCACCCACCTGGTCCATGCAGCGCTGCGCAACCGGCTCGGCGATCATGTCACACAAAAGGGCTCGCTGGTGGCTGAAGACCGCCTGCGGTTCGATTTCTCGCATCCCACGCCGCTCACCGAAGAGGACATCGCGGCGATCGAGGACGAGGTGAACAGCGAAATCCGCGCCAACGAACCGGTCGGCACGCGTCTCATGACGCCGGACGAAGCGGTGGAAGCAGGTGCGCTGGCTCTGTTCGGCGAAAAATACGGCGACGAGGTTCGGGTTCTGTCCATGGGCCGTTCCGGGGGTGAAGGTCGCAACTACTCGGTCGAGTTGTGCGGCGGCACGCATGTGAGCGCGACGGGCGATATCCAGCTCTTCCGCATCGTGTCGGAAAGCGCGGTGAGCTCGGGTGTGCGCCGGATCGAGGCGCTGACCGGCGATGCGGCCCGGCGCTGGCTGGTCGAGCGTGAGGACGCGCTCAAGGCTGCTGCCGCCACCTTGCGCACCACGCCGGACGAGGTCGGCTCGCGGGTGCAGGCGCTGCTCGACGAGCGCAAGCAGCTGGAGAAGGACCTCGCCGCGGCGAAGAAGCAGCTCGCCCTTGGCGGCGGGGGCGGCACGCAGGCCGAGGCCCAGAGCGAGACCGTAGGCGATACCGCCTTTTCCGGGCAGGTCATCGCGGGGCTCGACCCGAAGGAGCTGCGGCCGCTCCTCGACGAGGCGAAGCAGCGGATCGGGTCGGGAGTCGCCGCGATCTGCGCGACCAATGACGGCAAGGCCGCCTTCGCGGTCGCGGTGACCGATGATCTGACCGACCGGTTCAGCGCCGTGGAACTCGTGCGCGCCGGCGTGGCCGAACTGGGCGGGAAGGGCGGTGGTGGCCGCCCCGACATGGCGCAAGGCGGCGGCCCCGACGCAACGAAGGCCGAGGCCGCCCTGGACGCGGTGCGCAGCGCCCTGCGCGAGGCAGTAGGCGCCTAGCGGGCGCCGCTGCCGGCGCGGCGTGCGTCGGCTTCGCTGCCGCGACTGAGGCCTTCGCCGCCGGTATCGGCAGGCTTGTCGGCGTCACGCCGGGCGGAGGGCTTGGGCTTGCCCTGGCCCTGCACGTTCTGCGGCTTGAACTTCTCGTCGTTGGGAATCGGCTTGGTCGGGTCGATGTCGGACATATAATTTCTCCTTTCCCTTCCAATGGTTGAAGGGCCAAGAAGGTCCGAGATCACTCCGTCGTCGCGCTCGCAGGGACGGTTGGGGGCGCGGTCGCGGAGATCGTGCTGGTCCGCAATTTCGGCGCATGTTCCAGCGCACCTTCGGTCTGGATCTGCTTGCGCATCTCGTCGCGCTTCTCGTGGATCGAGGCGATCACCGGGCCCATGGCGACCCCGATATCGACCAGCACGGCCTCGGATAGCTGGAGCGAGCTTTCCAGCGTCTCGGGCACGGCGTGGCTGGCGCCCGCCTGGTAGAGTGCTGCCGCATGGGCCGCATCGCGCGCGCGGCTGACGATCAGCAGGTCGGGATAGGTCTTGCGCAACCGGGCCACCAGCCGCTGGGCCAGCACCGGCGCATCCATGGTCAGCACGATGGCCGAGGCGTCCTCCACCCGCAATGCCCGCAGGGTTTCGAGCCGCGCGGCATTGCCGAAGATCATGTTATAGCCTTCCCGCTTGTTCTGCATTGCGAGATCGGCATCGGACTCGATCGCGACATAAGGCTTCTCGTGAACGCGCAGCATGTCGGCCACCAGTCGTCCGACACGTCCGCCGCCGACTACGATCACGCGGCCCGCGGGGGCGGCTTCGTCGATCGCGGGATCGGGCACCGGATCGACCCGGCGGGCGACAGCGCGGCCCACGAAGGCGAGCAGGGGGGTGACCGTCAGCCCGATCGCCGTGACGATTTGCCAGAACTGCGTAGTGCCAGGCTGGATCAGCATCGCCGAACTGGCCGCCGAGAGCACGATCAGCGTGGTTTCGGAGGGGCTGGCCATCAGGATGCCGGTCTCGGTCGCGGTATTGCGCCGCGCGCCCATCGTGCGCAGGAGCAGGCCCGTCACGACCGCCTTGAACGAAAGCACGAGGATTACCGCGGTCAGGATCGTGCCCAGATTGTCGCGCAAGGCTTCCAGATCGATGCTCATCCCGATGGTGATGAGGAAAATACCCAGCGCAAGGCCCTTGAACGGCTCGATGATTGCCTCGACTTCTCCATGGAAGTCTGTCTCGGCGATCAGCAGCCCCGCGATGAGCGCGCCGACGATGGGCGATAGGCCGGTGACCCCGGTGGCAAGGCTGGCGCCGATCACCACGACCAGCGTCGCGGCGAGGAAGACCTCGGGGCTTTTGGTCCGCGCGGCCTGTGCGAACAGCACGGGCAGGGCGTAGCGGCCCACGACCAGCAAGGCCGCCACGACGGCGAGGCCCTGCCACAGGGTGGTCCACAGGCCCGTCAGCCCGTCTGCCTGTGCATAGGGCGCCAGCGCGCCGAGCATGAAGATGATCGGGACGATCGCGATATCTTCGAACAGCAGCATCGACAGCGCGGCCTTGCCGACGGGCGATGCCGTGCCGGAGATCGGCAGCACGATCGCGGTGGAGGACAGCGCGAGCGCCAGCCCCAGCGCCATCGCCCCGGTCCAGTATTGCCCCATCATCGCGAGCACGACCGCAATCGACGTGCCGATGATCAGCAGTTCCATCGCGCCCAGGCCGAACACCAGCTTGCGCATCTGCCACAGGCGATTGAAGCTCAGCTCCAGGCCGATGGTAAACAGCAGCAGGATGATGCCGAACTCGGCGAAGATATCGAGCGAGTCCGGTTCCGATATCGTTATATGCGTCAGCCACGCGACCTCGGGCGTCAGCGCGCCAAGGCCATAGGGGCCCACGAGGATGCCGATGAGCAGGAAGCCGATGACGGGCGTGATGCGAAACCTGGCAAACAGCGGGATCACGATACCCGCTGCACCCAGAATCACCAGCGCATCCGAAATCGCTGTCGTCGGTTCAAGTTCACCCGCCACGTGGCAACCTTACCAGCCTCGGCCCCGTATTGAAGGGGCTCACATGCTTTAATCCGGCAATCTAGCCGCCACCGGGCGACTTGGGCCCCATCGGTTTGGTATCCTGACCGGCGGCTTCGCTCTCTGCCTCGCCGATGCGCTGCGATACCTGGCCGACACGCTTGTCCCATTCGATCTGATAGAGATCGAAGCGCCGGTCGGCGAGGTTGCGCACGGTGCCTTCGGCTCGCGCCCAGCTGAGATCGGCAAGGTTGACGTCGCTGATCGTCAGCGTCTCCACATTTTCGCTGGCTTCTGCGGCGATCCCGTCGCGCGCGAAGGGGAAATCGCAGGGCGTCAGGATGCAGCTTTGCGCATACTGGATATCCATGTTCGCGACATTGGGCAGGTTGCCGACATTGCCGCTGAGCACGGTGAAGCACTGATTCTCGATCGCGCGGGCCTGCGCGCAATAGCGTACGCGCATGTACCCCTGCCGGCTGTCAGTGCAGAAGGGCACGAAGATGATCCGCGCGCCCTCGTCCACCAGGCGACGGGCAAGCTCAGGGAATTCGCTGTCGTAACAGATCAGCACGCCGATCGGGCCGCAATCGGTCGGGATCGCGTCTATCGAATCACCACCCTTGATGTTCCACCAGTAGGCTTCGTTTGGGGTGGGGTGGATCTTCTCCTGGCTGTGGATCGATCCGTCGCGCAGGCAGACATAGGCGACGTTATGGATGTCGCCGTCGTCCATCCGCGTGGGGTGCGAGCCCCCGATGATGTTGATGTTGTAGCTCAGCGCCATTTCGCTCAGCTTCTGGCGGATTCTGGGCGTGTATTCGCTCAGCGCCTCGATCGCCTCGATCGGGCTCAGCTCCTTTTCCTCCGCGCTCAGCAGCATCAGCGTGAACAGCTCGGGGAAGAGGATGAAGTCGCTTTCATAGTCTGCCGCGACGTCGACGAAATATTCGACGTGGCGCATGAATTCGTCGAATCCGGAGACCGCGCGCGCCTGCAGCTGGCAGGTGGCGATCCGCACGCTCTCGACGTCGCGCGGCAGGCGGTGCTTGCGCGGTGCGTCGCCATCTACATAGGGGTTGCGCCAGACCATCCGGACCGCGAACGCCTTGGAACGCTTGTCTTCCGGCAGGTAGTTTTCGAGGATGCCTTGCGGTTCGAACCCGTTGGCGAGCTGGAAGCGCAGCACGGGATCGTGAATCTTGTTGTCGATCACCTTGTCGAGGTAATCCTGCGGGCCTTCGGCGCTGTTGCGCTTGCGCCGCATCGCATTGGCGAGTCCGGGCATCCGCCCACCGAAGACGATGCCGGTCAGGTCGAGCCGCTCGGCGAGCGAGCGCCGTTCTTCGTAAAGACGCCGCCCGAGGCGCGTACCGCGCACCTTGGGGTCGACGCACATTTCATAGCCGTAGAGCCATTCCCCGGTCGGGTCGTGGCGCGAGCCGAATCCATTGCCGGTCACCTCGTCCCACGAGTGATCCGACAGGGCGACGTTGGCGGACAGGCGCATGGAGGCGCAATAGCCGACGATTTGCCCATCGAGCTTGGCGACGAAGCAGCCATCGCGATAATTGTTCAGCTGCCCGCGGATCTCGCCCAGCGTGTAGGGCGGCAGGTCGACATAGGCGCGGCGGACAAGGTCCGCGATTGCGCGAACGTCGCTCAGCTTGGCCTGACGGACTTCAAGCCGGGCCTTGGTCTTGGCGGTAGTAGCGATCGGAATTTCTCCCTCGGTCGGTCTCATGATGGGCACTAGTCGCAGAACACCGCAAGGTCACCATTGTGCCCTGCGATCCAGCAGCACATGGCGAGGCGCGGTCGCAAAGCGGCTGTCCGGAAACACAAAGCCCCGACGTCTGCATCAGACGCCGGGGCTTCGTGCAAAGTGGTCCGAAACGATCAGGCCGGGGCGAGGCCCTGCTTCTTCATTTCGGTTTCGAGATTGTTCACGATCGCCTCGAAGAACTGCTCGGTCGTCAACCAGCTCTGACCGGGGCCGATCAGCAGCGCGAGGTCCTTGGTCATCTGACCGCTCTCGACCGTCTGGATGCAAACCTTTTCCAGCGTTTCGGCGAACTTCACCACTTCGGGCGTCTCGTCGAACTTGCCGCGATACATCAGGCCGCGGGTCCACGCGAAGATGCTGGCGATGGGGTTGGTCGAGGTCGCCTTGCCTTCCTGATGCTGGCGATAGTGACGGGTGACAGTGCCGTGCGCGGCTTCGGCTTCGACGGTCTTGCCATCGGGGGTCATCAGCACGGAGGTCATCAGGCCGAGCGAGCCGAAGCCCTGCGCCACGATGTCCGACTGCACGTCGCCGTCGTAGTTCTTGCAGGCCCACACGAACTTGCCGCTCCACTTGAGCGCGGCGGCGACCATGTCGTCGATCAGGCGGTGTTCGTAGGTGATGCCGGCCTTGTCGAAATCGGCCTTGTATTCGGCGTCGAACACTTCCTGGAACAGATCCTTGAAGCGGCCATCGTACTTCTTGAGGATGGTGTTCTTGGTGCTCAGGTAAACCGGCCACTTGCGGTCGAGCCCGTACTGGAAGCTGGCGCGCGCGAAGTCGCGGATCGAATCGTCGAGGTTGTACATCGCCATCGCGACGCCCGGGCTCGGGAATTCGAAGACGTCGATGTCGATGTTCTCGCCGTCTTCGCCTTCGAAGACGAGACGCAGCTTGCCCTTGCCGGGGATCAGCGTGTCCTTGGCGCGATACTGGTCGCCGAAGGCATGGCGGCCGACCACGATCGGGTCGGTCCAGCCCGGGACGAGCCGCGGCACGTTGTCGATCACGATCGGCTCACGGAAGACCACGCCGCCCAGGATGTTGCGGATCGTGCCATTGGGGCTGACCCACATCTTCTTGAGGTCGAATTCCTCGACCCGCGCTTCGTCGGGGGTGATCGTGGCGCATTTCACGCCGACGCCATATTGCTTGATCGCGTTGGCGGCATCGACCGTGATCTGGTCTTCGGTCTCGTCGCGCTTCTCGATCGAGAGATCATAATATTTCAGGTCGATGTCGAGATAGGGAAGGATCAGCCGCTCGCGAATCCACTGCCAGATGATCTTCGTCATTTCGTCGCCATCGAGCTCGACGACCGGGTTCTTGACCTGAATTTTTGCCATTATTCGTCCCTGCTGGTCCGCATGTTTCTGAATGGGGTGAAATCTGGCGCGGCTTTAGCAGGTGGCGGGCTTCACGCAAGGTGGGCGCGCGCAGCCTGGCTGGAGAGGCGACTGGGTCGCGGGGTGGGCTAGTCCTGTAGAGATCGAAGCCACGCGAGCGCTCCGTTGGCCATGCCCTTGAACTTGGGCACGGCTGCCAGCGGGGCCACGAGGAGAGCGGTGTCCTCGGGAAGCTGCCACTTCAGTCGGTGGTACAGCTTCGAGCGCGAGAGTTCGCTGGCAATGCAATAGAGCCCCGGGGCGAGGCACATGCCATCGCCATGCAGGTCGAGCTGGTCGGGGATACGCCCCGGTTCGGGAACCGAGAAAATGTAAAGAGTGCGGGGCATGGTCCGACCCTCGCATCAGCCTTGGGTAAAGAAGCGTGCAGATTCGCGATCGGACATCGCCAGTCGTCTCAAGCGCACATTATCAGGCGTGCCCGAACCGGGCATCGACCTGACCACTTTCCGGTCTGGTTCGGCAGCATGCCGTAATTTCAGCGTCCCCGATGGTGGGCGTACCAAGATTTGAACTTGGGACCCCTACGATGTCAACATAGTGCTCTACCCCTGAGCTATACGCCCGCACCATGGGGATGCCGTCCTTACGGCGGAGGCGCCATCTAGCCGCGCCGAGCCCGCGTTACAAGTGCCTAAAGTTGCACTTCGCATGCTTCGGCAAACATGCGGTCCACTTCGAGCACCAGATCGCGCAGGTGGAAGGGCTTTGAAAGCACCTTGGCTCTCGGCTGATCGACGCTGGCTTTCAGGGAAACCGCCGCGAATCCGGTGATGAACATCACCTTCGTGTCCGGATTTATCTCGTTGCAGCGCTGCGCCAGTTCGATCCCGTCCATTTCCGGCATCACGATGTCGGACAGCAGCAGATCGTAGTCGCTGTGCTCAAGCAAAGGGAGCGCGGCCGTGCCGCTGCCGACCGAATCGACCGCATAGCCGGCTTTTTCGAGGGCGCGGGTCAGATAGGCCCGCATGGCTTCTTCATCCTCCGCCAGAAGGATTCGCCGAAATGGTGTGAGTTTGCTCATAGAAGGTGCTCCCTAGCGCGGAGCGCTTAAAGAATCTTTGGCGTCTCAAAGCCTTGCCCTGCTTTGACACAAACTCGCCAGCGGTTCAGCGTCAGCCCCATGAATGCGGCGGCAGACAGCGATTCGGGCGAGAAAATTCTCGGCGGAATGATCCCGGGCAGCGGGGCGCCTGCCTTCACGCTGTCCGGGATGGGGCAGGCGAGGGTGCCGGTGCTGATCGCTGCGCCCCATGGCGGTCGCGCGTACCCCGCGGATATCGAAGCGAACATGCGCAACCCGTCGATTGCCAAGCTCCGGCTGGAGGACCGGCTGGTCGACCGGTTGGCGCTCGCTGCGGCGAATCAGGTCGGGGCCGCATCGCTGGTTGCTCATGCGCCGCGCGCGATGCTCGATCTCAATCGCGCGGCCGACGATCTGGACTGGTCGATGCTGGCCGGCGGAAGGCCGGACGGCGTGGTCCATTCGAGCGCGAATCGGCGCGCGCGCAGCGGCCTGGGGCTGATTCCGCGGCGCGTCTCGGGCGTCGGCGAAATCTGGCGCGCCCCGCTCTCGCAAGAGGAAGTGTCCGCGCGGATCGCGGGAATTCACGAACCCTATCATCGCGCACTGGCCCGCGCGCTCGACGATATCCGGCGTGTCTGGGGCGTGGCGCTGCTGATCGACTTGCATTCGATGCCCCCGCTGCGGGTACGCCATCCGGGCGAAAGAGCTGTGGAATTCGTGGTCGGCGACCGCTTCGGCGCATCCTGCGACGAGAGGATCGCAGCGCGCGCGCTGCACTTCCTCGGTGCGCAGGATCGCGGGGTAGCCCATAACCGGCCGTATGCCGGAGGCTATGTGCTCGACCGGCACGGCAGGCCATCGGTGGATCTTCATGCCCTACAGATCGAGGCGTGCCGCTCGCTCTATCTCGATGCCCGGTTTGCTGATGCGAGCGCGCGGCTTCCCGCCCTCGTTCGGCTGATCGCGGACCTGACCCGGGCGCTTGCCGACGAGATATCGCCCGGTACCGGGCAGCGGGAGCTCCCGCTCGCCGCCGAATAAAAAAACCACCTCGTGCAAGGTGCACGAGGTGGCCAAGGTTCAGGGAGGAAGCGCGCTCGAAAGCGCGCCTATCCGGGGCGGCTATGAGGGGGGGTGCCGCCCGGACGATCCCGATCTGGGGTGCGCTGCAGCATTGTCAAGAAGTGCTTAGCGCGCCTTTTCGAAAGCTATCGATCAACCGGCCGGCTGATCGGGCAGGGCGGGCATCTTGCCCTGCTGGTCCTGGCGGCCGAAGATCGTGCGCATCAGTTCGAGCGAGGCGAGGTGCGCATAGATCAGCGGCAGCATGCCGTCGCTGTTCCACTTGGCGAGAACCTCTGCGTCGATCTTGCGCAGCTTTTCCTGGTCGACCATGCGGAAACCCTTGTAGACATAAGGCTTGTCCGGCGCATCGTTGCGCTGGATGGCGACTTCGCCTTCCATCAGCAGGTCATGCTTGGTCAGTTCGTCGGTCAGCACCTTCGTGCGGGCGCCGGCCTGTTCGAACTTCTCGCAGAAATCGAGGATCGCCTTCGTCTGCTCGCTGGGCGAACCGTCTTCGTCGAACAGCAGCTGGCCCTCGTCGAACTCGCCGACCGATTCCGAAGTCGGATCGAAGCACAGCGAAAGATCGTCGGTCTCGTTCGACAGCTTCGCCAGCATGAAGGGATAGCGGCGGATATAGGCCGGTACGTAAACCGGATCGATCAGCTTGCCGTCAGCATCGAAGAAGGTGTTCATACCTTCGTTGAGCCCGAACAATGCCAGCGGCAGGGGATTTTCGCCCGAGGAAAAGATGATCGGATAGTGACGTCCGGCCTGGACGAACTCATCCGCCGTCAGCGGCACGACATGCTGGGTGGCAAGGAAAGGTGCCGAATCGCTCTGGCGGTTGCGGAACTTCATGTGATCCCGCGTGTTGAGCGGCATCAGGTCCTGATAGAACATGGGAAGCTGGGGCTGTTGCGGCGCACTGGCCATCGGTCTCTCCATCGAGCGGGCTGGAAATGTCGCGGGACGCATGGCGATGCCGCGCCCCCGGATCGGGAAAACGCGCCTTTAGGCGGCGCGTGAGCGGCTGGCAAGCGGCACCAGCTTGCCCGGGTTCATCAGCCCGAGGGGGTCGAGCGCCTGTTTCACGCCGCGCAGGATGGAGAGGCGTGCCGGGTCGGCAAGACGCGCCAGCTCATCCACTTTCATCTGTCCAATACCGTGTTCGGCGCTGATCGAGCCGCCCCACGCGGTGACCAGATCGTGCATCGCGGCGCTGATGGCCTTGCCGTCGCTGTTTTCCCACTCGCCGCGTTTCGCGCCTTCGGGTGCGCGCAGGTGGAAGTGGACGTTGCCGTCGCCCAGATGCCCGAAGGCGACCGCGCGAGTGCCTGTGAATTTCGCTTCGAGTTCGGTGCTGGCCTCCACGATGAAATCGGGCATCTTTTCGGCCGGGACGGAAATATCGTGCTGCAAGGCCAGGCCATGTGCGCGCTCGGCGGCGGAAATGCCCTCGCGCAGGGCCCACAGGGCTTCGGCCTGGGTCTCGTTCGCCGCGATCGTCGCGTCCCCGACCAGACCCTGTTCATATGCAGCTTCGAGCAACGCGGTCGCCCGCCGCTCCAGCGACGGGGCCTGCTGCGCGTCGGCAACCAGTTCGAGCAAAGCATACCACTGGTGGCGCGACGCCAGCGGGTCACGCGCGCTCGTCTCATATCCGAGGACCGACTCCAGCGCGTCGCGCGGCATGATCTCGAAGCCTTCCAGCGCCTCGCCAGCGTGGTCCTGCGCCATCAGCAGGAGCCGGCGGGCGTCGTGGACCGATGGCAGCCCGACGAACATCACTCGGCGGGCTGCGATCTGGGGCAGCAATGCCAGCGTCGCGGCGGTGACGATGCCGAGCGTGCCTTCCGACCCGATCAGCAATTGCTTGAGGTCGAATCCGCGATTGTCCTTCTTCAGCGCCGCGAGCGTATCGAGCACGCTTCCATCGGGCAGCACCGCTTCCAGACCGCGAACCTGCGCCCGCATGGTGCCGTGGCGCAGCACCTGTGTGCCGCCCGCATTGGTGGAGACGAGGCCACCGATGGTTGCAGACCCCTTGCCCCCCAGCGTTAGGGGAAAGCGCAGGCCCCGCTCGGCCGCCTCTTCGTGCAGGGTTTGCAGGATCACACCCGCCTCGCAAACCACCTGCCGGGCGCCTTCGTCCCACCGGCGGATGGCGTTCATCCGCCTGAGCGAGAGGAGCAGGGCCTCACCGCTGCTATCGGGTGTCGCCCCGCCCGACATGCCGCTGTTGCCGCCCTGCGGCACGATCGGCACGCGATGCTGCGCGCATAGCTTGACCAGTGCGGCCACCTGCTGCGTGTCGGCGGGAGAGGCGAGGGCGCGCGCCGCGCCGGTATAGCGGCCCCGCCAGTCGGTCAGCCACGGTTCGATCAGCTGCGCATCCCGCGTGAGCCCGCGGTCGCCCAGCAGGTCGGTTGCGGCATCGAGGAAGGTGTCGCTCATGTTGCGGCCATGCCACACCGGGACGGGGCAATGCCAGCGCGTTGGCGACAAACGACAATTCAATTAAGCCAACATTCAATAGAGTGGGTTATGTCATGCCCGGACGGATCGAACTGGGTGGTGCGATCCAGGATTTCCGCTGATGAGGAAGACGGCAAGCACATGCTTTTCATGGCCGCATTTCTGGCACCTGCGCTCGCACTTGCGCCCGCGCTAAAAGACGAGTTGCCTCTTCCCTCCCTCGCCATCGAAGCATCTGCCAGGGCCGCCGAAGCCCCGATCAAGACCGAGGCGACGCCAGCACCGGGGTGGCTCAAGGCGGAATCGTGGCGCGCCGATCAGGAGGCGCGGCAGGTGCGTATCCGGCAGCAGATCATGGTTCGGGTCTCGCCCCGACGCACCAGTTCGCGCGAGCTGGTGGCCGACTGGCGCACCATGCTTCCGCGCCGGTACGTGCAACGCAAGATCGGCAATTGCATCAAGGCGGAGGAGATCGTCGCGGTGCAGACGGCCAGTTCGCGCGACCTCGTGCTGCACATGGCCGACCGGCGGATCATCCGCGCCCAGCTCGATAAATCCTGCAACGCGCGCGATTACTATCTGGGCTTCTATCTCGAGCCGACCGAGGACGGCGAGCTGTGCGTCAACCGCGACATTCTCAAGGCACGCAACGGTGCCGCTTGCAAGATCGGCGCGATCCGCCAGCTTGTCGCCGCGGAATAGAGCAGGCGCGGGCGGCCAGTTTCCTTGACATTCGCCGCAGTTTCGGCGATGCCGCGCGCGCCCCGGCAGTCTCTTTGGATCCTGCACGAAGGGCTGCCAATTTTCTCCACATCCGGAACCCTGAATGAAATTTGCCGATCTCGGCCTTTCCGACAAATTGCTGCAGGCGGTCGAAGCCGCCGGCTATACCGAGCCGACGCCGATCCAGGCGCAGGCCATTCCGCCCGTACTGATGATGAAGGACATCATCGGCATCGCGCAGACGGGGACCGGCAAGACCGCCAGCTTTGTGCTGCCGATGATCGACATCCTCGCCAGCGGACGTCGCCGCGCGCTGATGCCGCGCAGCCTCATCCTCGCGCCGACTCGCGAGCTCGCTGCGCAGGTCGCCGAGAATTTCGAGAAGTACGGTGCGGATCACGACCTGCAGATGGCGCTGCTGATCGGGGGGGTCCAGATGGGCGACCAGGTCAAGGCGCTCAATGAAGGCGTCGATGTCCTCATCGCAACTCCGGGCCGCCTGATGGACCTTTTCGAGCGCGGCAAGATCCTGCTCAATGGATGCGAGCTGCTGGTGATCGACGAGGCGGACCGGATGCTCGACATGGGCTTCATCCCCGATATCGAAACCATTTGCTCCAAGCTGCCCGAGCCGCGCCAGACGCTGCTGTTCAGCGCGACCATGCCGCCCCCGATCGAGAAGCTGGCGCAGAAGTTCCTCCAGAACCCCAAGCGGATCGAAGTGAGCCGCGCCGCCTCGACCAACGAGAACATCACCGCTTTCAAGATACCGGTGAAGCCGCGCGAAAAGCGCGAAACGCTCCGCTGGCTGCTCGCGAACGACCATGTCGAGACCGCGATCATCTTCGCCAACCGCAAGACGACCGTGCGCGAGATCAACAAGAGCCTGCAGAGCTACGGCTTTGCCAGCGGCGAAATCCACGGCGATATGGACCAGTCCAGCCGGATTGCCGAACTCAACCGCTTCAAGGCGGGCGAGGTCAATATCCTCGTCGCGAGCGACGTCGCGGCGCGCGGGTTGGACGTCAAGGGCGTCAGCCACGTGTTCAACTTCGACACGCCGTGGCATCCCGACGACTACGTCCACCGGATCGGCCGCACGGGCCGTGCCGGGGCGAAGGGCCGTGCCTTCACGCTGGTGACCAGCGACGATGAAGAAGCGCTGGCCAATATCGAGAAGCTGACTGGGGCAAAGGTCAAGCCGTTCGGCAAGGAAGATGTCCGGGTCGAACTGGTCGAGGCCAAGAAGCGCGAAGCCAAGCCTTCGCACGATGACGATACGGACGCGCAGGAAGCGGACACCCAGGCCGAGAAGAAGCGCGGTCGCGGCGGTCGCAGCGGTGCCGGCAAGCGGGGGGATGAAGAGCGCCAGCCGCGCAGCCGGAGCCGCGACGAAGGCAAACAGGCATCGGGCGATCGCAGCAGCAATCGTCGCGAGCCGCGCCGCTACCGTGAAGACAACGAAGTGATACCCGCGGGCGAATGGAACGGGCCGAAGCCCGATTTCCTGTCGGTCAGCGCGACCTGACACTGTTTGCTTTCCCTTGCGTTCAACGCGGACGTTGAGCTGCTACTAACCAAAATCCGGCAGTCCTCGCGGGTCTGAAGGAACGGTAATGCCCATCGTAAGCGAAAGCGCCGAAACGATCCGTCAGCGCACGCTGGCAATGCTCGAAATGCTCGACACGCCGTCCGGAGACGAATTCAATACGGTGGTGAGGGCGGCGCGCCGTATATTCGGCTGCCGAACCGGCTACGTCTCCCTAATCGACGTCGATCGCCAGTGGATCATGGCGAGCGAAGGGTTCAATCTGGCAGAAGTGCCGCGCCAATCCTCGATCTGCGCGATGGCGGTCGAGGAAGGGTGCGAGATCGTCGTCGAGGATCTGCAGGCGCATCCGCACTACGGCCAGCAGCCCGAAGTCAGAGCGAGGCCGGAGATCCGGTTTTTCGCGACCATTCCCCTCGCAGGTCCTGTCGTGGACGGTCGCTCGGTGCCGATTGGCACGTTGTGCGTGAGCGACGACGCGCCTCATTCCCCGACCGAGGAGCAAATGACCGAGCTGCGCCAGCTATGCCGATTGCTCGAATCGTTCTTCCGCGCGCGGCTCGATGCGAGGATTTCGGAAATCGCGTCTCTGGAACGCAAAGCCCTGGTCGAAGACCTGCGTCGCACGCAGCGGCAGTTCGAACTGGCCGAGAAAATGGCCAAGATCGGACACTGGCGGCTCGATTTGAGAACGCAAGAGGTGGTCTGGTCGGCGCAGACCTGCGCCATCCACGGGGTCGAATGCGCCGATCAGGAAACGCTGCTGGGCGCGCTGGATTTTTATCCGCAGCAAGATCGGGCACGGATCGAGGCCGCTTTCACCGAATGTCTGGAGAGCGGCGTGTCCTACGATCTGGAACTCGATTTCAAGGACAAGCGGGGGATCATGAAACGGGTCCGCGCGATGGGCGAAAGAGAGCACATCAATGGCGAGCCGACTGCGCTGATCGGCGTATTCCAGGACATAACCGACCGATACCAGCTCGAAACCCGGCTGCGCGCAGCGGCCCATGTCGACGACCTGACAGGCCTGGCAAACCGCGCGCGGCTAAACCAGTATCTCGATGATACCATCGCCAGCAATCGCGAGCAGGGCAGGCAGATGGCGCTGCTGCTGATCGATCTCGATCACTTCAAGGCCGTAAACGACCAGCTTGGCCATGAAGCTGGAGATCGTGTTCTCAAGAAAACCGCAAGCCAGCTGGCGAGCGAGCCTTTTTCGGGCCAGATGGCGGCGCGATATGGTGGCGATGAATTCGTGATGGTGATCGAAGACGATCGCCTGATCGAGGATATCGAAGGCACGCTCGACACCTTGCTCGACAAGCTGCGTTTCAAGATCGGCCGCGAAGGGGAAGACCTTCGCGTCAGCGCCACCATCGGAGCGGCCATTCTCGCCCCGGAAAATGCCGACCGAAGCGCCCTGCTACGCTGTGCCGACCATGCGCTTTACGAGGCCAAGCGCGCCGAGCGAGGGACGGCCTCGATCTGCCGCGAGGTGATTGGGGGAGAAGGTTCGCAGGGCAAGCGGGGCCTGCGGGCGGTCGGCTAGACGCCTGGCTCAATCCATCTGCGAGCGGGCAGGGCGCGAATGGCCATGCCAGACCACTGCACAGTCCGTTCTACGATCACTCGGCCAACTTTACGAAGCTGTCGATCACCCGCTTGGTGCCGGTGGTCTCGAATTCGATCTCCAGCTTGTTGCCTTCCTGGCTCATCACGGTGCCATAGCCGAACTTGTCGTGGAAGACGCGCGCGCCCAGCGCCACGTCGGTCCGCGGTTTGGCGGCGAAGCTGGCGGCGGAGCGGCGGCTTTCCTGCACGCGGGCCGGTTTTGTCTCGTAGCCGGTGGCGAGCGCACGCTGCCATCCCGGCCCGCGAGCGGTCGACCGGTCGGGCCGGTCGCGTGAGACATGGGCGAAGGGATCGTCCTGCTCGCTCCAGTTGGCACGCCACAACGACGCGCCGCCCGACATCGTCGTCTCGCTGTCGACATGGTCTTCGGGCAGCTCGCCGATAAACCGGCTGGGCAACGAGCTGGTCCACTGGCCGTAGATGCGCCGGTTGGCGGCATGGAGGATCGTGCACGCCTTCTTGGCGCGTGTGATTGCCACGTAGGCGAGGCGGCGTTCTTCCTCGAGGCTGGCGAGCCCCCCTTCGTCGAGCGCGCGCTGGCTCGGGAAGACACCCTCTTCCCACCCGACCAGGAACAGATGATCGAACTCCAGCCCCTTGGCAGCGTGGATCGTCATGATGGTGACTTTGGCGTCTTCGGAGTTCGCCTCGTTGTCCATCACGAGCGCGACATGTTCGAGAAAGTCGCCGAGCGTTTCGTAATCTTCCATCGCGCGGACGAGTTCGGACAGGTTTTCGAGCCGGCCCTTGGCTTCGACCGAACGCTCGTTCTCGAGCATGGCCTGATAGCCGCTTTCCTCCAGTACGGTACGGAGCAGTTCGGCGGGTGCGAGACTGCCCGCCTCTTCGCGCCACTTGAGGAACTGGCGCAGCAGCGTGCCGATCGTTCCGCGCGCACGCGCAGGCAGTTCGTCGCTGTCGGCGAGTTCGAGCGATGCGGCGGCAAGCGGCATGCCGGTGCGCCGCGCGTGCTGGTACATCTTCTCCAGCGTCTTGGCACCAAGGCCACGCTTGGGCTGGTTATAGATCCGCTCGAACGCAAGGTCGTCTGCAGGCTGCGCGATCACGCGAAGGTAGGCTAGGGCATCGCGGATTTCGGCGCGCTCGTAGAAGCGGAAGCCGCCGATGATGCGGTAGTTCATCCCGATCTGAATGAAGCGGTCTTCGAACTCGCGGGTCTGGTACTGCGCCCGCACGAGGATCGCGATCTCGTCGAGGCCCACGCCGCCACGCTCGAGGCTCTCGATCTCCTCGCCGACGCGGCGCGCTTCTTCGGGCCCGTCCCATACACCGATCACGCGGACCTTCTCGCCCGTGTCGGTCTCGGTCCACAATTCCTTGCCGAGTCGCTGGCTGTTCTCGCCGATCAGGCCCGACGCCGCGCCGAGAATGTGCGGGGTGGAGCGATAATTCTGTTCTAGCTTGATGACCTTGGCGCCGGGAAAGTCCTTCTCGAACTTCAGGATGTTCGCCACTTCCGCGCCGCGCCAAGAATAGATCGACTGGTCGTCGTCGCCCACAACGCAGATGTTCTTACGCTCCTGCGCAAGCAGGCGGAGCCACAGGTACTGGACCTGGTTGGTGTCCTGATATTCGTCGACGAGGATGTATTTGAAGCGGCTCTGGTACTGCGCCAGCACATCCGAATGCTGCCGGAAGATGTTGAGCATGTGCAGCAGCAGGTCGCCGAAATCGCACGCGTTCAGCGCCTTCAGCCGATTCTGGTACGTCTTGTAGAGCTGGCTGCCGCGCCCGTTGGCGTAGCTTTCGTTCTCGACCGCATCCAGATCGCCGGGGTTGAGCCCGCGGTTCTTCCACCGGTCGATCAGCCCGGCAAGCTGGCGCGCAGGCCAGCGCTTCTCGTCCAGCTCCGCCTCGGCGATCAGCGTCTTGAGCAGGCGCAGCTGGTCGTCCGGGTCGATGATCGTGAAATTGCTTTGCAGGCCGACCAGTTCGGCATGGCGGCGCAGCATCTTGGCGCCGATCGCGTGGAACGTGCCGAGCCACGGCATGCCTTCGACCGCGTCGCCGATATGGCGGCCCACACGTTCGCGCATCTCGCGCGCGGCCTTGTTGGTGAAGGTGACGCACAGGATCTCGCTTGGCCACGCGAGCCGCATCGCGACGAGATGTGCCAGCCTTGCGGTCAGCGCGCTGGTCTTGCCCGTACCCGCACCCGCCAGCATCAGCACCGGCCCCTCGGTCGTCAGCACCGCCTCGCGCTGGGGTGGGTTCAACTGCGCGGCATAGGCGGGGATATCCGCGTCTCCGGCGGCGGTGGCGAGGGGATTGGCATCATTCATGGCTGTAGCCGAACAGGTAGGGAACGCGGCCTGTGGGAGCAAGGGAAGGCGCATCCCGATCCCCCAATTCGGAACCGCGTCTGCGGCGTCCCGTTGGTTAGGCAAGGACGAGGGAAGAAGGAGTTCTAGATATGAAAAAGCTGATTTTCGCTACCACTGCAGCATGCGGCCTCGCAATCGCCGGTGTGCCGGCGATCGCCCAGACGAGCGAGACCGAAGCTGAATCCTACATGATGACTGACGCTCAGGAAGCCATGTACATGAATTGGGCCGCCGAACAGCGGATGACCTACCAGGAATGGCCGATTGCAGCGCAGGAATACTACTGGACGCTCAACGACAGCCAGAAAAAGGTCTGGTGGGACAGCCTGAACAACGAACAGCGCGTCCGGATCGTCAACATGGCCCCCGAACAGCGCATGGCTGCCTGGAAGTCGATCAATTCGCAGTTGAGCGGTACGGCGACTGCCACCACGACGAGCACGACCTCGACTGGCAACATGAAGATCAACTACCGCAGCAACGCCGTAGTCCAGGCGACCCCGGGTGACGAAGGTCCGCCCCCGGCCGAGCTGCCGATCTGCGAGCCGATGGAGCAGGACAACTGCATTAATCGCGGCGCACGCTGAGAAATCCGATTGGCGTAATCACGGTGGCAGCGTCAGGAGCGATCCTGGCGCTGCCACATGTGCATGGGCAGGTCCTTTGATTGGCCTTGTCGACGCAGGCGCTACCTTCGCAGGGCGTGCTGTTGCGCGGATCGCTCCGGAACGACCATCCGACATGTCAGAACGAGACCGTGCAGCCGATCCGCGATGACGAGGGCGGCTACCGAACGGTTTGGCGGTAAGCAGGGGCTGGCAGAGGGCGGGTGCATAGGTAGCTGGGAGCGATCACGAGCAGCAATCGTGTGATCGACAACTGCTTTGGGCGTCCTTTTTACGGTCCCGACTTCTTTTCGCCGCATTTGCCGAACGCTCGCAGGCGTCATGTTCCCTGACTGCGATGAGGCGGGGAGCCATCCGAGTGCGAACGCGTCTTCCTCCCACTTGCTTCGGGAAACGGACGCATTCCTGCGTCCCTACGCGAGGCGGGTCGCACAAGGAGAAGAAAGATGCGGAAGACGATTTCTATCATTCTGGCAACCGCCGGCATTGCCATCGCGAGCCCTGCAATCGCACAGGAGAGCATGCCGCCGCAGGACGATACTTTCGAAAGCGCGCCGGATGCGGGTACGGTCCCCGGGCTTACCCCGGAACAGCAATCCGCTCTCGAATCCTGGCCGGCAGAAACGCAGGAGTACTATCTGACCCTGTCGCCAGACAGGCAGGCGCTTTTCTGGCAGCTTAGCGATCCGGACAAGGTCGCAATCTCACAGCTGCCCCGCGAACAACAAGACGCCACGTGGGCCGCACTCCAAGAACGGGCCATGGGTGCGCCCGCGCCTGCGGGCCCGGCGAACGAACCGACCGGTCCCGATGCCGGTAACGACCAGCTTGACGATGGCTTCACTGACGAGGCGGCCCCTGCCGAGCCGATGGGCTAGGCTAAGCCTGCGACTGGGCAAGGCGGAGCAGCAACAGCTTCGCCTTGCCGACCTTTCGCTCCGCCTCGATCCGCATAGTGCGGATATCGGCATCTTCTTTCGCCCCGACTTCCAGCGAAACCCAGGTCGCCGGACCGATCCAGCCCAGCCGGGCAAGGCGTTCGATGGCGACGGCTCCTGCGCCCGTATCATAGGGCGGGTCGAACATGATGAGATCGTGCGGCGCCTTTGCAGGGCCGAGCCGGAGCACCGATGCCTGGTTGACCGAACAGCGCGGCTGCGCCTGAAGCGCCGCGATGTTGGCCCGGATCGCATCCACGGCCCGCTTGTCTTCTTCCACGAACAGGCACGAAGCACACCCGCGCGACAGGGCCTCCAGCCCCAGCGCGCCGGACCCGGCGAAGAAGTCGGCCGCGCTCAGTCCCTCGAAGCTGCCAAGTCGACTGGCGAGCATGTTGAACAGTGTCTCACGCGTGCGGTCTGCCGTGGGCCGCGTCGTTTCGCCCGGCGGAGCCTTGATCGTGCGGCCACCCCATTCACCCGCAATGATCCGCATCAGCCGCGCGCCTGCTTTACCGAGGAGCGGAAGCGCCCGATATCGTGCTTCTGGATCTCCATCACTTGCCCTCGCGGCAGATCGCCAAGGGCCACCGGCCCAAAGGACGTGCGCATCAGACGGTTCACCTTGAGCCCCAGATGCTCGAGCACGCGTCGCACCTCGCGGTTCTTGCCTTCCGTTATGGTCAGCTCGATCCACTGGTTCGCGCCCGTGCGCCGTTCCAGGTTGGCATCGATCCGACCGTAGTGAACTCCGTCGATAGTAATTCCCTCGATCAGCGATTCGAGCTGCGCCTGTGAGACTTCGCCATGCGCACGCGCACGATAGGTCCGCTCGACCGCATTGGCGGGCAGTTCGAGCAGCCGCTTGAACTCGCCATCATTGGTCAGCAGCAGAAGGCCTTCGGTGTTGAAATCGAGCCGGCCGATCGGCATCACCCGTGGCGCGCCCTTGGGCAGAGCATTGCGCAAGGCGTCGTAGATCGTCGCGCGCCCTCTGGGATCGCGTTCCGCCGTGATCAGACCCTGCGGCTTGTGGAAGGCGAACAGCCGGGTCGGTTCGGGCTTGGCCACGGGCTTGCCGTCCACCGTGACACCGCGCAGGTTCTCAAGCAGGGTCGCGGGCGTTTCCACCACCGTACCGTTGATCGCGATGCGCCGGTCGGCGATCATCCGTTCGATTTCCCGGCGGCTGGCCACGCCCGCGCGCGCCAGAAGTTTGGCGATGCGATCGCCGGTGCGTGTGGGTTCGGTCATGTGCGCTCGCTTAGCGGGCCTGCGGCGAACCTCCAACCGCTTTGCTCAACGCGTCCCGACCCGGTCGAAATGCGGATGCGGCTTGCGGCGCGTGTCGACGTCCTGATTCATCACGAAGGGGCGCCATCCCTGCTTGTGTTTCAGCATCAGCGCGGCGCACCGTCGGCACGTCGTCCGATGATCGAGTCCGTCGTGCCACACTCGGGTCCGGTCGATCCTGTGGCCGAAAATAAAGCAAACAGGCCTGCCGAGCATTGCTTGCTCCTTCTTCTTCTGTGCGCCGTGCCAAACCCTCGGAAGGGGTTGGATTCAGTCCCACTCCCTTACTGTGTTTCGGACGTTTTGTGGACTCGCGCAAACGCTGCGTCCGGTCGAGGGACAAGGTGCGCAGGTTCATGCGCCGGTCACCTGTCGGCTGGCCATGTGCATATCGCGACCCCGCGTGCCGCCGGGGGCTAGGCGTCGCCGCCGAAGACAGGCTAGAGGGGACGCAGGACATATGGAGGAGGGCCACTCATGGCCGACGCGACGGCTGACCAGAAGAAGAAGCCGGGCTGGCGCACGCTCGCGCGCTCGCTGCGCAATCCGAAAAGTGGCTATATGGCTCTGTTCGGGTTCGCCAGCGGCCTGCCCTTCGCACTGTTCCTCGGCACGCTTTACGCCTGGCTGAGCGAAGCCGAGGTGGAGCTGGAGACGATGGGCGTCTTCTCGCTCATCGGGCTCGCCTACGCGTTCCAGTTTCTGTGGTCGCCGCTGATCGACAAGGTTTCGATCCCCGGCTTCAGGAAGCTCGGGCGGCGCAAGCAGTGGATCGTGCCGGCGCAGATACTGCTCGGCGTGATCCTCATCGCGCTCAGCCTCTCCAACCCCACCAACGAAGCGATCGGCTGGTTCAGCCTGCTCGCCGGGATCGGCGCGCTGGCGAGCGCGACGCAGGATATCGCGATCAATGCCTGGCGGATCGACGTCGCGGACGAAGAGGCGACGATCGACATCCTCTCGACCGTCTATCAGATGGGCTACCGCCTCGCGGCGCTGGTGGGCGGCGCGCTGGGCTTGATCATCGCGGCGCGCATCGGCTGGCCGCAGACGTACCTGATGATGGGTGCGATCCTGCTGGTGATCGGGATCGCAGGGCTTTTCGCGCCCGACAGCAAGGCGGGCGAGAACGTGGATGGAACGGTCGACGACGAACTGCTTCTCAGCCTGCGCCGCAAGGGCGAGCTGAAGCCCTCGGTCCGGGCCAAGGCACTGGGCGCGGTCGGTCTGCTGTGGGCGGTCGCTATCGGTACCGTGCTGACCTTCATGTACATGTCGCTCGCCTTCCCGCCTGACGAGCGGCCCAACCCGACCGATTTCACCCTGAATTACGGTCCGTGGATCATCGTCGCCACGGTCGTCATCCCCGCGCTGATCGCGGGCTGGCTCGCCTCCAAGAAGGAGCGGGGCGAGTATGTGATGACCGAGGACCTGCCCGAACGCGCGGGCAATTCCTATGCGATGGACCACCTCTATCGCGCGCTAGTGATGCCGCTGGTCGAATTCGTCGGGCGGATGGGCTGGTCGTTGGTCCTCATCCTCTCGCTGGTGCTGACCTATCGCATCTGCGACGCGATCTGGGGCACCTTCGCCTATCCGTTCTATCTCGGAGAACTGCAGTACACGAACGACGAGGTCGCCTTCGCCTCCAAGTTCTTCGGCGTGGGCGCGATCATCGCGGGGCTCGCGTTCGGCGGCTATCTGCTGACCGCGATCGGGCGGATGGCCACGTTGACGCTGGGCGCGCTGATCGCTGCGCTGACCAATCTGCTCTATGCCGACATGGCGGCGGGCGGGGCGAACATGCAGGCGGCGAGCGATGCGATCGGCTTTTCCGCGCTGGTCGGTTTCATGGCCCCGTTCGGGTCGGATGCGCTACCGCGGCTGACCTTCACGATCATGTGGGAGAACCTTGCGATCGGTATCGCGGGGGCCGCCTATGTCGCGTGGCTAAGTTCGATCGTGTCCAAGAAGTACTCGGCGGTCCAGTATGCACTCCTTTCCTCGCTGACCCTGCTGGTGGGCACGCTGGGGCGCGGCGCGCTGGGCGAGATGATCGAGGAGCAGGGCTATTTCGACGTGTTCATCCTGACGACGCTGATCGGGATGCTGGCGGTGGTCCTGTGCGTGTTCGAATGGATCCGCGTGGTCCGTTCGGGACGCTCGCAGAACGCGCCGCCGCCCGGATCGGAAGCGGTCGCGGCAGAATGAACCCGCTCGGGCGTGCCGGGCCGCGCTGCCCCGAATGCGGCACGCCCGTTCCGCCCGGTTTTGCGCTCATCTGGGCGCCGCCCTCGGGTTTCGCGTGCGAGAACGAGGATTGCGATGCGACTCTCAGGATGTCGCGCACCCGCAGCGCTGCACTTGCGACGAGCGCTTTGTTCGCCGTCTCCGCAGGCGAAACGCAGTTCTAGGGATGGGACTTCGCGAAGTTCGTCGGGGTAGTGGCGGTCATCCTGCTGGTGGTTTCGTGGTTCGCGGCGAGACCCATCGCCGTTATGCCGGAATCTCGTCACTGAGCCGCAGAACCTCCCCGGCGAGGTAGAGCGAGCCTGCGATTAGCACCGGCAGGCCATCGTCGGGCAGGGCGCGCAGGGCTTCGGCTATATCGTCGGCGCTGCGCGCATCCGAGCCGAACGCGCCGGCCGCGTGATCCTCGTGCCCCGGCACCGGCACAGCGGTGATGCTGGCGATGCTGTCGGCCATCGGATCGAGGAGCGAGCGCGGGTCCTTGTTGGCGAGCATGCCGATGACGAGGTGGAACCGCTGGCCTGCGAAGTGCCGCGCGAGCGCCTCGCCCGCGCTGGGATTGTGGCCGCCATCGATCCACACGATCCGCTCCCCGGTCAGGGGCGAGGCGGGCAGGTGCTGGAGCCGCGCGGGCCAGTTCGCGGTGCGCAGCCCCTCGGCCATCGCATCGCGCGAGACGCTGACCCGGTCCTGATGCCGCAGCATCGCTATGGCGAGCGCGGCGTTCTCCGCCTGATGTGCGCCCGGCAGCGCGGGCAGGGGAAGGGCGAGTTCGCGATGTTCGTCGGCATAGTGCAGCCCGGTTTCGGTGCTGCTGGCGTGCCACCCGCTCCCCCGCATGGAGAGCAAGGCCTCGCGTGACAGAGCTGCCCGCTCGATCTCCAGCGCCGCGCCTTCGGGATAGGACAACGTGACCAGCGGCACACCGGGCTTGGCGATGCCGGCCTTCTCGAACGCGATCCTTGCGAGCGGTTCGGCGGGCACATTCTCCTCGGGCGCGAGCAGGAAGCGCTCATGGTCCAGCCCCAACGCCGCGATCCCGCAGGCGGCGAGCACTTGCGAGCCCAGCACGTTGGTCGCATCGAAGCGCCCGCCGAGGCCGACCTCGATCACGCAGGCATCGGCCGGTTCGCGCGCGAAGGCGAGGAACGTGGCGGCGATGGTGACTTCGAAGAAGCTGGGGCTCAAGTCGCCGCCCGCTTCGAGCACTTCGGCCAGCAGCGCGGCGAGGTGCGCATCCTCGATCAGCTTGCCTGCAATCCGGATCCGCTCGTTATAGCGCACCAGATGCGGGCTGGTGGCGACGTGGACGCGTTTGCCATCCGCCTCCAGCATCGCGCGCAAAAAGGCGCAGGTCGAACCCTTGCCGTTGGTGCCCGCGACATGGAACACCGGCGGCAGACGGTCCTGCGGATCGCCCAGCCGGGCCAGCAGCGCGCGGATCGTCTCCAGCCCCAAGCGGCCATCGGGCACCGAGAGCGCGGCCAGCCGGTCGAGCTGGGCCTGTACGGCTGGGTCGTCTGAGCGGGCGAAGTCTTTCATCTCTTGAGCCCCCTTTCCTTCAGGGGAGGGCCTCGCGCCCAGCTTTCCCCCACCCCTTGATCCCCTCCCCTGAAGGGGCGGGGAGGATGTTCATTACGCCGCCGCCTTGCCGCCCATATAACGCAGCATCATGGCCAGTTCGGCCTTCAGGTCGTGGCGGTGCACTACGCGGTCGACCATGCCGTGTTCGTGGAGGTATTCGGCGCGCTGGAAGCCTTCGGGCAGCTGTTCGCGGATCGTTTCCTGGATCACGCGCTGGCCTGCGAAGCCGATCAGCGCGCCCGGCTCCGCGATCTGGACATCGCCCAGCATCGCGTAGCTGGCAGTAACACCGCCGGTGGTCGGGTCGGTCAGCAGCACGATATAGGGCAGGCCCGCCTGCTGCAGCTTGCGCACCATCACGGTCGCCTTGGGCATCTGCATCAGGCTGAGAATGCCCTCCTGCATCCGCGCGCCGCCCGCTGCGGTTACGACGACGTAGCCGCACTTGCGCCGCAGCGCTTCGGCCGCGCCGTCGCAGAAGGCCTGGCCCACCGCCATGCCCATCGACCCACCCATGAAGTGGAAGTCCTGTACGCCCATGACGGCGGGCTGGGCGTCGATCGCGCCGCTCGCCACGGTAAAGGCGTCGCGGTGCGGATTGTTGGCGCGCGCCGCCTTCAGCCGGTCGGTATAGCGCTTGGAATCGCGGAACTTGAGCGGGTCTTCCTTGACCTCGGGCTGGGGGAGCAGCGTGTAGCCTTCATCCATCAGCATCCCGATCCGCAAGTCGGCGCCGATCCGGCCATGGTGCTCGCAGCGCGGGCAGACATAGAGGTTGTCGGCGTAGTCGCTCGCGAAGATCATCTCCCCGCAGCCCTTGCACTTGATCCACAGCGTCTCGTCGGTGGAGCGCTTGGCGACGAAGGGCAGCGAATTGCGGACACGATTGAACCAGCTCATGCGGCGTTCCTATAGGTTGGGTTCTTCAATTCGTCATCCCTGCTCTAACGCGTCATCCCAGCCTTAAACCGTCATCCCCGCGAAGGCGGGGAATCCAGATAACCTAGGTAGCGAGACCGACAGAGCTTATCTGGGCCCCTGCCTGCCGCTTCGCGGCAGTTTATCCTGAGCGACGCCGCAGGCGGCGTCGAAGGGCAGGGGCGACGAGGTACTGTTAACTCTGCGCATGCACCGCCTGCGCAAGCCTTGCGGTGAGATCGCGCAGATGCGCGGGTGCATCACCGCCATGTTGGGCGACCAGATCGACCAGCGCGGAGCCGACCACCACGCCATCGGCGACCTTCGCGATCCCCCCCGCCTGCTCGGGCGTGCGCACCCCGAAGCCGACCGCCACGGGCAGGTCGGTCGCCGCCTTCAGGCGCTTCACCGCCGCATCGATCGAGTCCTGCGCCGCGCTCTGCTTGCCGGTGATCCCCGCGACCGAGACGTAGTAGAGGAAGCCCTGCGAGCCCTCGACCACGGTCGGCAGGCGAAAGTCGTCGGTCGTCGGCGTGGCGAGGCGGATCGGGGCGATCCCCTGTTCGCGCAATGCCGGGCCGAGCGCGGAGTCTTCCTCGGGCGGGATGTCGACGCAGATCACCCCGTCGACGCCTGCGCCCGCCGCTTCCTTGGCAAACCATTCAGGTCCGCGCCGCACCATCGGGTTCGCATAGCCCATCAGGACCAGCGGCACGTCGGGGTGCCGCGCGCGGAACTCGTTGGCGATCATCAGCACGTCGGCAGTGGTCGTCCCGGCTTTCAATGCGCGAATGTTCGCCGCCTGGATCGCGGGTCCGTCCGCCATTGGATCGGTGAAGGGCATGCCCAGCTCGATCACATCCGCGCCGCCTTCGACCAGTGCATCGAGATTGGCGGCGGTGTCGCCATCGCCTGCGGTGACGAAGCACACCAGCGCGGGGTGCGGCTTGGCAAAGGCGGCTGCGAGTCGGTTCGCGTTGTTCATCGTAGGGTTCTCGGGGCTGAACGCTGACACACCTGACACAGTGTCCTAGGTTGGAAAAACGGGCTGGCGATGCGCATGGCAAAGAACGGCGGGGTGGGGAAGGGCGCTGAGCGGGTCATGCGGCGATTATCGCAGAGAGGCGCAGGGTAGGACAGCGCGTTCCCCCTCTCCCAACCCTCTCCCCTGACGGAGAGAGGGCTTTGCGATGCGGTACTCTTAAGCCCCCTCACCTTCAGGGGAGGGGGTTGGGGGAGGGGCATGGCGCAGGGCTTCAACGATCTCAACCAGCCGTTGCAAAACGCCGTCCATGTTCTGCATCGCATCCAAATTGCCGAACCGAACCACGCGATAGCCTTGTGCTTCCAGATAGTGCGTGCGCTCCAGATCATAGTCAGCGCTTGAGCCGTGGGTATCGCCATCCAGCTCGATCACCAGCTTGGGATCATTGGCCGCAAAATCCGCGATGTAGCGACCGATCACCTTCTGCCGCCGAAACTTGATCCCGTGGAAGCGACCGGCGCGCAGTTCGAGCCACAACCGCGCCTCCGGCTCGGTCATGGCCCGGCGCATGTCGCGGGCGCGGCGAGTCAGATCGGCGTTGCGCAAGGCCCCTCTCCCAACCCTCTCCCCTGAAGGGGAGAGGGCTTTTCTGGCCCAGAGAGAGCCATTTAAGAACGAGCCCTCATTCCTCGCGCGGGTAACGGATTCCGAACACCCTCCTGCGAGTCCAATTTGCGAGAGGTACCCCGATCAGAATGGCGACAAGCAGGTTCAATCGGAGGCCAAGAAACTCGTTTTCCGCCAGCGCTGGGATCATCCGCAAAATCAGGATCAACCCGCAGACCAAAACCAATCCAACCGTCACGTGTACGATGAACTTAGTTGACTCGCTCAAATCTCCACCCCCAGCTTTTCCGCCACTCCCTCTGACTCTGGATTGCCACGATGCCTTTCAGCCTCCTCTCCATGACGGGAGCGAGGGGCTATCCCCGTTTCTTACCGTTTAAGAGGAAGCCGAGTATCGTGGTCGTGGCAAGGAATACGAACGCCGTCGCGGCTATCGCACCGATGTCGCGCCACAGGCCGCTGACCGCAAGGAAAAGCAAGCAGACCAGTGCCAGCGCGAGTGTGATCCAGGCCTGCTTGCGTGTGCTCAAATCTCCACCCCAAGCTTCTCAGCCACGGTAAAGATATCCTTGTCGCCGCGTCCGCACAGATTGGCGAGGATAATGGCGTCCTTGTCCATCTCCTTCGCCCGCTTCGCGACCGCCGCGATGGCGTGCGAAGGCTCCAGCGCGGGGATGATACCCTCGGTCCGGCACAGCAACTGGAACGCCTCCAGCGCCTCGTCGTCGGTGACGGCGGTGTATTCGACCCGGCCGGTGTCCTTCAGCCACGCATGCTCGGGCCCGATTCCGGGATAGTCGAGCCCTGCGGAGATCGAGTGGCCTTCGGTGATCTGGCCGTCCTCGTCCTGCAGCAGGAAGGTCTTGTTGCCGTGGAGGATGCCCGGCGCGCCGCCGGTCAGGCTGGCGGCGTGCTGGTCGCCATCGAGGCCTAGGCCTGCCGCTTCGACGCCGAGCATTTTTACATCTGGATCGTCGAGGAAGGGGTGGAACAGGCCGAGCGCGTTGGAGCCGCCTCCGATGCACGCGACCAGCAGGTCGGGCAGGCGGCCGGCGCGCTTCTGCATCTGCGCGCGCGCTTCGGTGCCGATCACGCTCTGGAAGTCGCGGACCATCGCGGGGTAGGGGTGCGGGCCCGCGGCAGTACCGATGATGTAGAACGTGTCGTCCACATTCGCGACCCAGTCGCGCAGCGCCTCGTTCATCGCATCCTTCAGCGTGCCGCGGCCGCTCGTCACGGGGACGATTTCCGCGCCGAGCAGCTTCATGCGGAACACGTTGGGCGATTGTCGGCGGACGTCCTCCGCGCCCATGTACACCACGCAGGGCAGGCCGAAGCGCGCGCAGACCGTGGCAGTGGCGACGCCGTGCTGGCCCGCGCCGGTCTCCGCAATGATCCGCGTCTTGCCCATGCGGATCGCGAGCAGGATCTGCCCGATGCAGTTGTTGATCTTGTGCGCGCCGGTGTGATTGAGCTCGTCGCGCTTGAACCACACCTGCGCGCCGCGCCCCTCGGGAGAGCTAACGCGAAGGGCCTCGGTCAGCCGTTCGGCGAAATAGAGCGGGCTGGGGCGCCCGACATAGTGCTCCAGCAGATCCTCGAACTGGTCGGTGAAGGCGGGGTCTTTCTTCGCCTCGTCGTAAGCCTGCTCCAGCGCGAGGATGTTCGGCATCAGCGTTTCGGCGACATAGCGTCCGCCGAACTCGCCGAAATGGCCCTGGTCGTCTGGTTGGGTGCGGTAGGAATTGGGAACAGCGTCGGTCACACAAGATCCATTCGTGCTGGGCCTGACGGAGCGCTGACCATGCTCCTGATGGGGCCCGGGGGAGGAATTGCCACTGGCCTATCGGCCATCCTCGATCCCCACAAGACTGGTGCGCATGGGTCAAGGGGGCCGAAGGGCGAGCCCCCGGGTGCCGCGGGCCTGCAGGCCAGAAAAACGGCCCCTGTCCGAAAGCCTGCCGGGCCGCGCCCTCTATGATGGGAAGCGCGGTTCGGTTCTGGCCAGCGCGCCGCCGAGAGCGTGGCCCCAAGGTAGGATGTATTGATGCATAAACATATTCTGGTTTCGGCCCTGCTGGTTGCGCTTCCGGCGGCCCCCGCCCTTGCCGACGAGGCGACCGGCGGCCCCCGTGCCGAGCTTCGCGGCGGTGTTGCATGGACGCACGAGCACACCGATCCTGTGCTGGGCATAGCGACCGGCTATGATTTCGACCTTGGCGACAAGACCTTCCTCGGCGCCGAGGTTTCGGGCGAAAAGATCCTCGCGGAAGATACGTTTGCGGAGCTCGCGCTGACGGCCCGCCTCGGCACCGCCGTGAGCGAGAAGGGCAGCGTGTTCGCCAATGGCGGCTACACCTTCACCCATCACGGCGACGGGCCGCATGTGGGCCTGGGCTACGAGCATCACCTCGGCCATCACGGACCCTATATCGCCGCCGAGTACCGCCACGTTTTCGTGGATCACCACGAGAGCAATGCGGTCACCATCGGGATCGGCACCTTCTTCTGAACCCGGTTCGCGCGATCGGGGCTGAGGCGGATTGCCGCCCGCCCCGGTCCGCGACCGGACCTCAGCGTGTCGGGGCGGCGTCTCGCACCGCTTCGCAGAAGGCGCGGATCAGCGCGATGTCCTTCACCCCCGGCGCGCTTTCGACCCCGCTCGACACATCGACCAGCGCCGCGCCGGTGCGGGCGATCGCCTTGCCGACATTATCCGGCGTCAGCCCACCCGCGAGCGCCCAGTCCATCGGGTGTTCGTAACCGTCGAGAATGTCCCACTGGAAGGCGGTGCCATTGCCGCCGGGAAGGGCCTTTGCCGGCGCGTCGAACAGCACCCGGTCGACCTCGCCGACGAAGCGCTGCGCACGCTCCAGCGTGGCCCGTTCCTTCAGTCCGACCGCGCGCCAGGTCTCCACACCCAGCAAGCGGCGCACCATCGCCATCCATTCGACCGTCTCGCTGCCGTGGAACTGGATCACATCGGGCTTCACCGCATGGTAGGCGGCATCGAGTTCGGCGGGCTGCATCTTCACCGTCAGCAGGACCAGCTTGACCCCTTCGGGCACCCGGCGGCGCAGCTTCGCCGCCTGGTCGAGAGTGACGTGGCGCGGGCTCTTCGCGAAATGGACCAGCCCGACATGGCTCGCGCCCGCATCGACCGCCGCATCGATCGTTTCGG
The DNA here is from genome assembly GCF_054655655.1 of Alteriqipengyuania triglochinis. Classification (NCBI taxonomy): domain Bacteria; kingdom Pseudomonadati; phylum Pseudomonadota; class Alphaproteobacteria; order Sphingomonadales; family Erythrobacteraceae; genus Alteriqipengyuania; species Alteriqipengyuania triglochinis. The sequence goes on from NZ_BAAHNC010000003.1 coordinate 146,879, forward strand.
GCGTCGACAGGCCGCAAATCTTGATGTCCGTCATGGCGGCGTGCCTATCTGTCCGGCCCGACCTGCAGGCGGGCGGAGGTCACAGCGTCTCCTCGATCGCCCTGGCTGCAGCGAGCGGATCGTCGGCCTTCGCAATCGGGCGGCCGATCACCAGCACGCTTGCACCGTCGTCGCGCGCCTTGCGCGGGGTGACGACGCGCTTCTGGTCTCCGACCGCGCTGCCTGCCGGACGCAGGCCGGGGACGACGAAGAAGCCGTGCTTCCAGTGCCTGTGCACTTCGCCCACTTCGTGGCCCGAACAGACGATCCCGTCGAGCCCGGCCTCCTGCGCCAGATCGGCAAGGCGCAGCACCTGGTCGTGCGCGGAACCGGACACGCCGGTGCGCTCCAGATCGCGCTCGTCGAGGCTGGTCAGCATGGTGACCGCGACGACCTTCGTGTTCTCCCCCGCCGCCGCCTTGGCATCTTCCAGCATCGCGCGGCCGCCGCTGGCGTGGACGGTGACGATGGCGGGTTCGAGCACGTTGACCGCCTGCATCGCGCCCGCAACCGTGTTGGGAATGTCGTGGAATTTCAGGTCGAGGAAGATCGGCAGGCCGACCTGCGCGATCTCGTGGATCCCGTGGTGGCCATGCGCGCAGAAGAATTCGAGGCCGAGTTTCAGGCCGCCGACATGGCCTTTCACCTTCTCGGCAAGGGCGCGGGCCGCGTCGATTCGCGGCAGGTCGAGGGCGAGATAGACGGGGTTGCTCACGGGGTGGCCGATTTGTCCTGGGTTGTGGTGTCGACGCGCGGGGCGTCGCTGGTGGCATCGTCGTCGCCAGCGTTGATGTCGTCAGCCTTGATGTCGCCGGGCCTAACGGTGTCGGCGGCGAGGCGGGTGTCCCCTTGCCGGGCGGTCTCTTCAACCGGGCGCGCGTCGCCGGCATCGTGCGCCGCTGCGGCCGGAGTGTCCGCGGCCGTCTTGCGTTCGGCATCATCGCGATCCGCCTCGCGGGCGGCGGCGGAGACCGAGCTTGCCTTGGCGGCGATTTCGAGGCTGCGGATCTTGCGGTTGAGGCTCCAGATCACGCCGCGCGCATAGAGCCAGGTCGGCAGGAAGCCGAGGAGGAAGGAAATGATGACGAGTGCGGGCACCTTGGTCTCGAGGACCAGGTTGTCCCAGATCGTGACCTCGACTTCGCGCCAGTTGAAGAACGAGAACAGGACCACGCCAACCAGGATCAGTACCCAGATGATCGTCCGTACAATTTGCATCGCAATCCCCCTGTGCAAGCGCGTCGCGCAGCCGGTCAGAGCCTAGGCCGCGCAATCCGGCCCGTCCAGCGCAAGGCGCTTAGCCAAAAACCGTCCCTAGCCGAACACCCGGGCAAAGATCGTATCGACATGCTTCAGGTGATAGTCGAGATCGAACAGCGCGGTCAGCTTGTCTTCGGACAGGGCCTTGGAGACATCCTCATCCTGCTTGAGCAGGTCGAGCAGCTGCAGCCGCCCGTCCGATTCCCACACCTTCATCGCGTTGCGCTGGACGATGGCATAGGCATCCTCACGGCTGACGCCGTTCTGCGTCAGCGCCAGCAGCACGCGCTGCGAATGGATCAGGCCGCCCATCCGGTCCATGTTCGCCTGCATCCGCTCGGGGTAAACGAGCAGCTTGTCGACCACGCCGGTCAGACGCGCGAGAGCGAAGTCGAGCGTGATGGTCGCGTCGGGGCCGATGAAGCGTTCGACCGAGGAGTGCGAGATGTCCCGCTCGTGCCACAGGGCAACGTTTTCCAGCGCGGGCAGGGCATAGGCGCGGATCATGCGTGCCTGGCCGGTCAGGTTCTCGGTCAGCACGGGGTTGCGCTTGTGCGGCATCGCCGACGAACCCTTCTGCCCCTTGGAAAAGAACTCTTCGGCCTCCAGCACCTCGGTGCGCTGCAGGTGGCGCACTTCGACCGCCAGCCGCTCGATCGAGCCAGCGATCACCGCCAGCGTCGCGAAATACATCGCGTGGCGATCGCGCGGGATGACCTGCGTGCTGACCGGTTCAGGAACGAGGCCGAGCTTGTCTGCCACGTAGGCTTCGACTTGCGGATCGATGTTGGCGAAGGTGCCGACCGCGCCAGAGATCGCGCAGGTGGCGATCTCGGTGCGCGCATCCCACAGGCGCGCGCGGCACCGGTCGAACTCGGCGTAGGCCTGCGCCAGCTTGAGCCCGAAGGTAACGGGTTCGGCATGGATGCCGTGGCTGCGCCCGATGGTGGGGGTCAGCTTGTGTTCTTCCGCCCGGCGCTTGATCGCGTCCAGCAGCTCGTCCATGTCCGCCAGAAGGATGTCGGTCGCGCGGACCAGCTGGACCGACAGGGTCGTGTCGAGCACGTCCGAACTGGTCATGCCCTGGTGCATGAAGCGGGCTTCCTCGCCGACATGCTCGGCCACCCAGGTGAGGAAGGCGATCACGTCGTGCTTGGTGACCGCCTCGATCGCGTCGATCGCGTCGACGTCGATTTCGGGGTTCGTTTCCCACCAGTCCCACAGCGCCTTGGCTGCGCTCTGCGGCACCACGCCGAGGTCGGCTAGCTTCTGCGTCGCGTGCGCCTCGATCTCGAACCAGATGCGATATTTCGCCTCCGGTTCCCACAGGGCGGTCATTTCTGGGCGGGCGTAGCGGGGGACCATCGGGCTCTGGCTCCGGGTTTGGTGAAGGATCGCAAGCGGCGCGGCTAGGCCGCATCGGCGCCGAAGGCAAGGGCTGGTCGCGCGGTTGCGGCCTGTGGTGCAGGTGCCCCCATATCCGCTTGCCTGCGCGCTGCCGCGATGTAAGGCTGCCTGCGAACAGGACGGGAATTTCCGGGGGAATAATGCGTTATACGAATCTCGCTTCGGCGACGGCCGGGCTGCTCGCGGCCACGGCGCTCACCACGCCTGCAATGGCTGGCGAGACGATCCTTTACGGCGATGCTGCCGCGTGGGTCGATGTCGCCGACCTTCCCCCGGCGAGCGAGAGGCAAGGCAGCCCGGTGCGCCTCGCCGAAACGCAGACGCGGATGGAGGACGGGGTCGTCTCCACCTATGGCGATGTCGCCTTCGCGCTCGACAGCGCCGAAGCGCTCAACTCGCTGGGCAGCATCGCGCTCGGCTGGTTGCCCGACAAGGGCGACCTCACCGTGCACCGGGTCGAGCTGATCCGTGGCGAGCGCACGATCAACGTGCTGGAAAACGGCGGGCGATTCGAAATCCTGCGCCGCGAACAGGGGCTGGAGCAGCGTATGCTCGACGGCGCGCTGACCGCGACCATGTCGGTCCCCGGGGCCGAGATAGGCGATGTGCTGCGCTACAGCTTCACCACCACCAAGGACGAGCAAGTGCTCGACGGGGATATGGAGTACCTCAATGCGGTCTTGGCCGAGCCCACTCCGTTGGCGAGCGGGCGGCTGATCCTGTCCTGGCCCGAGGACGAGGATGTGCGCTGGGCGACCACCCGCGTCGATGCGGCGGTCGAGGAAACCAGGCGGGGCGGATACAACTACGTCACCATCCCGCTGCCGGCCGCCGAGCCGACCGACATCCCCGTCGATGCGCCGCCGCGCTTCCGCCTGATACCTGCGATCCGCGCGAGCACCTTCGATAGCTACGCGCAGATTTCGGCCGACATTGCGCCCTTCTTCGCAACCGAGGGCACCATCGAGCCGGGCGGTACGCTGGCCGACAAGGTGGCCGGGATCGCCGGTCGCACTGCCGACCCGCTGGAGCGGGCCGCGCTGGCCACCCAGTTCGTGCAGGACGAGGTCGGCTACCTCATGAACGGGCTGAACGGCGGCAACTACATCCCGCAGAGCCCGGCCCAGACCTGGGAGGCGCGCACGGGCGACTGCAAGGCCAAGTCGCTGTTGCTGCTCTCGATGCTGCGCGAGCTCGGCATTTCGGCGGAAGCGGTGCTGGTCCACAGCCAGGCGGGCGACGCAGTGCCCGAGCTGTTGCCCGCGCTCGGCAATTTCGATCACATGATCGTGCGCGCTGATATCGACGGCACGCATTACTGGCTCGACGGGACCAATAGCGGCCTGCGCCTGGCCAATATTGTCGAGGTGCCGCGCTTCTATCATGCCCTGCCGCTGCGCGAAGGCGGTGCCACGCTGCAGGAGATGGAGATTCGCCCGCAGGCGGTGCCCGACGACGAGGTTCACCTGACCATCGACCAGAGCGCCGGGATCGACGTGCCCGCGCTCTACGAGGTCGAATGGCGCGTATCGGGTGCAGCCGCGCGCAATTACCAGACGCTGGCGCTGCTCGAAGACACCGACATGCGCAACGACCAGTTGGACGGCCGGATCGCCAGCCTGCTGGGCGAGAACCGTCCTGCCAAGGTCGACGTCACCTATGACGAGGGCAGCGGAATCGCGGTGCTGACGGCCAGCGGGCTGATCTTTTCGCCGTGGCAGTGGGACGACGGCCGGCTGGAGCTGGACGTGCCCTATCAGGTGCTGAGCACCTACAATTTCGATGTCTCGCGCGACAAGGCGGCGATCGCCGATGTGCCGGTGAGTGTCGGCGGCCCCCTCTATTACAAGCGCCGGATCGACTGGCGCCTGCCGCAGTCGGACGCGTCCTTCCGCGTCGTGGGCGGCGATCCGATCGACGCGCAGATCGGCGGGCTCCAGATCGTCGCCGATCAGTCGTTGCAGGACGGGCGCTTCACGCGCGAAGAGATGGTGCGCACGCTGGCGCTGGAGGTCCCGGCGAAGGACGTTCCTCAGATTCGCCGCGATACCCTGCGCATGCAGCGCGGCCTTCCGCGCCTCCAGGCGTCGAACGAGGCCCGGCTCGCATGGGACTATCGCGGCGAGGCGGCGCGCCTGCTGACGCCGATCAACGCGATGTTCGATGCGATCGTCGCACGCACGCAAGAGGATGACCAACTGGCCGGCGTGTACCGCGATCGCGGCTATTTCCGCTACGACGTCTCCGACTTCGAAGGCGCGCTGGCCGATTATGACAGCGCGCTCGATCTCGATCCCTCTGCCGCCAGCTACAGCGACCGGGCCTGGGTCCGCCTGCAGCTGGGCGATCACGAGGGCACGCTGCGCGACATCGAGGCGGCAGCCGATCTCGACCCGGAATATGGTCTCGCCGAACAGCGCATGATCGCGCTCGCCCTGCTGGGCCGCGGGGCCGAAGTGGTCGACCTGACCGACGAGTATTCCGCCTTCCTCGAAGATGCCTCTGCGCGCACCCAGCAGCAGGCCTATGCCCTCGGCTGGGCGGGCCGGATCGACGAAGGCCGCGCGCTGCTGGAAGAGGAGCTGGCGTTCTCTTCCAGCGATGCCGACCTGCTGAACGCCTCGTGCTGGTACGACGGCATCTGGGACCGGGCGGACGCGGGAACGATCGATCGCTGCACCCGCGCGATCGAGGGGCTGGAGAACAGCACCCCCGCGCTCGACAGCCGAGCGCTCGCGCTGTTCCGGCTGGGCCGCACCGAGGAGGCCCTGCGCGATCTCAACCGGGCCCTCGCGCGTGATCCCGAGATGGTCGAATCGCGTTACCTGCGCGGGTTGATCCGGCTTGAAACCGGTGACGCCGCAGGCGCGCGAGAAGATCTCGAGATTGCCCGCTGGGCGAGCCCGTTGACCCCGCGCAAATACGCGCTGTGGGGCCTGACGCCCGACTGAGCCTGCGCGGGGAGGGGCGCGGAGGCTGCGCTAGACTAGATCAGGCCCTTCGCCTTCAGGCTGACATGGCGGCCCTGGCCGATGATGACGTGATCGTGCACGCCGATGCCCAGCAGGCGCCCGGCTTCGGCAATCCGCTGGGTGATCGCGATGTCCGCGCGGCTGGGCTCGGGGCTGCCGCTGGGGTGGTTGTGGACGAGGATCAGCGCCGCCGCGCCCAGATCGAGCCCGCGCCGGATCACCTCGCGCGGATGGATCGCGGCCTCGTCGATCGAGCCGTCGCCCACGTGATGATCCTGCACCAGCCGGTTGCGGCTATCGAGATAGAGCACCCGCACCCGCTCCACCGTCAGGTTCGCCATGTCGGTGGTGAGATAGTCGATCAGCGCATGCCAGTTCGCGATCACCGGCCGGTCGGCGACCTCGCTGCGGGTCATCCGCCGCGCGGCGAGGGCCACGGCCTTGAGCGCGGCGGCGCTGGCCTCGCCCATTCCCGGTGAGCGCGCCAGCGCGGCGGGCTCTGCCTCCAGTACCCGCGCGAGACTGCCGAATCGCGCCAGCAGCGCCTTGGCCACCGGCTTGGTGTCCCCCCGGCGGATGGCCGCGAACAGCAGGTATTCGAGCACTTCGTAATCGGCGAGCGCTTCCGCCCCGCCGGTCAGCAGCCGCTTGCGCAAACGTTCGCGATGACCGGACGCGTGATGGGGTTCGGCCGTCTCCGCAATATCGTCATTTCCTTGCGCCATGCCGACATCCCGATAAAGACTGCCCCGCAAGAGACAGCGACCATGCGCAAGCGTGCCTCCAGACGGCATGGGGCGCAAGTGGCCGCGCAAGTGAGTGATCCCAATGGCCGACGGCGCCGATGCACAAGCTGAGAGCGACGGCGGCCGACGCGGCACGCGGCGTGCCCGCGTCTGGATCCTGCGCATCCTGCTGATCCTGGTTGCGCTCGTGGTCGTGGCGCTGGCCCTCGCGTGGTTCTCGCGCGAGCGGATCGCCGACGATCTGCTGCAGAACCAGCTCGACGAATACGGCCTGCCCGCGACTTACGAAATCGAATCGATCGGCCCCGACCGGCAGATCCTGCGCAATATCGTGGTCGGCGATCCGGCCGATCCCGACCTGACCGTGGAGCGCGCGGTGGTCGACCTGCGGGTGCGGCCCTTCGGCACGAAGCTGGGCCGCATCGCTCTTGAGAGCCCGGGGCTCAAGGGCACGCTGGGCAAGGATGGAATCAGCTTCGGCACGCTCGACCGCGTGCTCTTCCGCGATAGCGGCGGGCCGCCGGGGCTGCCCGATCTCGATGTGAAGATCGTCGATGGCCGCGCGCGACTCGGCGGCGACTATGGCGATATCGCCGTCGCGCTGGCGGGCGAGGGCAAGCTCGATGGCGGGTTCGACGGTGGCTACGCCCTGCGCGGCGATGCGCTCGCGCTGGCGGGCTGCGCGATTCGGGATGCGCGCGGGCAGGGCCGGATCGGCGTGCGCGGCGGCCGCCCGACCCTGCGCGGGTCGCTGCGGATTGCCCGGATCGCGTGCGAAGCGCCCGGCGTGCGCCTTGCCGACGTGCGTGGACCCATCGCGGTGACGGTGGACGACACGCTCGACGGGCTCGATCTCCAGATCGACGGTTCGGTGGCGAGCCTTGCCGCCGCGCAGATTTCTGCCGGACAGAGCACGCTCGAAGGTGCAGTGGCGCTACGCCGCGGGCAGGCGAGCGCGCGTTACGATATCGACCTCGCGGACGCGCAGGCTGCGGATGTCGGCGTCGCGCACCTGCGCATCGACGGGACGGCGCGCAGGCTCGAAACCGGGCAATGGCGCGCCGATGCGGGGCTCACCGGCGAAGGGGCCCGCCCCGGCAACGGCTGGCAAAGGCCGCTGCGCCAGCTGGAAGAGGCGAGCGCGGACACGCTGGCCGCCCCGCTGATCGCGCGCGTGCGCAGCGCGCTGGAGCGCCAGCTCACCGGCAGCAGCTTTGCCGCGCAGGTCGACCTGACGACCGGGGCGCAGGGCGTATCGCTCAGCATGCCGAGCGCGGACGTGACCGGCGCGGGTGGAGAGCGCATCCTCTCGCTCTCGCGGTTCACGATGGTCCCGACCCGGGGGCGGCTTCCCCGGCTGGGCGGCGATCTGCGCACCGGGGGATCGGGCATCCCCGCGATCACCGGCCGGATGGAGCGCAGCGCGTCGGGCCGACTCGTGCTGCAGCTGGCGATGGAGGAATACCGCGCGGGCGACAGCCGTCTCGCGATCCCGCAGCTGGCAGTGGCGCAGGCGCCGGGCGGAACGATCGGGCTGGCGGGGGCCGTGCGGGCGAGCGGGCCGCTGCCGGGTGGCTTTGCGCGCGGCCTCAATCTCCCGATCAAGGGCTCCTACGACGGCCGTCGACTGGCGCTGTGGCCCGAGTGCACGCGGGTGAGCTTCCAGCAGCTGGCCTATGCCAATCTGGCGCTCGACCAGCGCTCGATCGCCCTGTGCCCCGCCCGGGGCCAGCCGATCCTTACCGCGAGCGGTGCCGGCCTCCGGCTCGCGGCTGGCGTGCCCGCGCTCGACCTCGACGGTCGCCTCGGGAACACGCCGGTTTCGATCGAGAGCGGTCCTGTCGGCTTCGCCTTTCCCGGCACGCTCACTGCCCGTTCGCTCGACGTGGTGCTCGGCAGCGGCGGAAGCGCCGCCCGATTCGCGATTTCGGACCTCAAGGCGCGGCTCGGAAAGGACATCGGCGGGACATTTGCCGGGGCGGATATCGGTCTCGAAGCGGTCCCGCTCGACCTGCGCGGGGCGCAGGGCGACTGGTCCTATGCCGGTGGCGCGCTAGTGCTGAGCAATGGCGCATTCGAACTGCACGACCGGAACGAGGGGGCGCCACGGTTCGAACCGGTGGTGGCGCACGCCGCGAGCCTGCGGCTGGAGGACAACCGAATCATTGCCGATGCGCGCCTGCGCGAACCCGATACGGACCGGGTGGTAACCGACGTCGCCGTCACGCACGATCTTTCCACGGGCAGGGGCTTCGCCGATCTCGCCGTGCCGGGCATCACTTTCGACAAAGATCTCCAGCCGTCCGACCTCACGCGCCTCGCCTTCGGTGTGATCGCCAAGGCGGACGGGGTCGTCACGGGCACCGGGCGCATCGACTGGGGGCCGGACGGGGTGACCAGCACCGGCGCGTTCTCCTCCGACGATATCGACTTCGCGGCGGCTTTCGGCCCGGTCGAGGGGGCATCGGGCACGATTCGATTCGACGACCTGCTCGGCCTTACCACTGCGCCGGGCCAGCAGATCGCGGTGCGATCGGTCAATCCGGGGATCGCGATCGAAGGCGGAACGGTCGATTTCGACCTCAAGAACGGTGAGCTGATTTCGGTCGCGGGGGCCGATGCGCCGTTCCTCGGCGGGACGATCGCGCTGCGCGGCCTCGATATCGCGATCGGGACCGAAGAGGAACGCGCCTATGTCTTCGATATCGTCGGGCTCGACGCATCGCAGCTGATCGAACGGCTCGAACTGGGTAATATCAACGCGACCGGAGTGTTCGACGGCAGCATCACCGTGCTGTTCGATGCGCAGGGCAATGGCCGGATCGTCGACGGCCTGCTGACCTCGCGGCCGCCGGGGGGCAACGTCGCCTACGTGGGCGAACTGACCTACGAAGACCTTTCTCCCTATGCCAATTTCGCCTTCGATGCGCTGCGTTCGCTCGATTACGAGGAACTGCAGGTCCAAGTCGAAGGCCCGCTCTCCGGCGAGATCCTGACCAAGCTACGCTTCCGCGGGATCGGGCAGGGCGAGGGGGCCGAAAGCAATTTCATCACCCGCCGGATTGCGAAGCTGCCGCTGGAATTCCGGGTCAACATCACCGCGCCCTTCTTCGCGCTGGTCAGCAATCTGCGATCCTTCTTCGACCCCGCCTTCGTGCGCGATCCGCGCACGCTCGGCTTGCTGAGCGACGACGGGACCCGCCTGCGCCCGACCGTAACCGGCGAGCAGGCGCGCGAGATCGAGAAAGAGCTCGAAGAGCGAAAAGAGCGGGACACAAGCGAGGACAGAGCCGAATGACCTATTCAGCACCCGGAAAGCGAGGACAATCCATGGTTGCAGCAATGGCAAAGCGCCTCGGTCCGATCGGCGGGCTCTGCCTGCTGGGCGGTTGCGTCAACGTAAACGCACCGTCAGAACCGATCGTGATCGAGCTCAACATCAACATCCAGCAGGAAGTGATCTATCGCCTTGCTGCGGATGTGGAAGAAAATATCGAAGCCAATCCCGGCATTTTCTAGGCCGGGGCAAGGGGTTAGACATGACGCGTATGAAACTTTTGCTCGCGGGTGCGGGCGTGGCGCTGGCCGTCGCGCTGGCCAATCCGGCGGCCGCGATGTTCCAGCGCGACCCGGCCTATGCCGAAGCGCGCGCGAGCGGCCAGGTGGGCGAGAAGATGGACGGCTTTCTCGGCGTGGTCGGCAATCAGTCGCAGGAAATCCGCGATCTGGTGGCGGATATCAACATCAAGCGGCGCGCGAATTATACCGAGCGTGCGCGCTCGCAGAACGTCACGGTCGATGCCTATGCGCTGACGCAGGGCTGCATTCTGATCGCGCGGACCGACCCGGGCGAGAAGTATCAGGCGCCCGACGGATCGTGGAAGACGCGCACCACCGCTCCGCCCGAGCGTGACAGTCGCTGCCCGCCTGCAGGCTAAGCGACTGGGGTTGGGGCGTGTTCGCTCCGGTTGACTTGGGAAAGAGCGTTTTCTAAGGCGACCGCGCCCTCGGCGGGCAGGTCCTGCCCATGCCGCGCGAACTTCTCTTAAGGAAAGGGAGCCTGGCATGAGCGAAGACAAGCCCGCCCGAGAGCCAATACCCGAGGATGCGCGGATCGACGCGCTCGAAGCGCGGCTCAGGGCCGCACGCGAGCGGGAGGAGAAGCGCAGGCCTACGGAAAGCTCGCAGAAGGCCGACGCGGATTATCGCGCCGGCAATCGTGTGCTTGCCGATCTGGCGGGTGGGCTCATCGGTGGTTCGGCGATCGGCTGTGGCGTGGATGCGCTTGCCGGGACCTGGCCCTGGGGTCTGTTGGTCGGCCTGTTCCTCGGGATAGGCGTGGCCTTCAGGAATATGTTCCGCCATGCGGGCAGCGGTAACGGTGCCGGCAGAAAACCTTCTGACGAAGGCTGATTTTTTCTAGGCGCCGCGCAAGCGGTGATCGAAGCGAACGGAATTTCACGTGGCCGGCGAAGGCAAAGTCGATCCGATGTACCAGTTCACCATCAAGCCGCTCTTCGGATCGGCCGAGTGGGATATTGCTGGTCTCAATATCGCATTTACCAACAGCGCGCTGTGGATGATGATCACGACCATCGTGCTCATCGCCTTCGTGCAGGGCGGGACCAAGCAGCAGCTTATCCCGGGCCGCTGGCAGATGGCGGTGGAAAGCCTGACGGGTTTCATCGAAAACATGGTGGAAGCGAATATCGGCAAGGAAGGGCGCAAGTACGTCCCCTATGTCTTCACGCTGTTCACCTTCATCCTGTTCGCGAACCTGCTGGGCCTGATGCCGCTGGGTATTTTCGGCTTCCATCCCTTTACCTTTACCAGCCACTTCACGGTGACCGGCGTTCTCGCGATCCTCAGCTTCTCGATCGTCCTGCTGGTCGGCTTCTGGAAGCATGGCTTCAAGTTCTTCGGCCTGTTCGTGCCGCACGGCACGCCGCTGGTCATGACGCCGCTGATCGCGCCGATCGAGTTCATCTCGTTCATGGTGCGGCCCTTCAGCCTGGCGCTGCGGCTGTTCGTCGCCATGATGGCGGGCCACCTGCTGCTGGAAGTGCTTGCCAGCTTCGTCGTCAGCGGCGGTCTCGGCGGTGTCGGCACTGGCCTGATCGTCAGCCTGCCTAGCATGGTGCTGATGATCGCGATCTGCGCACTGGAAATTCTGGTCGCCGGTATCCAGGCCTATGTTTTCGCGCTGTTGACCTCGCTGTATATCAACGACGCCGAACACCTTCACTGATCCCTCTCAACACACGTTATTTTACCTAAGGAGTATTCGAAATGGACGCAGAAGCCGCAAAGCTGCTCGGAGCCGGTCTCGCCGCAATCGGTTGCGGTCTCGCCGCGCTGGGCGTGGGTAACGTCTTCGCCTCGTTCCTCGACGGCGCGCTGCGCAACCCGGGTGCCGCCGACGGCCAGCAGGGCCGCCTCTTCATCGGCTTCGCCGGTGCAGAGCTTCTCGGCCTGCTCGCGTTCGTCATCGCGATCATCCTCGCCTTCGTGGCCTGAGGAAACCGTTCGCAGCGGGAAGACGGGTTCGTCCCGGCTTCCCGCCGAACACCTGCACCCCTGCGCGCCGGATAGAGCCACATGCCACAGATCGACCAATTGGCCGAAACCCTCTCCAGTCAGGTTTTCTGGCTGCTGGTGTTTTTCGCCATAACCTTCTTCGTCGTCGGACGGGGGATGGTGCCCAAGGTCTCGGGCACGATGGAAAAGCGCAGCAGGCAGATTGCCGACGATATTTCGGCGGCACAGGCCGCTCGCGACCAGGCCGACCGTGAGGAAGAGTCCTGGCGCGAACGCGAAAACGAAAACCGTGCCAAGGCCCAGGCGCTGATCGCCGAAGCCAAGGCCGAAGCTGCGGCAAAGTCCGAAAAGAAGGTCGCCGCCGCACAGAAGCGGCTCGACAAGAAGCTGGACGAAGCCGACGCCCGGATCGCCGAATCGCGCAAGGATGCGCTGACGCAGATCGAGCTCGTGGCGACCGAAGCCGCGCAGGACATCGTGGAACGTCTTGTCGGCATCAAGGTGGCCAAGCCCGCCGCCCAGGCCGCCGTGAAGGAAAGCATCGCTCATGGCTGATACGCACACCGGCGGCGACGCCCTGTTCACCACCCAGGAGCCCGACGCCTACACCGAGGTCGCCCATGGCGGGACCGAGCATCACGCCGAACCCGAACTGCTGGGCCTCGCGGCCTTCCAGTGGGTCTCGATCGCGATGCTGGTGCTGATCCTGATCGCGGTCTTCAAGATGAAGGCGCACAGCAAGATCGGCGAAGGTCTCGACGCGCGCATCGCCGCAATCCGCGAAGAGCTGGACGAGGCGAAGCGTCTGCGCGCCGAGGCCGAACAGCTGCGCGACGAATATGCCTCCAAGATCGCCAATGCCGAAAGCGACGCCGAAGCGATGCTCGAGAACGCTAAGGCGGAAGCCGAAGCGATCCTGACCCGCGCCGAGGAAGACAGCAAGGCTCTGGTAGAGCGGCGCAAGCGCATGGCGGAGGACAAGATCTCCGCTGCCGAGCGCGAGGCGATTGCCGAAGTGCGCGCCAAGGCCGCTGCCGCCGCCGCTGCCGCCAGCCGCAAGCTGATCGGCGAGAAGCTGGACACGGAGTCGGACAGGAAGCTGGCCGACGAGCTGATCGCCGGTATCTGACCGGACCTCTCGCGAACCGTTTTGAGAAGGCCCTGCTTCGGCGGGGCCTTTTCGTATGCGCGTGCCGGAAGTAGGCTTGCGAAAAGGCGAGGGGAGAGTGCGATGCGGTTTCTGATGTTCTGGGCGATGCTCGCGTTGGCGGCGCTTGCCACGATTGCTCCGGCACAGGCGCAGGATGCACCCGACCCGGGCCAGCGGATCGACCTGTGGCAGCGCGGGGTGCCGGGGCACGAGGAACGCGCCGACATCCCCGAGGAATCGCGCGACTACTGGACCAAGACGATCAACAATCCCTCGCTGCGGTACTTCGCGCCGTGGGCCAGCCGCAACACCGGGACCGCGGTCATCATCATGCCTGGCGGTGCGCACGAACTGCTCGTTACCACGACCGAGGGTGTCGATGTCGGGTGGTGGTTCGCGCAGCGCGGGGTGGCCGCCTTCGTCCTTAGCTACCGCCTCTCCCGGCAGGAGGGGACGCCGTGGACGATCACCGATTCGCGGCAGGATGCGGAGCGTGCGATGCGGCTGGTGCGCTCACGGGCGGGCGAGTTCGGGATCGACCCGGCCCGGGTTGGGGTGATGGGCTTTTCTGCCGGGGGCGAGCTGGCCCGGATGACGATGCTCGGCACTCCGGTGGCCGTGGCCGGTGAAGGCGACGCGATCGACAAGCTGCCCGCCCGGCCGGACTTCGGCATCCTCGTCTTTCCCGGACCGAGGAGAAGCGATGGCGAAACGATCGCCGCTGACGCGCCGCCCGTGCTGCTCTCCGCCGCCAACGACGACGAATGCTGCGCACAGTCGACGCTCGACATCTTCACCGCCTATCGCGCGGCGGGCGCGCAGGCAGAGCTGCACATGTACGCAGAGGGCGGGCATGCCTATAACATGGGCGAGGCGACGCCCTTCGTCTCGCTGCGGCACTGGCCCGACCGGATCACCGACTGGCTGACCGACCGGGGGCTGTTGCAGCCGGCCGGCGGGGCGACGCTGCCCTAGAACGCGTCCTTCGCCGCGCGCAGCTTGGCGAAGGTATCCGCCGGGCTCTCTCCACCCCAGCGCGCCTGCATGGCGGGCGCGTCGGCGCGAAGGAAGGGATTGGCCTCCAGCTCGCGCGAAAGGATGGTGGGCACGGTTGGCTCGTCCTTCGCCCGCTTCGCATCGATCTCCTGCGCATAGGCCTGCAGCGCCTCGTTGTCAGGATCGGCGTGGAGCGCGAACTTCGCGTTCGCCTGCGTATATTCGTGCGCGCAATAGAGCGTCGTTTCGGGCGGCAGCGCCTTGATCCGCTCGAGGCTGTCCCAGAATTGCTGCGGCTCACCCTCGAACATCCGCCCGCAACCCAGCGCGAACACGCTATCGCCGACGAAGGCGAGCCCGTCTGCGGGCAGGTGGAAGGCGATATGACCGTTGGTGTGGCCCGATACGTCGATTACCCGCGCTTCGTGCCTGCCCAACGCCACCGTGTCGCCCTGCGTCACGACACGGTCGATAGGGGACAGCTTCTCGACCTCCTGCGGGGCGATCACCTTGGCGCCCGTAGCCCCCACGATGGCCTTGTTCCCGCCCGCATGGTCGGGGTGCCAGTGCGTGTTCCAGATGGCGCTGATGTGCCAGCCCTTCGCGTCGGCCTGCCGCAGGTATTCCGTGCCGTCGGGCGTGTCGATCGCAGCGGTCTCGCCGCTGTCCGGATCGTGCAGGAGGAAGCCGTAATTGTCGTTCAGGCAGGGGAACTGGTGGATCTGGAGCATGGGCTATCTCCTTGGTCGATTAGTATACCGAAACGTCGAGCCGCTCGGGCTCGCCGCTACGTTCGTAGCCGCTACGTTCGTAGATATCGACGGCCACCAGCACGTTGCGTTCCACGATCTTGCGCGCTGCTCCATCGATCAGGTTTCCGTTTGCGACCATTTCCTCGATCCGGTCGGCGGCTGCATGCACCCGATGCTATGGGCGGGATGGAGGCGATACAAGACCTGTCGCGCCGCCGGGTTCGACGGTCGTGGCCTAGCCTTTACGGCCGCGCGCGAAGCGCTGCGTCCCATCGGGTACGGCGACCCATTCGTGGCGATTCTCCTCGAACACCGAACGGTGGGGCGGGGCGATGTCCGATCCGTCGAAAGCGCCGCTCGCAATCCCGATGCCGGCGGGATGCTTTGCCGTAACCAGCCACAAGGGGGTGCCGCAGGTGGGGCAGAAACCATGGGTCGATTCGTCGCCGCTATCGGCCCTGCGGGTATATTCGGTGGTCTTGCCCGACAGGGTCACAGCCTCGCGCGGGAAGTAGACCAGCATGCCAAAGGGCGACCCGGTGCGTCGTTGGCAGGCCTTGCAATGGCACATGACCCGCGCGGCAAGCCGTGCCGCTTCGTCCGCGATCGTCGCCTTCAACTGGCCGCACTGGCAACTGGCATGCATCGCGCGAAAGGCTACTCGCACGACGCGAAAACGAAAAGGCCCGCCTGCGCGAACGCAAGCGGGCCTTTCGTTTCACCCTGCGAGGGGCGGGAAGAGCTTAGTCTTCCTTCTTCTTGAGCGCTTCGCCCAGGATGTCGCCCAGCGACGCACCCGAGTCGGCCGAACCGAACTGCGCAACCGCCTCCTTCTCTTCGGCGATCTGGTACGCCTTGATCGAGAAGGTCGGCTTCTTGGACCGGTCGAAGCCAGTGACCATCGCGTCGATCTTCTGGCCGGCCTGGAAGCGATCCGGACGCTGTTCGTCGCGGTCGCGGCCGAGGTCCGAACGCTTGATGAAGCCGGTCGCGCCGTCTTCGCCAACCTGCACTTCGAGGCCGCCATCGCGGACTTCGAGGACGGTGACGGTGACGGTTTCGCCGCGACGCAGCGAGCCGCCGGCGGCACCTTCAGTGGGCGCGCCCTTTTCGAGCTGCTTCATGCCGAGGCTGATGCGTTCCTTGTCGACATCGACGTCGAGAACGATCGCCTTGACCTCTTCGCCCTTGCGGTGAAGCGCCAGCGCGTCTTCGCCCGAGATGCCCCACGCGATGTCGGACATGTGGACCATGCCGTCGACGTCGCCCGGCAGGCCGATGAACAGGCCGAACTCGGTGGCGTTCTTGACTTCGCCTTCGACTTCGCTGCCCACCGGATGCGCTTCGGCGAACTCTTCCCACGGGTTGCGCTGGGCCTGCTTGAGGCCGAGCGAGATGCGGCGCTTTTCGGAATCGACTTCCAGCACCATGACTTCGACTTCCTGCGAGGTCGAAACGATCTTGCCGGGGTGGACGTTCTTCTTGGTCCAGCTCATTTCCGAAACGTGGACCAGGCCTTCGATGCCCGGCTCGACTTCGACGAAGGCGCCGTATTCGGTGATGTTGGTCACCTGGCCCGTCAGCTTCATGCCGACCGGGTACTTGGCGGCGACGCCATCCCACGGATCGCTTTCGAGCTGCTTCATGCCGAGCGAAATGCGCTGCGTTTCGGCATTGATGCGGATGATCTGGACGGTCACGGTCTGGCCGATCTCGATCACTTCGCTCGGGTGGTTGACCCGCTTGTAGCTCATGTCGGTGACGTGGAGCAGGCCGTCGATGCCGCCCAGGTCCACGAAGGCACCGTAATCGGTGATGTTCTTGACCACACCGTCGACCACTTCGCCTTCGGCCAGCTTGTCGATCAGTTCGCTGCGCTGTTCGGCGCGCGTTTCTTCAAGCACGGCGCGACGCGAGACGACGATGTTGCCGCGGCGGCGATCCATCTTGAGGATCTGGAAGGGCTGGGGCTGGTCCATCAGCGGGGTGACGTCGCGCACGGGGCGGATGTCGACCTGCGAACCGGGCAGGAAGGCCACGGCGCCGTCAAGATCGACGGTGAAGCCGCCCTTGACGCGGCCGAAGATGCGGCCCTCGACGCGCTTGCCTTCGCCGAATTCGCTTTCGAGGCGATCCCACGCGGCTTCGCGGCGGGCGCGGTCGCGGCTGAGCATCGCTTCGCCGTCGGCGTTCTCGACGCGGTCGACATAGACTTCGACTTCGCTGCCGACTTCGAGGCCGTGTTCGTCATCGACGCGCATGAATTCGCGCAGGTCGACGCGGCCTTCGCTCTTGAGGCCGACATCGATCATGGCCATGCCGTTTTCGATTGCGGTGACGGTGCCCTTGACGACGCGGCCTTCGAAGCCGCCATCATCGGCATCGCCGAGCTGTTCGTTGAGGAGCGCTTCGAAATCGTCGCGCGTAGGGTTGGCTGCAGTTGCCATCAGGTGTGGTTTCCCAGTCTACGTTTGCTACCGGCCACCGGTTGTCCGGGGTCTTTACCCGTCTCCCGCACGATTGCGGGGCCAACGGGGCAAGAGGGCCGTGTCCGCCCGGGGCCGGATGCCACCGCACGGGTTCCCAAGAGTCTTTGGACGAATCTAATGATCGCGAGAACGGCGCGCAGCTACGCCGGATCGACTGGAATTGCAAGAAAAACCGGACTTTCGGCGTTTCTCCCGGCATGCGCCCGAGGCTTGCGGCCTCCTGGCTGGTCCGATCGCAGATCCTGCCGGATGAGCGCTTGTTTCACAATATCTTAGGTCCTCCCGTCTATAATTTCTTCTCCAGCAACGAGGGTGGTCATTGATGACGGCAGGATGCCAGGGGTGCCGGGCGCCGGAGCATGCATTCGCGATCGCGATGGCGTTCCAGCCGATCGTGGACATCCAGACCGGCGCGCCATTCGCCTACGAGGCTCTCGTCCGCGGCGAAGATGGCGAAAGCGCGGCGGAAGTGCTCGCGAAGGTGACCGGGGAGAACCGCTATGCCTTCGACCAGCAATGCCGGGTCGCCGCCATCAGGGGTGCGGTGGAAGCCGGGATTCTGAAGGGCGACGCACGCCTCTCGATCAATTTCCTCCCGAACGCGGTCTATTCGCCGCTCGCCTGCATCCAGCTGACCTTGCGGACGGCGCGGGAGGTCGGCCTCCCGGTCGATCGGCTGCTGTTCGAGTTCACCGAGAACGAGCAGATGGATACCCACCACGTCCAGTCGATCATCGACGCATACCGCGAACTGGGCTTCGGAACCGCGCTCGACGATTTCGGTGCGGGTCACGCCGGGCTCGGCCTGCTGGCCCGCATCCAGACCGACTACATCAAGCTCGACATGGAGCTTGTCCGGGGCATCGACAGCTCGCAGCCGCGGCGGATCATCGTCGAGGGTGTGGTCCGCATCGCCCAACGCCTCGGCATTGCGGTGATCGCGGAGGGGATCGAGACCCCGGAGGAACTTGCCGCGCTGCGGCTGCTGGGCATCCGCTATATCCAGGGTTACCTGCTGGCCCGGCCGGCCTTCCGCGCGCTTCCGCGCATTTCAGGCCTTGGCAGCGATCGGGACGTGGCGGCCTGACGGCCTAGTGCGGGGCCTTTCCCGACTGCTTCACGATCGCAATTGCCGCCTCGATCGATGCGTCCTTGTCGAGCGCCGTCGTGTCGAGGATATAGGCGTCCTCGGCCGGTTTCAGCGGCGCGTCCTTGCGCCCCATGTCGCGCTCGTCGCGTCGGGCGATCTGGTCATGGACTTCCTGCCGGGTGACGTCGCGCCCGTGGCTTTTCAATTCCGCAAAGCGCCGGTCGGTCCGCGCGTCGAGCGAGGCGGTGACGAACAGCTTCACATCGGCATCGGGGCAGATCACCGTGCCGATATCGCGCCCGTCGAGCACCGCGCCGCCTTCCTGCTGCGCGAAGCTGCGCTGCCGGTCGAACAGCGCCTGCCGCACTCCGGGATGGACCGAGACGCGGCTCGCATAGCTGCCGGTCACTTCGCTGCGCAGTTCGGGATCGGCGAGCAGCGTGTCCGGGAAGTCGGCGCCGGCCAGCGCGTCGGCTGCATCGTCCGGGTCCCCGTCGGCAAGCTGAACCCGCCGCCCGACCGCGCGATAGAGCAGCCCGGTATCGAGGCAGGGCAGCCCGAAGTGGCGCGCGATGGCGGTGGCGAGGGTGCCTTTCCCGCTGGCGGTGGGGCCGTCGACGGCAATAATCATTGGGTATCCATCCTGTTCATCCATGCGCGCAGAATCGCTTCGCTCTCCGTCGGGCGATCGGTCATGAAGCCGTGTGCCGCACCAGGGACGACGCCGAATTCGGCGCCGGGCGTCAGGGCCACGTACTCCTGCACCGTGTCGATCCGCGCTTCGTCATACTGGCCGATCAGAAACAGCGTGCGGTGACCGTCGATGTTCGAGAGCAACGGAACCGCGTCGTAGGTTTTGAGCGAGCCTTTCGAGCGGAACTCGCTCGGCCCCCACATCGCGTTGTAGATCACCGGGTTGAAGCCGTTGCCGCCGATCCTTGCGGAATAGGCGCGCAGGGCTGCGGTGGGCGGTTCGCGGCGGTTGAACTCGGCATAGAAGGCATCGGTCGCCTCGGCGCATTTGTCCGCCGGGGGAGGAGCATCGGTTTCGCACGCCGCAATCGTCTGCTGGACGCTCTCGGGAAGGTCTTCGAGCAGGATGTTGGCATCCGCGATCCAGCGTTCGGTATTGATATAGGTCCCGCCCAGCACGGTGGAGGCGACATGCTCCGGGTACTTCGCGGCATATTCGAGCGCGAGCGCAGAGCCCCAGCTGTGGCCGACCAGATGCCATTCTTCGATGCCGAGCGTGCGGCGGATCGTCTCCAGCTCCTCGACGAAGCGCTCGACGCGCCAGTTGGCGGGATCGTTGGGCTGGTCCGACTTCCCACTGTCGAGCTGGTCGTATAGGATCACCGCGCGCTCGTCCGCCAGCCCCAGCATCGAGGCGAGGCCGTTATGCGTGCCGCCGGGGCCGCCGTGGAGGAACACCACCGGCGGTGCTGCATCGAGATCGCCGTTGACGCGCACGTACACCTTGCCGCCTTCGACCGGGACCATCAGCTCGCGCTCAGGCGCGGCGTAGGCGCTGGGCTCGGTCGTCAGGGCGGAGGCTGGGCCTTCTGCAGGCAGCGTGGCGCAGCCCGAAAGCGCAAGCGCCGCGGCGGCGAGGAGGGTGCGGATCATGGCTGCTGTGCGCCTTTCTTTTCCCGGATGGCCTTGGCGAGGCCCCAGATCGCGATCGCAGCCCAGAAACCTTCGAGCACGAGACTGGGCCAGTTGGTGTGCACCAGCAGGCTGACGGTCAGCAGCGCCGCTCCCACCAGGTTGGTACCGTGCAGGATATACGGGTTCGCCGCCTTGCTGGCGGTGAGATAGAAATAGGCCCCGATGATGCAGGCCATCCCCACGAAACCGACGAGTGAATAGATGTCGAGCCCGGTCATGTGCTTACACACCCTTTGTCGTCATCCCCGCGAAGGCGGGGATCCAGATAGGCTGTCGGTCGATCGGGGCCGTTGCATGGGCCTCTGCCTTCGCAGGGGCGACGAGAGAGGCGGCTGGTCACCGCGTCACCTCGTCCATCAGGCGCGTGAAATTGGGGAAGCTCGTCGCGATGGGGCTGGTGTCGTCCACCTCCACCCCGTCGCGGCTGACGAGGGCCGCCACCGCCATGCTCATCGCGATGCGATGGTCGAGATGCGTGGCAACCGGTCCGCCTCCGGCCAGCAGCTCGCCGCCGGTGCCGTGGATCGTCAGCCCGTCCTCGTTCTCTTCGACACGCGCGCCGATCGCGGTGAGCGCTGCGGCCATGACGGCGAGGCGGTCGCTCTCCTTCACTCGTAGCTCTTCCAGACCGCGCGTGACCGTGGTGCCCTGCGCCAAAGCAGCGGCGACGAACAGCACGGGGAATTCGTCGATCATGCTCGGCGCGACCTCCGGGTCGACCTCGATGCCCTTCAGATCGGCATGGCGGACGCGCAGGTCGCACACCGGTTCGCCACCGACCTCGCGCGCATCGACCTCTTCGATATCCGCGCCCATCGCGCGGAGCACGCCGACCAGCCCGGCGCGGGTCGGGTTCATGCCGACATTGCGGATCATCAGGTCGCTGCCTTCGACCAGGCTCGCTGCGACCATGAAGAATGCGGCGGAGGAAGGATCGCCGGGCACTTCGAGCGTTTGCGGTTGCAGTTCGGCCTGTCCGGTGAGGCGGATCACGCGTGCGCCATCGTCCTCGCCCAGCTCGATCGTCGCCCCGAAGCCGCGCAGCATGCGTTCGCTGTGATCGCGGGTGGGGACTGGCTCGATCACGGTGGTGATGCCCGGCGTGTTGAGGCCCGCGAGCAGCACCGCGCTCTTCACCTGCGCGCTCGCCACCGGCAGGCGGTAGCTAATCGGCACGGCTGGATGCGCGCCCTCCAGCATCAGCGGCATGGTGCCGCCGGGGCTGGAGGTGAAGTTGGCGCCCATCTGGCTGAGCGGATCGATCACGCGGCCCATCGGGCGTTTGGAAAGACTGGCGTCTCCGGTAAAGTTCACAGTGATCCCGTGGCTCGCCACCAGACCCATCAGCAGGCGGGCCGAGGTGCCGCTATTCCCGCAATCGATCGCGGATTCGGGCTGCAGGAGCGCACCGATGCCCACGCCATGAATATGCCAGGTGCCATCCTCGTCGCGAGCGATGTCGGCGCCCATCGCGCGCATCGCTGCGGCTGTCGCCAGCACATCCTCGCCTTCCAGCAGGCCGGTGACGCGAGTCTCGCCCACGGCCATCGCGCCGAGGATCAGCGAGCGGTGACTGATCGACTTGTCGCCGGGTACGGCGATGGTGCCCCGCAGGGGGCCGGAAGCGGCAAAGCGTCGGGCGGAGGTGTGACTATCCATCGGGCGGCGGCTTTGACACCCGCTGTGGCGCATGGCAAGGCGCGCGCCTTCTTGATTCGCAGGCCGCTTGGCCCCAAGTCAATTTACGCGAAATTCAATCCGGCGCGCGCAAGCACGGCAGCGCCCGTAACAAGGAATACCTCGATCATGGTCAAACCCGAATGGGGAACCAAGCGTACCTGCCCCAAATGCGGCACGCGATTCTACGACCTCGGCAACGAAGATCCGGTGACCTGCATCGAATGCGAGAACACCTGGACGCCCGAGCCGGTGCTCAAGTCGAAGCAGCCGATTCCCTTCGAGGAAGAGGACAAGAAAAAGAAGGACAAGGAAGCCGACAGCGACCTTGCCGATGACGATCTGGAAGACATCGACGTCGACGACGACGATGATTCGCCGGATAACGAGGTCGATCTGGGTGGTGACGACGATCTGGGCGTTGCCAAATCCAAGGGTGACGACGACGAAAGCGACGACACCTGATTTTTCGTATCGCAGGTGGATATTCCGCTTGCAAAGGGGCGCCGTGCTTTCTAAACGGCGCCTCCCACAACCGGCACGGGGCCTTAGCTCAGCTGGGAGAGCGCTACAATGGCATTGTAGAGGTCAGCGGTTCGATCCCGCTAGGCTCCACCACCGGTTTCAGGGATAGCTCGCTATCCCGATGTGAGTTTCAGAAGGGGCACCGCCCCGACGCTGGCCGACGAGTTTTCGTCCGCCGGCGTTTTTCGCGTTTACTGCGGTAAGCGCAGTTTGGAGTAGCATGTTCGACGCACTGTCGGATCGCCTTGGCAATACCTTCGACCGCCTTCGCGGGCGCGGTGCCCTGCGCGAACAGGACGTGCGCGATGCGATGCGCGAAGTGCGGATCGCGCTGCTCGAAGCCGACGTGGCACTGCCCGTCGCGCGCGACTTCATCGCGAAGGTTACCGAGAAGGCCGTCGGCGAGAGCGTCCTCAAGTCGGTCACGCCGGGCCAGCAGGTCGTCAAGATCGTCAACGACGAGCTGGTGGCGATGCTCGGCGGGTCCGACAGTGAGGACGGCCACGTCCCGCTGACGCTGGAAGCCAAGCCGCCGGTCGTCATCATGATGGTCGGCCTGCAGGGCTCGGGTAAGACCACTTCGACCGCCAAGCTCGGCAAGCTGATCCGCGAGAAGCACGGCAAGAAGGCTATGATGGCCTCGCTCGACGTCAATCGTCCCGCTGCGCAGGAGCAGCTGGCGGTGCTGGGCGAGCAGGCGCAGGTCGATACGCTGCCGATCGTCGAAGGCCAACAGCCGGTCGAGATCGCGAAGCGCGCGCTCGAATCCGCCAAGCTGCGCAATGTCGATGTGGTCCTGCTCGACACCGCGGGCCGCCTGCATGTCGACGAAGCGCTGATGGCGGAAATGAAGGCGGTGGCTTCGGTGGCGACGCCGACCGAAGTGCTGCTGGTGGTCGACAGCCTGACCGGGCAGGATGCAGTCAACGTTGCGCAGAGCTTCTCCGACGAAGTGCCACTGACCGGCGTTATCCTCACGCGGATGGACGGCGATGCGCGCGGCGGTGCGGCGCTGTCGATGCGCGCGGTCACCGGCAAGCCGATCAAGTTTGCCGGCGTCGGCGAAAAGCTAGACGCGCTCGAAGCTTTCCACCCGCGCCGCGTTGCCGAACGCATCCTGGGCATGGGCGATGTCGTCTCGCTGGTTGAGAAGGCCGCCGAATCGATCAAGGTCGAAGAGGCTGAAGAGCTCGCCAAGCGGATGGCCAAGGGCCAGTTCGACTTGAACGACCTGCGCATGCAGCTGCGGCAGATGCAGAACATGGGCGGCCTGGGCATGCTGGCGGGCATGATGCCCGGCATGAAGAAGGCCAAGGCCGCGATGCAGGCCAGCGGCATGGACGACAAGGTGCTGGTCCATATGGACGCGATCATGGGCTCGATGACGGCCAAGGAACGCGCCAATCCCGCACTGCTCAACGCCAAGCGCAAGAAGCGCGTCGCGGCGGGCAGCGGCACGCAGGTGCAGGACGTGAACAAGGTGCTGAAGATGCACCAGGAAATGTCCCGTGCGATGAAGCAGATCAAGAAGATGGGCGGAATGAAGGGCCTTGCGGCGATGATGGGCGGGGGCGGCGGCATGGCCGGCCTTCCCGGCATCGGCGGCAAGGGCGGCTCGCTGCCGGGAATGGACGGTCAGGGCATGGGCGATGTCGATATGAGCAAGCTGCCGCCCGACCTCAAAAAGCTTTTGCCCAAGAAATAACCGAAACCGACTTAGATTAAGACCAAGGACGAACCGAAATGGCTATTGCACTCCGACTTTCCCGTGGCGGCGCCAAGAAGCGCCCCTATTACCGCATCGTCGCCGCCGACTCGCGCTACCCGCGTGACGGCCGCTATCTCGAGCAGATCGGCACCTACAACCCGCTGCTCGCCAAGGACGACGAGAAGCGCGTTACGCTGAACGAAGACCGCGCCAAGTACTGGCTCGGCGTCGGCGCGCAGCCGAGCGACCGTGTCGCCCGCTTCCTCGATGCTGCCGGCATCCGCGAGCGCGCTGCACGCAACAACCCGAACAAGGCCGAGCCGGGTGAAAAGGCCAAGGAACGCGCTGAAGAAAAGGCCGCCAAGGAAGCCGAAGCCGCCGAAGCGCTGAAGGCTGCCCAGGAAGCCCCGGCCGAAGAAGAAGCCAAGGCGGAAGACGCTCCGGCTGAAGAGGCCGCAGGCGAAGAAAAGGCCGAAGGCTGATGACATCTCCCTCTCCCCAGCGGGGGAGAGGGTCGGGAAGAGGGGGCGCGGCTCAGAGTGTCGCGTCCTCCGCTTCCGCCCTCCCGAACCTCCCGCAGAGCGCGGGGAGGGACGACTCGGGCATTACCCTTGCCGCCGTCACCGGTGCGCATGGGGTCGCGGGCGAGGTCCGGCTCAAGCTGTTCGGCGACGGGGTCGACGCGCTCAAGGCGCACAAGACCTTCAACGAAGGCACGCTGACCACCATTAAGATCCGCAGCGACAACAAGGGCGGTGCGATTGCCCGCTTCGCCGAGATCGCGGACCGGGCCACTGCCGACGCGCTGCGCGGGACCCTGCTCACCGTCTCGCGCGAGGCACTGCCCCCGCTCGAAGACGACGAATTCTACCACGCCGATCTGATCGGCCTGCCCGTCGTCACCGATGACGGCGAATCCGTCGGCACCGTCGCCGACGTCATGAATTACGGCGCGACCGACATCGTCGAGATCGCGCCGGTCGAAGGCAAGGCCTTCCTCGCGCCGCTGATACCCGCCGCGATTCCCGAGTGGGATGCGCAGCGACTGGTGCTAAGCCGCGCGTTCCTGCCCTAGGATAGGGTACTCCCCCAGCGCGCTTGAATGCCCCTGCCGGGCATGTTCTAACGTGCGAACACGCATTCGACCGGCCTGCCATGCGGCAGGCTTCCCATCACGACCGGCGGCTTTCTGGCGAAGGCTGGCCCGGGTTTCGACGCGCGAGGGACGATTACGATGAGCACCGAGACGAAGAGGCGCGCCTTCGCGCCTGAGGCGACACAGGACTACGGCGAAGATCCGCACGCCGTGCGTACGACCGAAAGCTACCAGAAGGAATATGTCCGCGGCTTCGTGGAGAAGTGGGACGAACTGATCGACTGGGAGGCCCGCGCACAGAGCGAGGGCCGTTTCTTCGTCGACATCCTCGCGGGGCGGGGCAAGAAATCCGTCCTCGACGTGGCGACCGGTACCGGCTTCCATTCGGTCCAGTTGCTCAGGAACGGGTTCGACGTGACCTCCGCCGATGGCTCGGCCGAAATGCTGGCGATGGCGTTCCAGAACGCGGCCGATCACGATCTGGTGCTCAAGACCGTCCATGCCGACTGGCGCTGGCTGAACAAGGATGTGCACGGCAAGTTCGATGCGATCATCTGTCTCGGCAACAGCTTCACCCACCTGCACGACGAGAACGACCGGCGCCGCGCGCTGGCTGAATTCTACGCCGCGCTCAAGCACGATGGCATCCTCATCATCGACCAGCGCAATTACGACGGCATTCTCGACGACGGGTTCAGCACCAAGCACAAATATTACTACTGCGGCGACCAGGTGACCGCCGAGCCCGAGCATGTCGACGAGAGCCTCGCGCGGTTCAAATATACCTTCCCCGACGGCTCCGAATATTTCCTCAACATGTTCCCGCTGCGCAAGAGCTACGTGCGCGGCCTGCTGCAGGATGTCGGCTTCCAGCAGATTCGCACCTACGGCGATTTCCAGCAGGACGACGACGAGGAAGCGCCCGATTTCTTTATCCACGTGGCGGAGAAAGACTATGCCGACTGAAGCCACCACCGATACCGCGCGCGACTATTACACCAGCGACGACGCGGTCGAGTTCTACTCCACCGTCTGGGGCGGCGAGGATATTCATGTTGGCCTCTACGACGACACGAGCGATATCCGCGAGGCGAGCCGCCGCACGGTCGATGCGATGGCGGCGAGCGTCGGCGATGTCGGGGGCAAGGCCGTGCTCGATATCGGCTCCGGCTATGGCGGCGGCGCACGGCGGCTGGTGAGCAAGCACAATGCGGGCCATGTCACCTGCCTCAATATCGCCCCGGCCGAGAATGCGCGCAACCGCAAGCTGACCGCCGAGGCGGGGCTCGAGGACCGGATCGCGGTGGTCGAAGGATCGTTCGACGACCTGCCCTTCGGCGATGGCAGCTTCGACCTCGTCTGGAGCCAGGACGCCATCCTGCACGCGCCCGATCGCGGCGCGGTGCTGAGCGAGGTTGCCCGCGTGCTCAAGCCAGGCGGGGAGTTCATCTTCACCGATCCGATGCAGGCGGACGGGATCGGGGATACATCCTCCCTCCAGCCGATCTACGATCGCATCCATCTCGCCAATCTCGCGTCCTTCGGCTTTTACCGCGACGCGCTGGAGCAGCGGGGCATGGAGAAGGTGCGGATCGAGGATCTCAGCCCGCAGCTGCGCAACCATTATGCGCAGGTCGCGAAGGATCTCGATGCGCAGCGTGGCGAGCTTTCGACCGACGATGGCTTCGTCGACCGGATGCTGGAAGGTCTCGCCCACTGGGTGCGCGGTGCGGATGCCGGAAAGCTGACCTGGGGCATCATGCATTTCCGCAAGCACGGGTAAGAATGGCGCGAGGCGCCCGGATAAATCTCGGAACAGGAACCTCTTTCGCCCCTTGACCCGTCATGGGCGAACGCAAATTCACCGCAATCCTCATCACCGCGCTCATGACCATCGCGGCCTGCGCGGGTGATCCTGAGACCCCCGAAGCGACCCAAAACGGGGCGTCGGAAGGAGCCGGGGACGAGACCGCTGCGGCGGCCGGGACACGTCCGGCCGGAGAGCCCGATCTCGTCAGCGTCGAGGGCCGGATCGAGGACGGCGTCGAGTGCCCTGTGCTGCGCACGCCCGACGGCAAGACCTATGCGCTCAGCTTCCGCGAGACCGATATCGGCCCCGGCGACTACGTCCGCCTGCGCGGCGAAATCGCCGATGCGAGCTTCTGCATGCAGGGGGAGGGCACGCTGATCGTGCAGGACGCATCGCGGGCCGATCCGCCGGCGCGGGCTGGCGGGCTCGCCGAGACCAGCCAGTAAGTTCGCGGCGGCTGCGGAGGATGCGGGGGCTGCCCGGCCGCTTGACCGAGGCGGAGCTTGCGATAAGCCCTCGCCGCAAAAGGAGGGAAGTCCCATGAAGATATTCGCTTTCGCCGCCACTGCCGCGCTGTCCCTCTCGATGGCGACCGCTGCGGGTGCCCAGATGCAGGCGCAGGCCCAAGCGCAGGCCGCGCCAGAATTGCCCTACGCCTTCACCGCGAGCTATTTCGTTGGCGAATGGGTCGATGGCCCCTCATGCGAGGTGGACCGGCTGGTCATGCGCGCCGACGGGACCTTCACCGCTCCGGGTGGGGGAAGCGGCAAATGGTCGCTGAACGGCAACCGCCTGACCTTCGGGAGCGGCGCCACGGCGACGACCTTCACCGTCCTCCCCGTAAGCCGCGAACTGGTCTACACCTATTACGACGAGGGCGGTTCGGGCTATTCCAAGCGTTGCTGAGCATGACCGCCGGCAACGCCCGTGACCTGTTCGGTTGACGGGCCGTCGCATATGGCCTGACACAAGCGCACACCGGAAAGGGCAAGAGGTTCGATGGTTCTCTATATCCTGGGCGTTGCGCTCTTCGTGGCGATCCTTGCGGCCGGCTGCGCATTCGCGGCCAACGTGATGTTCGCCGGAGCCAACATTCGCAAGAGAGCTGCCATCTCGGCGCTTGTCGCAGGCTTTCTGCCCGCCATCCCGGGGATCGTTGCGCTCGTAGCCGGGATGGACGGTCGCTCGGCAGGGGCGATGCTGGTTCCGATCATGGCACTGCTCGTCGGCGGGCTTGTGCTGACGGCGATAATCGGCTTCCCGATCGCCTACCTCGTCGCCAGGCGCCGTCCGGACGCGATTTCACCCCAGACCTTCGAGTAACCGATCCCGTGACCTTCGCTGCCACCGTCCTCACCCTCTACCCGGAGATGTTTCCCGGGCCGCTGCGCCAGTCGCTCGCCGGGCGTGCGCTGGAGGAGCAGCGCTGGTCGATCGATACGATCCAGATCCGCGATTTTGCCACCGACAAGCACCGCACGGTCGACGATACGCCGGCAGGGGGCGGGGCTGGCATGGTGCTCAAATGCGATGTGCTGGCGGCGGCGGTCGATCATGCGCGCAGGCTGCAGCCGAAGGTGCCCGTCCTCGCAATGACACCGCGCGGTAAGCCGATCACGCAGGCGCGCATCCGGGAGATCGCGGACGGGTCGGGCGTCACCCTGCTGTGCGGCCGGTTCGAAGGGTTTGACGAGCGGCTGTTCGAAGCGCGGCCCGAGATCGAGGAAGTCAGCCTCGCCGATATCGTCCTGTCCGGCGGAGAACCTGCCGCGCTGGCCATACTCGACGCTTGCATTCGGCTGCTTCCCGGAGTAATGGGCGCGGCTTCAAGCGGGACCGAGGAGTCGTTCGAGGACGGCCTTCTGGAATACCCGCACTACACCCGACCTCAGGAATGGGAAGGGCGCACGATCCCCGAAGTGCTGCGATCGGGGGATCATGCGAAGATCGCGGCGTGGCGTAAGCAACGCAGCGAAGAGATGACACGGTTACGCAGGCCGGATTTGTGGGAGCGCCATGTCGGTGCTCCGGTCCAGTCTGCCTCTGGCGCGCAGCGAGAAACGAAGGACCAGGACCAATGAACCTGATTCAGCAGCTCGAAGCCGAGGCGATCGATAACCTCGGCAAGGATATTCCGGAATTCCGCCCCGGCGACACCGTTCGCGTCGGCGTGAAGGTCGTCGAAGGCACGCGCGAGCGTGTCCAGAACTTCGAAGGCGTGGTGATCGCGCGTTCGAACCGCGGCATGGGTTCCAACTTCACCGTTCGCAAGATGAGCTTCGGCGAAGGCGTGGAGCGTGTGTTCCCGCTCTACTCGCCGATCGTCGACTCGATCACCGTGGTCCGTCGCGGTGTCGTGCGTCGTGCGAAGCTCTATTACCTGCGCGGCCGCACCGGCAAGAGCGCGCGTATCGCCGAACGTCGTGATCCGCGCCCTGCCAAGGGCGAGAAGAAAGACGCATAAGCGCGTCTTTCTATCAAGCGAAACACAGAAGGGCGGTCCGGTAGGGCCGCCCTTTTTCGTTGGCCGCTTGTCATTTTCCCCCGTCATTGCGAGGAGCATTGGCGACGAAGCGATCCATGGCGCGCCGCTCTGACAGTCAGGCGTTCGGTCCATGGGTCGCCGCGCGGCCCATGGGGGGCGCTCGCGATGACGATGGATAGGACACGATCTGATGCGCCACCTGCTTGCCGCCGCAGCCATTCTCGCGCTTGCAACGCCGCTCGCGGCGCAGGAAAGCGAGGATATGCAGACCGAGACGAGCCAGACTGGCGACCTTTCCTTCGAACGCGTCTTCGCGAGCCCCGGCCTCGACGGGGCCAGCCCGCGCGGTGCCAAGCTTTCGCCCGATGGGCGTTACCTCACCCTGCTGCGCAATCGCGAGGACGACCGCGAGCGCTACGACCTGTGGGCCTATGACCGCGCGGACGGTGCGTGGCGCATGTTGGTGGACAGCGAAGCGCTCGGTTCGGGGCGCGAGCTGTCCGAAGACGAGAAGATGCAGCGCGAGCGGGCGCGGGTCGGCAACCTCAAGGGCATCATTACGTACCAATGGAATGCCGACGGTTCGGGGGTGCTCGTTCCGCTCGACGGGGATCTCTATCTCGCGAAGCTGGATGGAACCGTCACGCGGCTGACCGACACCGAGGAGAGCGAGCTCAATCCCAAGCTGAGTGAGCAGGGAACCTATGTTTCCTTCGTGCGCGACCGGCAGGTGTGGGTCGGCCCGGTCGGAGGTGATGCGCACCCGATCACGCCGAAGGAAGGCGAGTTGATCCGCTGGGGCGAGGCGGAGTTCGTCGCACAGGAAGAAATGGGCCGGATGACCGGCTACTGGTGGAATCCCGATGACACGCGGATCGCGGTGCAGCGGACCGACGAGGCTCCGGTGGGCGTCGTCACCCGAGCGGCCATCGGCGCGACCGGTACCAAGGTGTTCGACCAGCGCTACCCCGTTGCGGGGAGCGACAATGCCATTGTCGAGCTGTTCGTGATGGACCCCGACGGCGGCAACCGCGTGAAGGTCGATCTGGGCGAGGATACCGACATCTACCTCGCGCGGGTCGACTGGGCGCATGATGGTTTCCTCTATGTCCAGCGGGAGAATCGCGAGCAGACCGTTCTCGAACTCCTCGCCGTCGATCCCGCCACCGGTGCCAGCGAAGTGATCCTGACCGAAAAGGCGGCGATCGAGGATTACTGGATCAATCTTTCCGACAATTATCGCTTCCTGAAGGACGGAACGCTGCTGTGGTGGTCGGAAAGCGACGGCTACGGCCATCTCTACCGCCGCACGCGGGAAGGGCCGGTGCAGCTCACAAGCGGCGATTGGGTCGTCACCAAGCTGGTTGGCGTGAACGAGGACACCGGCGACGTGTTCTTCACCGGCACGAAGGACAGCGTGCTGGAAGAGCACGTCTACCGGCTCAACATGGCGTCCCCCGGCGGTGTGACGCGCCTGACCGAGCGCGGCTTCACGCACTCGGCAAGCATGGACAAGGACGCGCAGACGCTGCTCATCAGTCGCTCTTCGCCCAGTCAGCCGACCCAAAGCTATCTTGCCGATACCAATGGTGAGCGGCTTGCATGGGTAGAGGAAAACGCGCTCGGCGCCGATCACCCCTATGCGCCCTACCTCGCCAGCCACGTGCTGCCCGAATTCGGCACGATCCCGGCGGACGATGGCACGCCGCTGCACTGGATGATGCTCAAGCCCGAGATGGAGCCGGGCAAGACATATCCGGTTTTCATCTCGCACTACGGCGGGCCGCACGCGCAGGTCGTCGACCGTGGCTGGAAGGGCGCGCTGGCGCAGGCGATCGTCGACAAGGGTTATATCTATTTCGCGATCGACAACCGTGGGTCGGCCAATCGCGGGGTCGAATTCGAACAGCCGATCTACCGTGCGATGGGCAGCGTCGAGGTGCGCGACCAGAAGGCGGGAGCGGACTATCTCAAGACGCTCGATTTCGTCGATCCCGACAAGCTGGCGATCTACGGCTGGTCCTATGGCGGCTACATGACGCTGAAGCAGCTGGAGGCCGATCCGGGCCTCTACGCGGCGGGTATTTCGGGCGCACCGGTGACCCGCTGGGGCCTGTACGATACCCACTATACCGAACGCTATATGGGCGATCCGCGCGAGGTGCCCGAAGCCTACGAGGCGGCGAGCGCGATACCCGATGCTGAGAAGATCGCGGATCCGCTGCTGCTGGTCCACGGGATGGCCGATGACAACGTGGTGTTCGAGAATTCGTCCGAGCTGATCGCCAAGCTCCAGGAAGGCAACGTGCCGTTCGAGATGATGCTCTACCCCGGCTACACGCACCGGGTATCGGGCGAGAACATCAGCCCGCATCTGTGGAACACGATTTTCCGGTTCCTCGAAAGCCATGACGTGACCCCGCCGCAATGAGCGGCAAATCGTCAAGCGACGGCCAGCTGGGGTTGGCGGCGGTCTGGGCGATCGCCGTGGGCGGGATGGTCGGCGGGGGTATCTTCTCCACCCTCGGCGTCGTCATTTCGAATGCAGGGCACTGGGCCGCGCTCAGCTTCGTGCTGGGCGGGCTGGTCGCCTATGCCACCGGCCACTCGCTTGCCGCGCTGACGGTGGACAAGGACGAGGCCGGCGGCATCTACACCTTCCTGCGCGATCTGGGCTTCACCCGACTCGCACGCGGCTCCGCCTGGGTGCTGTTGGCAGGCTATGTGCTGACCTGCGCGGTCTATGCCTATACCTTCGGTGCTTATCTGGGGCAGGCGATCGGCGGGCCGGCGTGGCTGTCACCGGCGATGGCAGCGGCGGCGATCCTGACCATGACCGGGATCAACCTGCGCGGTGCGGGGCAGGCGGCCGGGGTGGAGATCGCGATCGTCGTCGTGAAGCTGGCCATCTTGGCGGGGCTCTCCGCGATCGGCCTCTCCCAGTTCGAGGCGGACAAGCTCTCGATCGCGCAGCAGCCCGGCCTGATCGGGATCGTGATCGGCGCGGCATCGGTCTTCATGGCTTACGAAGGCTTCGAACTGCTCGCCTACGACTATGACGAAATGAAGGATCGCAAGGAATTGATGGGCCGGATCATGCCGCTCGCCATCGGCAGTGCGGCGCTGATCTATGTCCTCGTCGCGCTTGCGGTGCCGATGCTGACCGGCACGCAGGCCGTGATCGAGGATGGGGAGGTGGCGCTGTCGCGCGCCGGGCAGGCCGCGCTGGGAACGCCGGGGCTGATCGCGGTGACCATCGCCGCAGCATTCTCGACCGCGAGCGCGATCAACGCGACGCTGTTCAGCTCCGCCCGGCTGGCACGCGAAGTGGCGCAAGATGGCGGCCTGCCCGATGTGCTGGGGAAGAAGAACGCGCACGGATCGCCGCAATGGGCGGTTCTGGCGCTCGCGGCGCTGGCGCTGACGCTGGCGGTGATGGGCGGGCTCGACGGGCTGGTGAGCGGCGCGAGCGTGGTTTTCCTGCTGGTGTTCGGCACGCTCAACGCGCTGGCAGTAAAAGAGAATGTCGGCAGGCGATGGATCACGCTGCCCGGCGCGGTGCTCGCCTTCGCGGCGCTGGCGGTGCTGGTGCTGCACATGTTCGGCGCGATTTGACCCGGTTCCGCTTGCGACATGGCGTCCTTGGCCCCATGTGGCAACGCAGCACGGACAGGAGTTTTTGATGGGCTACAAGGTCGCCATCGTAGGCGCGACGGGTAATGTCGGGCGCGAAATGATGCAGGTTCTCGCCGAACGCGAGTTTCCGATCGACGAGGTGGTCGCGCTGGCCAGCTCGCGCAGCCAGGGCACCGAGGTCGAATTCGGCGACACCGGCAAGATGCTCAAATGCAAGAACCTCGAGCATTTCGACTTCACCGGCTGGGACATTGCGCTGTTTTCGGCAGGCGGCTCCATCGCCAAGGAATATGCGCCCAAGGCAGCCGCAGCGGGCTGCGTGGTGATCGACAATTCCTCGCACTACCGGATGGACCCGGACGTGCCGTTGATCGTGCCCGAGGTGAACCCCGATGCGATCGACGGCTACACCGCGAAGAACATCATCGCGAACCCCAACTGCTCGACCGCGCAGTTGGTTGTTGCGCTGAAGCCGCTGCACGATGCCGCAGGGATCAAGCGCGTGGTGGTGTCGACCTACCAGTCGGTCTCCGGCGCGGGCAAGGAAGGCATGGACGAGCTGTTCCAGCAGAGCCGCGCGATCTTCGTCGGCGATCCGGTGGAGCCGAGCAAGTTCACCAAGCAGATCGCCTTCAACGTGATCCCGCATATCGACGTCTTCCTCGACGATGGATCGACCAAGGAAGAGTGGAAGATGGTGGTCGAGACGAAGAAGATCCTCGATCCCAAGGTCAAGCTGACCGCCACCTGCGTGCGCGTGCCGGTATTCGTCGGCCATGCCGAGGCCGTGACCATCGAATTTGAGCGTGAGCTTTCTGCCGAAGCCGCGCAGGATATCCTGCGCGAGGCGCCGGGCATCATGCTGGTCGATAAGCGCGAGGATGAGGGCTACATCACCCCGGTCGAATGCGTGGGCGACGGCGCGACCTATATCAGCCGCGTGCGCGAGGACCCGACGGTGGAGAACGGCCTCAACCTGTGGTGCGTTTCCGACAACCTGCGCAAGGGCGCGGCGCTCAACGCGGTGCAGATCGCGGAGCTGCTGGGCCGCAGGCACCTCAAGAAGGGCTGAGCCATGCTCGGCCCCGATCCCGAGCAGCAGGCCCGCATGGCTGCGGAAATGGACCGCTCGATCGAGCAGGTCGAGCGCGATTTCGGGGCCTTCTTCAAACGGCTTGCGATCCGCTGGGCGGTGCGCTGGGCCGTGATTCTCGGAGTGATCTTCCTGCTGACGCAGGCGGTCGACTGGCTCGACTGGCTGTGGTGGATTGCAGTGCCCGTCGCGGTGCTCTCGCTTGGCGTCCCGCTCCTGTTCCGGCGTTTCCTGATGAAGCGGTTGGAGAGGATGCGCGGCCAGATGGGCGCGATGGGTGGAGGCGGCTCAACCATCGACGGCCAATGGCGCGATGCCACCGGCGATGCGCGCACCGACCCGCCCGGGCGCGCGCCCGATGATGAGCCTGCCGGAGTGATTATCGACCAGCGCGATCCCGACGGGGACTCGCGCTTGTGATCCGCACGGGCGTCTGACACCGTGCGACCACACCATCGGGAGAGAGAGATGAGCGTGCGTTTCGGATTGGCCCTGACGGGCGCTGCGGCTTTCGCCCTGGCGGCCTGTGGCGACGGTGGAGAAGAACCGCAGCCGAGCGAACCGCCCACGGCGGAGGAAATTGCCGCGCAGTCTCCCAATGCCCCAAAGGATCGACCGATCGAGCTGCGCGCCGACGGACTGGTTATCGCCGCACCCGAAGCCGGCGGTCCTGCCGTTGCGCTCGATTTTGGCGACCCGCAGGATGCGGTGGTCGAACAGCTGACCATGGTCTTCGGCGGGCCGCAGTTCGGCAGCAACGAGGAATGCGGCGCGGGGCCTATGGAGTTCGCGACCTTCGACACCTTCGTCGCCGGCTTCCAGGACGAGCGCTTCATCGGCTGGATGGTCAACGGGCCGAGCGAACGCGCGGTCTTTACCGGACCGGACGGCGTCAGCCTGGGCATGGCCGCAGCCGATGTGAGCAAGCTGCCGAGCTACGATGCGCTGGAAGACAGCACGCTGGGCGAAGAGTTCATGCTCGGCGACAGCGAGATGCTCGTCTCCGGCCTGATCGAGGACAATCAGGTGGCGACCTTGTGGGGCGGGACGAACTGCAACTTCCGCTAATGATCAGGGCCACTATGACCACCGAACATTTCCAGTCCTTCGACGGCACCGGCCTTGCCCTGCACCGCCTGGGCGATCGCGGCGCGCGGCCGCTCGTCCTGCTGCACGGCCTGTTCTCCAGCGCGCAGATGAACTGGATCAAGTGGGGCCATGCGGAACGGATCGCTCAGCAGGGCTATGAAGTCCTGATGCTCGACTTCCGTGTCCACGGGGAGAGCGAGGCGCCGCGCGAGGCGGAGAAATACCCGCAGGGCGTGCTGGTGAAGGATGCGGCGGCGCTCGTCGATCATCTGGGCCTGACCGATTACGATCTTGCAGGCTTCTCGCTCGGCGCGCGGGCCGCGATCCATGCCGTTTCGTCCGGCGTTCTGCGCCCCCGGCGGCTGATCCTGGGCGGTATGGGGATCGACGGGCTGGGCGAATGGCAGAAGCGCGCTGCCTTCTTCATCCGCGTGGTCGAGGAGTTCGACGCGATTCCCAAGGGCGACCCGGCTTATTTCTCGATGCAGTTCCTCAAATCGCAGAAGGTCGATCGCACCGCCGCCCGGCTTCTGCTGGGCAGCATGGAGGATATGGACCTGACCGAACTGGCCAATATCACCTGCCCCACGTTGGTGGTGTGCGGGGACGAGGACCGCGACAACGGCTCTGCCCGGGATCTGGCCGAGCGCCTGCCGGATGCCACCTATGTCGAGGTACCGGGCACCCACATGAGCAGCGTCACCAAGCCCGATCTGGGCCGCGCGATGGCCGAGTGGCTGGGGCCTGCCGGGGCGTAATTCGTCCGCTTGCTATTACACCGCGCGGCGGTAGTTTCGCGGGCGATGATAAATGCCCACAGGATGCCTCCCATGAAACTGCTTTCCGTCTCGCTCGCCGCGATTTCCGCCGCTACGCTTGCCACGCCCGCGCTGGCCGATGATCATACGCAGAGCGAGCAGACGGCCGAGCAGTATCCGATGACGCCGCAGGGCGCGGCGGACTGGGTCGCGATGGTCGAGCAGGATCTGTTCGATTTCACCGTGCATTCGAGCCAGATCGCTTGGGTCAACGCCACTTACATCACGCATGATACCGATGCGCTCGCAGCGCAGGTGGGCGCCGAGGGGACCGAGAAGTCGGTTCAGTACGCCCTCGAAGCCGCGAAATATGCCGAGGTCGAAGGGCTCGACCCTGAGGTCGCGCGCAAGCTCGACATCCTGCGCAACGGCATCGTGCTGCCTGCACCGACCGCCGACGGTGCGGCGACCGAGCTGAACGAGATCGCGACCAGCCTCAACAGCCAGTACGGCAAGGGCAAGGGCACGTTGAACGGCGAAGAGATCAGCGGCTCGGACATCGAAGCCGAGATGGGCAATCTCGAGCGAACGCCTGCCGAATTCGCCGAGATGTGGGCCAGCTGGCACACTAATGTCGGCGCGCCGATGAAGGACGATTACGCCCGCATGGTCGAGATCGCCAACGAAGGCGCGGAAGAGCTCGGGTTCGACAATGTCGGGACCATGTGGCGCTCGGGCTACGACATGCCGCCTGAGGAATTCTCCGACGAGCTGGAGCGGATGTGGCAGGAGGTCGCGCCGCTCTACCAGTCGCTGCACACCTATGTGCGGACCAAGCTGAACCAGAAATACGGCGACGACATCCAGCCCGCGAACGGCCCGATCCGCGCGGACCTGCTGGGCAATATGTGGGCGCAGGAATGGGGCAACATCTATCCGCTGGTCGCGCCCGAGGGCTCGGGCGATCTGGGCTATGATATCGGCGACCTGCTGAAGGCGCAGGGCAAGGACCCGATGGACATGGTGAAGATTGGAGAGGGGTTCTATTCCTCGCTCGGCTTCGAGCCGCTGCCGGAAACCTTCTGGGAACGCAGCATGTTCACCAAGCCCGCCGACCGTGAAGTTGTGTGCCACGCATCGGCGTGGGACGTCGACAACAAGGACGACATCCGCATCAAGATGTGCATCAAGGTGAATGCGGACGATTTCGTCACCATCCACCACGAGCTGGGCCACAACTATTACCAGCGCGCCTATAACGCGCAGGACTACCTGCACCTCAACGGCGCGAATGATGGCTTCCACGAAGCGATCGGCGATTTCATTGCGCTGTCGATCACGCCCGAATATTTGGTCCAGATCGGCCTGCTCGACCGTGCCGACGTGCCGAGCGCGGACAAGGATATCGGCTTGCTGCTGCGCCAGGCGATGGACAAGGTCGCGTTCCTGCCCTTCGGCCTGCTGGTCGACAAGTGGCGCTGGGGCGTGTTCGACGGGTCGATCACCCCGGCCGACTACAACACCGCGTGGCACGACCTGAAGCGCGAATACCAGGGCATCACCCCGCCGGTCGAGCGGCCCGCCGATGCCTTCGATCCGGGCGCGAAGTACCACATCCCCGGCAACACGCCCTACACCCGCTACTTCCTCGCGCGCATCCTGCAGTTCCAGTTCTACAAGGCCGCATGCGACCAGGCGGGCTGGGAAGGGCCGCTGCACCGCTGTTCGTTCTACGGCAACGAAGAGGTCGGCGAGAAGCTGAACGCCATGCTGGAAATGGGCGCGAGCAAGCCGTGGCCCGACGCGCTCGAAGCCTTCACCGGCAGCCGCGAGATGAGCGGCGCGGCGATGATGGAGTATTTCGCTCCGCTCAAGGAGTGGCTCGACGAACAGAACGCCGGCAAGCCGAGCGGATGGTAAAGCTCTCCATCGGGCGGGCCCGGGCATGATTACGGTCGGTTGGCGCGAACTGGTCGATCTGCCCGAGCTGGGCTTGAAGCGCGTGCCCGCCAAGATCGACAGCGGCGCGCGCACCAGCTCGCTCCACGGCATCGTGGTCGAAGAGTTTCGGCGCGATGGCGAGAAGTTCGTTCGCTTCGAGGTGTTCTTCCCCGGCAACAAGGTCATGCAGGTGTGTGAGGCGGTGCATGTCGACGTGCGCGGCATCACCAGCTCGAACGGCGAAACCCAGCTGCGCTACGTCATCAAGACGCCGCTGACTCTTGGGGAGGAAACCTTTCGCGCTGAGATCAGTCTAGCAGATCGTAGCGACATGAAGTTTCCGATGCTGATAGGAAGGAGTGCCTTGCGACGACGCTTCCTCGTCGATTCGGGCAATTCCTGGCTCCA
Organism: Alteriqipengyuania triglochinis; assembly: GCF_054655655.1. Taxonomy (NCBI): domain Bacteria; kingdom Pseudomonadati; phylum Pseudomonadota; class Alphaproteobacteria; order Sphingomonadales; family Erythrobacteraceae; genus Alteriqipengyuania; species Alteriqipengyuania triglochinis. The sequence goes on from NZ_BAAHNC010000003.1 coordinate 185,212, forward strand.
GTCCCCCGGCCGAGATCCGGTGAAAGGCCACAAACCATGAGATTCCGGCCCAGAAGGACCAAGTTGTGAAAATTGCGCTGCTTGCCCGCAACCCGAACCTCTATTCGCACAAACGGCTCATAGAGGCGGCGGAGGAGCGCGGTCACGAAATCGTCTGGCTCAACACGTTGCGCTGCACGGTGCACATCGCGAGCCACAAGCCCGAGGTGTTCTACGACGGCGAGCCTGCGGAGGGCTTCGATGCGATCATCCCGCGCATCGGCGCTTCGGTCACCAATTACGGCCTCGCGATCCTGCGCCAGTTCGAGATGCGCGGCTGCTGGTCGCTGAACGAGAGCGTCGCGATCGGCCGTAGCCGCGACAAGCTGCGTTCGATGCAGATCTTCGCCAAGCACGGTCTTGGCCTGCCGCTGACCGCCTATGCCAATGATCCCAAAAAGGCGGAGGAGATCATCCGCGCGGTGAAGGGCCCGCCGGTGGTCATCAAGCTGCTCGAGGGTACGCAGGGCATCGGCGTGGTGCTGGCGGACTCGATGTCCTCGGCCAAGTCGGTGATCGAGGCGTTTCGTGGTGCGAACGTGAACATTCTGGTGCAGGAGTTCATCAAAGAAGCGGGCGGCACGGATATCCGCGCACTGGTGATCGGCGGCAAGGTGGTCGCGGCGATGAAACGCACCGGCGCGGCGGATGATTTCCGCTCCAACCTGCACCGTGGCGGCAGCGCCCAGCTGATCAAGATCACGCCAGAGGAACGCAGTACTGCGGTGCGTGCGGCCAAGCGCATGGGGCTGAACGTATGCGGAGTCGACATGCTGCGGTCCAACCACGGGCCGGTGATCATGGAAGTGAATTCGTCACCTGGACTCGAAGGAATCGAGGCGGCGACGGGCAAGGACATCGCCGGGCAGATCATCGATTTTATCGCCGCGAACGCGAAGATCGGCGCGACGAAGACCAAGGGCGCGGGTTAACAACCCGCGCCGGAACGGGAAATTTCATGAGAAAACTGCTTTTGGCAGCCGCCGTGCTGCCGACGATCGTCACACAGGCAGCGGCGCAGAGCCCGCCGACAATGGTCGGCGCGCACGATCCCGCGTCACTCGTATCCGCGCTGGAAATGGGGGGCTACAAGGCGGAGCTGGACGTCGATGGGGATGGGGACCCCACTATACGGACCGAGTTTGCGGGCATGCCTTCGTCAATCGCGTTCTACGGCTGCGACCGGGATCATGCCGGATGCACCTCGCTCATGTTCGTGACCGGGTTCGACCGGGACGAGGAGTGGGATGCAGTGTCGGCGATCGAGGTCAGCAAGAAGGAACGTTTCGCGGCGGTATGGCTCGACGACGAAGGCGATCCGTGGATCTCGTGGGACGTGGTGACGGGCCGCGATGGCGTGCCGGTCGGCACCTTCTCCACTGCGGTTCGCGTTTATGCGGAAACGGTCGACAGGGTGGCGAACCTCGTGTTCGCCGAAGAGCGTGGCGGCTAATCCGGATCGCGAGCGAGATCGCCGTCCAGTCTGAACTTGGATGCCTATCTAGGTTTGTCTGATGGAAGGCCAAACCTCCGGCCCGTCGTCTGCACGAACCCTCCAGGAAAGTCGGCCCCCCTCACTCAAAGACCGGGGGAATGTCACCCGGATGATGGCGCTTGCCGTCTATGGGGTTACCCGCGATCCGGCATGGAACTGGGGCTCCCATGCTACCAGCACGAGTCCCTAGCCCGAAGGGCGTAACTTCTCGGTCAGCGTGTGAGGCAGGTACCAACACCTCCGCCGAGAAGTTGCAGAGACCCTACCTGAACGCAGGCTCGTTGAATGCGCGTAGCTTGCGGCTGTGCAGGCGCGGGCCTTCCTCGCGCAGATGCTTGCACGCCGCGATGCCGATCTGCAGGTGCGCGGCGATCGCCTCTTCGTAGAAGGTGTTGGCCTGCTTGGGCAGCTTGATCTCGCCGTGCAGCGGCTTGTCGCTGACGCATAGCAGCGTGCCGTAGGGCACCCGGAAGCGAAAGCCCTGCGCGGCGATGGTCGCGCTTTCCATGTCGATCGCCACCGCGCGGCTCAGCGAGAAGCGCTTGGCCGAGAGCGCATAGCGCAGTTCCCAGTTGCGATCGTCGGTCGTCACCACTGTGCCGGTGCGCAGCCGCTGCTTCAGATCGCTGCCCTGTTGGCCAGAAACCTCTTCCGCAGCTGCGGCCAGTGCCTGCTGCACTTCGGCAATCGCCGGCAGCGGGATTTCGGGCGGGAGGACCGGGTCGAGCACGTGGTCGTCGCGCAGGTAGGCATGGGCGAGTACATAGTCTCCGATCTTCTGGCTCGCACGCAGCCCGCCGCAGTGGCCGATCATCAGCCACGCCTCGGGCCGCAGCACCGCCAGATGATCGCAAATCGTCTTCGCATTGCTGGGGCCGACGCCGATATTAACCAGCGTGATCCCGTCGCCGTTTTCTCCAATCAGGTGGTAGGCGGGCATCTGGTGCCGCCGCCAGGCCGCGTCGGACAGCTGCGACTTCGCGTCCTGCGTCGGCTCAGTCAGGTAGAGCCCTCCAGGACCGGCGAGGGCGTTGCACCCGTCTTCGCCCAGCCTCGCGCCCGCCCAGTCGACGAATTCGTCGACATAACGGTGGTAGTTGGTGAACAGGACGAAACGCTGGAAATGCTCGGGGTCGGTGCCGGTATAGTGCGCCAGCCGTGCAAGACTGAAATCGGTGCGCAGGCCATCGAACAGCGACAGCGGGATCATCGCGTCGGGATCGTCCAGCTCAATCCCGTCGGCCAGCTCGTCGCCGATATCGGCGAGGTCGGTATGCGGGAAATGGCGCGCGATTTCCTGCGGCGTGATGCCCGCGAGCTTCGCGGCGGTCTCGCCGTCGAGAACGTAGGGGAAGGGAATTTCCTGGTCCGAGGGCTGAACGTCCAGCCGGATCGGATAATCGCTCTCGATCAGTTCCAGCTGCGCGCGCAGGTAGTTGCGGAACAGCGCCGGGCGCGTGACCGTGGTGGCGTAGATGCCCGCCTGAGCGAGGCGCCCGAAGGCGCGGCTGCGCGAATCCTGCGGCTCGCTGCCGTCGTAATGGAGCAGCAGGCGCGGGTAGGTATAGCGGCCCTTGCGCGCACTCGCGGTGGGCAGCGCGCCGTTTTCCGCATAGGTGAGGATATCGGCCCGCAGGGCATCGATGGCGGTGTTGTACTGCGCTTCGAGCGCATCGAGAGCTTGGTCTATCGTCATCATTGTCACCGCGTCCTAGCTTGCGGACGGGGCGGGGCCAAGCGGGGAAGATTGCGGCCGGGCCCGTCGGTCATTTCCCCGAACGCTGACGGTGCCAAAAGAAAAGGCCGCTCGCATCGGGTGATGCAAGCGGCCCTTCGTCGTTCCTGGCTGGAAGCCGAGGCTTATTCGCCCTGCGGCGTGACCTCGTCCGAGCTCGTGTCCGGCTCGGTCGCTTCGATCAGCGATTCGGTGGTCGACTGGTCTTCCGGCGTGCTCACGCCGTCTTCCATCAGCTCGGCAGGGATTTCGCCCGGCTCGAGGTTCGGGTCGGTCTGGTTGGCAGCCGCCGCTTCCTCGATTTCCTTCTGTTCGTCTTCGAACATCTGGGCGAGAACGTCGATGCCCTGGCTCTGCAGTTCGGCTTCGTCGTCCGAACGGGCGACGTTGGCCTTCACCGTCACGTGCACCTCGGGGTGCAGGGCGACGGTGACATCGTGCATGCCGATCGTCTTGATCGGGCTACCCATGACGACCTGACGCTTGTCGACTTCGTGGCCCTGGGCTTCGAGGCCCGCCACGATGTCGCGCACGTTGACCGAACCGTACAGCTGGCCGGCATTCGACGAAGCGCGGATCAGGACGATTTCTGCACCGGCGATCTTCTCGCCAGACTTTTCAGCGTCGCCGCGGCGTTCCGCGTTTTCCTTTTCGAGGCGTTCGCGGTTGGCTTCGAACACCTTCTTGTTGGCGGCGTTGGCGCGCAGCGCCTTCTTCTGCGGAAGCAGGAAGTTGCGGGCGTAACCGTCCTTGACGGTCACGACGTCGCCGATGGAACCGAGGTTGCCGATACGTTCGAGGAGGATGATATCCATGTGTCTCGCTCCTCTTACTTCACGACGTAGGGAAGAAGGCCGATGTGGCGCGCGCGCTTGATCGCCTTGGCGAGTTCACGCTGCTTCTTCGCGCTGACGGCGGTGATGCGGCTGGGGACGATCTTGCCACGCTCGGACATGAAGCCCTGCAGCAGGCGCACGTCCTTGTAGTCGATGACCGGTGCGTTCTTGCCCGAGAACGGGCAGGTCTTGCGGCGGCGGAAAAACGGGCGGGCCATTATTCGTCTCCCCGATCCGAGCGCTCACGGCGCTTCTTGGAATCGCGTTCGTTCTTGCGCATCATCGCCGAGGGGCCTTCCTCGTGCTCGTCCACGCGGATGGTCATGTAGCGGATGACGTCTTCGTTGATGCGGGTCTGGCGCTCCAGCTCGGCAACCATGCTGCCGGGGCCTTCCACGTTCAGCAGCACGAAGTGCGCCTTGCGGTTGCGGTCGATCTTGTAGGCGAGGTTCTTAAGGCCCCAGGTCTCCGTCTTGGTGACCTTGCCTTCATTCGACTCGATGATTTCGGTAGCTTGCGCTGCCAGAGCGTCGACCTGCGACTGGCTCAAATCCTGGCGCGCAAGGAAAATGTGCTCGTAAAGAGCCATCCCTTGTCCTTTCACGTTGCTGCCGATCGCTGGCTTGTCCGTCCGGATGACGGGGCCCCTCCGGCTTTCTTGGTTTCCCCACTGCCAGCCGTCGCTGACAGCAGGGAAGCGGGGCACATAGCTGGATTGGGGAATAATGCAAGGCTTCGCTTGGCGCCCGTGCGGTGCCAAAGAAGGCTCTGCTGCGTTGGCGTGGCATACGCACAATGTGAGAAGGAATTGCAATGCCCGGTGGTCTCGCCGCTTTACTCGACGACGTATCGATCATCGCGCGCGCGGCGGCGTCATCTGTCGACGATGTCGCGGCGGCCGCGGGCCGTGCAGGGTCGAAGACTGCGGGCGTGGTGATCGACGATGCGGCAGTGACGCCAAGCTATGTCACCGGCTTCAGCCCGGCGCGCGAACTCCCGATCATCGGGAAGATCGCGGTCGGCAGCATCAAGAACAAGCTACTGATATTATTGCCCGGTGCCTTGCTGCTCAGCGAGTTCCTGCCGCAGGCGATCGTCTTCATCCTGATGCTGGGTGGCTGCTACCTTTCCTACGAGGGTGCGGAAAAGATCATCGAGAAGCTGACCGGCGCGAAGCACGGCGAGACCGTGGAGGCGCCGATCAAGGACGAGAAGGCGTTCGAGAAGAAGCGGGTCGACGGCGCGATCCGCACCGACCTGATCCTGTCGGCGGAAATCATGGCCATCGCGCTGAACGAGGTTGCGGCGGAAACCCTGGTGACGCGCGCGGTCGTGCTGGCACTGGTCGGCCTGGCGGTTACGGTAGGCATTTACGGCGCGGTCGCGCTGATCGTGAAGCTGGACGATATCGGCCTGCACCTCATGAAGAAGCCGGGGGATTTTGCGAAGAAAGTCGGCAAGCTGATGCTCAATGCGATGCCGCATATCCTCACCATCCTGTCGGTCGTGGGGACCGCCGCGATGCTGTGGGTCGGCGGCGGGATCATCCTGCACGGCACGCACGAACTGGGCTTCCACACGCTTTATGATGCGAGCCACGGGCTGGAACATGCGGTGGAGAGCACCACCGGGGCGCTGGGCGGCATCCTTGGCTGGGTCGCCTATGCCGCTGCTTCGGCGTTACTCGGCCTGGTGCTGGGTGCGATCATCTTTCTGGTGCTACACAAGGTCTTCGGGCTTGGGCATGAAAAGGAAGAAGGCGAGGGCGCGCACTAGCGGCCTTTCCAAGGCTCCTTCGTCAGGTCCGTCCCGCAGCGGCCGCAGACCCTGTTGGGCCAAGGCAGCATCAGGACGCCGCGATAGAAGAACAGGTTCTTGCGACAATTCGGGCAGTTGAAGCCGAGGATGCCGATATTTGCCATGAACAGGCCGAAGATGACGATCGCGAAGGCGATGCTCGAATGGCCGATCCACGCATCGACCGCGATGATGAAAAGGAAGCCTATCCCCACCCCGACAAGCATCTTAAGCGCGTGGCGGCGGGCGCGTTCGTAGACGCTCACCCGAGCCGCTCCAGAATGTCGCGCGCAAACACGCTCAGCGTATCGTCTCGCGCGCCCATGACCGCGATGCGGTCGCCGGACCTGGCATTTGCAACCAGCCAGTCGCCGCAGCCTTCGCGGGTGTTGATGCACATCGCTTTTCCGCCGTGCTTGGCGATCAGATCGACGATCCGTTCGCTGCCTTCGGAGCGGTCGACCGTACCGCCGAAATAGACCGGGTCGCACAACAGCGTGACGTCTTCGGGGCCGAGTTCGCGGGCGAAGGTCTCGGCCAGTTCGGCGCCCATCTGCTTCAACGGCCCGTAGCCATGCGGCTGGAAGAACGCGAGCACGCGGCCCGGATGCGACTTGAGCGTGCGCAAGGTCGCCGCCGCTTTCTCCGGGTTGTGGCCGAAGTCGTCGATCACCGTCACGCCCGATGGCGAGGTGCCGACGATGTCGAACCGGCGTGCGAGCCCCTTGAACTCGGCCAGCCGGGCAACCGCGTCGGCCACCGGCACGCCGGCCGCATTCGCGCCCGCAATCGCGGCGAGCGCATTCGAAAGGTTGTGCCGCCCCGGCAGGTTGAGTGTCAGCGCATGCTGGGTATCGTCGCGTTTGTCGTGGACCATCGCGGCCTGCCGTGTCGGCCCCTCGGCGATACTGCCGTCCACGATGCCGAGCGCGGCGCAGCCATTGGTCACACCGAAGGTCAGCGGCGCATTGGCATGCGCGACCAGCCGGAAAGCTTCCTCGTCATCGGCATTCACAACGCCGCGCTCCGACGCCTCGAGGAAATCGCCGAATAGCTGGCGCAGTTCGTCCATGCTCTTGTGGTCGAGCGAAACGTTCAACAGGATGCCCACCGCGGGCTTGTATTGCGCGATCGACCCGTCGCTCTCGTCCACTTCGGACACATACAGGTCCGCATCGCCGACCACTGCGCTGGCGAAGGGGCGGTTCTCGGACACGAAGTTCTTCATCACCGCGCCGTTCATGATCGTTGGGTTCTTGCCCGCATGGTGCAAAATCCAACCGAGCATGCCGGTCACGGTCGACTTGCCGCTGGTGCCCGCGATGGCCACGCCGGTTTCGGCAGCGTTGAACAGTGCCGCGTTCAGGTCTGCGCGGGTCAGGCGCGGGAGCTCCAGCTCTCTCGCTCGGACCATTTCGGGCACGGTGTCTTCCACCGCCGCGCTGGCCACCAGCACCTGCTCAGGCCGGTCGATCCCGCTGCCGTCCTGCGGGAAGAGCTGGAAACCCTGCGCTTCGAGTGCGGCGAATTTCTCTGGCGTGCGTCCTTGGTCGAAGCTGCGGTCCGACCCGGCTACCTCCGCCCCGCGCCCCTTCAGGATCGCCGCGAGCGGCTGCATCCCCGATCCGCCGATCCCGCAGAAGAACCAGGGGCGGGCGGTCAGGTCGGCGGTGGGATCGGGAAGGTCGGTCATGAGGTGAGCACTATTGGCAATCCTTCTTCCCGTCACCCCCCGTGCAGGCGGGGGTGACGCTCTTTGTCGTATCGAACTGCAAGAGGAAGCGGGATCCCCCCCCCCCCTGCGCGGGGATGACGGGGTAGGGGAAGCGGGGTAGGGTGCGCCCATGACACGCATCGCCATTTGCGCGCCCGCCACCGCGATCACGCCCGCCCATGCCGAGGCGATCGAGCAGCTGGTCGCCGAGGAATTTCCCGAGCACAGCGTTTATGTGCACCCGCAATGCTTCGAGAGCTGGGGGCATTTCGCCGGGACCGACCTGCAGCGTCTGACCGCGCTGCTCGAATGCGCCAACGATCCTCAGTATGACGCGGTTTGGTTCGCCAAAGGCGGTTACGGCTCCAACCGGATCGCGCAGGCGGCGGTCGCGCAGATGAACGATGCCGCGCGGCAGAAGACCTATGTCGGCTTTTCGGACATGGGCTACATGCTTGCCGCGCTCTACCGCGCAGGGATCGGCCAGCCGGTCCACGGTTCCATGCCCGTCAGCGCGCGCAGCGAGCGTGGGCGCGAGGCCGTGCGCCGCGTGCTGCGCTGGTTCTCGGGCGATGGCAGCGGGCTGGAGCCGAGCCTCGACGGCAAGACGCCTACGGTGGCGTTCAACCTCATCACGCTGGCGATGATGGTCGACACGCCAATGCTGCCCGATCTTTCGGGCCACGTGGTGATGGTCGAGGAGGTGAGCGAGCATCTCTATGCGGTCGACCGGCTGTTCTTCAGCCTGTCCAACACCCTGCCGCGGGTCGCGGGGCTGAGGCTGGGCGCGGTCACCAACGTGCCCGAGAACGACCGCGAATTCGGCATGAGCGCAGAGGAAATCGCGCAGTTCTGGTGCGCGCGCGCGGGCATTCCCTATCTAGGGCGGGCGGAGATCGGCCATACGGCGGACAACCGGATCGTCCCCTTCGGCCTTGCCAGTCCGGCGCGCGGTTCCTAGGCCCCCGGGCCATAAGGAGATTTAGATGAGAGCTTTTATTTTCCCCGGGCAGGGGAGCCAGAAGGTTGGTATGGGTGCCGACCTCGCCGACGCCAGCGCCGCCGCGCGCGAGACTTTTCAGGAAGTCGACGACGCGCTGAACCAGAAGCTGTCCGCGATGATGCGCGACGGACCGGATGCGGAACTCACGCTCACTTCCAACGCGCAGCCCGCGATCATGGCCAATGCCATCGCCACGCTGCGCGTGCTGGAAAAGGACTTCGGCATGAAGCTGAAGGACGCCGGCAGCTGCGTCGCGGGCCACTCGCTCGGCGAATATACCGCGCTGTGTGCGGTCAACGCCTTCTCGCTGGGTGAGACCGCCAAGCTGTTGCGCCTGCGCGGCATTTCGATGCAGGACGCGGTGCCCATCGGCGTCGGCGGGATGGCCGCGCTGCTCGGCTCGGACATCGAGACCGCGCAAAAGCTGGCGGACGAAGCGGCGCAGGGCCAGGTGTGCGAGATCGCGAACGACAATGATCCCTCGCAGGTCGTCCTCTCCGGCCATGCCGAAGCGATCGCTCGCGTGCTCGAAATGGCGAAGGATTTCGGCGTGAAGCGCGCCGTGCGCATCCAGGTGTCCGCGCCTTTCCACTGTTCGCTTATGAAGCCTGCCGCACAGCGGATGAGCATCGCGCTGAAGGACAACGGCCCCTCGGCAATGGATCTGCCGCTCTACGCCAATGTCACTGCTGCGAAAGTCGCCGACTCGGCCGCAGAGCAGGAGCTGCTGGTCGAGCAGATCACCGGCCGCGTGCGCTGGCGCGAAAGCGTGCTCGCGATGCGCGCCGATGGTGTCGAGCATTTCGTGGAGCTGGGCGGCAAGGTGCTTGGCCCGATGGTCAGCCGCACCGACAAGGAAGCCAAGGTTTCCAGCTGCATCACGATGGAAGACCTCGAAGCACTGGCGAAGGAGCTCGTCTGATGTTCTCACTCGAAGGAAAGACCGCGCTGGTGACCGGCGCGAGTGGCGGGATCGGATCGTCGATCGCGAAGGCGCTGGCGTCGCAGGGCGCACGGCTCGCGCTGTCGGGCTCGAACGGCGACAAGCTGCGCGCCTTTCGCGAGCAGTTGCAGGACGAGGTCGGCGGCGACCATGTCGAGATTACCTGCGACCTGTCGAACCCGCAGAGTGTCGAGGAACTGGTGCCCGCAACCATCGACACGCTCGGCAAGCTCGATATCCTCGTCAACAACGCCGGCATCACGCGTGACAATCTCGCCATGCGAATGAAGGACGAAGAGTGGGATCAGGTGATCCGCATCAACCTCGAAGCTGCCTTCCGCCTGATGCGCGCTGCTGCCCGCCCGATGATGAAGGCGCGTTCGGGGCGTATCGTCTCGATCACCAGCGTTGTCGGCGCGACCGGCAATCCGGGGCAGATGAACTACACCGCGGCGAAGGCAGGCCTCACCGGCATGTCGAAAAGCCTTGCGCAGGAACTCGCCAGCCGGGGCATCACCGTCAACTGCGTCGCCCCCGGGTTCATCCGCACCGCGATGACCGATGCGCTGGACGACAAGCAGAAAGCCGCGATCAACGGCCGCATTCCGGCGGGCCGGATGGGCGAGGGCGACGAGATCGGCGCCGCAGTCGCCTACCTCGCCAGCGACGAAGCCGCCTACGTCACCGGGCAGACGCTGCACGTCAACGGCGGCATGGCGATGCTGAGCTGACGGCTGACATAACGGGCGCAAGGGTGTGACAAACGTGCTTCAAAGGCAGCTACCGCTGGCCTAAGCGCATTCAACGCCTTATCCCCAGCCTTTCCGGCAGACTCGCGCTTGTCGCTTGCCCCTAAGTGCAGGCGCGATAAGGAAACCGGATAAGATTTCTCGCGCCCGGGCAGACTCGAGGGGGAGTCGCGCCCACCCATCAGCGCTTATGAGACGAGAGAAGGACCGATGAAGGCCACCATCGAACGCGCAACGCTGCTCCGCTGCCTGTCACACGTGCAGTCGGTGGTGGAGCGCCGCAACACCATCCCGATCCTGAGCAACGTCCTTATCGATGCCGATGAGGGCGGCGGGGTGAAGGTCATGGCGACCGACCTCGATCTGCAGGTCGTCGAAACCATGACCGCAGCCAGCGTGGAAAGCGGCGGGGCGATCACCGTTTCGGCGCACCTGCTGTTCGACATCGCCCGAAAGCTGCCCGATGGCAGCCAGGTGAGCCTCGAGACGGCGGACAACCGGATGACGGTGAAGGCGGGGCGCAGCCGCTTCCAGCTGCCCACCCTGCCACGCGACGACTTCCCCGTGATCGTTGAGGGCGAGCTGCCGACCAGTTTCGAACTGCCCGCGCGCGAGCTGGCCGAACTGATCGACCGCACCCGCTTCGCGATCAGCACCGAAGAAACCCGCTACTACCTCAACGGTATCTTCCTGCACGTCTCCGACGAGGCGCGTCCGGTGCTGAAAGCTGCGGCGACCGACGGCCACCGGCTGGCGCGCTACACGATCGACCGGCCGGAAGGCGCGGCGGGTATGCCCGACGTCATCGTGCCGCGAAAGGCCGTGGCCGAATTGCGCAAGCTGCTGGAAGAGGCGCTCGATTCGAACGTCCAGATCGATCTTTCGGCGAGCAAGATCCGCTTCGCGCTGGGTGGCGAGGGCGGCGTTGTGCTGACCAGCAAGCTGATCGATGGCACCTTCCCCGATTACAGCCGCGTGATCCCGACGGGCAACGACAAGCTGCTGAAGCTCGATCCCAAGAGCTTCTACGACGGCGTCGATCGCGTGGCGACCATCGCCACGGAGAAGACCCGCGCGGTGAAGATGGGCCTCGATGCGGACAAGGTGACGCTGTCGGTGACCAGCCCCGACAACGGCACTGCGGCCGAAGAGATCGCGGCGGAATACAAGTCGGACGGGTTCGAGATCGGCTTCAACGCCAACTACCTCAAGGACATCCTGAACCAGATCGATTCTGACATCGTCGAACTGCATCTGGCGGATGCGGGCTCGCCCACGCTGATCCGGCGCGACGAGAACAGCCCCGCGCTCTACGTCCTCATGCCGATGCGGGTGTAACGCCCAACCGGACGACTCTCGGGTACTTGGGGGAGCCGAAGGAGTGCCATCGGGGTGGCGGAAGCTCTGCCTCGGTGGTTCTGCACCTCTTCTCCTCGTCCCGCCCGCCGGATAGCCTTCTGTCGCGACGGATCGCCGCCGACGGTCGCGTTGACGAGATGGGTTGCGAATCGACTGCACGAAACGGCCGCCAGGCCGCTCGGCTATCGCGGGTCAGGTTTCGGGTGCGTCCAGAAAGTCCCGCAGCACGCGAATCGCCTTTTTCGGATGGGTCATCAGGAACAGGTGGCCGGCATCCTCGAACACCTCCAGACGCGCATCGGGAAGGGTGTTCGCCAGCAGCCGCCCGTTGGACAGCGGCACGATCGGGTCGTTTTCTCCCATCATCACCAGCACCGGCTTGTCGAGGAAGGGCAGGGCAGGAAGCGACGTCCAGCCTGCCAACGCCATCAGCTGGTAGAGGTAACCAGTCGTGCTGGGGGGCGAGATATTGCCGATGGAATTGCGGGCCAGCTTGCGCTCGTCCGCATTGTCCATCGCGGTCAGGTATTCGCGCAGCAGCATCTCGTTGATGGCCGAGTAGGGATCGGCCATCTGCGCCAGCATTTGCGGATCACCCGGAATCATCATCATGCCGGGGGACGTCGCCGCCAGCACGACCCGGCGCACCTGGGCGCAGTGCTGTAGTGCAAATTGCTGCGCCATCGCGCCGCCCCAGCTCATTCCCATCACATCGACCCGGTCGAGCCCGAACCGCTCGAGCAGCGCGCGTGCCGTCCAGCTCATGGTGACGGGATTGTAGGGCAGCAGGGGATCGGGCGACTCGCCCGTGCCCGGCATGTCGAACATGATGAAGCCGCGCTCCGTGAGAGCTTCGGCCAGCGGGGCGACCGCTTCGATGTTCGCGCCGATCCCGTTGAAGAACAGCAGTGGCGGGTGTTCGGACGCCTGATCGAGTCGCCAGCGCGCCACCCGCAGTTCGAAGCCGTCAACCTTTTCGAACGAGATCTCCGCGCTCAACGGGGCGCCAGGTTCGCCGCTTTGCACCGGCTTCCGCCGGCCATTTCCGGCGGCCGCGCCGAACAGCCCCCAGCCCGGCATGGAAAGGTCGAAGTCACCGCGCCAGATCATGCCGAAGTCCTTGAAAAGCGGTGTATTCTGGCAAGGGCGCCGTGTCGTGGCGCGCGGTACACGTACGACGATCCCGCTCCGCAGTGACATCCATACCGGTCATTGCGCGATGATGGCGATTGCTGGTCGCGAGCACAAGCAATAGCAGCAGGATCGGACCGTCCGGAGGCGCGCGTTAAGGCAAAAGTAGGCACGTCGCTTCATCCTTTTCCATTGTCTGCATGGCATGGGTATCCGCATGAGCGCACGCGAGCAGTCAATACGGGTGAGGCAATCCGCAGCAGCGGGAGAGCCCGAAAGAAAGCGAGGACGCACGTCCCGTGCCCCAACCGCGCCCCCCGTGCGTGCGGCTCCGGCCGGCGCTGGACATTCCGAGTCGCAGATTTCCGAGTACCATACGCGGACCCTCCCCGCACAATGGCCGATGCTTGCGGTCGTGCTTTTGCTGACGGCCGGGGGTTGTGCTGCGATCAATCAGAGCCTTCCGACGCTCCCTGCGTTGAGCGCGTTCCTCGGTGCCGGTCTGCTTTTCTCGCTCTCGCGGATGGTGAAGCAGCGCGGATCGGTGCGCCGGGTCTCGGTCCTGAGCGTTTTCGGCCTCGCTCCGCACCTGCTGGTCGGTTTCGGGTTCGCCAACTGGATGGGCCATGGCGGACTTCCGCCGGTTCTCGCTGTGGCCTCGCTCCTCGTGATCGGCAGCATGGCGACGGTTTTCCTCGGAGGTCGCCCGTTCCACATGCTGTTCGTCAAGCTCGGCCTGTGGGCCCCGTTGGCGTTCGGAGGCGTCGTATCGGGCGACATCATGGTTGGCATCGCTTTCGCGGCGGGCAGCCTCGCGCTTGTTGCGATCGCTTACTACCAAGGCTATTTCAACCGCAGAGACGCGGCGGAGGACGAGGCGCAGGAGCGGCTGCGCAACCGCTCCATCGACATCATGCAAGATTACGAGGCGACCGGCCAGGGATGGTTCTGGGAGACCGACGCCAATGGCCGCATCGCCTACATTTCGGAAGAGTTCGCCCGCCGCTACGGCTTCGATCACGACGAGCTGATGGGCAAGATCTTCACGAACGTGTTCGAGGTCGATCCCGAAGACTGCGAAGCCGAGCGCACGATCAAGTTTCACTTCACCGCGCAATCGCCATTTCATGAATTGCCCGTGAAAGGGGAAGATCGCGATGGCGAAGGCTCCGTCTGGTGGGCGGTCAACGGGCGGCCGATATTCGACAAGTCCGGAAATTATTGCGGGTTCCGCGGCTCGGGCACCGATCTGACCGAGCGTCGGCGCAGCGCCGAGCGTGCCTCGCGCCTTGCGCTGTTCGATTCGCTGACGGGTCTCGCCAACCGCCACTCGCTTTCGCAGATGCTGTCCAAGCTGCTCACGCATCCCGACGCACGCAAACGCCAGTGCACCATTCTGATGCTCGATCTCGACCGGTTCAAGCATGTGAACGATACCTTCGGTCACCCGACGGGCGATGCGTTGCTCGCCCAAGTGGGGCGACGTCTCGAAAAGGTCGTCGGATCGCTCGGCACGGTCGGCCGGATCGGCGGCGACGAATTCCAGGTCGTCGTTCCCTACAGGTGCGAGGCGGTGACGATCGAAAGCCTCGGGCGTGACATTATTCACAGCCTTTCGCAGCCCTACTCGATCGACGGCAAGCGGCTCGTCATCGGGGTTTCGGTGGGGATCGCACTCGCTCCCGATCATGGCGGGACGAGCGAACGGGTGATCCGCAGCGCAGATCTTGCGCTCTATGCGGCAAAAGATGCGGGGCGGGGGCGCTTCCGGCTGTTTTCGGACGACCTTCACGTGGCCGCGCGCGAACGAAACCAGCTGGAGGAGGAGCTCCGCGTTGCGATCGACAACGGTAGTCTTCAGCTGCACTATCAGCCTGTGGTCGATACCGCGACCGAGGAGATTTCGGGCTTCGAGGCGCTGCTTCGCTGGAAACATCCCAAACAGGGCTGGATCAGCCCGGAAAAGTTCATCCCGGTGGCCGAAGACGCCGGTCTGATCGCGGCGATCGGCGAATGGGCGATCCAGCAGGCGTGTACCGATCTTGCGCGCTGGCCGGAAAAAGTGCGCTGCGCCGTCAACGTTTCGCCCTTGCAGTTCGCCGACCCCGGCCTGCCCGCGATGGTCGCGCGAACGATCGCCCGGGCGGGCATCGAGCCGTCGCGGCTGGAGCTGGAGATTACCGAAAGCGTGTTCCTCAACGACGACGAGGGCACCGATGCGACCTTCGCCGCGCTCAAAAAGGTGGGGGTGCGGCTGGCGCTCGACGATTTCGGCACCGGCTATTCCTCGCTCGGCTATCTCAAGAATGCGCCGTTCGACAAGATCAAGATCGACCAGGGTTTCGTGCGGGGGGCCACCGCGCCGGGCAGCCGCAACGGGGCGATCATCGCCGCGATCAGCAGCCTCGCGAGTGCGCTGGGCATGGACACCACGGCAGAGGGTGTCGAAACGCTGGACGAACTGGAACTGGTCCGGATGCACGGGTGCAGCCATATCCAGGGCTACATCTACTCCAAGCCGCTTTCGACCGAGGAGGCCGACGAGCTTCTGTCCCGGGGGCTGTCGGTCGATGCCACCGGTCCGCGCCTCTCGCGCGAGCCGCGCAAGGCCATGCTGCGCCGCGTAGTGCTGCAGCACGGCGAGGATTTCTACAACGGAACGGTGCGCAATATCTCGCCGAAGGGGGCAATGATCGAGGGCCTGTGGAATGTGCCGATCGGCACGCGCTTCCGCATTGCGCTCAGCGAGCGGCTGGCCGTCGATAGCGAAGTGCGCTGGTGCATAGAAAACCGCATCGGGGTGCAGTTCGACGAGGCACTGCGCCACGACCAGCGCGGCTTTCTCGAAGGGCAGGTGCCCAATATCGACCGCAACAAGCGGGCCGAGAGCCCAAGCGAGCGCCGCAGCGCCTGAACGTGGCGGTCCTGCACAGGGCAAATCGTGCAGGCCGTCAAACATGCTGACAGACGCCCGCCCCGAGTCTATTGCGGCGCGATAATGACTGACCTTTCCAAGATCCGCAATTTCAGCATCATCGCCCACATCGACCACGGGAAGAGCACGCTCGCCGACCGGCTGATCCAGCTCACCGGCGGGCTGACCGAGCGGGAGATGAGCGAGCAGCTGCTCGACAACATGGATATCGAGCGCGAGCGGGGCATCACCATCAAGGCGCAGACCGTGCGCCTCAACTATACCGCTTCCGATGGCGAGACCTACCAGCTCAACTTGATGGACACGCCCGGCCATGTCGACTTCGCCTACGAGGTCAGCCGCAGCCTCGCCGCGTGCGAGGGGGCGCTGCTGGTGGTCGACGCGGCGCAGGGGGTGGAGGCGCAGACGCTCGCCAATGTCTACCAGTCGATCGAGCATGACCACGAAATCCTGCCCGTTATCAACAAGATAGACCTGCCCGCGGCCGAGCCCGAGCGGGTCGCCGAGGAGGTCGAGGAGATCGTCGGCATCCAGGCCACCGGTACCTGGCAGAACGGCGGCGCGGTGCTCACCAGCGCCAAATCCGGCATCGGTGTGGAGGACGTGCTCGAGGCGATCGTTGCCCGCATCCCCCCGCCGCAGGGCGACCGCGACGCGCCGCTCAAGGCCAGCCTCGTCGACTCTTGGTACGACCCCTATCTCGGCGTCGTCATCCTCGTGCGCGTGATCGACGGCGTCCTGAAAAAGGGTCTCAACGTCAAGTTCATGCAGGGCGGCACGCAGCACCTGATCGACCGCGTCGGCGCCTTCACCCCCAAGCGCATCGACCTGGCCGAGATCGGGCCGGGCGAGATCGGCTTCATCACCGCGCAGATCAAGGAGGTGGAGCAGGCCCGCGTCGGCGACACCATCACCACGGTCAAGAACGGCGCGACCAAGGCACTGCCCGGCTATCGCGAGCCGCAGCCGGTGGTGTTCTGCGGGCTGTTCCCCGTCGACGCCGCCGATTTCGACAAGCTGCGCGAGAGCATCGCGCGCCTGCGCCTCAACGATGCCAGCTTCACCTTCGAGACCGAAAGCTCCGCCGCGCTGGGCTTCGGCTTCCGCTGCGGGTTCCTCGGCCTGCTGCACCTCGAGATCATCCAGGAACGGCTCAGCCGCGAATACGACCTCGACCTGATCACCACCGCGCCATCGGTCGTCTACCGCATCCACCTCGGCAAATCGAAGACCGAGGATGCCAAGGTGATCGAGCTGCACAACCCGGCCGACTATCCCGACCCCAACCGGATCGAGGTGATCGAGGAACCGTGGATCAAGGCGGTGATCTACACCCCCGACGAATATCTCGGCAGCATCCTCAAGCTGTGTCAGGACCGGCGCGGCATCCAGACCGACCTGACCTACGTGGGCGGCCGCGCACAGGTGACCTACGAGCTGCCGCTGAACGAGGTGGTGTTCGACTTCTACGACCGGCTGAAGAGCATCAGCCGCGGCTATGCCTCCTTCGATTACGAGCAGATCGGCCTGCGCGAAGGCGACCTCGTGAAGATGAACATCCTCGTCAACAACGAGCCGGTCGACGCCCTGTCGCTGATCGTCCACCGCGGCGTCGCCGAAGAGCGCGGCCGCGGCATGTGCGAACGCCTGAAAGACCTGATCCCGCGCCACCTGTTCAAGATCCCGATCCAGGCCGCGATCGGCGGCAAGGTGATCGCCCGCGAGACCATCGCCGCGCTGCGCAAGGACGTGACCGCCAAATGCTACGGCGGCGACATCAGCCGCAAGAAGAAGCTGCTGGAGAAGCAGAAGAAGGGCAAGGCCCGGATGCGCGAGTACGGGAATGTGAGCATCCCGCAGGAGGCGTTTATTGCCGCGCTGCGGATGGGGGAGGAGTAGGCACCCGCCTGCTTGCCCCCTCGCTCCCTTACCCGATACTCACCCCTGCCGGCGTGCGCGCCGGCCCGATGAAGGATAACAACACCCGCTATGGCAGGTTTTAAAGTACCCACGTTCCAGGAACGCGCCGACCAGGCGCAAGCGCACCGTGAAAAGGCGCTGAAGAAGCTGGCCGCGAAGAAGCCGATGGACCCCGAAGAGGTCGCCCGTCGCAAGGCGAAGCAGGAAGAGCGCGCCGCCGCCGCCGCCGAAAAGAGCGCTGCCCGCAAGGCCGCCATTGCCGAGGCCAAGGCGGAAAAGGAAGCCGCCGCCAACGTGCCCGAGCCCACCGAGGCCGAGCTGAAAGAGGCGCGCGACGCCAAGTATGCTGCCCGCAAGAAGCGGAAGAAGGGGTAGGGGCGCGGTCAGCTCTCGGCGAGGGACGGCGGCGGCGACATCAGCCGCAAGAAGAAGCTGCTCGACAAGCAGAAGAAGGGCAAGGCCCGGATGCGCGAGCGCCGGTAGGGCGGCCTGTCCCCGCGAAGGCGGGGAGGAATGTGAGCATTCCGCAGGAGGCGTTTATCGCTGCGCTGCGGATGGGGGAAGAGTGAAGAGAACTTTTGCGAAGGTTGAAAACCTTCTGGTCAGCTTACAAGGGGCCTAGTCCGGACGCCCGAATTTCTGCTAATTAGAGTGGGAAGATCGGAATCTGTATAACCCTTAGACTTGATACTCAACTTTCCCTGTTTGACAGCGGTCTCGAGCTCTACCCCAGAACTGATGGATTTGTAGAACCTTACCGAAAATTCCGAGGCTGCATCGTCGTCGATCGAGTCAGCCATTGCGATTACAAAGTCGGTGGTTTCTAGGAACTTATCTGCACCCTCGACGGTGTCACAAGCCATCAGGATCAGGCCTTTGGGCTTAAAATCGACAGCATCGAGAAGGTCAGCGACGGTATCAAAATCTAGAACAGTCCCACCGGTTTCTCCGATATTCTCATTATCGAAAAGAAGAGTTTCGTCACCACCATGACCCGAAAAATGAACCAAGTGGGGCTTGAACTTGTTAAGTGCATCGATCAGGTCGTCGAAACTTGGCGCGAGAAATGGCATGAGCTCGATCTTGCTCGCGAAGGATGACGCCTCGATTGCCTTTTTGACCTGCTTTGCTTCCTGAAGTGTGTTCAGCGTTGAAGCCGGTTCTGGATTGGTAACAAGGTAAGCTACCCGTAGCATCTTTTTTGGTGCCTTTGGTGAACTTCTCCGCGCTTTCGTTGTTCGTACAAAGGAAGTTGGCGTGCTGAGTTCGGGGCGACGCGTCGTCGCCATCTTCTCGAGCTTCTTCGGGTCTGCAACTAATCTGAGGATGCGCTGTTTGTGATGCTGGTAAAATGAAAGTGTCCGGTACGCTGTATCATCTTCGGCCTTCGTTTGTTCCGCTAGCCCACTTTCAACCAAATACTTTCCATGAGTGAGCACGGTCTTTCGGTCTAGACCTGTCTTGTCAGCGATCTCTTGGACGGTCTTAATGCGTTTTTTGTGGAAATATACGGCCTCAAAGACCGTCAACCGAGGCTTTGACCGGCCTAATGCTCTGACTGCCCGTTCGATGTTTTCTTCAGTATTAGAGCCAGTGTCAGAAACGGAAATCGTCATAGATAGTTCACGCCTTCTTGAGGCCCTTAGCCTTCTTTAAGATTCCGCCGGGAAACATCTTGCTCACAGCGCTTTGATCAGCACCTAGCAATTTGCCAACTTCTTCCTGCGAGAAACCTCGGGAAATGAGGTCGATAACCATGAATTTCTTAATCGCCTCCACATCGTCCGCAAGCTGCTCAAGCTTCTTGCTGTCCATTGTCTTTCCCTTGCTTCGGATTAGCCATGAGCCGTCTGATTGTGCGGGTACTTACGCCGAGCGCATCGGCCATCTTGGATTGCGGAAAGCCGGCCTCGGTTAGCTCCATCATTTTGAGCTTCCGAAGCATCTGAAGTTCTTTCAAAATATCCTCGTCGAGTTGGGTCATGTCTACTCCCCCCCTTTGATGCTCTTTGCGAGCCCTTTTGGGAGCATTCTGCTCATCGTCGCGGGGCTAATATCCAGCATCGAGGCGATCCGACTTTGCGGTGTTCCGCTTTCAAGAAGTTGAAGGATAAGAAGGCGCTTTACGTCGCGCATCTCCGAAAGGAGGTCTTCGGCTGATTTGCTCATTTTTCAGCTTTCTTTTTTGCTTCATACACCACCTGACGGATTGCAGCGGGTGAACTATCGACAATGAGTGCTACTTCTGAGTGACTTAGGCCTCCCTCATTAAGGAATAGAATTTTCTCCTTCTTGTTGGGGAGGTCTCGTACGGCGTAAAGTGCTTGAACTTTCAAGAGCGTCCGTAGAACATCCATAATTTCGTCGTGCTTCTTATCTTCGGACACCTTACTAATCCTTGGTCTTTTGTGCAGTCGCTTTCTTGTGTTTGGCAATTGCGACGTTGACGGTATTGGATGTCGTTCCGAGAATCGTAGCAATATCATTCGGGCGAATATCTGCACCGCTCAGATAGATGATCCTGTCCTTCTGTATATCCATATCCCGTACGGCGACGAGCGCTTGTATACGGATAAGCGTGTCCAACTTCGCGTTGATCTCCTCAAGAACGTTGTCGGTCACTTAGCTTTCTTAGCCTCTGCGTCGGGGATCGGATAAACGTGGACTGGCCGTATTTCCTGTCCCTCTTCAATACGGATCACGATACCTGCGTCAGTCCATCGGTTGATCGACTTTCGAAGGTTGCTCTTGTCTAGCCCAGTGTCAGCGGCAATCTGGGTCACAGAGCGAGTGCCGTCACAGAGATTGTAAGCTTCTATTTGCTTGAGGCTGCCAGATCGAGGAGCGACATGAGACAAAATTTCGTCCAAACTGAATGTCTGGCGCGCGACGGTCGCTAGGATAGCTCGCAAGTAAACTTCGTCTTTCGACATTGGGACCCCATTACGATTTATTAACCTTGCTATTCAGTTGTGGCGATTTGGGTAAGTCCGGGGATTGAAATATCCACAATGGGAATTGTAGTCGAACTGGCGCAATTTTGAGCTTATCCCGCGACGTTCCGCGTTTGCTGGCGCAAACGCTTCATGCGTCGCGTGACGTCGAACGGGTTCCGCTTCGCGGACCCGCCGGCCGGTGTTCGCGATGCGCGTCCCGCGCACCGGCTCCTAGCTTGTCGGCTGCTGCGCAGCCTCCGGCGCTAGTCGCCTTCGCTCTCAACAAACCCCGGATGCTCAGGGTCGTCCCACCAGCGGTAGCCTGCGGCCTTGTCCTCGGCCTCGATTTCCCGGAACGCGTCGTAGGCCGCGCGGGCGCGGGGGCTTAGGGCGTTTAGCCACTTGTCGCGCGCGGCGTTCAGCTTCGCGTCGAGCTCATCGTACACGCGCTGCTCGCCGCCCTGCGCACGCTCGCGCTCGTATTCTTCGCGCCATTGTTTCTTGAGCCGCTTCAGCTCCATCTGGCCGACCGCGTTGAGGCCTTTTGCGCGCCCCTCCGTAAACCGCTCGGGCGCGCGGTTGCGGAGCATGAACATCAGCAGGCGGTCGTTATAGGCGGTCCGCGTGCCGACCAGCTTGCCGTAGGAGTACACGGGCACGTCGACGCCGTTGAGCGCGCGGTCCATCGCGACATCCTCGATCCGCTGCACGCCGAGGTCGATCGCCGCAGCCCAAGCCTTGCGAAAGCTCTCCGCGCCCCGCTGGCGGCGCAGGTGGTAGGCGCCGGCCTGGCTCATGTTGACCGCCTTGCACGCGGCGTGGACGCTGCCCGTATCGGCGAGCGCTTCGATGAAGCGGCGCTGGCGCTCGACCGTCCACCCGTCGTGGCGCTCGCACTGGCCGGGGGACGGGGACGAAGTCGGGCAGCTCGCCGCCCTGTTCGACCACCTGCCGGACGGGCAGGCGCTGTTCGCGGTTGTCGGCCTTGCGGGTCATGCGGGGTCTCCTCATGCGAAAAGGGCCGAGGCATATGCCCCGGCCCTTGTGCTGTAGGACAGCGTTAAATGCGCCAATCCGACCGCAGGGAGGCAAGGGCGACCGCCCGCCCGAGCTCCTGCGAGGAAAGCCTAAGGGGCCGGATGGCCCCGCCGGCGTTTGAGGCCAGACAAGCTACGGACGCGTCTGGCCCTGTCCGTGGACGAGGTACTTGAAGCTGGTCAGCTGTTCGAGGCCGACCGGGCCGCGCGCGTGCATCTTGCCCGTCGCGATGCCGATCTCCGCGCCCATGCCGAACTCGCCGCCGTCGGCGAACTGGGTGGAGGCGTTGTGCATCAGGATCGCGGAGTCGATGCTGGTCATGAACTTGCGCGCAGCGTCGTCATCCTCGGTGATGATCGCGTCGGTGTGGTGGCTCGAATAGGTGTCCACCCAGTCGATCGCCTCGTCGAGGCCGTCGACCACCTTCACGGATGCGATGGGGTCGAGATATTCGGTGCCCCAGTCTTCGTCCGTCGCGGGCTTGATGCTCGGCGCGATGGAGACGGCGGTCTCGTCGCCGCGCAGCTCGCAGTCGTCGCCGAAGATCGCGGCGATCTTGGGGATGGCCTGTTCGGCCACCGCCTTGTCGACCACGATGCTCTCGGTCGCGCCGCATACGCCAGTGCGGCGCAGCTTGGCGTTGCGGATGATCTCGGCCGCCTTGTCGAGATCGGCCTTGGAATGGACGTAGGTGTGGCAGTTGCCGTCGAGGTGGAGCAGCGTGGGCACGGAGGCCTGGTCGCGTACCAGCTCGACAAGGCCACGCCCGCCGCGCGGGATCACGAGGTCGACGAACTGGTCCGCCTTGAGCAGCTCGGCCACCGCGGCGCGGTCGGTCGTGCCGACGGTCTGCACGGCATGTTCGGGCAGGCCGGCTGCCTTGAGGCCTTCCTGCATGCAGCGGACAATGACCCGGGTCGAGTTGCGGCTCTCGCTACCGCCGCGCAGGATCACCGCGTTGCCGCTCTTGAGGCACAGAGCCGATGCGTCCGCACCCACGTTGGGGCGCGATTCGTAGATCATGCCGATCACGCCGATGGGCACGGCGACACGTTCGATCTTGAGGCCATTGGGCCGGTCGATCTCGGCAAGCTTGCGGCCCACGGGGTCGGGCAGCTCGGCGATCTGTTCGAGCGCGGCTGCCATGCCTTCGATCCGGTCGGGCGTCAGCTTCAGCCGGTCGACGAAGCTTTCAGGCTTCTTGCCCGCGACGCTCTCGACGTCCTTGGCATTGGCGTCGAGCAGTTCGCTCTGGTTGTCGCGCAGCGCCTTGGCGGCGGCGGTGAGGGCGGTGTTCTTGGCATCGGTCGACGCGGTCAGCAGGCCCTTGGCCGCGGCGCGCGCATTGCTGCCGAGTTCGTGGATGTGGATCGCCGGATCGAGTGTCTGGTCGTTCATGGTGGTCCTCTTCGGATCTGTTATTTTTGAAGCTCTGCTTGATAGACGGGCAAGGCGTGCCCCGGGTTCCGAACGGTCGCTACCTCAGCTCAACGGCGCGGTTGTAGGCCGCGGCCAGCGTTTCCTCGAACTTGCGCGAGACCGCGCCGTCGCCGTTCAGCGCGTCGAGCCCGGCCGCGGTGGTGCCGCCCTTGCTGGTGACCGAATTGCGCAGTTCCTCGAGCGTCTGTCCGTCCTGATCGATCGCCATCGCGATCGTCCCTTCAAGCGTGCCGAGCACCAGCGCGCGGGCCTGTTCGTGCGAGAAGCCGATACCCTCGGCCGCCGCGACATAGGCGCGGGCGAGTTCGAAGACGTAGCCCGGGCCCGATCCTGCGACGGCGGTCACCCGGTCGAGCTGGTCCTCGTCGTCGACTTCGACCACGGTCCCGGTCCGCTCCATCATCGCGTGCGCATGCTTGCGCTGGTCGTCGGTGACGCCGGGCCCTGCGACGAGGCCGTTGGTCGCCTTGCCGACGAATGCGGGCAGGTTGGGCATGATGCGGATGACGGGGGCAGGCTCGTCGCCCGTGGCCATCACCTTGGAAATCCGCGCGATGCCCGCGCCTGCGGCCATCGAGATCACATAGCCATTATCGGACAGCACCGGCGCGTAGTCGGGCAGGATGTCGTCGATCATCTGCGGCTTGATCGCCACGATGATCACGTCGAAGCGCTTGTCTCCCAGCGC
Organism: Alteriqipengyuania triglochinis; assembly: GCF_054655655.1. Taxonomy (NCBI): domain Bacteria; kingdom Pseudomonadati; phylum Pseudomonadota; class Alphaproteobacteria; order Sphingomonadales; family Erythrobacteraceae; genus Alteriqipengyuania; species Alteriqipengyuania triglochinis. The sequence continues at coordinate 208,970 of NZ_BAAHNC010000003.1, forward strand.
GCTCCTGTCCTTTACCAGGGCAACACCCTCGGGCGCATCTTCCAGAAACGGATCGACGATCGTGAAGCTTTCGTCTCCGCGCTTCCAGTATTCGAGGAGGGCTCCGCCCATCTTGCCGCAGCCGATAAGAAGTATGTCTTGAAAGATAATATCTCTCCGTTCGTTGTCCGCGGCGGTTGGCGCATCGGTGTTCACGACGCGCCGGCACCGCCTTTTGAATTGTGTTATTCTTTTATAACACACCTACGCAATTTTTTCCAGTGGGTTGTGCGATGCAGCACCCTTGCCTATGTCCGCGCCACTCTTTTGGCCGCCAAGATGGATAGAACATGCCGCAATCGCATACCGTTGTCGTCAAGATCGGCTCCACCCTGGTTGCGAACAGTGAACGCCTAACGCCCCGCTTCGGGTTCATCCAGCGTCTGCTGGAAGATGTCGCCAAGCTGCGCGAGCGGGGCACCAACGTTATCCTGTGCAGCTCGGGCGCGGTCGCGCTGGGGCTGAAGATCGTGGGTGAGAAACCGGAAACCGCCGGGGTCAGCGACAAGCAGGCCGCCGCCGCCTGCGGGATGCCGATCCTGACCAATGCCTACAAGCAGATCGGGCACGAATTCGATTTCGAGATCGCGCAGGTCCTGCTGACGCTCGGCGATTTCGAGGATCACCGCCGCTTCCTCAACACGCGCAACACCGTCTTCCGCCTGATCGAGGCGGGCGTGATGCCGATCGTGAACGAGAACGATTCGATCACCACCGAGGAAATCCGCGTAGGCGATAACGACCGCCTGGCCGCCAAGGTCGCGCAGATGGTCGACGCCGAAGACTTCATCATCCTGACCGAGGTGGAAGGCCTGTACGATCGCCACCCGGACGAGGAAGGCGCCGAGTTCATCCCCGAAGTCACCGATGTCGCCCCCTTCATGGAGGCGACCAAGGGCAAGAGCACGCTGGGCACCGGCGGCATGACGACCAAGCTGATGGCTGCGAATATCGCGCAGGAAGCGGGCGTCACCACTTACATCGCGCATGGCGAGCACGACAATCCGCTCACCTCGGTGCTGGACGGGGAGCGGCGCGCGACCAAGTTCATCGCGCACGATACGCCGACCTCGGGCTGGGAACGCTGGATCGCCAACCGCCTGCAGATGGCGGGCAGCCTCGGCATTTCGGACGAACTGGCGGACGAGCTCGCCGAGGGCAGCCGCGCGATCAGGCGCGAGGACATCCTCTCGATCGACGGCGATTTCAGCCGCGGCGACGTGCTGCATATCTACGATCAGCAGGGGCAGGAGCGTGCGCGCGGCCTTTCCGACTTCACATCGGAGGAACTGCGCGTCCTTGCGGTGAACCCGCATCTCGATGCGGAACAGCTGCTGGGCTACAAGACCAAGGGCGAAGTGATCCGGTCCAAGAATCTCGTCAGCCTCGAAGGACGCCACCTGCTGTGGGACGCGCCCGAGGGCAGCGAAATGTCGGGCCACGGAGAGCGCCCGGCGAGCTGACAAGGGCGCGGGTTGCCCTTGCGCTTCAGCCGGGCGGTTACGTGAATCGGTAATCTGAAGGCCCGGAAGCTGGAGCGACCGGGCCTTTCACTCGCAATTATGGGCAGGGGAAGGTTTCGACCTGGTCGTAGGCCGTTATCATGCCGTCCATATGGAAACTTCCGTCGCACCACACGACGAGCTCGCCAACCTGCTCGCGATAGGAAGAGTCCGAATAATATTTGGTAATTTCCGCATTCGGCGCACCCGGGTAGGGCCCGCCCGGGCCAACCCATTGCGCCGCGACCGGGGCCGTTGCGAACATGGCCGCGCACATAAAGGCGGAAACAATGCTTTTTCTGGTCATTCCTAGGCTCCTCATAAGGCGACCCCAATGGTCGAAAGCAGCATTGCTACTTGAATACTTTCCGATTGCAGAAAGTTAGAGGTGTAACCTCCTTAACCATGGGTGGTCGGAGGCACCGCGCCTGAGGTGCCTCAAAGGCGTCCCCCTTTCACTTGGCGTTCAGGGCGCCCGGCGCTATATCGCGCCGCCATGAGAGCTTTCCGCAAAAACATCGCCGCCGCAGCCGTCCTCGGCAGCCTCGCCACGCTCACCACCGCTTGTGCCGGCGGAAGCGGGTCGGGGCCGGCAGACACAGCCTATGTCGCGCGCGATGTCGAAACGCTTTATGCCAGCGCCAAGGACCGCCTCGATCGCGGGCAGACGTCGCTGGCCGCCGCGCTGTTCGACGAGGTGGAGCGCCAGCATCCCTATTCGCCCTGGGCCCGCCGCGCGCAGCTGATGAGCGCATTCAGCTATTACGTCGCGCGCGATTACAACAAGTCGATCCAGAGCGCGCAGCGCTTCCTGTCGATCCACCCGGGCAACAAGGACGCGCCTTACGCCTACTATCTGATCGCGCTCAGTTATTACGAGCAGATCAGCGACGTGACGCGCGACCAGCGCACGACCGAGCAGGCGCTGACCGCGCTGCGCGAGGTGGAGCGGCGCTTCCCGCAGTCCGAATATGCATCCGACGCAAGGCTCAAGATCGACCTCGTGAACGATCACCTCGCGGGCAAGGAAATGGAAATCGGCCGTTTCTACGAACGGTCGGGCCGTTGGACTGCCGCGCAGATCCGGTTCCAGAACGTGATCGAGACCTACCAGACCACCAGCCACGCCCCCGAAGCGCTCTATCGCTTGACGGAAACCAGCCTTGCGCTCGGCATCCCGACCGAGGCGAAGAAGTACGCCGCCGTGCTCGGCGCGAACTATCCGGGCAACGAGTGGTACGAAAAGGCGTACGAGCTGATCGAAGACCACGCGCCCGACGTGCAGGTCGCGACCGCCGGCTGAGGTGCTGCGGCGGCGGCGAACGGCGCTTATACACATGAACGACGGGCTTTCGGCCTGCTGCGGCGCTGACTTTGCGTTGCACGCGCGCTAACCTGTCCCAGGAATGCTGACTCAACTCGCCGTCCGCAATGTCGTGCTGATCGAAGCGCTCGACCTCGATTTCGGGCGCGGACTCGGCGTGCTCACGGGCGAGACGGGCGCGGGCAAGTCGATCCTGCTCGATTCGCTCGGCCTCGTGCTCGGCAACCGGGCCGAGACATCGCTGGTCCGCAGCGGCGCCCAGCAGGCGAGCGTGACCGCCAGTTTCGAATTCGCCGAATTTCCGCCCGCGCTCGGCGAAGCGCTGGACGACGCCGGTATCGAGATCGAACCGGGCGAGCCGCTGATCATCCGCCGGCAGGTAAAGGCCGATGGCGGGTCGAAGGCCTTCGTCAACGACCAGTCGGCCAGCGTCGCGCTGCTGCGCGCGCTCGCACCGATTCTGGTCGAACTGCACGGCCAGCACGATGATCGCGGGCTCGTGAATCCGCGCGGTCATCGCCAGCTGCTCGACCGTTTCGCCGGTGCCGACACCGCCAGGGTCGCGCGCACCTGGCGCGAATGGCAGCGCGCGGCGCAGGCGCTGGAAGAGGCGCGCGAGGCGATCGATGCGGCGAGCGCGGAACAGGATCTGCTGCTCGCCCATCTGGCCGAATTGACGGAGATTGCGCCGCAGGCGGGCGAGGAGGCGCGGCTGGCCGAGGCGCGTGCCTCGATGCAGAAGGGGGAGCGCCTGTCGGGCGATCTCGAGGAACTGCGCCACATCTGGGACGGATCGGATTCGCCGCTGAGCGAGCTGCGCACCGCCGCGCGCCGGCTCGACCGGATCGCGGGCGAACACAAGCTGCTCGCCGAAGCGCTCGCGGCGCTCGACCGTGCGATTCTCGAAGGGACCGAGGCAGAGGAAAAGCTGGAGCAAGCGGCCGAGGCGCTGGTTCACGATCCCGCGGCGCTGGATGCCGCCGAGACGCGCCTGTTCGACCTGCGCGCGCTCGCTCGCAAGCACCGCTGCGAGGTGGACGAACTGCCCGACAGGATGCGCGAGTTGCGCACCAAGCTCGATGCGATCGAGGGCGGTGAGGCGCAGCTCGACGCGCTGAGCATTGCCGAGCGTGAGGCCTACGACGCTTACGAGGGCGCGGCGACGCAGCTGCGCAAGGCGCGCAAGGCGGCCGCGAAAACGCTCGACAAGGCGGTTGCGGCGGAGCTGGCGCCGCTCAAGCTCGATTCTGCGCGGTTCCGCAGCGATGTGGAGCCGCTGCCGCAGGAGAAATGGGGCCCGTCGGGCATGGATGCGGTCGAGTTCAAGATCGCGACCAATCCGGGCGCGGACTTCGCCCCGCTCAACAAGATCGCCAGCGGCGGCGAACTCTCGCGCTTCATCCTTGCGCTGAAGGTGGCGCTGGCGGAGCAGGGCGGCGCGGCGACGATGATCTTCGACGAGATCGACCGCGGCGTGGGCGGGGCGGTCGCCTCCGCCATCGGCGAGCGGCTGGCGCGGCTCGCCAGCGACGGCCAGGTGCTGGTCGTCACGCACAGTCCGCAGGTCGCGGCGCGTGGCCGGGTCCATTACCAGATCGCCAAGGCAAGCTCGGGCGCGGTGACGAAGACCTCGGTCGTGCTGCTCGACGACGCGGGCCGGCAGGAGGAAATCGCACGCATGCTCTCGGGCGCGGAGATCACCCCCGAAGCCCGCGCCCAGGCCGACCGGCTGCTGGAAGGGGCCTAGGGCTCCTCGCCTTCGCCCCCGAGCTCGTCCTTCAGGAACGCCACGATCTCACGATAGCCCTCGCGCAGCGCCTGCGCGGTGCCGTCCTTCGATCCGCCGAGGCGTGACAGGTTCGCATAGTCGGGATCGTCCTCGCTCACCGGTGCGCCGTAGCCGTAGTGCCCGGCACCGGCGTAGGCGAGCAGCGTCACGTCCTCCTTGCCGTTGGTGCCCGCGCGCTTCTCAATCTTGCGGGCCATCGGGCACGAGGCCCAGACATTGTCCGCTTCGCCGCAGATCATCAGGATGGGCGCGCCGATCTCTTCGACCGCGATCACCGCGTCGGGCTGAGCGTCCTGCAGCGCCAGCAGGTCTTGCGCGACCTGTTCGCGGTCTGCGCCGAACATCTGCACGCCGCTGGTGTCGAGATAAGGCAGGTCCTCGCCGCGCCACGTCCACGGCGAACCCAACTGCTTCCACGGTTCCTCCCAGGTAAAGCCCGGCCAGACGGCATTGCCCGGCATGCCGAGGACGATCGCCTTCAGCCTCGGATCGCGAATCGCGATCAGCTGGGTCGCCTCGCTCCCGCGCGACCAGCCCATCATGGCGGTGCGTGCCGGATCGACCTCGGGTCGCGCCCGCAGCCACGCGAGGCCGCGCTGGAACGTCTCCAGCGGAACGCCTTCGAGCCGTTCGGGCTGGTCCGGTGCGCGCCAGTAGCTCTGTTGGAGGACCGAGAACCCGTCCGCCTGCAGAGCCAGCGCCAGCCGTGTCATGTCGCTACCGAGGCCGCCTTCGCTGCCGCCGATGAGGAGGATGCCGGGGCCATTCTCCACGCCCTTCGCGGGATAATAATTGCCGAGCACGTCGCCCGTATCGACGCGCTGGCCCCGCGCGGCTTCGGGCTCGACCATCTCGAGCGGGACCATGCTGGCCCACGGTTTCCAGGTCCAGATGGCGATCGCCGCCAGCACGAGCAGCAGGACGAGCCCGCCGCAACCACAACCGATCTTCTTTCCCAAGCGCATGACAGATTTCTCCTGCGGACCCGGACCCCGATCATACGTCCGGGCGGCCTGCGCGAAAATCGCTTTGGTCGGAGCGTATCGGTGGCCTATCGGATTTCGCCATGGATGATGCCGCCGACCTTGCCGAAACCCTCTCCGAAGCCGCCGCCGCGAACGAGCTGATGCGGCTCGCGCGCACGATCGCGAAGCATAACCGGCTGTATCACGCCGAGGACGCGCCCGAGATCACCGATCAGGAATACGACGCGCTGGTCCGCCGGAACGCCGCGTTGGAGGCGGCTTTCCCGCAGCTGGTCCGCGTCGATTCGCCCTCGCAGGGCGTCGGGCACGAGGTTGCCGCATCGCCGCTGTCCAAGGTGACGCACGAAGTGCGGATGATGAGCCTCGACAATGCGTTCAATGGCGAGGAGGTCGGCGAATGGATCGCGCGCGTGCGGCGCTTCCTCGATCTCGATGCCGATACGCCGATCGCCTTCACGGCGGAGGACAAGATCGACGGCCTGTCCTGCTCGCTGCGCTACGAGAAGGGCGAGCTGGTCCGCGCGGCGACGCGCGGGGACGGGCAGGTGGGCGAGGATGTGACCGCCAATGTCGCGCATATCGCGGACATCCCAGCGCGGCTGGAAGGCGATGCGCCCGACCTGTTCGAGATCCGCGGCGAGGTCTACATGGAGCGCGCCGCCTTCGCCGACCTCAACACGCGGCTGATGGACGAAGCGCGCGCTGCGGCCGAAGCGAAGGGCGAGGATTTCGACCCTGCGAAAGTCCGCCAGTTCGCCAATCCGCGCAATGCCGCCGCGGGCTCGCTGCGGCAGAAGGACGCAAAGGTCACCGCCAGCCGCCCCTTGCGCTTCTGGGCGCATGGCTGGGGCGCGGCGAGCGATGTTCCAGGCAAGACGCAGCAGGAGGTCATCCGCGCGATCGAGGGCTTCGGCCTGCCGGTCTCGAAGCTGTTCACGCGTGTCGAAGGGCTCGACGCGCTGCTCGCGCATTACGAGACGATCGCCTCCCAGCGGCCCGACCTGCCCTACGAGATCGACGGCGTGGTCTACAAGGTCGACCGGCTCGACTGGCAGGAGCGGCTCGGCTTCGTCGCGAAAGCACCGCGCTGGGCGCTGGCGCACAAGTTCCCCGCCGAACGCGCGGAGACGACGCTGGAGGCGATCGATATCCAGGTCGGGCGCACGGGCAAGCTGACCCCGGTGGGCCGCCTCGCGCCGGTGCTGGTGGGCGGGGTGACCGTCACCAACGTCACGCTCCACAACCGCGACGAGATCGCGCGGCTTGGCGTGCGGCCGGGCGACCGCGTGGTCGTGCAGCGCGCCGGCGACGTCATCCCGCAGGTGGTCGAGAACCTGACGCCCGATGCCGAGCGCGCGGCCTACCACTTCCCCGATCACTGCCCCGAATGCGGCAGCGAGGCGGTGGCCGAGGAGGGCGAGGTCGACGTGCGCTGCACCGGCGGGCTGATCTGCCCCGCGCAGGCGACCGAGCGGCTGGAGCATTTCGTCAGCCGCGGTGCGCTCGACATCGAGGGGCTGGGCGAGAAGACGATCGCGCAGTTCCATGCCCTCGGCTGGCTCGAGAGCCCGGTCGACATCTTCCGCCTGCGCAAGCGCCGCGAGGATATCCTCGCGCTGGAAGGCTGGCAGGACAAGTCGGTGGATAACCTGTTGGCAGCGATCGAGGCCAAGCGCGCCCCCGATGCCGCGCGGCTGCTCTTCGGCCTCGGCATCCGGCATGTCGGCAGCGTGACCGCGCGCGACCTGATGAAGGGCCTCGGCGATATCCGGAAACTGCCGGGCAAGGCCGCCGAATTCCACCAATACCGCACCGAAAACCCGCGCGGCGAGGACGAGAAGGTCAGCCCCTTCAACACGCGGATGCTCGAAGCGGTGCGGCGCATCTACGAGGTGCGCACGGATGGCATCGGCACGGCGGTGGGCCACGCGCTCGCGGACTTCTTCCATGAGGAGCACAACCGCCGGGTATGGGACGAGCTGATTGGCGCGAAGCCGGGTGAGGGCGAGGTGGACCCGCCGGTCTACGAGGTCGAGACGGTCGAAAGCCCGGTGGCGGGCAAGACTGTGGTGTTCACCGGCAAGCTGGAAACCATGAGCCGCGACGAGGCCAAGGCGCAGGCCGAACGGCTCGGCGCAAAGGCCGCGGGCAGCGTGTCGGCCAAGACCGACCTGCTGGTCGCCGGGCCGGGCGCGGGCAGCAAGCTGAAGAAGGCCGAGGAGCTCGGGATCGAGGTGATCGACGAGGCGGGCTGGGCGCAAATCGTCGCCGACGCGGGATAGTATCCGGCGCAGGCCATTTCTTTTCAAAGACTTGGAGCTATATCGCGAGTCATGCGCACCATTCTGCTCGTCCTCTTCGGCCTCCTTTCGCTCGGCACGCTCGCCACGTGCCATCTCGGCCGGGAGGCGAAGGAGCGCGACCCCGCGCCCAGCATCGAGGAGCGGATCGGACAGGCGGCGGAGGACGTTGTGGTCGAGCGTTCGGAGCAGGAGGAATGGCTCGACGACCAGCTGTTCGAAATCGGCACCGGGTTCGACGGCAAGGTCGGGATCGCGGTGAGTGATCCGGCGCGCGGCCGGATGGTGCATTTCGAGGGCACGGCGCTCTATCCGCAGCAGAGCGTCAGCAAGCTGTGGGTCGCGCTGACCGCACTCGACCAGGCGGATCGCGGCAAGCTCGACCTCGCGCAGACCGGCACGGTGCGGCGCGAGGATGTGGCGGTGTTCCACAGCCCCATTCGCGGCGGGGTGGTCGCCAATGGCAGTTTCACGGCGAGCTATGCGGACTTCATCGAACGCGCGCTGACGCAGAGCGACAACACCGCGAACGACATGGTCCTGCGCCGCGTCGGCGGGCCGGACGCGGTGCGCAAGATGCTTGCGCGCAAGGGCTTCGCCGATATCCGTTTCGGGCCGGGCGAGCGGCCCATGCAGTCCGCCATTGCAGGGCTGGAATGGCAGCAGGCCTTCGCCTTCGACGACCTGTTCTTCGAGGTCCGCCGGGCGGTGCCGGACGATGTCCGCCAGCGAAACTTCGATGCCTACGTGGCCGATCCGGTCGACGGGGCAAGCCCGGTCGCCATTGCCGCCGCGCTCGCGCAACTCAAGCAGGGCGAACTGCTGTCCGATCAGAATACCGCACGCTTCCTCGCGTGGCTGGAGGCGGTGAAGAGCGGCCCCAACCGGCTCAAGGGCGGGCTGCCCCAGGGCTGGAGCATCGCACACAAGACGGGCACGGGGCAGGTGCTCGACACGCAGGCGCCCGCGCCGCAGGCAGGCTACAACGATGTCGGCATCCTCACCGCGCCCGATGGCAGCACCTACACGGTGGCGGTGATGATCGGCCGCACCAGTGTGCCGATCCCCGCCCGCATGGAGATGATGCACGCCGTGGTCCGCGCGGTCGCGGGCTACCACGAGATGGTGACGGGGCCGGGCGCGGCGTCCGGTGGCGAGGGCGATGACGGGGGCGATGACGAGGGCGAAGGCGAGCCTGCCGATCGGTCGTAGGAAAAATTCTCGCACGCCTGTCGAATGGCGCTGCCGAGTGGCGTCTCGGGTGTAGAGTATCGCCGCAGGGGCGATGCCGAACCGGAGGCGCATGATGCAGTACATGCTGATGATCTACGAGGATGAGAGCTTTTACGAAGGCGAGGATGGCACCGCGCGGATCGAGGAAACGCTCTCCGGGCACATGAAGCTGGTCGAGGAACTGATGGCCAGCGGCGTCGAGTTCAGCGGAAACCGCCTGAAGGAAGCGCACAGCGCGACCACGATCCGCTACACCAATGGCGGCGAGGGCACGCTGCACGACGGCCCCTTCGCCGAAACGCACGAGGAGCTGGGCGGCTACTACGTGATCGAGGCAGCGGACCACGACGAAGCGGTGCGCTGGGCGAGGCTGATCCCGGTCCCGGGCAAGGGCTCGGTCGAGATCCGCGCGATATGGCCCGAGTAGAGGACGCGATCGGAGATGCGCGGCCGAGGGTCATCGCGGCCCTCGCCGCGCAGTTCCGCGATCTCGACCTGGCGGAAGACGGGTTCTCCGCCGCGTGCGAGGCCTTGCTGAGGCAAAGCACGGAAGTCCGCGACCCGGCGGCATGGCTCTATGTCGCGGCGCGGCGCCGCGCGCTCGATGCGGTGCGCCGGGCCGAGCGGGAGGCGCGCGCGCTGGCGAGCGAGCCGGAGGGCGATGCGATTGGCGATGTCATTCCCTTTCCCGAACCGATCCCCGACGACCGGCTGCGGCTGCTGTTCACCTGCTGCCATCCCGCGCTGGCGCCCGAGGCGCGGATTGCGCTGGCTTTGCGGGTGATCTGCGGCGTGTCGGTTGCGCGGATCGCGCGCGCGTTTCTCGCCACCGAGCCTGCGATGTACCAGCGGATCACGCGCGCCAAGACGAAGATCAGGGCGGCGCGAATTCCGTTCGAGACCCCGCCGCCCGGGGAGTGGGCGGCGCGCGTCGGCGCGGTTCTCGACACGCTCGAGACCGCGCTCGGCATAGCCTACCGCAATGCGGCGGGGGAGGGCGATACGCAGGGGTTGGCGCCCGAAGTGGAGCGGCTGGCGCTCTTGTTGGCCGAGCTGATGCCCGACGAGGCGGAGGCGCACGGATTGCTGGCGCTCGTCAGCCTCGTGCGCTCTCGCGAACAGGCGCGGGTGGATGGCGAGCGCACGATGGTGCCGCTGTCGCAGCAGGATGTCGTCCTGTGGGATGCGCAGCGGATCGAAGCGGGGCGCGCCGCGCTAGACCGGGCGACGGCGCTGCGCCGGCCGGGGCCCTTGCAGACGGTCGCCGCGATCCACCTGACCCATGCCCTGCGGCGGGAGCGGGGCGAGACCGACTGGGCGGCGATCCTGCGCCTCTACGATGTGCTGCTGGCCATGCGGCCAACGCCAGTGGTGGCGATCAACCGCGCGGTTGCGCTCTCGCGGGCGCATGCGCTGGAAGACGGGCTGGCGGCGCTGGACGAACTCGACGCGGAGAGGCTGGCCCATTTCCTCCCGTTCCAAGCTGGACGAGCGGACCTGCTGGCACGGGCGGGACGGCACGCGGAGGCACGGACGGCTTATAATGCAGCGCTCGCGCTCGGTCCCGAGCCTGCCGAGGCGCGCTTCCTGGCCGCGCGACGCGACGGCCTGGCGGGCTAGGGCCGCGCTTCGCCCTCGGGAATCCATTTCATCACGCCGCCCGCCAGCGGTGTCCAGAGGCCTATTTTTATGCCGGCTGCGGCGAGCGCGTCGCCGACCCACTGGTTGCAGGTGTTGCCCAGCGTATAGCGCCCGGTGCTGTCGTAGACTTTCGCCAGCCGATCGAATCCCTGGTGGCTCACGCGGTCCTCCGGATCGTCGACCGGCGGCAGCGCTTTCTCGACCTCGGCCACCAGCCGCGCATATTCCTCCTCGTGCAGGATCAGCCAGCGGTGGTCCGGCCCCCCTGCGGGCCGATAGTAATGCGCGACCCGCATTACCGCGGGCCCGCCGCGAAAGGCGATTCGCAGCGCGCTGGCGGGCTTGAGGTCGGCCCAGGTGGGCACGTCGAGATACATCTCGCGGTCGCCCCAGCCGACCGAGATGTGCGTCGGGCGCATGCCGCGTGCCATCGGCTTCGCGGCGGAGGGGAAGGTCTCGCGCCAGTCCTTCACCGGGGTGACGATCGGCATGACGATCCCGGTATGGAAGCCGTTGGTCTCGACCATCACCGGGATGCCCGTCTCGGCCTCGACCCAGTCTGCATTGCGCGGGATGCTGGAGCCGATCCACGCGGCGAGGAAGAAGCCTGCGACGACCAGCGCGAACGCTCCGGCAAGGCCGAGAGCGATCCTGCCGGTCAGCCGCAGCCCGCTCATCACGCTGGCCTCACCAAGTGGGCGCCCGCAGGCACAGGATCGACCAGTCGCCGTCGTCGATCCGTCGTTCCAGCCGCAGGCCCATGCGCTGGTAGGCACGGATCACGCGCGCCGCTTGCGTGTCGAGCAGCCCGGCAAGGATCACGCGACCGCCCGGCTGCAGCGCCAGCGAGAAGTCCTGCGCCAGCTCCACCAGCGGCCCGGCAAGGATGTTGGCGATCAGCAGGTCGTAGGGCGCGCGCGCCTTGAGCGCGGGGTGATCCATGCCCGCTGCGGTGACGTAATGGAGCGCGCCGGGGCGCTGACCCATCGCGACGCCATTGTCGCGCGCGTTCTCGCGCACGATCTCGTCGCACACCGGATCGATGTCGCTCGCGATCATGTTCGCGGTGGGGAAGAGCTTGAGCGCACCGATCGCGAGCAGGCCGGTGCCCGTGCCCACATCGACCGCGCGGCGGGGGCGCACGCCCCGCGCGCGCAGCCAGCCCAGCATCGCGAGACAGCCCGCGGTCGTCTGGTGCTGGCCGGTGCCGAAGGCGCGGCTGGCGGGGATCACGAGGTCGATCGCAGCCGGATCGGGGGCGAAGTCGTGCGTGCGGATATGGAAGGGCCCCGCCCGGACCGGCTCGACCGCTTGCTGGCTGAGCGTGACCCAGTCTTCGGGCTCCACCTTCTCGAGCTCGAAATCGGGCGCCTTGCCTTCGAACATGCGGTCGAGCGTGCTGCGCAGCGCGTCGTCGGGGCGGCGCGGATACCATGCCTCGATGCGCCATAGCCCGGCGTTGATCGGATCGTAGCGATCGGCCTCGACCTCGTGCGCGCTCATCACGAGATCGGAGTCCCACGCGTCTTCCACGCTTGCCGCGAGTGCGGCCTCGGCGGCGGTCCGGTCGACCAGTGCGGTCAGCTTCCAGCTGATTCCGGCTTCTTCGGCGGTGATGTCAGCCGACATTTATAACGGTTTCCTTGGAAAGTCGGGTGGGGGTGGAGATCGGCTCCAGCGTCCGGGAATCGAACAGCGGGCTGCGGCGGCGATTGCCCGAGAGAATGTCCTTCACCATGCGCACGAAGAACCGGCGCATCAGCTTGCTCATCGGCATGCGGTCGACCGGGCCGAGATCGTGGGGATCATCCTCGACGAACAGATGGCCGACCGGTTCACCCAACAGGCGTGCGCGCAGGCCGGCGTCGCAATTGCCGGCAAGTGTCGTGACGTAGGGGATTTTCCCGTTCCCGAATGTGTTGAACATCGGGGTGTCGCAGCATCGCGCGTACCACCGCAAGGTGGGCTTGTCGGTCAGATGGACGCAGCCCAGCTCGCCGAGCCCGTGTTCGATCCGCATCCGCGCGCAGCGGCTCTGGTAGAGCGGTGTACCGGCATTTTCGTCCATCACGCGCTCCGCTGCATCGAAGCGATTGGCGAAGGCCTGGCAATCGGTGCAGTGGCAGACGACGAAATCGCCATTGCGCGGCCCCGCCTTCTCGATCGCCCCCTTCACCGCGCCGCACCTGCAGGAGAAGGGGAGATCGGAATTCGATCCCGGGGCGCCGGTCATTCGCCTTCTTTCGCCAGCCGTTCGTCCAGCCGCGTTTCGAGCGCCCTCGCGTAATCGGCACAGGCAGTCCCATCCAGCAATGCGCCATCCTTCATCCGGTCGAGCATCCCGCTCGACGAAGGATGCGGCGTCGCGAGCAGGTCGCATGGAAGCCGGGCGACCCTGGCGATGCTGCGCCTGAAGTCCGCGATAAGAGCGGGATGATCGGTGAAGCGGTAATCGTCCGCCGAGACGGGCGAGAGGCTGTCGACATAGGCGACGCGGCGGCACACCGGCGGTTGCCACGCAAGCGCGCAGGCGTTCCATGTCCAGCTCATTGCACCCGGCGTATGGCCCGGGGTGAAATGCGCGGTGAATTCCTTCCCGCCCAGTGTGAGAACTTCGCTGTCGCTTACGATCCGGTCGACTTTTACCGGGGCCATTGCGGGGTGGATCGCGGCCTGCGGATCATCCGCGCCGACCTTGCCGCCGGCCAGAACCTCTGCCGCTTCGGGCGAGGCAATCACCTGCGCTCCGGTCGCTTCGACCAAGGCTGCGTGCGCACCCACATGATCGAAATGTTCGTGGCTCATCAGCAGGTAGCGGATATCGCGCGGGTCGATGCCGAGCGCGCGGATATTGGCAAGGACTAGCGGTGCAGCAGCCTCCACCCCGCTATCGATCAGGACGTGCCCGTCCTCGCCGAGAACGAGGATCGCGGAAATGCCGCAGGTGCCGACGTACCAGGTGTCGCCAAGCAGTTCGAAGGGCGGGGAGGGCTTGTCCCACGCGTCGAAGTCCGCGCATTTTTCGAGGAAGGCCGATTGCGGGAAGCTGGCGGCCAGTTCGGGGGAGGTAGCGATACTCGTCTGCTCCGTCCCGGCGGCGCTGGCGAGCGGCTTGGTGGCTGGCGCGCAGCCTGCGGCGACGAATGCCAGCGCGCCGAGCGCGGCGAGCCTAGCGGACATAGCTCGCGCCGTTGGCATCGATCGTCGCGCCGGTCATGCTCGGCGGCGCGTCGAGCGCGCACCAGACCGCGATATCCGCGATCTCCTCCGGCTCGGCCACGCGGCCGAGCGGTATGTCGGCGAGCAGGCCGGGGCCGCCGCGCGACTCCAGATAATCGCCCGCCATCGACGTATCGGTAAAGCCGGGCGTCACCGCGAAGCTGTAGATCCCCTCACCGGCGTAGGCGCGGGCGATGGTCTTGTGCAGCGCCAGCATACCGCCCTTGGCCGCCGCATAATGCCAGTGGGCGGGAGAATCGCCGCGATGACCGGCGCGGCTGGCGATGTGGACGATCCGCCCCTCGCACCCGCGTTCCTGCCAGTGGCGCACGGCAAAGCGGCTGAGCTGGGCGGCGGCGGTCAGGTTGATGCGCAGCGTTTCCTCCCACGCATCGAGCCATTCGATGTCGGAGGTGTCGAGCGGGATGCCCGCGAACAGGCCGGCATTGTTGACCAGTACGTCGATCTCGCCATCGGCCTGCCGCAGCGCCTCTTCCCACAGCATGGAGGGTGCCGAAGGCTCGGTAAAATCGGCGGCAATCTCGCCTTCTTCGCGGTCCCCGGAGGATTGGGCGGAGGATTGGCCGGTCGAATGGCCGACCACCTTCACGCAGCGCGCCTCCAGCTGTTCGCGTATCGCGGCGCCGATCCCGCGGCTCGATCCGGTGACGAGAATACCTGTCATGTCCATAGTCGATAGGCGCTTCGCACCGTCCAACCAAGCCCCGCGCTTGCATGAACCCCATGGCCCGTGCTTTGGACTCGCTTGAACCGTGGCGCGCTTCCGCTAAGTGGAGGCGCAAGCCCATCCGCATATCGGCCAGATTGGACCCGCCAGACACCATGTCGAACAGACCGCTCTCCCCCCATCTGCAAATCTGGAAATGGGGGCCGCACATGCTGGTCTCCATCCTGCACCGCGTCACCGGCGACGGTCTTGCCCTCGTCGGCCTCGCCGTGCTGCTGTGGTGGCTGGGCGCGATGGCGGGCGGGCCGGAAGCCTACGAAACCTTCGCGGGCGTGATGACCAGCCCGATCGGCTACATCGTGCTGGTCGGCCTGACCTGGGCCTTCTTCACCCACATGATGAGCGGGCTGCGCCACTTCGTGCTCGATATCGGCGCCGGTTACGAACTGCAGACGAACAAGCTGTGGTCCATGCTGAGCCCGATCATCGCCATTGTCCTGACGATCGCCTTCTGGGCGATCATCATCCTGAAATAAGGCCTGTACCATGGGTAACGGAACCTCTCTCGGCCGCGTGCGCGGCCTCGGCTCGGCCCACGAGGGCGCGCATCACTGGCTGGTCCAGCGCTTTACCGCGATCGGCAACCTCGTGCTGGTGCTGTTCCTGCTGGTCAGCTTCCTGCTGCTGCCGGGCTACGATTACGGCACTGTCACCGGCTGGCTCGCCAACCCGGTCAGCGCGGCGGCCCTGATCCTGCTGATCGTCAGCACGTTCTGGCACGCACGCCTCGGCCTGCAGGTGCTGATCGAAGACTATATCCATCAGGGCGGCAGCCGCTTCGCGCTGATCGCCCTTCTCAATCTCGCGGTGATTGCGGGCGGCGTGTTCGCCGTCTTCTGCATCGCCAGCATCGCATTCGCAGGAGCTGCCTGATGGCCAGCCAGACCCCCAACGACACCGCCACCGATCGCCCCAAGAACGTCGGCGACGCCTATCCGATCATCGACCACGAATTCGACGTGGTGGTTGTCGGCGCGGGCGGTTCGGGCCTGCGCGCCACGATGGGCGCGGCCGAAGCGGGCTTCAAGACCGCGAACATTTCCAAGGTCTTCCCCACCCGGTCGCACACGGTTGCCGCGCAGGGCGGCATCGCCGCGTCGCTGGGCAACAACACGCCCGACCACTGGACCTGGCACATGTACGACACCGTGAAGGGGTCGGACTGGCTGGGCGACCAGGACGCGATCGAATATCTCGCGCGTGAAGCCCCGCAGGCGGTCTACGAGCTTGAGCACGCGGGCGTGCCGTTCAGCCGCAACAAGGACGGCACGATCTACCAGCGCCCGTTCGGCGGCCACATGCAGAACATGGGCGAAGGCCCGCCCGTGCAGCGCACCTGCGCCGCGGCGGACCGCACGGGGCACGCGATGCTCCACGCGCTCTACCAGCAGAGCCTCAAGTACGACGCAGACTTCTTCATCGAATATTTCGCGATCGACCTGATCATGGCGGGAGAGGGCGCGGATCGCCGCTGCGTCGGCGTTATCGCGATGTGCCTCGATGATGGCTCGATCCACCGCTTCAAGGCGCATGCCGTGGTGCTCGCCACCGGCGGCTATGGCCGCTGCTACTACACGGCGACGTCGGCCCACACCTGCACCGGTGATGGCGGCGGCATGGTGCTGCGCGCTGGCCTGCCGCTGCAGGACATGGAGTTCGTCCAGTTCCACCCGACCGGTATCTACGGCGCGGGCGTGCTGATCACCGAAGGCGCGCGCGGCGAGGGCGGCTACCTCACCAATTCCGAGGGCGAGCGGTTCATGGAACGCTACGCGCCTTCCGCGAAAGATCTCGCATCGCGCGACGTCGTGTCGCGCTCGATGGCGCTGGAAATGCGTGAAGGCCGGGGCGTTGGCAAGGATGGGGACCACATCTTCCTCCACCTCGACCACATCGACCCTGCGGTGCTCGCCGAGCGGCTGCCGGGCATCACCGAGAGCGGCAAGATCTTCGCCGGCGTCGATCTGACGCGCGAACCGCTGCCGGTGACGCCGACCGTCCACTACAACATGGGCGGCATCCCGACGAACTATCACGGCGAAGTCGTGACCATGGGGCCGGACGGCAATCCCGACCATGTCGTGCCCGGGCTCTATGCCGCGGGCGAGGCGGGCTGCGTCTCGGTCCACGGGGCGAACCGCCTCGGCTCGAACTCGCTGATCGACCTCGTGGTGTTCGGCCGCGCGATCGGCCATCGCCTGGCCGAAACGATGAAGCCGGGCGCCAAGCACGACGCCCTGCCTGCCGACAGCGCCGACCTTGCGCTGACCCGGCTCGATCACTTCCGTCATGCCAATGGCAGCCTGCCGACCGCGCGCATCCGCGAGGACATGCAGAAGACCATGCAGAAGCATGCGGCGGTCTTCCGCGACACCGAAACGCTGGCGGCGGGCAAGAAGCACCTCGCCGAAGTGAATGCGAGCATGGCGGACATCCACGTGTCCGACCGCTCGCTGATCTGGAACAGCGACCTGATCGAGACGCTCGAGCTCGACAACCTGATGGCCCAGGCGAGCGTCACCATGACGAGCGCCGACAACCGCAAGGAAAGCCGCGGCGCCCATGCGCACGAGGACTTCCCCGACCGCAACGATGCCGAGTGGATGAAGCACACGGTGACGTGGTTCGACGGCTGGGGCGGCGGTGCCAAGGGTTCGGGCAAGGGCGACATGAAGATCGATTACCGCCCGGTGCACGAATACACGCTGACCGACGATATCGAGTACATCAAGCCGAAGAAGCGCGTGTACTGATCATGCACGGCGGGCTTCGATGCCCGCCGTTCATCATCCCCGGGCTAGCGGTGAGGGCATGATGTTTCGCGCACTCGCACTCGCCGCTTTTACAGGCCTTGCCGCCTGCACCGGCGTAAATGCAGCGCCACCACCACCTGCGCTCTCGATACCCGATTTCTACACACAGTACCGCGATGCGAGCGGCATTCCGGTCGTCTCGTCGTCGCAGGTGTCCGAAGATGCGCTGGTCGCTGCGGAGGCGATGATCGAGGACATGCTCGCCTATCGTCCAGACCTGCGCGCGTGGCTGGTCGAGAAGGGCTACCGTGTCGCGATCATCGCGGAAGACGAGGCGCTGCTCGACCTGCCCGAGAATGCGCACTGGACCAAACCCGCGCCCGATGATCCGCGCCTGACCCGGTGCGAGAAGAAGCATTACGAGGAACGGATCGGGCGGCTGACCGACCGCGCCTACTGGGATGCGCGCGCCCGGGGCATCGGCGGGCCGCGCACGGTCGGGTCGGAAGAAGACGTGCTGGGATGGCCCTCCAGCCGCTATTACGGCGAGACGATCCTCGTCCACGAGTTCGCGCACAATATCCTGTTCGCGATCGATGGCGCCGACCCGGCGCTCTATGCAGAGATCGAAGCGGCCTACGCGAACGCGCAGGTGAAGGGCCTGTGGCGGCACGAATATGCGATGACGACGATTCAGGAATACTGGGCCGAAAGCACGCAAATCTGGTTCGAATCGAACCGCCTGACCGTAGTCGACGGCACCCGCATCCTGAACCGGGAGGATCTCGCCGCCTACGATCCGGCGCTCTACGCGGCGCTGGCACGGGCCTACGGCGACACCACGCGGCTCGCGGGAGACCCCTTCTACCGTCATCCCGCGCGTGTACCGCCTGGGCCTATCCCGGAGAATACCGCCGAAGTCTGCTGATCGGCGAGGGCACTAGCCGCTCTCCCGGCCGGCAACGCGCCCGTTCATCTGCGGCTCATGTTTACATCCGTAATCGATACGCCTACAAACGTAGTCGGACGATGAGGGTGAAGCCGATGACACAATCAAACAACCAACCGGCCGGCAACGAACCGGCAGAGCGGATCAGCGAGGCCGAGCACGCGATCATGGAGGTGATCTGGGATCGCCATCCGCTCAGCGCGACCCAGGTGTGCGACGCCGTGTGCGAGGCGCGCGGATGGTCGATGCCGACGGTCAAGACGCTGCTCTCGCGCCTGGTGGGCAAGGGCGCCCTCGCGACAGAGCCCGACGGGCGCAGGTTCCTCTATTCTCCGCGCATCGAACGATCGGACTATGTCGGCGGCGAATCGCGGCGGCTGGTGGACCGGTTGTTCGGGGGGCGCGCCTCCTCGCTCTTCGCGCATCTTGCCGAGAGCGAATCGCTGACCGACGAGGATCTCGGCGAGATCGAGCGCCTGCTGAAGGAGATGCGCAAATGAGCATCGACTGGCAGACGTTCGCTCTCGAAACGCTTGGCTGGACCGCTGCGCTGGTCGCGCTGGTCTTGGTACTGCGCCGCCCGGTGGCGCGCTATTTCGGGGCAGAGGCGGCCTACGCGCTGTGGGCCTTGCCCTTCCTGCGATTGCTGTTTCCGCCGCTCGTATTGCCCGCCTGGTTCGCAACCGAACCGGCCCCTGCGCCCGCGGCGCAGCTTCCGCTGGTGCAGTACCCGCTTGCCGACATGGGCACGGGGCCGGTGATGCTGCAGCCGATGGTGGTGGGCACGCCCGAGATCGACTGGCTGATGCTCGCCCTCGTGGGCTGGCTGGTCGGTTCGGTGGCGTTCCTCGTGCGGCGCTACACCCGCTATTTCACGATGCGCGGTGAACTCCTGGCGGAGAGCACCCCTGTCGGGACGCGTGGAAAGGTGCGGCTGGTAGAAACCGAGGCCACCCGGTCGCCGGTCGCATTCGGCGTGTTCGACAAGGTGATTGCGCTGCCGGCCGGCTTCATGATGCAGACCGAGCCGACCCGCCGCGATCTCGCCCTTGCGCACGAGCTGGAGCATCACCGCGCGCACGATCTGCTGGTCAACGCGCTGGTTCAGCCGCTGTTCGCGATGCACTGGTTCAACCCGCTCGGCTGGGTCGGCTGGCGGGCCCTGCGGCGCGATCAGGAGGCGGCGTGCGATGCGCGCGTGGTGGCGAACTGCGACCGCGCCCTGCGCCCGACCTATGCATCGACCATCGCGGCCTTCGCGACCGCCGGCCGCGGGCCGAGCATCGCGCTCGCCGCGCCGATGGCGTGCCCTGTGCTGGGCGACAAATCGATCATCCATCGGCTGAGGAGCCTGACCATGTCCGACGTATCTCCCCGGCGGCGGCTTGCGGCGCGCACGCTGATCATCGGTGCGCTGGCGGCCCTGCCGCTGACCGCGACCGTCTCCTATGCCGAGCGCATGGCCGCTGCCGAACCGCCCGCGCCGCCCGAAGCGCCCGAAGCGCCCGCGCTCGGCGTACCCGACGCTCCGCCTGCGCCCGATGCGCCGGATGCCCCGCTACCTCCCGAGGCGCCCGAGCCCGGCGAGGTCTCCGAAACTACGCGCCACGTGATCGTGATGTCCGACGAGGACGACCGGGACGGGGGCGAGGCCAAGCGCGTCGTGCGGGTCGAACGCAGCGTGACGACCGACGCCGCGGGCAAGCCGACCGAGCGGACCAGCTATACCGTCAACGGTCGCGAGGCGACGGCCGAGGAACGCGCGCGGATCGAGAAGCAGATCGCGGACCTCCCCGCGAGGACCAAGGCTGACCGGCGCAAGATCCGCGTTCTGCAAAGCCGCTTGGGCGAAGGCGGAGAGGCGCTCCGCGACATGGATATCCTTGGCGAGCGATTGGGCGAGAACGGCGAATTCCAGCGCAAGATGGAGAAGCTGCAGCGCGAGATGCGAGCGCGTGCCGAGAATAGCGAGACGCTGCGCCTTTCGTTCGCCGAGATCGCAGCTGACCTGCCCGAATTCCGTTTCGAATGCGACGGCAGCGGCGAGATGATGCGCGAGAAGGTCGAGGCCAATGGCGAGACCGTGACGCTGTTCTGCCAAGGCGCGCATCTCTCGAGCGCTAAGATGGCGATCGCTTCCGCGCGCCGCGCGGTCGAAGCCGATCGCGACTTGTCGCGGCGCGAACGCAGCAAGGCGCTGCGCGCGCTCGACGAGGCGATGAAGGAAATCGACGAGGCAAGCTGAACCTCCTTGCGCTGGGTTCAGCGAAGGCGGCGCATCTTCCCCCAAGGGATGCGCCGCCTTTCTGCGTCCTGCCAAGGATGGCTTCGCCGGTCAGGCTGCGGCGCGTTCGCCCGCAAAAGCCTCCGCTGCCAGCGTGAGGCTGCGCTTGCGTTTCTCGTGATCGTAGATCGAGCCTGCAATGATCAACTCGTCCGCCTGCGTGCGCTCGACGAAGGCATTCATCTGCTCGCGCACCTGCGAGGGCGTGCCGATCGCGGTGGCCGACAGCACGCCGTCGAGCATCGCGGCGGCCTGCGGCGGCAGGCTCTCGCGATAGCCTTCGACCGGTGGCGGCAGCCTGCCCGGCTTGCCGGTCCGCAGCCGCACGAAGCTCTGCTGCATCGAACTGGCGAGCAGGTGCGCCTCCTCCTCGGTCTCGGCGGCGAAGACGTTGTAGCCGCAGATCGCATAGGGTTCGCTCAGCACATCGGACGGCTCGAACCGGTCGCGGTAGATCTTCAGCGCATCGTCGAGCGCCTGCGGCGCAAAGTGGCTCGCAAAGGCGTAGGGCAGGCCGAGCATCGCGGCGACCTGCGCGCCGAACAGGCTCGATCCGAGGATGTAGAGCGGCACCTTCGCGCCCGCGCCCGGCGTCGCGACGATGCCGGTGCGCCCGTCGTTCGCGAAATAACTCTGCAGCTCCACCACGTCGCGCGGGAAGGCGTCGGGATTGCTGTCGAGATTGCGCCGCAGCGCGGCGGCGACGCGCTGGTCGCTGCCCGGCGCACGGCCCAGCCCGAGGTCGATGCGACCGGGGAAGAGCGCGTCGAGCGTGCCGAACTGCTCGGCGATTACCAGCGGCGAATGGTTGGGCAGCATGATCCCGCCCGCACCGACGCGGATCGACTTGGTCGCGGCGGCGACGTGCCCGATCACCACGCTGGTCGCGGCGCTGGCGATGCCCTCCATCCCGTGGTGTTCAGCGCACCAGTATCGCTCGAAGCCGAGCGTTTCGGCATGGCGCGCAATGTCGGCGGCGTTGGACAGGGCATCGGCTACGTCGCGGCCTTCGGCGACATGGGCGAGATCGAGCAGGGAGAGTTTGGTCATGCCACCCAACATGGGCTCACGGCGCTGGATTGGAACCTGCGGGCGCACGCAGATTGTCTTTAGGCAGGCCAAGCTGGGCCTACACCACATTCCGCAGTCCATTTCATGGCCGGCCTTGGGCGTAGGACCTTCCGAGGCCGCGCGAGGCTAGAAGGTCTCCGGCGCGAAATAGCGATCGCATGCGGTATCATCGCCGCTCCGGATGCCGAGCCGCAATGCTTCCATGCGCTGTTCGCTGGTACCGTGGGTGAAGTTCTCGGGCGAGGCCCTGCCGCCCATGCGTTCCGAAATGGCATCGTCGCCGATCGCGGCGGCGGCCTCCATCCCTTCCTCGAAATCGCCGGGATCGATCAGGTTGCGGTTCTTGCCCGCCCATACGCCGGCATAGCAATCGGCCTGCAGCTCCATGCGGACCTGCAGCTGGTTGGCATCGCGCGGATTGCGCTGCTGGAGGCTGCTGACCTGGCTGGCGAGACCGGTCAGGTTCTGGATGTGGTGACCATATTCGTGGGCGACGACATAGAGCCGCGCGAAGTCACCTCCCGCGCCCAGCTGGTTCTTCATCGTGTCGTAGAAGCTCGTGTCGAGATAGATGCCGCCGTCGCGCGGGCAGTAGAACGGCCCCACCGCCGAGGTCGCGCTGCCGCAGCCTTGGGTGTTCACGCCGTTGACGAACAGGTTGAGGAAAGGCTCGCGGAATTCGATGTTCGCGCGCGCGAATTCGGGCTCCCATGTGGCGTTGAGCGACTGGAGCGCGTTGCATGCCTCGGTCGCATAGGCATTCTCGGTGCACAGCTGCTGTTCGGTCATGTTCGCCCGTTCGCCGCCGGCTTGCCTGCTTCCGCTGGTCGCCTGGTCGACGGTGTCCAGCACTGCGATCGTCTGCCCGAAATCGGTGCCGAACAGCAGCGAGGCGATCCCCGCGATGACGATCGTGCCGCAGCCCAGCTTTCCTTTGCCGCCCCCGGGGAAGCGGCCGCCGCCACCGCCCCCGCGTACGTCGATCTTGTCGGTATTGAATGGATTGAGCCGCATCGCACTTGTCCCCTTGCCGTTAAACCCCCGCCCAATGCGTCGGCAGAAAAGCCTTGCAATGCGCGCTCTCGCGCGGAACCACGCTGCGCAAGCGGCGATTGGTCCCTCACGGACGTGTTAATACCCGAAAGGCTAGCGATGTTCCTCGACGGCAAGAAGGCTTTGGTTACCGGATCGACCTCCGGCATCGGACTGGCGGTCGCGCGGGCGCTGCATGCCGAAGGCGCGCAGATCGTGCTCAACGGCTTCGGCGACGCGGACGAAATCGCCAAGCTGCGCGAAGAAATGGACGGCGCCGCCTATTTCGACAGCGACCTGACCGACGTCTCCGCGATCGAATCGATGATGGCGCCCGAAAACGAAGGAGGCGCGGGCGGGGTGGACATTCTCGTCAACAATGCCGGGATGCAGCATGTCAGCCCGATCGAGGAGTTTCCGGTCGACAAGTGGAACCAGATCATCGCGCTGAACCTGTCGGCGGCGTTCCACACCGTCCGGCTGGCCGTGCCGCACATGAAGGAGCGCGGCTGGGGTCGGATCATCAACACCGCCAGCGCGCACTCGCTGGTCGCTTCGCCTTACAAAGCCGCCTATGTCGCCGCCAAGCACGGGATCGCGGGGCTGACCAAGACGGTTGCGCTGGAAGTCGCGACCAGCGGGATCACGATCAACTGCATCAGCCCCGGCTATGTCTGGACGCCGCTGGTCGAGAACCAGATCCCCGACACGATGAAGGCGCGCGGGATGAGCCGCGAGGAAGTGATCGACGAGGTGCTGCTGGCCAAGCAGCCGACCAAGAAGTTCGTCCAGCCCGAGGATATCGGCGAGATGGCGGTCTTCCTGTGCCGCGATTCGATGGCCAATGTGAACGGCGCGAACTGGAGCGTGGATGGCGGTTGGACCGCCGACTGATTTTTTTCTCGAAGGGAATTGTTTTTGGGGGCTTTCAACCGGGTTCTAGGAGCCTTCGGCGTCGCACTGCTGGCAAGCGGCTGCGCGACGATCGCGCCGGTCGCATCGACGGGCCCCTCGCTCGACGAGGTTGAATCGCGCCTTTCCGGCGATATCGCCGAGCTTTCGACCGACGGTTTCGCCGGCCGCTATCCCGGCACGCAGGGCGAGGCGAAGACGCAGCGCTGGCTGATCGACCGCTATTCCGGGATCGGCTTGCAGCCCGGTGCGGGCGAGGGCGACTGGACGCAGGATTTCACGCTCGTCCGTCGCACCCCGGAAGACGAACCCGGCGCGAGCACCGCCACCATTATGCATGGCGCGCGCTCCATCACGCTCTCGCCGGATCTCGTCGCGCTCCATCCGGGAGAGGATGCGGTTGCCCTGGCCGACGTGCCGATCGTGGGGCTGGCCCCGGATGTGGAGGAACTCCAGCCGCGCTCGCTGGTCAACCGCGCGGTGGCGGTCCCGGCAAGCGAGCTGTTCGAACTGTTTCCAAAATTCGACGCGGCCGCGCCCAGGGCGCTGGTCATCACGACGAAGACGGCGGAAGATTACGATCGGACCGCCGGCTTCTTCGCGCGCGGGCGCTGGCGGCTGGGCAGCGACAGCTCGGGTCCGGCGGTGCTGCTGCTCTCGCCACAGGACAGCGAGCGTCTGATGGGAGTGATCGGCGAAACGGCCGCGCGCCATCCCGATGGGCTCGGCGTCATCGCCTACGACACGATCCTGCAGGCCGACATCGTGCAGCAGACCGACCGGATCGAAACCGCCAACGTCATCGGGCGGCTTGCGGGGCAGGTCGAAGGTTCGGGTGCCGTTCTGCTGCTGGCCCACTGGGACCATCTGGGCGACGAATGCGGCCCGCCCGACGCTGCCGACCGGCTGTGCAACGGCGCGGTCGACAATGCCAGCGGCCTTGCGGTGATGATCGAGGCGGTGCGGATCGCGCTGCGCGACGGTCCGCTCGACCGCGATCTGATCGTCCTCGCCACCAGTTCGGAAGAGCTCGGCCTGCTCGGCGCGAAGGCCTTCGTGGCCGACCCGCCGGTGCCGCTGCCCACGATCGCCGCCGCCTTCAACCTCGACACGATGGCGATCGCGCCGCGCGGAACCCCGGTGGTGGTGCTGGGGGCGGGCAAGACGCAGCTCGACTACGGCATCTCCGAGGTTGCGCGCGTTCAGTCCCGCAAGATCGTGCCGTCGGACATGCAGGACGCCTTCCTTCCGCGACAGGACGGCTGGATATTCTTGCGCGAAGGCGTGCCGACCGTGCTGGTCAGCAGTGCCCTGGCGGACGGCGACGCTTTCGAAAGCTTCATGTCGGGGCCGTATCATCACGCAAACGATGATGTGGACTCGGGGCTCGAACTGGGCGGCGCAGCACAGGACACGCTCCTTCATGCGCAGCTGATCCGCTATTTCGGGAGCCTCAGGACCTATCCTGGCGGCGGGGACTGACGCCGGGGCGCCCGCGGTCGAGCGCGCGGACTGCCTGTGGTTCGAGCCGCACGGCGCGTGACCGGGCAAAATTGCCAAAGCGCGTTGCAATTTTCGCAGGCTCCGCCTATCTGGCTTGCATCCCGACATTGCTGGCACCGTGTTGGGCCGGGCCGAAAGGCACCGGCGCCAAGCTGCACGGCCATGGCATTCGGACCAGAGAACGGAGATTTATGGCGGATATCGCGCGACTGACACAGATCA
Source organism: Alteriqipengyuania triglochinis (assembly GCF_054655655.1). Classification (NCBI taxonomy): domain Bacteria; kingdom Pseudomonadati; phylum Pseudomonadota; class Alphaproteobacteria; order Sphingomonadales; family Erythrobacteraceae; genus Alteriqipengyuania; species Alteriqipengyuania triglochinis. Next base: position 234,477 of record NZ_BAAHNC010000003.1, read on the forward strand.
TCGAACCCGAGGCCAAGGCCCTGGGATTCGAACTCGTGCGCGTGAAGATGATGCCCTCCGAAGCGGGCGACGGCACGCAGGCGCTTCAGATCATGGCGGAAGACCCGGCAACCGGGCAGCTGGTGATCGAGCAGTGCGCCGCATTGAGTCGCGCGGTTTCGGAGAAGATCGATACGCTCGAAGAGAAGGGCGATGTTCTGATCGAAGGGGCCTACCACCTCGAAGTCAGCTCGCCCGGGATCGACCGCCCGCTGACCCGCGACAAGGATTTTTCCGACTGGGCGGGGCACGAGGCCAAGGTCTCCATGATCAAGGGCTATGACGGCCAGCGCAATTACCGCGGTGTCCTGAAGGGGATCGCCAATGGTCCGGGGGGCGACATCGTCACCATCACCGACCGCAAGGCAGGCGATGTCCAGCTTCCGCGTGACCAGATTCATGCCGCGCAGCTCGTCCTCACCGACGAGCTGATCGCTGCGACCAGACCGCTCGACACCACGGGTGCCGAGGAAGTACAAGAAGACCAACAAGAAAAGGCTGACGACTGATGGCCACTGCCATTTCCGCCAACCGCGCGGAGCTCCTCGCGATCGCGAACTCGGTCGCTTCGGAAAAGATGATCGACAAGTCGATCGTCATCGAAGCGATGGAAGAGGCGATCCAGAAATCCGCCCGCAACCGTTATGGTGCGGAAAACGACATTCGCGCCAAGCTCGATCCGCAGTCGGGCGACCTGCGCCTGTGGCGTGTCGTCGAGGTGGTCGAAGAGGTCGAGGATTACTTCAAGCAGGTGAACCTCGAACAGGCGCAGAAGCTGCAGGACGGTGCGTCCGTGGGCGACTTCATCGTCGATCCGCTGCCGCCGGTAGATCTGGGTCGCATCGACGCGCAGTCCGCCAAGCAGGTCATCTTCCAGAAGGTGCGCGATGCCGAGCGTGAGCGTCAGTTCGACGAATTCAAGGATCGCGCGGGCGAAATCATCACCGGCGTCATCAAGTCGGTCGAATTCGGCCACGTGATCGTCAACCTCGGCCGCGCCGAAGGCGTGATCCGCCGCGACCAGCAGATTCCCCGCGAAGCCGCCCGTGTGGGCGAGCGTGTCCGCGCGCTGATCAGCAAGGTCGAACGCAACAACCGCGGCCCGCAGATCTTCCTGACCCGCGCGCACCCCGATTTCATGCGCAAGCTGTTCGCGCAGGAAGTGCCCGAAATCTACGACGGCATCATCGAGATCAAGGCCGCCGCCCGCGATCCGGGCAGCCGCGCCAAGATCGGCGTGATCTCGCACGACTCGAGCATCGATCCCGTCGGCGCCTGCGTCGGCATGAAGGGCAGCCGCGTGCAGGCCGTCGTGCAGGAACTGCAGGGCGAAAAGATCGACATCATCCCCTGGAGCGAGGATCAGGCGACCTTCATCGTCAACGCGCTCCAGCCCGCCACCGTCAGTCGCGTGGTGCTGGACGAGGACGAGAGCCGCATCGAAGTGGTTGTGCCCGACGACCAGCTTTCGCTGGCGATTGGTCGCCGCGGCCAGAACGTGCGCCTCGCCAGCCAGCTGACCGGCAACCAGATCGACATCATGACCGAGGAAGAAGCCTCGGAAAAGCAGAGCAAGGAATTCGCCGCTCGCTCCAAGATGTTCGAGGAAGAGCTGGACGTCGACGAAACGCTCTCGCAGCTGCTCGTCGCCGAAGGCTTCGCCGAACTGGAAGAAGTCGCCTACGTCCAGCTGGACGAACTGGCGATGATCGAAGGCTTCGACGAGGAACTGGCCGAAGAGCTGCAGAGCCGTGCGACCGAAGCGCTTGAGCGGCAGGAAGCCGCCCACCGCGAGACGCGCCGCGAGCTGGGCGTGGAAGACGATCTGGCCGAGCTGCCGCATCTGAACGAAGCGATGCTGGTCACGCTGGGCAAGGCGGGTCTCAAGACGCTCGACGATGTCGCCGATCTCGCGACCGACGAACTGATCGCCAAGAAGCGCGAGGCGCCGCGTCGCCGCAACAACAACCCCGATGGTCCGCCGATGCGGCGCGACCGTCCGCAGCGCGAGCAGGACAAGGGCGGCGTGCTGGGCGAGTACGGATTGAGCGAAGAGCAGGGCAACGAGATCATCATGGCTGCCCGCGCCCACTGGTTCGAGGACGAGGAACCGGCATCGGCGAAGGCCGCGCCGGCAACCGAACAGGAGGCCGCCGATGCGGACTCCGAACAATGAGTCTCTGACGCCGACAACTGAGCGCACGCGCGCCGGCGGGAAATCGCCGGAGCGCAAGTGCATCCTGACCGGACGCCATGGCGAGCGTGCGGAGCTGATCCGGCTCGCCGTTTCTCCGCCCGGTCCCGATGGGCAGTCCGTCGTGCACCCGGACCCGCGCGCCCGTGCGCCGGGTCGCGGGGCATGGCTGGGCGTGACCCGCGCCGAGCTTGAAGAAGCGATCGCCAAGGGCAAGCTCAAGGGAGCGCTTGCGCGGGCGTTCAAATCCGCCCCGCCGAGCGTGCCTGACGACCTGCCCGAACAGATCGAGGCGGGCCTGCTGCGCACCCTGACCGACCGGTTGGGGCTCGAAATGCGCAGCGGACACATTATCTTGGGGTCGGAACGGATCGCCGAGCATGCGCGCGGCGGTGCGCTTGCCGCGCTTTATCATGCCAGCGATGCGAGCGAAGGCGGTGCCGCCAAGCTCGACCAGGCATGGCGTGTGGGGATGGACCGCGAGGGCAGCGGCGAGGGCGGAACGCGCTTGCCACTGGACCGCACGGCGCTGTCTGTGGCATTGGGCCGCGACAATGTCGTCCATCTGGGCGTGAAGGGCGAACCCGGGGCCGGCGATGCGGCGGCCGAGCGGGTCCAGCAGTCTCTGGTGCGCCTGTTGCATTACCGGAATGCGTCCGAGGACGTGAGCGAGGCGGAGGCCACCTAGACGGCGGCCTCGCTATTCGCGACGATGTGAGTGAAGGAAGAAACGAGTTCTATGAGCGACGACGAAAACAAGACCCGGACCCGCAAACCGCTTGGCCTCAAGCGGAGCGTGGAATCGGGCGAGGTCAAGCAGACCTTCAGCCACGGTCGCACCAACAAGGTGGCGGTCGAGGTGAAGCGTCGTCGCAAGATCCTGAAGCCCGGCGACTCCGCCCCCGCGCCGACGCCCGAAGCCGAGGAGGCCAAGGCCCCCGCTCCGGCTCCGGCCCCGACGCCTGCACCGGCTCCGGCTCCCGCGCCTGCGCCTGCGCCGGTCGCGAAGAAGCCCGCGCCCAAGAAGCCCGCGCCCGCCGGGGAAACCCCGCAGGAACGCGTCGCGCGTCTCCAGCGCGAAGCCGAGGAAGATCGCCTGCGGATGGCCGAGGAAGCGCGCAAGCGTGACGAGGAAAAGGCCAGGCAGGCGGCCGAGGACGAGAAGAAGCGCGCCGAGGACAACGCCCGGGCCAAGGAAGAAGCGGCCAAGCGCGCCGAAGAAGAGGCCAAGGCCGCAGCCGAAGCTCCGGCTGCCAAGGCAGAGCCCGCGCCCGAGGCCGAAGCCGAGGCGGCGCCCGCCGGGGAAGACGCCGGCAAGGCCGCGCGCCCTGCGGCACGCAAGTTCACCCCGGTCCAGCGTCCCGAGCCCAAGAAGCCCGAGAAGAAGCCCAAGAAGGAAGAGAAGCCGGCACGCGCGGCCGAACGTCCCGACAAGCGCCGTTCGGGCAAGCTCAGCGTCACCAAGGCCCTGAACGAGGACGAAGGCCGTCGCGCCCGTTCGCTCGCCGCGCTCAAGCGTGCGCGCGAGAAGGAACGCCGGATGCAGGGCGGCGGCTCGTCCAAGCCGCGCGAGAAGCAGGTGCGCGACGTGATCGTCCCCGAGGCGATTACCGTGCAGGAACTCGCCAACCGCATGGCCGAAAAGGGCGCGGACCTGGTGAAGGAACTGTTCAGCCTCGGCATGGCGGTCACCGTCAACCAGACGATCGACCAGGATACCGCGGAACTGCTGGTCGAACAGTTCGGCCACAACATCCAGAAGGTCTCCGACGCCGATATCGACATCAAGGCCGAGGAAGACGTCGATCCGGAAGAAAGCCTGAAGCCGCGTCCGCCAGTCGTCACGATCATGGGCCATGTCGACCACGGCAAGACCAGCCTGCTCGATGCGCTGCGCGGCACCAATGTGACGCGGGGCGAGGCCGGTGGCATCACCCAGCACATCGGCAGCTACCAGGTGAAGACGAAGGACGGTAACAAGATCACCTTCCTCGACACGCCCGGCCACGCCGCCTTCACGGAAATGCGCGCACGCGGTGCCAACGTCACCGATATCGTCGTGCTGGTCGTCGCCGCCGACGATGGCATCATGCCGCAGACGATCGAGGCGATCAGCCACGCCAAGGCCGCCGGCACGCCGATCATCGTCGCCATCAACAAGATGGATAAGGAAGACGCCAACCCCCAGAAGGTGCGCGAGCGCCTGCTGGAACAGGAAATCATCGTCGAGGCGATGTCGGGCGACGTGCAGGACGTGGAGATTTCCGCGCTCAAGGGCACCGGGCTCGACGAACTGCTCGACAAGATCGCCCTGCAGGCCGAACTGATGGAGCTGAAGGCCAACCCCGATCGCCCGGCGGAAGCCACGGTGATCGAAGCGCAGCTCGACAAGGGCCGTGGCCCCGTCGCCTCGGTGCTGGTCACGCGCGGCACGCTCAAGAAGGGCGACGCGCTGGTTGCCGGTACGATGAGCGGGCGTGTGCGTGCGATCGTCGACGACCAGGGCAAGCAGATCAAGGAAGCCGGTCCGTCGATGCCGGTCGAGGTCCTCGGCCTCGGCGGGGTGCCGAATGCGGGCGATCAGCTGGCCGTGGTAGAGAACGAACAGCGCGCGCGCGAAGTCGCCGAATACCGTCAGGACAAGGCGAACGAGCAGCGCACGGCGCTGGCACCGACCAATTTCGATGCGATGTTCTCCAGCCTTGCCAACAAGGCGATCGAGTTCCCGCTGCTGGTCCGTGCGGACGTTCAGGGTTCGGTCGAGGCGATCAAGACCGCGCTCACCAACCTCTCGAACGACGACATCAAGGTGCGCATCCTGCACTCGGGCGTCGGCGCGATTACCGAGAACGACGTGACGCTGGCCGCGGCCGGCAACGCGCCGATCATCGGCTTCAACGTCCGCCCCAACGCCAAGGCGCGTCAGCAGATCGAGCGCGAGAAGGTGCGCCTGATGTACTACGACGTCATCTATCACCTGACCGAGGAGATCGCGAAGGAGATGGCGGGCGAGCTTGGCCCCGAGCGGATCGAACACGTTGTCGGTCGTGCAGCGGTCAAGGAAGTCTTCAAGTCCGGCAAGAAGGACAAGGCGGCAGGGCTCCTGGTGGAGGAAGGCGCGATCCGCAAGGGTCTCCACGCCCGCCTCACCCGCGACGACGTCATCGTCTCCTCGACCACCATCGCCTCGCTGCGGCGCTTCAAGGACGACGTCGACGAAGTGCGTGCCGGTCTCGAATGCGGTGTGGTTCTGGAAGACACGAACGACATCAAGGCAGGCGACCAGCTCGAAGTCTTCGAAGTCGAGGAGCGCGAACGGACGCTGTAATGTTGCTGGTCATTGGCGTTTTTTCAGCGACTATCCTCGCCGGGATCTATTACGAGACCCGGCGAGGATTGTACGCGCTGCACAGGATCGCCAAAGCGCTCGACCGGAGCGATCGCAAAGAGAGCTGACAGGAGCGCTGTCTGCCCCGGCCTTGCACCGGGACGCTCCCGTTTGATGCTGTGCTAAGCGAGCCGCACGGTTCTTGCGATCCGCGCCGGCTTGAATGTCGCAGCACAGAGCGCAACATGCGAAGCGTACTCACAAGAAGATGGAAGCCTAATGGCCCGCCAGCAATTTTCCGCAGAACAGCAATCCGTCCGCGTCCTCAAGGTCGGCGAACGGGTGCGTCACATCCTGTCCGAACTACTCACCCGTAACGAGGTGCATGACGAGACGTTGAGCGCGCACTCAGTCAGTGTGACCGAGGTGAAGATGACGCCCGATCTCAAGCACGCGAGCGTCTATGTGAAGCCGCTGCTGGGCGAGGACGAGGATGTCGTGGTCAAGGCGTTGCGCACCAACACCGCGTTCTTCCAGCGCGAAGTCGCCAAGCGGCTGGGCCTGAAATTCGCGCCCAAGCTGCAGTTCAAGCCGGACGAAAGCTTCGAGGAGGCCGACCGGATCGAGCGTCTTCTGAACGACCCCAAGGTCGCGCGCGATCTGGACGACGGGGAAGAGGAGTAGCGCCGCCGCGCTTCGCCCGACGCGATGGCCAAGCTCTATTTCTACTTCGCCAGCATGAATGCGGGCAAGTCGACCACGCTGCTGCAGGCGGCCTTCAATTACGGCGAGCGGGACATGCGCGTGTCGCTGTGGACTGCCGAGGTCGACGTGCGGCCCGGCTTCGGCGCGATCAGCTCGCGCATCGGCCTTGCCGCCGACGCCAACCGCTTCGACGAGAGCACCGATATTGCAGGCCATGTGTTGGCCGAACATGCGCGCCAGCCGCTCGCCTGCGTGCTGGTGGACGAGGCGCAGTTCCTCACGCACGATCAGGTGTGGCAGATGGCCGACCTCGTCGACCGGCATGACCTGCCCGTCGTCTGTTACGGCCTGCGGACCGATTTTCGCGGCGATCTGTTTCCAGGCTCGAAGGTGCTGCTGGGCATTGCCGACGAGTTTTCGGAGCTGAAGGGCGTGTGCCACTGTGGGCGCAAGGCGACCATGAACCAGCGCGTCGACGATGCCGGAAATCCGGTGACCGAGGGCGCGCAGACCGTGATCGGCGGCAACGAACGCTACGTCGCGGTGTGTCGTCGCCACTTTGTGACCGCTCACCGAGTGCCTACATAGCAGGCGATGGGAGACACCCTTAGCCTTGCCGTGCTGCTGATCCCGGCGCTGATCATTGCCATCGTGTGCCATGAGGTCGCGCATGGCTGGGTTGCGCTCGCGCTGGGCGATAGCACGGCGTTCGACAAGGGGCGGCTGACGCTCAATCCGATCCGCCATGTCGACCCGATCGGTACGCTGCTGGTGCCCGGCTTCCTCGCGCTGGTCGGCGGGCCGATCTTCGGCTGGGCCAAGCCGGTGCCGGTCAAGCGCCACCGGCTGAACAACCCGCGCTACGGCATGATGGCGGTTGCCGCCGCAGGGCCGCTCAGCAACCTTGTGCTCGCCTTGATCGGGGCGATCCTCTTTGGCTTGGTCATGCCCGACGGTGCGCTGCTGGTATCGACCGAGACCGGCCTGCCGCAGGTCGCCGATGCGGCGGGCGAGGCGGCGACGCTGCCGACCGCGCTGTTCTTCTTCATCATGATCAACGTCTTCCTCGCCTTCTTCAACCTGCTGCCGATCCCGCCTTTCGACGGATCGCACATCGTCGAAGGCCTGCTGCCGCGCAGCTGGGCGGTGCATTGGAACCGCTTGCAGCAGGTCGGGATGATCCTGTTCGCGGTGCTGATCGCGGTGGTGTGGGTATTTCCCGACACCGGCATCCTCTCCAACACGATCGGCCCGCCGGTCGAGTGGATGATGGAGCGCTTCCTGCGGATCGCCGACTGGGTGGCGGGCGCGTGATCGGGGGCACGGTGCCCCCCTCTGGCTGGATCGTGCTCGACAAGCCGCGCGGCATGGGCTCGACGCAAGGCGTTGCGGCGGTGAAGCGCAACCTGCGCGAAGGCGGCTATCCCAAGACCAAGATCGGCCATGGCGGCACGCTCGACCCGCTGGCCGAGGGTGTGCTGCCGATTGCGCTGGGCGAGGCGACCAAGCTTGCCGGGCGCATGCTCGATGCGACCAAGACCTACGTTTTCACCATCCAGTTCGGCGCAGAGACCGACACGCTCGACACCGAGGGCGAGGTCATTGCGCGCAGCGACCGGTTCCCGCCGCTGGCCGCGATCGCGGGTGTGCTCGACCATTTCACCGGCCCGATCGAGCAGGTGCCGCCTGCGTACTCGGCGCTGAAGGTGGACGGAAAGCGCGCCTATGATCTTGCGCGGGCCGGCGAGGATGTGGCGCTGAAATCGCGGGCGGTGACGATTCATTCGCTCGAGCTCTATCGTCATCCCCGCGAAGGCGGGGATCCAGCTGACGGTGGCGAGAGCGAGCAAACTTATCTGGACCCCGGCCTTCGCCGGGGTGACGGAGAGGGCGACGGACTTGAATCCTCGTTCCAGACCACCACCGGCCGGCCGGACCCCTACGATCCGTCCGCCCCGCTCGAACTGGCGGAAAGCGTCACGCTGGAAGCCACGGTCAGCAAGGGCACCTACATCCGGTCCCTTGCACGGGACATCGCGCTGGCCCTTGGCACGCGCGGGCACGTGACCTATCTCAGACGGACCAAGGCAGGCCCGTTTGCCGAAACGCAGGCGATTTCGCTGGACAAACTCAACGAAATCGCTAACGGCGCGCCATTGCAAGACCTCATCCTGCCAATAGAGGCGGGGCTGGACGACATCCCGGCCCTCTCCCTCGATCCGGAGCAAGCGCAGGCGGCCCGACAGGGCCGGGTCCTTTCCGGATTGCCCCATGCCGACGGGCTCTATTTCGCGAAATCGGGCCCTGTCCCGGTGGCGCTGGTGGAGATCGAAAGCGGCACGATGCGGATCGTGCGGGGTTTCAACTTTCCAGATGTCGCGGAGTAGAATGAATGTCGGTTACCGCCGAGCGCAAGCAGGAAATCATCAAGGACAACGCCCAGGGCAATAACGACACGGGCAGTCCCGAAGTGCAGGTCGCGATCCTTACCGAGCGCATCAAGAACCTGACCGAACACTTCAAGGACAACCACAAGGACAATCACAGTCGCCGTGGTCTCCTTATGATGGTCAACAAGCGCCGCAATCTGCTCGCCTACCTCAAGAAGAAGGATGTCGAGCGCTACAACGCGCTGATCCAGAAGCTGGGTCTGCGCAAGTAAGAGTTTTCTCGGAGGGGCGGCTCGACAAGGGCCGCCCTTTCTGCATTATCGTCGCCCCCGCGAAGGCGGGGGTCCATTCTACGGCAAGGATACGCTTTGGCGATCTTGGCTGGATTCCCGCCTTCGCGGGAATGACGTTGTTGAGGGGTATTCTCTGCAATCCGGCAGAAGACCCTTGGGGCCGGACCTAGCGCCCCGCACCGGACCGGGACGGTATCCCCGGCAGTAGGCCCCGCGCAGCAATGTGGCTGGCGGGTCAAAAGGAAAATCAATGTTCGATACGAAAACAGTCAGTCTGGAGTGGGGCGGAAAGACCCTCACTCTGGAAACCGGCCGCATCGCCCGTCAGGCCGACGGTGCCGTGCTGGCCACCTATGGCGAAACCGTGGTGCTGTGCGCCGTGACGGCCGCCAAGAAGGTGAAGGAAGGGCAGGATTTCTTCCCCCTTACCGTCAACTACCAGGAAAAGTTCTCCGCCGCCGGGCGCATCCCGGGCGGCTTCTTCAAGCGTGAAGCGCGTCCGACCGAAAAGGAAACGCTGGTTTCGCGCCTGATCGACCGCCCCGTGCGGCCGCTGTTCCCCGAAGGTTTCTACAACGAAATCAACGTTATCTGCCAGGTCCTCAGCTTCGATGGCGAGACCGAGCCGGATATCCTCGCGATGATCGCGGCCTCGGCTGCGCTGACCATCTCGGGCGTGCCCTTCATGGGCCCGATCGCGTCGGCACGCGTCGGCTTCCGCAATGGCGAATACGAACTGAACCCGACCCAGAGCGCCGCTCTGGACGACGAAGGTCGCCTCGACCTGGTCGTCGCCGCGACCAACGACGCGGTGATGATGGTCGAGTCCGAAGCCAAGGAACTGACCGAGGAAGAAATGCTCGGCGCCGTCATGTTCGCGCATGACGAATGCCGCAAGGTCATCGGTGCGATCATCGATCTGGCCGAACAGGCCGCCAAGGATCCGTGGGAACTCGCTTCGAGCGACGACAACGCGGACATGAAGTCGGCGATCAAGCAGATGATCGGCGACGACATCGCCAAGGCCTATAAGCTGACCGACAAGTCCGCCCGTTCCGACGCGCTGAATGAAGCGCGCGAGAAGGTGAAGGCGCACTATTCGAGCGAAGAGTTCGACGGCCAGCAGAAGATGACCGCGATCAAGCTGGTCAAGAAGCTGGAAAGCGAGATCGTTCGCGGCGCCATCCTCAAGGACGGCCAGCGGATCGACGGGCGCAAGCTCGACGAGGTTCGCCCGATCGAAGCGATCGTGGGCCTGCTGCCCCGCACGCACGGTTCCTCGCTGTTCACGCGCGGTGAGACGCAGGCGATCTGCACCACCACGCTGGGCACCAAGGATGCCGAGCAGATGATCGACGGCCTCGAAGGCCTGTCGTACAACCACTTCATGCTGCACTATAACTTCCCGCCCTACTCGGTCGGCGAAGTGGGTCGCTTCGGCTTCACCGGCCGTCGCGAGATCGGCCACGGCAAGCTCGCATGGCGCGCGCTGCACCCCGTGTTGCCGAGCCATGAAGACTTCCCGTACACGATCCGCGTCCTGTCCGACATCACCGAGTCCAACGGCTCGTCCTCGATGGCGACCGTGTGCGGTGGCTGTCTGTCGATGATGGATGCGGGCGTTCCGATCGAGCGTCCGGTCTCGGGCATCGCGATGGGCCTGATCCTCGAAGGCGACGACTTCGCCGTCCTGTCGGATATCCTGGGTGACGAAGATCACCTCGGCGACATGGACTTCAAGGTCGCGGGTTCGGAGAACGGCATCACCTCGCTCCAGATGGACATCAAGGTTGCCGGCATCACGCAGGAAATCATGACCAAGGCGCTGGAGCAGGCGAAGGCCGGCCGCGCGCACATCCTGGGTGAAATGACCAAGGCGCTTGGTTCGGCCCGTACGGGCGTTTCCAAGCATGCTCCGCGTATCGAGACGATGCAGATCGACAAGTCGAAGATCCGCGATGTCATCGGTACGGGCGGCAAGGTGATCCGCGAGATCGTCGCCGAAACCGGCGCCAAGGTCGACATCGACGACGAGGGCGTGATCAAGATTTCGTCCTCCAACGCCGACGAGATCGAAGCCGCGAAGCGCTGGATCGAAGGCATCGTCGAAGAGGCGGAAGTCGGCAAGATCTACAACGGCAAGGTCGTCAACATCGTCGACTTCGGTGCGTTCGTGAACTTCATGGGTGGCAAGGACGGCCTCGTCCACGTCTCCGAAATGAAGAACGAGCGGGTCGAGAAGCCGACCGACGTCGTTTCCGAAGGCCAGGAAGTGAAGGTCAAGGTCCTCGAAATCGACAACCGCGGCAAGGTTCGCCTGTCGATGCGCGTCGTCGACCAGGAAACCGGCGAAGAACTGGAAGACACCCGCCCGCCGCGTGAAAAGCGCGAAGGCGGCGGTGATCGCGGTCCGCGTGGCGGCGGCGATCGTCGCGGTGGCCGTGGCCCGCGTGGCGGCGGCGGCGGTGGTCGCGGTCGCGATGGCGGCGGCAATGGCGGTGGGGGCAATGATGGCCCCGCGCACATCCCCGACTTCCTGAAGGACTGATCGTCCCGAGCATTCGCCCGGAAGGGCAGGAAGGGGCCGCGAAGCATGCGCTTCGCGGCCCTTTTCATGCGCGCTTGCCTTTTTCGCGACCAGCCGCATGGTGGGGGTCGGATGAGGGAGAAGGGCACGATATGCGTTTGATGTTTCCGGCTGCGGTAGCCGCAGCCCTGTTGGTTCCCGGCATCGCGAGCGTCGCTGGCGCGCAGACGAGCCGCACTGTGCTGACCTATGCGGCCGCCGCCGAGGTACGCGATGGCTGCGTTGCGTGGGCGACCGAGCGCGGTCTGACCATTTCGCTCGCAGTGTTCGACGATGCCGGACGGCTGATCACGACGGCGCATCTCGACGGTACGCCCACCGCGATTGCCGAGGTCGCGCAGTGGAAGGGCCGCTCCGCTGCCACCTACCGCCAGCCCAGCGCGGCGACTGCCACGTGGGGCGGACATGCACCGCTGCTGGCCGATTGGGCCGGCGGCGTGCCGTTCTCAGCGACCGATGGCACTGCGCTGGGCGCGATCGGTGTCTCCGGCGCGTCCAGCGACGACGACGTCGCCTGCGCGCTCGCGGGCATCGCTGCCGCGGGGCTGGTCGCACCCGGGGGATGAGGAGCCAGGGCTGATCCCGCGCCGCCGGAGGCGGTCGGCGCAGGCCCGTATTTTCCTTTGCGAAAAGGACGAAGCGCTGCCATTCGTCGCACGTGAAGCGCGACAGGTTACCAGAATCGACGACCCCGCCATCGATGGGGGCCGCGCGTCGGTTCGTCTCGCGCCTGCCGCTGGCGCGCAACCGCCGCTGGATTGGCTATGGCGTCGCCCTGCTGCTCAGCTTCCTTGCTTGGGCGATACGCTACCGCATCGGTGACGGCCTGCCGCCGGGCTTTCCCTATCTCACCTTCTTCCCCGCCGTCATCATCACCGCGTTCTTCTTCGGTGTAGGGCCGGGCGCGGTCAGCGCGGTGCTGTGCGGGCTGCTGGCGTGGTTCTTCTTCATTGCGCCGTTCAACAGCTTCGACCTGCATTTCAATTCCGCGCTGGCGCTGGGCTTCTACATCTTCATCGTCTCGGTCGACATCGCGCTGATCCACTGGATGCAGGTCGCCAATCGCGATCTCGATGCCGAGCGGCGGCGCAGTATCGCGCTGAAGGACAATAGCGAGGTGCTGTTCCGGGAATTGCAGCACCGGGTCGGCAACAACCTGCAGATGGTCGGATCGCTGATGTCGCTGCAGAAGAACCGCATGACCGACGAGGGCGCGCGCGCCGCGCTCGATGAGGCATCGCGGCGGCTCGGCCTCGTGGGGCGGATCCAGCGCCAGCTCTACGACCCGGGCGGCGCGCAGGTGAGCCTTGCCGCCTATATCGACCAGATCAGCCGCGACGTGATCGAGGCTTCGGGGCGCGAGGGCCTCCAGTACGATTTCATCGCGAAGGCCGACACCGTCCTGCCGCCCGACAAGGCCATCCCCACCGCGCTGGTGGTGGCCGAAGCGCTCAACAACGCGATCGAACACGCCTTTGCAACGTCCGAAGGCGGCACGATCACCGTGACGGTCGCGCCCACGGGCGGCGGCATGGAAGTGATCGTGGCGGATGATGGCGCGGGGCTGCCCGCCGGATTCGACTCCGCCCAGTCCGACAGCCTCGGTCTCAAGATCGCGCGGACCCTCGCGCAGTCGCTGGGCGGGCGCTTCACGCTGGCGGAAGCGCCCTCCGGCCGGGGCGCGGTCGCGCGGCTCGAGATCGACACGCCGCCCGTCGATCCGGCCGCGGCCGACTGACCCGGACGCGCGAAGGGACCGCGAAGGCTTGCAGCCCCGCGACCCCTCGCAAGTTCGGAATGATCGGCCCTCGCCGGGTCAACCCATTTCGAGGATCGGCTTGAACACCTTGCCATCGTGCAGGTCGGCCACTGCCTCGTTGATCTTGTCGAAGGGGTAGCGCTTCACCAGCTTGTCGAACGGGAACAGGCCCTTCTGATACAGATCGACCAGCGTCGGGATGAACTGCTTCACCTTCGAATCGCCTTCCACGCAGCCCACGATCTTGCGGCCCGAGAGGATCTGTTCGTTGGCGTCGAAGGAATACTCGGTCCCGGCAGGCGGAGCGCCGACGACCACCATGGTGCCACGCTGGGCAAGCGACTCCCACGCGGCGCGTGCGGCAGTGGCGTTGCCGCTGCATTCGATGGAGTAATCCGCGCCTGAGCCCGTGATCTTGCGCACTTCTTCGGGCACGTCGGCATCCTTGGTGACATGGACCGTGTCTGTCGCGCCCAGTTCCTTCGCCAGCGACAGCCGGTCCTCGTTGGTGTCGACCGCGATGATGGGGGAACACCCGGCAACCTTTGCGCCCATGATTGCGGCCATGCCGACGCTGCCGACGCCCGAGACGAGCAGGCTCGACCCCGCCTTCGGCTGCGCGGTGCGCATCACCGCGCCCGCGCCGGTCTGGATACCGCAGCCCAGCGGGCCGAGCAGCGAGATGTCCACGTCGCCTTCGATCTTCACCACGTTGCGCTCGTGCGCGATCGAGTGGGTGGCAAAGCTCGATTGCTGGAAGAAGGCCGCGTTGGGTCCGTCGTCGAAGACGGGCGCATCGTCGCCCTGCCGCTTGTTCATGAAGTTGAGCGGATTGAACTCGGCACAATAGGCGGGGTCGCCTTCCTGACAGGGGCGGCAGTGGCCGCAGGAGCCGTAGGAGAGCACCACATGGTCGCCTTCGGCAATGTCGGTCACGTGCGATCCGGTTGCGATGACCTTCCCGGCGCCTTCATGGCCGAGGACGACGGGGAAGTTGGTCGGCAGGTCGCCCGCCTGCACGGCGAGGTCGGTATGGCATACGCCGGTCGCAACCAGTTCGATCAGCACCTCGTGCGGGCCGGGATCGGCGATCGCGCGCTCTTCGATGGTGTAGTCGGCTCCGGCTTCGGAAACGACGGCAATGCGGGCGGTGGTGGACATGGGGTTTCTCCTTCGGGGGTTACCAGCACAACTTTTCCGGGAGGGGGCCCGTTCCGGACTTTCCCCTTTGGTTTGTCGCGTTTATCGCAACGTCCATGCTACCCCGCGAAACCATCGCCACTGCCCAGATCCCCGGCGGGGAGACGCTGACCCTCGTCAGCCACGGGCGCGACTTCATCATCATGCTCGGCCGGGACGAGCTGATGGGTACGCGGATGCAGTTTTCCGAAGAGCAGCTCGCGGTGCTCACGCTGGCCGAACTCGAGGCGAGCAAGCCGCGCATCCTGATCGGCGGGTTCGGAATGGGCTTTACCTACCGCGCAGCGCTCGCGCACCTGCCCGCAGGCGGCAGCGTCACCGTGGCCGAGCTGGTGCCGGAAATCCTCGAATGGGCGAAGGGGCCGCTCGCGCATCTGAGTGCCGAAAGTCTCGACGATCCGCGCGGCGAGGTAATCCTGTGCAATGTCGAGGCGCTGATCGACGATGCCAATGACGGCACGACGCCCAAATATGATGCGATCCTGCTCGACGTGGACAACGGCCCGGACGGGATCGTGGTCGACAGCAATTTCCGGCTCTACACGCGCACCGGCATCGCCAAGGCGAAGGACGCTCTCAACCCCGGCGGGATCATGGCGGTGTGGTCCGCCGCGCCCGACCACAAGTTCACCACGCGGCTGAAGGATGGCGGGTTCGAGGTCGAGGTGCGCGAAGTGCGCGCGCGGCCCAACAACAAGGGGCCGCGCCACACGATCTGGTTCGCGCGCAAGCGCTAGCCCGCCATCTTCACCCGCATGGCGCCCAGGTAATCGCGCTTGCCGAGTTCGACGCCCTTCATCCGCAGGATGTCGTAGGCAGTGGCGGAGTGAAAATAGATATTGGGGTTCGAGAAGCTGAGCAGGAAGTCCTGCACGGTGAAGTCCAGCCGGAATTTGTCGCCGATCGAGAAGACCATGTCGTTCCCGGCGATGGCGTCCAGTTCGTCCGCATCCACCGCTTCGCACGTGGCGCGTGCGGCAGCGATCATGTCACGCAGCGATGCGAAGTCTTCGGGATACGGGTTCATGTCGGGCGAGAAGCGGCCCTGCCGCGCTCCCTCGATCGCGAGGTGCGAGTGCGTCCAGCAGCTTTTGAACTGGTAGGCGAGCGGCAGCATGTCGTCGATCAGCCGCGTGTCGAGCAGCGCCTTCTCTTCCGCATGGCCGTCCTTCACGAAGCCTTCCGCCTTGTCGATCAGGCCGTCGACCGCGCCGAGTATCTGGAGCCAGTTGGGGATGATCGCGTGATGAAGGGTGAGGGCCATGCTGTTCGTCCTTCTGCTCGAATGAAAACGGCCCGGCTTTCGCTGATCGAGAGCCGGGCCGTGACGTAGTGCTGTAACTGCTGTTCGCTGCGCCTCAGCGCACGCGCGGGCCGCCATAGGGCAGCGGCGGCGGGGGACGGCGCGAACCGCGCGGCAGCTGTGCCTGATAGGCGCGGCCGCAATGCTCGACGCAATAGGGGAAGCCGGGGTTCACCGATTCGCCGCAGAAGTGGAAATCGGGCTCGCCCGGGTGGCCCATCGGCCAGCGGCAGACCTTGTCGCTGAGATCGAGCAGGCTGGTCTTGTCCGCAATCGACGGATCGGGCTTTGCGGGCACGAGTCGCCGCGGCGGGGCGGGCGGAATCGGTGGCTGCTGGTCGCCCGGGCCCTGCCGCAGGAAGCCGCCGGGGCCGACCGATACCACGCGCGGGCTGCTGCTGGGCGCGGGCGCCTGCTGCGCCTGCCCGTCTGCGGGTGCGGCCGGGGCCTGCGCGGGCGCCGGGGCACTGGCGGGCTTGGCAGCGGCTTTCTCGACCGGGGCCAGAGCCGGGGCAGGTGCGGGCGCCGGCGCGGGTGCGGGGCTCGCCGCAGGGGCAGGCTTGGCCGCCGCCTTGGGCTTGGGTGCGGGCTTCGGCTTGGGCGCGGCCTTCTTCTTTTCCGCCGCCTTCACCGGGGAGGGGCGGGACTTGAGGCCGAGCCGGTGCGCCTTGCCGATCACGGCGTTGCGCGACACTTCGCCCAGTTCCTTGGCGATCTCTGTCGCGGTCGCGCCACCTTCCCACATGCGTTTCAGGGTCGCGGTACGCTCTTCGGTCCAGCTCATCGAAATTCCATCTGTTTTGCCCACGGGTTTGGCGTTGCCCGACTATCTAGGCATTCGCGGCCCAGGTTGCCACCCTTGGCACAAGCGCTTAGGCGGCGTGGCATGAGCGATCAAGCACCGCCCGCACCCACCAGCCTCGACGCGAGTGACGCCGTGGCCGACCGCCTGCCCGAATGGGGCAAGCCCCGCATCCACGGGATCAATACGATCGGCCTGTGGAGCCTCTACCTCAAGGAAGTCCGCCGCTTCTTCAAGGTGCAGACGCAGACCGTGTGGGCGCCCGCCTTCACGACGCTATTGTTCCTCGTGATCTTTTCCGTCGCGCTGGGGCGGGGTGGCCGCGAAATCCTCGGCGTGCCGTTCGAGAGCTTCCTTGCGCCCGGCCTGATCGTGATGGCGATGATGCAGAACAGCTTCGCCAATTCCAGCTTCAGTTTCCTTTCGGGCAAGATCCAGGGGACGATCATCGACCTGCTGATGCCGCCGCTCAGCCACGGCGAGCTGCTGGCCGGCATCGTCGGCGCGGCGGTGACGCGCGCGATGCTGGTCGGCTGCGCGGTGGCGCTGGCGATCTTCCTCTATCCGGGGGCCAAGCTGCTGATCGCGCATCCCTGGGCGATCATCTGGTTCGGCCTGATGGGATCGCTGATGCTGGCCTTCTTCGGCCTCGCGACCTCGATCTGGGCGGAAAAGTTCGATCACAACGCGGCGGTGACCAATTTCATCGTCGCGCCGCTCAGCCTGCTGTCGGGCACATTCTACACGATCGACCGGCTGCACGAGCCGTTTTACTCGATCAGCCACGCCAATCCGTTCTTCTACGTGATTTCGGGCTTCCGCTACGGCTTCATCGGCCAGAGCGATATTGCCGGGCACATGGAGGCGGGGGCAGGGCCGGTGATCTGGGCCGCGCTCGGCCTGCTGGCGCTCAACGCCGCGCTCGCGCTGGGCGTGTTCGCGCTGCTCAAATCGGGCTGGAAAATCCGCTCCTAGGCGCCAGGCGTTGCCGGGCACGGGCTGCAGGGGCCGCCGACCTTAGTGGGTCAGGCCCGGGAGCATTACGTAGCGCCCGTCGAGGAAATCGTCGAACATGTCCGCGATCTGCGGATGGTCCACCGGGCCGGCGCTGCCGTCGCCCAACAGGTTCTGCTGGCTGACATAGGCCACGTAGTAGGCTTCGTCGCTTTCGGCGAAGAGGTGGTAGTAAGGCTGGTCGCGTTCGGGGCGCAGATCCTCGGGGATCGCCTCGTACCATTCCTCGCTGTTGGCGAAGGTCGGGTCGATGTCGAACACGACACCGCGAAAATCGAACATCTTGTGGCGCACGACATCGCCGATGCCAAAGCGCGCCTGACGGCGCAGGGGCACTTCGATCTGGCGGCCGGCCTGGTGAGAAAAGAACTGCGAGAGCTGCATTGCCGCTAAGATAGATGCGCAAGAGCCCCGGCACAATGGGCAGGCGTCCACCGACTGCGAAGGAAGGGCTTGGCAGCGGCCTCGCATTAGGCTAGCTGCCCCCTCCCGGCCTTCCGGTGCGCCCCTGCGGCGCGCCGCCATGAGCCCCTTTTTTTGCGGAGAGGTGGCAGAGAGGTCGAATGCGCCGCACTCGAAATGCGGTGTACGGGCAACCGTACCGTGGGTTCGAATCCCACCCTCTCCGCCACGAGGCCCTCTGGGCCGATCCAATCCCAACCCACGCATGAGGGACCCGGCCGTGGGCGCGGTCGTCCGGTGCGAGTGGGCGGCCGGGTTCATCGAGACCCGACGTCTCCGGCAGCCCTCGGCAGGAGACGGTCGAGGTCAGATGCTGGCGGAAAGTCGATGCGCCCGGGGGCGGTGCTCGTCAGCCCGGACGCGCGGCTTTCATGCGATAGAAGATGCCGCTCTCATCCGGCCCGGTCAGCTTGAGCACGCCGCGCCTCGGCTACATCGCCGTCGCCAAAAAGGGTGATGCTTGAACCACCAAGAACGTATCCCTTTCTCGCTGCTCACCGGCTTCCTCGGCAGCGGGAAGACGACCCTGCTCAACCGGATCGTGCGCGATCCCGGCATGAAGAAGGCGCTCGTGATCATCAACGAGTTCGGCACGATCGGGCTCGACCATGATCTGGTCTCGCTCGCCGAGGACGATCAGGTGGTCGAAATGGCGAGTGGCTGCCTGTGCTGCACCATTCGGGGCGATCTGGTGAAGACGCTACACAATGCGCCCTGGCGGTTCGCGCGCGGTGGCGAGCGCTGGTTTGACCGGGTGGTGATCGAGACCACCGGCCTCGCCGATCCGCTGCCGATCCTGCACACGCTGATGACCGATGTGCGGCTGGCGGCGACCTATCGGCTCAATGGCGTGCTGATCACGGGATGCTGCGGCCGGGCTCGACACGATCGACCGACAAGAGGAATCGCTGCGTCAGATCGCCATCGCGGATCGCGTGGTGCTGACCAAGACGGATATTGCGCCAGCGGCGCAGATTGCCGCAGTTGAAGCCCGGTTGCGCGCGATCAATCCGTGTGCGCAGCTCTTGCGCGCGGTAAATGGAGAAATCGACCCGGCACGGCTGTTCGGCATCGGGGTGTACGATCCGGCCACCAAGGGCGAGCAGGTGACGGACTGGCTGCACGACGAGGCTGTCGCGGCTGCGGAAGGTCACGATCACCACCACGACCATCATCATCATCATGGCGAAGACCATGACCACCACGACATCAACCGCCATGGCGATCACATTCGCTCGATATCGCTCGCCTTTGACGAGCCGCTCTCGGCCCACGCGGTGGAACGCTGGCTCGACGCGCTGATGATGTTCTGCAGCCACGACATGCTGCGCACCAAGGGCATCCTCAATCTGGCCGAGTTCGACCAGCCCGTGGTGATCCACGGCGTGCAGCACATCTTCCACCCGCCAGTGACGCTGGATGCCTGGCCGAGCGACGACCGGCGCACTGGGATCGTCTTCATCATACGCAATATTGACGAAGCGAGGCTGCGCGAAACGCTGGATCTCCTGACCGAGGGTATCTCGCGTTTCGAAGTCTACGGGCCGGAAGGCTCGGGGCTGACCGGCTCTGGCCCAAGCGCGCTCGCGCGGACGACCGAGCGGGATGAGCTTTCGCTGACCCGGTAGGGCAGGGGGCCGTTCTCGAACTCAGGCCGCGCGGTTCGCGCGCACAAACCCATTCAGGTGGCTGCCTTTCCTTCGCAAAACGAGCATAGGGGGCGAATGCCGTTTCATTCGACGGATCATTCGGGTCGCACAGCCGGCTGGATGCACTTTTTCACGCGAGCGCCCATGCAATTTCGAGATTTCGACATCGACGGTTTCCTGCGCGATTACTGGCAGCGCAGGCCATTGCTCATCCGGAACCCGTGGGACCATTGGCGCAACCCGCTCGAAGGGGATGAACTGGCCGGCCTTGCCTGCGAAGAAGGCATCGAAGCGCGCCTGATCCGGCAGGAAAACGTCGAGCAGCAGGGCGGCTGGAATGTCGAACATGGCCCTTTGTCTGAATCGCGTTTCGAGCAGCTCGAAAACCAGTGGTGGACGCTGCTCGTGCAGGCTGTCGATCACCATGTGCCCGAAGTGGCCGCGCTGATCGCGCCGTTCCGCTTCATCCCCAATTGGCGGATCGACGACGTGATGGTCAGCTACGCCAGCAATGGTGGCGGCGTCGGCCCGCATTTCGATCAGTATGACGTGTTTCTGATCCAGGGTTCGGGACAGCGCCGCTGGCAACTCGGCCCGATGTGCGATTCCGCCACCGAGCTGCTCCCGCATGACGATTTGCGCCTGCTCGCCCATTTCGAGCCGACCGAGGAGTGGGTGCTGGAACCGGGTGACATTCTCTATGTGCCGCCCGGCATTGCCCATAATGGCGTTGCCGTGGGCGACGATTGCATGACCTACTCGATCGGCTTTCGCGCGCCTTCGAGCAGCGAATTGATCGCGCATTATTGCGACGATGTGCTCGCCCATCTGCAGGACGATTCTCGCTACCGCGATCCGGGGCTGGAGCGCCAAGCCAATGAAGGCGAGATTTCCGGGGCCGCGCTCACTCGGCTGAATGCGATGATTGCGGAAAAGATGCTCGATCCCGCCGCCTTTGCCGACTGGTTCGGCCGCTACACCACAACGCGCAAATATCCCGATATCGACTGGCAACCGGAAGAGCCTACCGAAGTCGAAGCCTTGCAGTCGGGCATCGGGGAGGAAGCGCCGATGATCCGCAATCCGGCCAGCCGCTTTTCCTTCGTCCGGCAGGGCACCCATGCGGTAACGTTGTTCGTCGATGGACAGAGCTTCGAATGTTCGGACGAGGTAGCCTCTTTCGCCGAACTGCTCTGCGCCAACGAACGCTTCACACTTGACCGCGAATTGAGAGACACGATGCCTGTACTCGAATTGCTCCAGGCGCTTTTCGACCAGGGCAGCTTGGCTTTCGAAAGCGAAGACTAGCGCGTCGGGCCGGCGATCAGGGTACGCTGATCTCGCGCCACTCACCCAGCGACAATCCGTCGACCGACCAGTCCCCGATCGACCAGCGCACCAGCCTGAGGGTGGGGTGGTCCACCGCTGCGGTCATCCTGCGCACCTGGCGGTTCCTGCCTTCGCGGATGGTGAGCTTGAGCCAGCAATCGGGCACCGACTTGCGGTAGCGCACCGGCGGATCGCGCGGCCAGAGCTCGGGATCGTCGACCCGTTCGACCTCAGCCGGCCGGGTCATGCCATCCTTCAGGCGCACGCCCTTGCGCAGCCGGTCGAGACTGTCTTCCGCCACATCGCCCTCGACCTGCACCAGATAGGTTTTCGGCATCTTGAACTTGGGTTCGGCGATCCGAGCCTGCAGCCGCCCGTCGTCGGTCAGCAGCAGCAGACCCTCGCTATCGCGATCGAGCCGGCCGGCAGGATACACATCGGCAATCTGGACGAAATCCGACAAGGTCGGACGTTTCGACCCTTCCGTCCCTCGGTCGGTAAACTGGCACAGCACGCCATGGGGTTTGTTGAACAGGATCAGTCGCGACATGGAACCTCTGACGAAAGGCATTGGCACGCGAGCGATCGCCTTACCAGTTCCTCGCCGGGCGCTCGTTAGCCTTCGATCTGAAGCTCAGGAAGTTTCAGCACCGCAACCTGCTGGGGCGCGGGCGATCGCGCCAGAGTGGGCTCCGGCTGCGGCTCGGGCTCCGCCTTGTAGATAAACCCGAAAGTCGGGTTGTGGCGCGAGCCCAGGCCGCCGCTCGGACCGTACCAGACGCGCACCGAGCTCCAGTCGCCTTCCGCGGAGACATCGATCGCGAGCACGCCGCTATCGATGACGCCGGGGCCGGACCAGTTGGCGTGGTCGAGCAGGATACGCCGGTCGTCGAGGATGGCCGAGACAACCGCGACATGACCCAGCGGCATCGCACCCGTCGGGCGGAATGCGAGGACCGCGCCGACCTGCGGCTCGCCACCGCGTGGATAGCGTCCGTCGGCCTGTCCCCACCAGGTCAGGGCATTGCCGTGAATCTGGATGCCGGAAACCTGGCGCGCATAGGGCACGCACTGGAGGTGGCGGGCCTGCGCGGCGACCGGGCCGACGGCCAGCGCGATGAGGCAGGAAGCGGCGAAAATCGCTTTCGATTTCAGAAAGATACGCTCCGCACGGCAGCGGAAGCGCGATAATGCGCCCGACATAGAGACCCTCCGATTGTCCGTCCGGGAGCATTGATACAAGGTCTCGCGGAGGAGGCCAGAGTGCGGCCGGTCCACTTGCCGCATTCGGATAACGATACATCGCTAAGTCCGCTCGCGGAGGTCGGCGGCAGTCCGCCGACGCATCCCTGCGCCTCCGGCCGCACTATTCGCGGACCGTAGGCTTAGGGTAGCGTGCGCCGTCAGCGTGCGCTCAGTTCCGTGACCAGCGCGGGTGCCGGATAGATCGTTTCGAGCGCTTCCTGCACCGCCGCAGTCGAGACCACGACCGTGCGGTTGAGCGTCGGGTCGTAGCCGTAATTGCCCCCCAGCGAGTGGATGTTCCCGTCGAACGCGGCGCCGATCACGGTGCCCGCCTTGTCGATCACCGGCGAGCCAGAGTTGCCGCCGATAATGTCGTTGGTGGTCACGAAGTCGTAGGTCGTGTCCATGTCGATCTTCGCCTTGTTGGCAGCGAAGGCGGGGGCGACGTCGAACGGCGGGCTGCCGGTCGCACGGTCGAAGGTGCCGCCCAGCGTGGTCGCGATGGGCACGTCGTTGCCGCGCTCGACCCAGCCCTTCACCTGGCCGTAGCTGATCCGCAAGGTGAAGGTGGCATCGGGGTAGAGCGCATCGCCATAGGCGGCGAAACGCGCATCGGCGAGCTTGCCGCCCGCGACCGCCAGCGGGCCGACATAGGCCTCGTCCACCTGCTGCTTCAGCTCGCGCTGGCGCGGTTCGAGCCGCAGCGCATACTGGATCATCGGATCGTCCGACGCTTCGATCACGGCCATGCCGCCGTCCCACAGCTGCTGGCGGTAGGCCGGGTCGGCAAGATTGCTACCCTCGACCAACCGCTTGGCGAGCGCCTCGGGGCTTTCCTTGCCCAGCAGCAGCCTGGAATCGGGATCGTCCACGCCGAGATATTCGCGCGCCTTCGACAGGCTCCATTCCAGCGTCAGCTGGTCGAGCCAGTTATAGACCGGCTTCTCGTCGAGCACCTGCTTGCGGGTCAGCGGCAGCGCGCTGTCGGTGAAGCCGGGCAGACGCTCTGCATTGGGCTTTTCGCGTTCCTGCGCCGCCATCACCAACGCTTCGGCATAGCCGTAAAGCTCGCTCGACGGCGTGATGAAGCGATAGGGTAGGCGGTGTTCGGCAGGCGATCGCGCAGCGCCGCGTTGGCGGCGAAATCGATCGGTTCCTCATCGGAATCAGGATCGGGCGCGGGCTGGGGCAGCGCGGCGGTCGCCAGCGCCTGCGCCCGTGCCTCGGGCGAAAGGACGTAGCCGGGAATGCGCAGATCGTCGGTCTTGGTATAAGACCCATCCGCGTGAACTACGAACTTGCCGCCGATCGCGGCATTGGCAGCTCCGGCGACCGAACGCTCATTGGAGGCGCTGCCATAAGTGGCCGTCCCGTCGACGCTGTAGCCGTTCTCGGGGATGGTGCGCGGAATGCGCTTGTCGATGACGTTGACCACGCCGCCGATCGCCGAAGAGCCGAACAGCAGCGCCGAGGGGCCGCGCAGAACTTCGATCCGGTCGGCCAGCAGCGGGTCGATGACGACCGGGTGATCGACCGAGGTGTTCGACACGTCGATCGAGCCTATCCCGTCGGTCAGCACGCGAATGCGCTCGCCCTGGAAACCGCGCAGGATAGGGCGCGACGCATTGGGGCCGAACGAAGTGGCGGAGACACCCGGCTGGCGGGCCAGCGTTTCGCCCAATGTCGGGCGAAGTTCACGCTGCAAGGTCTCCCCCGTCACGACGGACGTACCCTGCAACAGGTCGTCCTCTCGCCGCTGGAACGGTGCGGTTACGATGATGGTTTCGTCCGCCTCGGACGACTGTGCCTGCGACGACGCAGGCGTGGCCGAAGCCTGCTTTGAAGGCGCGTTGGACTGGGCTGAAGCGGATACGGGAATGGCGAGCGCGCACGTGGCCGCGCCCAGGAGAAAATAGCAACGCATAGGAGAAAACTCCGAGAACCTAGGGGAAACTGGCGAGCGAATGGCGCAGGATCGCGCCCCGCTCGTTTCGGTTGGTTGTCGAAGCTATTGGGGAGGTGCGCGGCTTTGCCAGAGATGAGAGTCGCTTGCGACATCGAGCCGCTTGGGATCGATAATCGCAACGATGGACGCTGGGGGCGCGAAGAAAACAAAGCCGACGGGATCGGGCACCAGGCCGAGGTCATCGAACGCGCCCTGATCGCAAAGCAGGCACGACTTCTGGGGTGAATCATCCTGCGGGCTGGAAGGCGCGCTTCCGTCCTCTGCGCTCGCTACAGAGGCGGCGAGGGCTTCCGTTCGATGGACATGTGCGTCGACCAGTACGCTTTGAAACAGCAGCACGCCGACGAGAGCGGCAAGTAAGCTGTGGCGCTCGACCCAAGGCGGACCGCGCAACAATCCAGCCTTCCGGGACACCAGGCTAGAAAGGCAATCAAGCCACTTCGAGCCGATCATACCAATCCAGGTCAGGGGGAACGTCACGTAAGTCCTTAGAAGCGCGAGATTGGGATACGATGTAACGTTGCGTCTTTCAACTTCGGATTTGATGTAGTCCCACGTTCAAACGCGATCGTTGCCGCGCCCGTCGGGTCACTTCGGTCAAGGTCGTGCGGGATTTGAACCTATATGCCGGCGTGAAATAGAGTAGGGGTATCCGTGGGGGTGTGCAGGAACTAAATTAATAAAAATACGTTTGAAAACAGTGTTTTAGAGTGTAAAATTGCATCCCGCCTTCTCCGCCACAGGCCTTTCTGGCGCTAGCCAGCCCCCTCCAGAGGCAGCACGGTGGCTGTCCATTGGCCGCTGGCTTCTTGATAACGTTCAGAGCGATTGGCGCAGGCGTCTCAGCTGGGCGGTGCCGGCCGCGAGAAGCGCCAGGGTTAGCGCGAGATTGGCGACCACGATCCAGGAAGGCTGGTAACTGGCATTCATCTGCCCGGTAAGTTCGCTCGCTATGCCACCGGCGGCATTGGCGATCGGGATTTGTGCCATCCACGGTGCATCAAGCGCGATGAGCGCTGCCCCGCCGGCGAGCACCGCGATACACACAAGGATCATGAGATATTGCTGTGCCTCGCGTAGGGATTGCGAAGCGAGGGACACCAAGATCGAAGCTGCTGCCAGAGGCATTGCGGCAAGCGCTGCGTAGAGGAAGGCAAGACCGGTTGCCGATTGGTTCAACAGCCGGCCGGTTGTCTCAGAATCGAGCTGCCAAAACATGATGCCCATCGCCGCGACGAGCCCGGCGAAAACCGCCACGCAGGCGCATAGCCAGGTCGCAGAGAATTTCGCCGCAACCACGATCCGGTCGGAAATCGGTGCCTGGAAAAGGCCGAGCAATGTGCCCGTTTCCTTCTCGCCCACGCCGCTTTCGAGTGCGGGATAGGCGCAGCCCAGCGCTGCCATGAACATTGCAACGATCGGGATTAGGCCGAAGACGCCGATGGCGTCGGATGATTCGTCGGCAGGCAAGGGCACCGCCGCTTTCGCGAGATTGTTCGCCGCGATTGGAGATGCGCCCTGCCTCTGTGCAGCGCGCTCGACCATTGCCTGCGAGATCGCGATTTTCGCAGCCTCGAGCGACGCATCCGTCCCTTTCCAGTCACTGGCTTCGATACGCGCGCGGCCATCTTCGATCATGAGATCGAGGCGGCTTTCATCGTCTCGTGTGCAGGATGGGAGCTGTGTCGCGTTGCGCACCAGCGCACTGAGGTCCGATGGCACCGAGGCGTCAATTGCAAGGCAGGAATTCTCGCTTTCTTGCGGCGCCAAAATGGCCGCGAGCAACGGCAGCACGAGCAAAGGATAGAGGATCGCCGCGATCAGCGAACGAGGCTGGCGCACAAGGTCGTGCAGTTCTTTCTTCAAAAGCGCTGCGAACATCACCCGTTGTCCTTGAAAATGTTGAGGAGGTTGTCTTCGAAGTCGGTGCCCTTACCCAGCTCGCCGCGAGAGAACCGCGATACGATGCGGCCCTTCTTAAGAATGGTGAACCTGTCGCACAGACGTTCAAGCTCGGCGGGGGAGTGCGAACAAAAGACGAGGGCGCGGCCATCGCTCTTGAGCTCCTCGATGACCTCGAAGAGGGCCGCCGAAGCGACGATATCCAGACCCGTCGTGGGTTCGTCGAGAATGAGGACCGCCGGGTCGAGCATCATGGCGGAGCACAATTTGAGCTTTTGTCCTTCGCCGGTCGAAAGCACACCCGCACTGCGGTCGATCAGGTGCAAAATTCCGAAGCGTGCCGCCAGTTCCTCGGCGCGCACGGCGACCGCATCTGCATCCAGTCCACCTATTCGGCCCCGGAATTCGAGGTTCTGCCGGATCGACATCTTGGGGTAGGGCTCGACATGGTTCGAGACATAGCCAATCCTCGAGCGGAGACGTTCGTCTGAAATCGGCTCGCCTTCAAAGCTGATCGTCCCGTGATCCGGAGGAATGATACCCGATGCAAGCTTGAGCAATGTCGACTTGCCCGCCCCGTTCGGGCCGACGATCCCTGTCACCTCGCCATCGCAAAATCCGACCGTGCTGGGGTGCAGCGCGACTGCGTGTTTCGAAGACAAGAAGCTCGTCCTGTAGGATTTGCAGACATTGCGCAGGGTGAGCATGGGCTGGGTCTCACCCTTTTGAACGGCGGCCACTTTCGGCATCATTCCCCCCGTTTTCTGGACAGCGCGGAAGGTGGCGCATGTTGCGCCACCTTCCGCCAGGTCAGCCGATCGATGCGAAGCGACGTGGGTCATCACGCACCCAGTGCGATCTCGGCGCGGAATTTCTCCACTTCGCTGATCCGTTCGAGCCGGTGGCGCGCAAGGCCCGCAACGAGCGGCGACACATCGTCCGCCGAACGCTCGATTATCCGGCGCGCTTCCTGCGAGGTTGCAGCCGCAGCCGCCAGTGATCGGATAGCGCAGGCGCGCAGGCGGTCGCTGGCATGGGTCTGGGCAATCTCGCTTAGCAGTTCGCGGCCCTCTTCACCGCAGAGTTCTGCGGCGACAGGCATCAGGCCGACGGCAGTGTTGCGGTTGATGATTCCCGAGACACGGTCATTGGCGGTGTCGAACGCATACTGGTCGAGCACTTGTCCGCGGAGCGAATGCTCGCAGATGTTGACGCTGATCGACATTTGTTCGGGCGGAAGCTGGTCGTGCACGTCGCGGAAAGCCCGATACAGCATGACCTTGCCCTGATGCAGGCTCGAGCGTTCGACGAAGCGCAGGCCGCCCTTTTCCCCGGTGTATCCGGCTACCTCGTCATATTCATATTCGTAGTAGTCGGAGGCGTAGCCGGGGCCATGATAGCCCACGGTCAGGAAGTTGAAGTTATGGTCGTGCGGTGCATGATAGAAAAACGGTGCCGGACCGCTTGTCTTATAGATGTGGTCTTCCTTGGCCGGCCAGAAATTGGCGCGGATGAAGAAATTGGCTGACCTTTCGTTCGGCGGGGCAAGCATCATCACCTGGGCCGAATAGGTGTTCGACTCCTCCTGCGAAACGCAGAGATCTTCGAGCTCTTCTACCGCGCGATTCGCTAGAAATTCACGGTTGTTGGCGAGCTTGGCGAGCACGTCGCCCGCCTGGGCAAAGCTCTCCTCATCCGAAGTGTCGATCTTGGCATCGTGCATGAACTCGATGACGTCGCCGAGCTCGGCGCGTTCTTCGGTGGTCTGTTTGATAACCAGTGGCATTACGCTTCCTCCGTTTCCCGCGTAAACAGCATTTCGAAGGTCATGGCGGCTGCTTGCCGGACCTGCGGATTAAGATCACTCGCGGCCATTTCCTCGAGGCGCGGGCGGGCTTCGTCGGCGTTCTTCGACAACCATTCACGCATCGCGTGCCAGCGCACGAAATGGTCCGGGTGGCGGGTAAGCCGATCCTGCAACTCGGCGCTTGCTGGCCCGTCGAGGAGCCGCACCAGCGAAGAGAGCATCTGCAGCCGGGAGGACTTCTGATCCGAAGCCGAACAGGCCACCAGACGCCGCGACGACACCTCATACTCGGGCACGACCGGCGAACGGCTGTTGCGCAGGCTGATCTGCAGCATGGTGAAGCTCTTCTCGCACGACTCGAAGACGATGGTTTCCGTGCCCCCGGTCATGCGCACGCAATCACCGTCCTTGACTGCAATTGTTTCGCCCTTGGAGCAGGTGAGGTGCGCGCCAAGCTCGGTTTCCGAAGTGATGAGCGGCGACTGCCAGTGAGTGATCTTGAGGCCGCCGGCCTTGATGAAGCGTATGTATCCGTCGTTTCCGGAGAACGCGACCGAGCGGTCGCTGCCCTTGCTGCCGCGCTTGCTGTAGAGAAAATCGGTTGGCTCGACAGCGGAGATTGCGACCAGAGCGTCGGGTCCGCTGTACAGGGTCATCCCCTTGAACGCGCCTTCATTGATCGCATGGAATGGCGGGGCATAGAGGTGGTTTTGAGAGATGTCGTGCAACTCGCGCAGCACCTCTTCTTCGATGAAACTTTCCCAATCACGCTCGGCAATACAGGCGATGAGATCGCCGTTTTCGGGAAGGCTTGCCATGTCTTCCTTGAGTTTGCGCATGAAGGCCGACTTTTCGCGCCGGTCGTTTGCCTCCCGCATCCGCCGAACGGCTTCGGGGTGCTCTATCTGATCACCCAGCAGGGGAGTCAGTTTGTTGAATTCACACAGCATTGTCGTCCCTCCGTTGAGAAAATCGAGGCAGGGCGTCGCGGAAGCGACGCCCTGCCGAGTCTGGGCTCAGGTGGCCTTGTTGATGGCGATGCCGATCGCCATTCCCACTGCCCCGCAGATTGCGCCGACGGTCGGCTCAAGCTGCTGGCCGCCGCTCAGCGAGGCTTCGAACGGAAGGGCGGGCATTTTATTTGCATTGGTTTTCATGTTTCATTTCCTTTCAAGTTGAAAATTGGATTTATTAGAGCTGTCTTATTCAAAGATCGGGATAAGAGGGAGCGCTATAAGACAGGGGATGCCTGCCGTCGGCGCATTTTGCTGAAAACCGCCAAGGCCGGCTTCGAATGGTAGGCCTGCGAGGTCCTCAACGTTAATCGCGACGATCTTAATGTCCGACATGTTCTTTCCTGATATTAGAGAATTGCCACGACGACAGCGATGGCGATCGTGACCGGCTCGAGCGTGGCATCGCAAGTGCGCGAGGAAGCCATACCGGGTTCAAAGGCCAGCGAAGGGAGGTCTACATTCATTTCCATTATTCATTCCTTTCAATTAAAAGTTTAATTTAGGTCGATCAATCAGTCCGTTGTTCTGAACTGATGTGATTATGAATAATCGAAAACGAGATTCGATCAATACTCCGTGCCGTGTGTTGGGACAGGATTGGTCCTATTCATTTCGGAGGCGAAAATGCGGATCTCTGCATCCTTGAGTGGAGTGCTGAAAAGTTTCGCTGCATCGACGAGGTACTCGTCGAGCTGGGCCTGGGTGCTTTCAGCGAGCCGCATCCATTGGCGACGCCCATCGGTGGGATCGGCCTCGCGAATCGCGAGTCCGTCTTCAACCAGCTGAGCCGCTATTCTGAGCCCTGTGCTCTTGGGTACCTGGGCTGCCAGAGCCAGATCGGTGACCGAGACGCGGTGACCCAACTGTTTGGCGACGAACAGGTCCAGCAGCATCTGCCAGCCAGCCTCGGACAGGTCGCAGGTCTCGGAAAGCTTGGCGCGCAAGTCGCGCGAGCCGAGCAACCGCTTCGCCATCCAGTGGCTAACGGCGTCTCGTGTCACCTCAGGTTCTGGATATGTCGTGACCGAAGCGACGACGACAATTGGCAAAGACATCGTGTCTCATCCTTTTTTAAGGTGGCAGCGGTGCTCGATCAGCACGCCGAAGCCAGCGCTTCGGCACTCATTCGAGCGACGTAAGGGTTGTCTCCACGCGTTGCGCGCTCGAACACGGCGCTGCGTTCCGCCGGCGAAGGCTGGGTGGAGGCGAAAGCGACGAGCGCTCGGTGGCGAATGCGGTCGCACGGATGCGCGTGCGCGAAATTCTCCAACATATCCCGTCCGTCGGCGCTGCCGAGGCTGGCGCATAGGTCCAGCAAGGCTTCAACCGGCGTGTTTGTCAGGATCGACTCGATCGACCGGCGCTCAAGATCGAACTGGTACTGGTCGCGATAGGGTAGCGAGGCCGACTGCTCGAGGATGTTGATCGATACGGACAAGGCCTCGGGCGGCAGTTGCGAATGCACATCGCGGTGAGCGCGGTAGAGCATCGTCTTGCCCGGATGCAGCTGCGAGCGTTCCACGAACCGAAGCGCCACCTGCTCTCCGGGCACGCCGAGCACGCTGTCGTAATCGTACTCGTAATAGTCGCTGATATATCCTGGGCCGGAATATCCGACGGTCAGGAAGGAGAAATTATGATCGTGTGGCACGTCGTAGAAAAATGCTGCCGATCCGTTGTTCTCCACCACCGCATCGTCAAGCGCGGGCCAGAAATTGGCGCGGATCGCATAGCGTTCGCCGCGGTGAAGCATGAAAACTTGCGGGCCGTACTGGTTGCCCGACGACTGGCCGGTGCAATTGCGCTCAAGCTCCGCGACCACCAGGTCGGCAAGGAAGTGCTCGTTTTCCGCTAGCTGGCGCAGGCTTTGGCCAAAAGAGGCAAAGCACTCCTCATCTCGGGGATCGAAATCGCCTTCGTCGAGTCTCGAAACAAGCTCTTCGAGAGTGATTGCAGTGCTGGCGCTGGTATCGATCAGACGTGGCACGGTGCTTCCCCTTTTGCGGTAGCGTTGTCGAGGTGGAAGATGATTTCCGACGCGGTCTCCCGGATGTCCGGATGCGGATCGGCACGCGACATGCGGCGCAGTTGCGGCATCGCTCCGGTGGGATCGACCAGCAGCCATTCGCGCACGGCGTGCCAGCGCACAAAGAAGCGCTCATCTTCCGCAAACCGGGCGAGGATCGCATAATCGCATGCGCGCGCCCTCGTGCGCAGGAAGGTGAGAAGCATCTGCGTCCGGGAGGAGCCGTCATCGGTGCTCGATGCGGCAATCGGGATATGCGCGTCGGGGTCGTACTCCACCAGAAGCGCTGCGCGTCCGGCGAAGATCTCGGCCTGGATGACCAGGATTGGGCCCGATGCCTGGCTAATCGAGTACGTCTCGTAGCGCCCATCCATTCTGAGTGTGGCGCCATCCTTTAGTCGGCGTTCACCCACGATCCTGCAGCGGGCCGGACCGTCGATTGTAAATTCGTCATCCGCCCGCGGTGCCTGCCAGAGCGAGAGCACCGCGTCGCCCGCGCGGATGAAGCGTTGCACGGAGACCGTGCCGGGAAAGACGATGGAGCGCGGGCCCTCTGCCTGTTTGCGTGCCAGAAGCTGCTCGTGAGGCAGGACGGTCAGCGAAAGGCGTACCAGCGGGTGCGCCATCAATTGTGCTCCTGCCCGTCCGGTGCTGCCGAAATTGACGAGCGGCAACACCGCGAGAGGATCGTTGCATACGGCCTGCGTGAGTGCACCGATCCACTTCTCGACCCATGTCGTATCTGCCTCGAGCAGATCGCGTACGATCAATTCGATCTCGGCTGACTGGTGACTCTGCAGCCCGTCAAGCTTCGCCCGGAGACGCGCAATCTGGGGCAGAGCTGCCGCAGACAGTTCGGCATGGGTCTGTTGCAATTCCGAACGGCCGGTCTGACGATCGAGCGCTTCAAGCGCGATCAGCAAGTCGCGAGAAGCGATCATGATTTCCGCCCCCCGCCATGCAGGATGTTCCAACACGATGCAGATGGCTTAGCTAACAACAAGATCGTCACTCCTTCCCCAAGAAGTCGCGGGACAAACTTCATCGTTTCCAGAAGCGGCTCCCCACCGCTCTGGCTGATCGGATGTAATCCCGAAGCTTGGTTCCCAGTTGAACAGTGAGCTTAGTCACCCCTCGACGGGAACTCTGTCGCAATTTCTGAAATTTTTCCGAATTGCTCGTTCCCCCGCCTGCCGATCGAGCGTCTCCTGTCGGCAGCGTTGGCCGGGAAAGGCCGCAAAAACAGGGCCCTCCTTGTAATCCCAAGGGCAACATGTAACGTGGGGAAACTGTTGGGCGGCGGAATCGAAAACTGCTTGAGTCTCAGGTCGCAAAATTGTCCGGAGCATAATTTTGCCCGATAAGGCCCAGCCGGCTTTCGACTCCGTTGTGGCCGAATACAATGGTTTGATCCTGCGTATCGCCAGCAGCTACGAAGCCAATCCCGCCCTTCGCGAAGACCTCGTGCAGGAAATCCTGCTGGCTGTCTGGCGCGCCTTGCCCTCGTTCAAAGGCGAGGCGAAGCTGAAGACATTCATTACCAGCATCGCGCAGAAGCGGGCGATCTCTCACAGCGCAAAATATGCGCGCCAAAAGTTTCACGGCGAGCCCAGCGCGGATATTGCCGACGATACGAAATTGCCCGACGAAGTCGCAGTCGAGGTTGACGAGAAAAAGCGCTTGCTTGATGCTGTGCGGTCATTAAGCGCAGCTCAGCGTGAGCCTGTTATGCTTATGCTCGAGGGAATGAACTTCGTCGAAATCGGTGAAGTCCTTGGAATCTCGGCAAATGCCGCGACACTTCGGTGCCAACGCGCGAAGGCAGCATTATACGAGGAATTGAATGCAGCCCGATGACTTCAACGACCTGCAAGCGCTCTGGCAGACCGCCGATCCGGTGGTCGAGCAGCGCGTGGAAGTGATGTCGCGCCGCGTCCTCCGAAGCCAACGCCTGCTCGAATTGGCAGAAATCGTGCTTGGCGCAGGGCTCCTCTTGCTCGTGATGATTACCGCGCTGAATGTGGGCAGTGCAATGGCGGTCTCAATCGGCCTCGGGATCTCGTTGCTGATCATATATTCAGCCTGGAGCCGGTTTCGCTCGCGACGGTTCGAGGCCCTGATCGATGTCAGGGGGCAGCATGCCTATCTGGTGCAGCTGCTGATCAGTGCGCGGGTTCGTTTGCGGCGGTTGGCCGTAGGTCTTGCTCTGTTCGTCCCGGGCCTCGTTTTGGGCAATCTTTTTTCCGCCGCGACGGGCATTTCGGATGAGCAACTCCGCGAATTTCTGCATGTATCCGTGCCTGGCGGGCCGATCGTCGGTGTTTCAGCCATGCTGGCGACCATAATCGTACCGATTGTGATTCTGGTTCGTGAAATCATCCGCCAGCGTGCGAGGATCAAGCAGCTCGAAATTGCGATCGACGGCTTCGAGACGGACCTGGATCAGGACCTTTTCCAGGCCGGATAGCAAAAGCTGCAAGGTCGTTTTTCTGCGCCTTTTCAGGCGGATCCCAAAAAAAACGAAAAAGTGCGACAGAGTTCTCGCTGCGGTGGGACTATTGCTTTCGACTGCCTGATGCGGTCGCAGGCCAAACGCCGATAATTCACAGTAACTGCAGCGGGGGAGAAGAACAGTTCTCTGCTGTTACTCGAATATCGGAACGCCTGTTTCGGGATCAATCACTAATGGGAGTGTGACAATGAAGAACGAAATCAGCGCCATCGTCCAGGACAAGAAACTCCGTACCGCAGTCGGTTTTTGCGGAACTGTCAAACGGCAGGAAGTCGCCGGGCCGGCCTGCCTCGGCGTGCTGATCGGCATCGTTTCGGGCTGAATGGGAAGAGGCGGACCGCAAGCAATCCTGCTTGCGGTCCGGCGCCTTCGCCGATTCTCCACTCGAAAGGCCATCGAAATGAAAGACAAGACCGAAATCCAGCAAGAATCCGCAACGCCTACTATCAAAGGCGCGCTGCGCAGAGTGATAACGGCCGCAAGACCGCCGCGCGCGATGATTATTGCAGGCGTGATCATTTCGCTCTTGCCGATCGCCGCTACGCTGGCGATGCCAATCCTGGTTCAGCAGCTGATCGCTGCCATGGGAGAGCCTGGTGGCGATGTCGCGAGTGTGCTGGGCCATCCGCTTACGCTCGGAATCGTCATTCTGCTCGCCGCAGGGGCGCTGATCGATGGCTTCGCACAATACACGCTCGCGCTCGCCGGTCTCAAGATGGGCCTCAATCTCAGGCTCAAGATGTTCGGCGACATCATCCGCCGGCCGATCAAGAGCTTCGAAAATGACGAAAGCGGCGGCCTCGTCAGCCGTCTCACCACCGACACCCAAGTCATTTCGGGCTTGCTGACAAAGCAGGTATCCGGACTGGTTTCGGGCGTACTGCTGCTGCTCGGCTCGCTAGCTATCCTGTTCTATCTGGACGCAGAGCTGACGCTCATGATTTTCGGCATTATCCTTTCCGCCTTCGTGCTGATGGCGCCCATGATCTTTGCGATGAACCGCATCACCCTGGCCGTCAACGACAGCACTGCAGCCTTCTCCGGATATGCTACGCGCATCTTCGGCAATATTGCACTGGTCAAGGCCTACACCGCTGAAGCCGCTGAAACGGACAGGATGGCCGACCGGCTCGATGCAGTTTTCCGCGAGCGCAAACGCGCCAGCATGGTCGAAGCGGCACTGGGCCCGGCCAACGGTCTAACGCTGACGATCGCGATGCTCGCGATCCTGACCTATGGCGGCTTCCGGGTTTCGGCGGGCACGCTCGAAATCGGAACCTTGACCGCTTTCATCCTCTATCTGTTCAATATTGTCGCACCACTTATCCAGCTTTCGGCGTTTTCGGTGCAATTCCAGGCGTCCAAGGGGGCTGCGAGCCGCATCGCTCCCCTGCTTGAAGGTGCCAGGTCGGTTGATCCGATGGTTGCCGCCCCCCGGGGGCCTGCCACCGCGAGTAGATCCGCCATGCGCCCTATCCCGCAGGGCAAAGCCAGCCTCGTGCTCGATCAGGTCAAATTCGGTTACGGCGCTGTCGGCGAAGAGCCGGTCATCGCGATCGACCGGCTCGAATTTGCTCCGGGCACGCAAACCGTCCTGACTGGCGAGAGCGGCTGCGGCAAATCTACCCTGTTTGGCCTGCTCGAGCGCTTCTACGAACCTTGGGAAGGCCAGATCAGCTTTGGCAATGAGCCGATTGCCGAATTCGACGTTGCGCAATGGCGCCGCAAGATCGGCTATGTTCCCCAGTCTGCATCGCTCCTTCGTGGGACCATCCGCGAGAATGTCATCTATGGTTCGGAAGGTGAAGCCAATGATGACGCTGTTCTGGCGGCGCTGGAGGCGGCCAGTTGCATGTCCTTCGTGGATGCGATGCCTGACGGGCTAGACACGAATGTCGGCGAAGCGGGAACGCTGGTCTCCGGAGGGCAGAAGCAGCGCCTGGCAATTGCCCGCCTGTTCTATCGCGATCCGAAGATCCTTCTGCTCGACGAAGCGACCGCCAATCTCGACAACGAAAACCAGGCCGCCGTGCTCGCAGTGATCGAGCGCCTGATGGACGACCGCATCACGATCATGAGCACGCATCGGGTCGAGGCGATCGGCCGTCGCGCCAATATCATCAGCCTGTCACGCACCGGCACAAAGGCAACGGTAGGGCGGGCTCCGGCTATGGAGGAGGTCGGAGTATGACCTGCACCACCGCAAGGTTCTCCCGCCTCGGCGCCGCGCTGTTGGTCGCAAGCTCCCTCGGCGCATGCGCGAGCCCAGCAATGGAACGTCCGATGGCGCCCGCTGCCATCGTGCCCGATGGCTGGTCCCAGAACGAGGGTCTCGAAAAAGAGATCGAGGTCGCCGGCTACTGGGCTCTGCTCGAGGATCCCTTGATCGAGGAGTACGTGACACAGGCGCTGGCCAGGAACCGGGAAATCGCAACCGCCCGCGCCAGAGTGTCACAGGCTCGCGCAGCTTTGAGAGGTTCGCGCGCAAGGTACAGCCCGCGCATTGCCGCCGGCGCCTCAGGAGAAAAGCAGTTCGGAGATCGGGCGAATTCGAGTGTAATCGGCGCGCTTGACTCCAACCTGTCGTGGGAACTCGACCTCTTCGGGCGGATAGGTTTCGACGTTGCAGCATCCGAAGCCGAACTGCGCGCCCAGGGTGCATCGCTCGCGGACATTCAACGTCTCATCATGGGCGCGGTTGTCCGGCAAACCATCGTTGCGCGCGGACTGGCGAGCCAGCTGGAGATCGCGCGTGGCACCCTCGAGGTTCAAGACGAGAACCTGAGGATTGCAACATTTCGGCGCGAAGCTGGGCTCGTGTCTTCGCGCGATGTCGAGCAGGCTCGCGTGCTGCGATCGCAGACGGCCGCTATCATTCCCGATCTCGAAGGGCGTCTCGCTGCGACGGCGAATGCGATTTCGGTGCTTATCGCGCAGCCACCCGGCGAGGTGCTCGACCAATTGCAGGAAGCCGTGGAGATTCCCACGCCGCCCAACGGGGTGCGCTTTGCACCTCCGGCGACCGTGTTGCGCAACCGACCCGATGTGCGCCAAGCAGAGGAACTTCTCCTGGCGGATACGGCGCGGATCGGGCTTGCGCGCGCCGAGCTTCTCCCAACCGGCAGGATCGACGGGCTGATTGGCGCAACCGGTCCCGATATCGGATCATTATTCGATCTCTTAACAGGCTCGGTCATCGGCAGCATCTCGCAACTGATCTTCGATGGTGGTCGAGCGAAGTCCGACGTGGACGGAGCGGAGGCGCGGGCCGAGGCATCGTTGGCGATCTGGGAGCAATCCATCCTGACCGCGCTCGAAGATGTCGAAACTTCGTCTTCTCTGCTGCGCACGACCGGTCGGCGTGTCGCAGATCTGGTTGCGGCACGAGAAGCCGCCACCAATGCAGCCCTGCTTGCACGCGAGGAATATCGCGCGGGCCTCATCGATTTCGAAGCCCTGCTTATCGCTGAAAACCAGTTGCTGGAGATTCGTACGACGCTGGCTCGAACGAGAGCGGATCACGCCGTCGCCTTCGTCGACCTGACGCAAGCGCTCGGCGGAGGCTGGAGCGAGGATCAACTGCAATTTGCCTTGAATGGCACCGAGACCACGGAGGATATGTAATGACTTACGAAGACGGAAAACTGATGAAGCGTCGGGAAGTCTCAGCGGACGAGATTGATCGCCTGCTCACACGTCGTCCGCGTTCCAGGTGGTTGCGGTGGAAGATTATCGTTCCGGCAGCGATCGCGCTTGGGGTTGTGGTCCTGGCCGTATCAGGCAGTGCCAATGATGGCGCCGAGCGCTTCATTTCCGAGCCCGTCCGCCAAGGCAGCCTCGATCTCATGGTGAGCGCGACCGGCGGCCTGCGTCCAACTAATCAGGTCGAAGTGGGATCGGAAGTGTCGGGCCGGATCGACAAGATTTTCGTCGATGTGAACGATCGTGTCACGCAAGGTCAGGTGCTGGCAGTGATCAACACCGATCTGCTCGATGATCAGATCAGGCAGTTCGGTGCCAACCTTCAGGCTTCGCAAGCTGCGGTCGCGCAGGCGCAGGCAACGCTGCAGGTCGGAGCCAGCCAGCTCAGTCGCCTTGAAGACGTCTATCAGCGGTCGGGCGGCAAGGTGCCCTCGCAGGTGGAGCTCGATCAGGCGCGCGCAACCGTTCAGCGCGACCGCGCTGCGCTTGCCTCGGCCCGGTCCAATGTCGCCGCGCAGGCCGCGCAGCTCTCTTCTGCACGGACAAACCGCGCGCGCGCCGTCATCCGCGCACCCGTTTCGGGTGTCGTGATCGCCCGCAAGATCGAGCCCGGGCAGACCGTGGTCGCAAGCTTTGCCACCCCAACGCTTTTCATTCTTGCGGAAGACCTTGCCCAGATGCAGCTGCGTGTCGATATCGACGAAGCTGATGTGGCCCAGGTGCAGGAAGGCCAAAAAGCCCGCTTTACGGTGGATGCTTTCCCGGGCCGCGAATTTCCCGCGACGGTCGAGCGTGTCGATATCGCCGCCTCCAACATCTCGACGGAGCAGCCCGGCAACGCGGCCGCCACGAGTGCAGCGGTGGTGACATACGAGGCTCGGCTCTCGGTCGCCAATACTGAAAACTTGCTGCGCCCCGGGATGACTGCAACGGCACGGATCGCGACCGCCAAGACCGCGAAGGGCTTGCTGGTCCCGAACAGTGCGCTCCGCTTCGATCCGGATGCTGGTGAAGTTGATACCGGCGAGGCTGTTCTGAGCGCCGATATCGGGATCAACAAGCGCGAACAACGCGCTGCGATCGGGGTCGGCAGCAAGCAGACAGTCCATGTTATCGGCGATGATGGGGAGCTCGAAATGATCGAGGTCGTCACCGGTCGCAATGACGGCCGGACCACCATGGTGCGTTCGAACCGGCTGAAGCCCGGCATGCGGGTCGCCATCACCTCCAGCAATGGAGCGCAATGATGGCGCAGCCGCTGATCGAGCTCGACGGGATCACCAAGACCTATGGCGAAGGGCCCGCCGCGTTTCAGGCGCTGAAAGGCGTGGGCCTGGCAATCGAAGAGGGAGATTTCGTAGCGATCATGGGGCCTTCGGGATCGGGAAAGTCGACCACGATGAACCTGCTTGGTTGTCTCGACGCGCCGACATCTGGCCGCTTCCGCTTTCGCAATATCGAAGTGCAGGACCTCAGCCGGGATCAGCGCTCGCTCCTGCGCAGGCATTACCTCGGCTTCGTGTTCCAGGGCTTCAACCTGCTCGCACGCACCTCCGCTTTGGAGAATGTCGAGCTGCCGCTACTCTATCGCGGTGAAGGCAAGAGCGCCCGGCGCGAGGCGGCGATGGAAGCGCTCGACCGGGTCGGCCTATCCGACTGGGCCGATCACTCACCGGGTGAGATGTCGGGGGGGCAGCAGCAGCGTGTCGCGATTGCGCGCGCCCTAGTGACCCAGCCCGAAGTGCTTCTGGCCGACGAGCCGACAGGCAATCTGGATTCTGAACGCTCGGAGGAAGTCATGCAACTTCTGACGCGACTCAATCGCGCGGGGATCACCATACTGATGGTCACGCATGAAGAAGACATGGCCCAGTATGCGCGGCGAATTGTCCACTTCCGCGATGGGCTGGTCGAGCGCTGCGAAAGGGGCCAGCTCGCCAAGGAAAAGGAATTCGCCTGATGCTTCAGATATTCGCCGCGACGTTGCAGCTCTCGATCCGTGAAATCCGCCGCCACCTCATGCGCTCGATCCTGACCACCCTCGGGATCATTATCGGTGTCGCCGCGGTCATTACCATGGTCACGGTAGGCAACGGGGTCACAGCCTCGGTCCAGAGCCAGATCAGCACGCTGGGATCAAGCAATTTCATTGTCACCCCGCTCAATAGTTCAGATCGGCCGGCACCGCCTTTTTACCAGAGCGATGTTGATGTGATCGCGCGCGATATCCCCGGTGTGGTCGAAGCGGCGGGCAGCGTGGTGGTCAGCGTAACGGCATTCCACAATGGCGCCGACTGGACCACGAGCGCGCAGGGCGCAAATAACGGGTTTCTACGCGCTCAAGGGATCGAATTGTCCGAAGGGCGTTACTTTTCGTCCGAAGAGGAAGCCAGCGGCAAGGCTGTCTGTCTGATCGGACACAAGCTCAAGGAGAACCTCTTTGTTCCGGGCGAATCTCCCCTGGGCGAGCAGATGCGTCTGGGAAATATCTCGTGCATGGTTATCGGAACCATCGCCAAGCGTTCGCAAAGCGGCGTTGGGCAGGATGTAAACAACGCCGCTATCATGCCGCTCAAGACGGTGCAGCGGCGCCTGCGCGGCCATGATGCGCTCGATTATTTCGTCGTGGCCTACGACGAATCCTTCTCGCGCGAAGCGATCCAGCGATCGCTTGTCGATCTGGTACGTGAGCAGCGTCTGCTGAGCGGGGATATGGCCGACGATTTCGATATTATCGACACCAAGCTGGTGAACGACGCTATCGCGGAGGCGACCGGCGCGCTGACCGGGATGGTTGCGATTATCGCCGGGATCAGCCTGCTCGTCGGAGGCATCGGCATCATGAACATCATGCTGGTTTCGGTGACGGAGCGCACCCGCGAAATCGGTATCCGCCTCGCCATCGGAGCGCTTGCGCGCGAAGTACGGATGCAATTTCTCACCGAAGCGATCGTTCTGTGCGCGCT
Organism: Alteriqipengyuania triglochinis; assembly: GCF_054655655.1. Taxonomy (NCBI): domain Bacteria; kingdom Pseudomonadati; phylum Pseudomonadota; class Alphaproteobacteria; order Sphingomonadales; family Erythrobacteraceae; genus Alteriqipengyuania; species Alteriqipengyuania triglochinis. The sequence continues at coordinate 274,673 of NZ_BAAHNC010000003.1, forward strand.
CGGAGGACTTATCGGTATCGGACTGGCGGTGATGTTTTCGCTGTTGCTGACTACGGCAATTGAGGTGCCCTTCGCTCTGTCGCTGCCCGTCTGCTTTGCCAGTTTCGCCTTTTCCGCGCTTATGGGCGTCGTGTTCGGCTATTATCCGGCGGCCAAGGCCAGTCGTCTCGATCCGATTGAAGCCCTGCGTTTCGAGTGACCGTTCTGGAAGAGGCCGAATGCTCATCGCGTTCAGGCAATCCAACTCCAGCTCGCAAGCCGAAAGCACTGCCAGACTTGAGCTATCGCTTCTTTCTGCTCGAACTTTCAGGTTCGGACTTGCTTCAGTGCAACAGTGGCAACCGATCGGATGACCGCCGCGGCACATTGAATCTCGCCGATAAAGTTCTATACCACAGAGTATGGAAAAGCTTGCCACGAGAGGTCGCCCCCGCGAATTCGATACCGACGTAGCGCTCGCCGAAGCGCTGCGACTGTTCTGGCAGAAGGGTTATGAAGGCACGTCGCTGAGCGACCTGACCGAAGCGATGGGGATCACCCGGCCGAGCCTCTATGCCGCGTTCGGCAACAAGGAGACGCTCTTCCGCCACGCGCTCGATCTCTACGAGAAGGACAAGCTGGCCTATATCGGCGAAGCGATGGAAGCGCCCACGGCGCGGGCCGCTGCCGAAACGCTTCTGCTGGGAGCGGTCGATGTGGCGACCGGCGGCGAATGCCGTGGCTGCATGGGCGTAATCTCGATGGTCGGCTGCCAGAGCGTGGAGCCTTCGATCCGCGATGACGTGAACGCCCGCGCCGAATCCGCAAAGCAGCTGATCGTCGATCGGATGCAGCGCGCGATCGATGCAGGGGAATTCGCCGTTCCGACCAGCGCAGAGGCGATCACGCGCTATCTCCTCGCCCTGATGCAGGGCATCTCGGTGCAGGCCCAATCCGGAGCGACCCGGAGCGAGCTGATGGAAGTTGCTGATTCTGCATTACTTTCTTGGCCGTCTAGCTGACGACTTCTTCGCATTTGCGAAAAAAATACCGAGCGGTATAGAAAATCCGCTTGACCTGAACCTCATATTACATACTTATCGGTACAGATAGCTGTGCAGCGGTGATCGCTGCGCGGTGGCTGGGTGCCTTGCGGCCCTGGTTCATCCGAATTGTGCGCGTCCTGCTTCGAAAGCCCTCGCTTTTGGAGGCGGTAGCGCTTGTCTCGACAAGGTCAGGAATACCCGATGCTCGACACCCCTCTCGACCGCTACTCCGACAGAGCCGCTCAAGAACGCCGTGCGCAGCACGATGCGGAAATTGTGCACGAGACCTCCTCGCCGGGGACGGGCGACGAAGCGCAATCGGGCGGTCTCGTGCGCCATCGGCGGCTGTGGATCGGCATCGCGCTGCTGGTTGCGGTGCTCAGCGCATGGTGGCTGCTGGGCGGCAAGCCCGCCGCACCCGCCGCTGCGGCACCGCCTGCGGTCACCGCCGCCCTTCCGCTCCAGAAAGAAATCACCGAGTGGGACGAATTTGTCGGCAGGTTCCAGGCCAGCCGCAGCGTCGAGGTCCGCCCTCAGGTCTCGGGCGAGATCACGCGCATCCATTTCACCGACGGCCAGTTCGTCCGCAAGGGCGCGCCGCTCTTCACCATCGACGCACGAACCTATCGCGCCGCGCTGGCCGAAGCGCAGGCCGAAGTGGCGCGGGCCGAGAGTGCGCTTGCGCTGTCGCGCGACAATCTGAGCCGCGCCCAGCGACTGGTCACCGACGACGCGATCGCCGCGACCGAGATCGACAGGCTGCAGGCCGAGGTGCGCAACAATGCTGCCATGCTTGCCGCGGCCAGGGCGCGGGTGAACTCGCGGGCGCTGGACGTCGGCTTCACCACCGTGCGTGCGCCAATCTCGGGGCAGATTTCGGACCGCCGGATCGACGCGGGCAATCTCGTCTCGGGCGGGGGTGGCAGTGCCGCCACGCTGCTGACCACGATCAACGCGGTCGACCCGGTCTATTTCGAATTCACCGGCTCCGAAGCGCTGTTCCTCAAGGCACGCCGCGAAGGGCTCGATAAGGGCACGCCTGTCGAGATCCGGTTGCAGGACGAGGCCGACTACCGCTGGCACGGCACGCTCGACTTCACCGATAACGGGCTCGACAGCGAATCCGGCACGATCCGGGCCCGCGCGGTCGTTCGCAATGGCGAAGGCTTCCTCGCTCCGGGCCTGTTCGGCCGGATGCGGCTGGCCACCGGCGGCACGCGGCAGGCGCTGCTGGTCCCCGATACCGCCGTCACCACCGACCAGACGCGCAAGCTGCTGCTGGTGGTGGGCAAGGACGGCACGGTCGCCACCCGCGCGGTCGAGCTCGGACCATTGGTGGGCAATCTGCGCGTGATCGAAAAGGGTCTGAAACCCACCGACCGCGTGATCATCGAGGGCACACAGATGGCCATGCCCGGGCAAAAGGTCGCTGCACAGAAGGGCCGGATTTCGGCACCCCCGGCAGAGGCGGCCACGCCGGCCGAAACGCCCGCCTCGATCCCGGCCTCCTCCGCCAGCCTCGCCAGCTAAGACGCGCCAGCGCGCAGCCTCACGCCCCCAATCCACGCCCGGAGTGCGTCCATGAACATTTCCCGCTTCTTCATCGATCGGCCGATCTTCGCCTGCGTTCTCGCGGTGCTGGTCACGCTGGTCGGCGCGATTTCCTACTTCTTCCTGCCGGTCAGCCAGTATCCCGACATCGTCCCGCCGACCGTGACCGTCACCGCGGTCTATCCCGGCGCCTCCGCCGAAACGGTGGCCGATACGGTCGCCAATCCGATCGAGCAGGAGATCAACGGCGTCGACGGGATGCTCTACCAGTCGAGCGAATCCACCGGCGACGGGCGGATGACGATCACCGTCACCTTCGCGCCGGGCACCGATCTCGACGAAGCGCAGGTGCTGGTCCAGAACCGCGTCGCCATTGCCGAGGCGCGACTGCCCGAAGAGGTCCAGCGGCTCGGCATCGTCACGCGCAAGACCACGCCCGACTTCCTGATGGTGGTCAATCTGGTGTCGCCCGACGGTTCGCTCGACCGCGAATATATCTCGAACTACGCGCAGACCCGGATCAAGGACCGGATTGCACGGCTCGAAGGCGTTGGCGACGTTCAGATGTTCGGCCAGCGCGAACTGGCGATGCGCGTCTGGATCGATCCGGGCCGCGCCGCCGCGCTCGGCCTGACGGGCAGCGATGTCGTGCGCGCGCTGAGGGCGCAGAACGTGCAGGTCGCCGCCGGTACGCTCGGCCAGCAGCCGAGCCCGGACTCCGCCTTCCAGCTCAATGTCGAGACGCAGGGGCGCTTCACCAGCCCGGACCAGTTCGGCCAAGTGGTGATCCGCACCGACGACCAGGGGCGCCAGATCCGCGTCAGCGACGTGGCGCGGGTCGAGATCGGCGCCGCCGACTACGCGACCTCGGCTTACCTCAACGACACGGATTCGGTGATCCTGCCGGTGTTCCAGAAGCCGGGCTCCAACGCGCTCGCCGCGGCCGAAGGCGTCAAGACGACGATGGACGAGCTGGCGGCCGATTTCCCGCAGGGACTTGAATACCGCATCGTCTACAACCCAACCGAATTTATCGCCGAAAGCATCGACGCCGTGCTGCATACGCTGCTGGAGGCGGTGGTGCTGGTGGTACTGGTCATCATCGTCTTCCTGCAGAAGGCCCGCGCCTCGATCATTCCCGTGCTCGCGATCCCGATCTCGCTGGTCGGCACCTTCGCCGTGCTCGCGATGCTGGGCTATTCGCTCAACAACCTCTCGCTGTTCGGGCTGGTCCTCGCGATCGGGATCGTGGTCGACGACGCGATCGTGGTGGTCGAGAATGTCGAGCGCAATCTGGAGGCAGGCTACAGCCCGCTCGAAGCCGCGCGGCGGTCGATGGACGAGGTCGGCAGCGCGCTGATCGCCATCGTGCTGGTGCTGTGCGCCGTGTTCGTGCCCACGCTGTTCATGGGTGGCCTCTCGGGCGAATTCTATAAGCAGTTCGCGGTCACGATTTCCGCAGCGACCATCATCTCGCTGTTCGTGTCGCTCACGCTCTCGCCCGCGCTGTCCGCGCTGCTGCTCAGGCCGCACGAGCACCTGCCCGATGATGCGCCGCGCTGGCGCAAGACGATCGAGCGGGCAGGCGACAAGTTCAACGCCGGGTTCGAGCGCTTCAGCGACAGCTATGCGCGGCTGACCGGGCGGCTGGTGGCGATGCCTCGGCGCATGATGCTCGCCTATGGCGTGCTGATCGGCCTCACCGGGGTCGCGCTGGCGATGACCCCCACCGGCTTCGTGCCGCAGCAGGACCAGGGATACTTCGTCTCGGTTATCCAGCTTCCTCCGGGGTCGGCGACTACGCGCACCGATGCGGTGATGAAGAAGGTCGCAGAGCGCGTGCTGCCGATCGAAGGAATTACCGGCACCGTCATGCTGTCGGGCTTCGACGGGACGACGCAGACCCAGTCCGCCAGCTCGGCTGCCGCCTACTGGGTGCTCGACGATTTCCATCACCGTGAGGGCAACGGTCAGTCGATCGACGAACTGATCGCCAAGGCGCAGGCCGCGACCGCCGATATCAACGAAGCGCGCCTGATGATCGTCAAGCCGCCCGTCATCCAGGGCATCGGTTCCGCCGGCGGCTTCCGCATGATGCTGAAGGACGATTCGGGCCAAGGCTATCGCCAGATGCAGGATGTGGCCAATGCCGTCATCGCGCAGGCCAACCAGCAGGAAGGGCTGGCCGGGGTCTATACCTTCTTCGACACCGGCACGCCGCGGGTGAAGACCGATATCGACCGCGAAAAGGCGCAGATGCTGGGCGTCGCACCGAGCGACATTTTCGACACGCTGTCGGTCTATCTGGGCAGCGCTTTCATCAACGACTTCAACCTGCTGGGGCGGACCTACCGCGTCACCGCGCAGGCGGATGCGGGCTATCGCGACGACGTCAGCGATATCGGCAATCTGTATGCCCGGTCCGGCAACGGAGCGATGGTGCCGCTGGGATCGGTTGCGACCGTGACCGACACCACCGGCCCGTACCGCGTCAGCCGTTACAACCTCGCGCCCGCAGTGGCGATCGACGGCGACACCGCGCCGACGAGCTCGACCGGACAGTCGCTGGTGACGATGGAGAAGGTCGCGGCCGAGACCGTGCCGCAGGGTTATTCGACCGAATGGACCGGCATCGCCTTCCAGCAGGCCAGCACCGGCAACACCGCGATCTACGTCTTCGGACTCGCCGTGCTGCTCGTCTTCCTGGTGCTCGCGGCGCAGTACGAAAGCCTGATCATGCCGCTGGCGATCATCCTGATCGTGCCGATGTGCCTGTTGGCGGCGATGATCGGGGTCAACCTGATGGGGATGGACAACGATGTCCTGACGCAAATCGGCCTGGTCGTGCTGATCGCACTGTCGGCCAAGAACGCGATCCTGATCGTCGAGTTCGCCCGGCAGGGCGAGGCGCTGCATGGACTGTCGCCCATCGATGCCGCCATCGAGGCTGCGCGGACCCGTCTGCGTCCAATCCTGATGACCAGCTTCGCCTTCATCCTCGGCTCGGTCCCGCTGGTGATCGCGACAGGCGCGGGTGCCGAGCTGCGTCAGGCGCTGGGCACGGCGGTGTGCTTCGGGATGCTCGGCGTGACCGGCTTCGGGCTGGTCTTCACCCCCACCTTCTACGTCGTGTGCCGCGCGCTGGGCGACCGGCTCGCATCGCTGCGCGGTTCCAGCCGCAGTGACGAGGCGAGCCTGGCGATCCAGCCGGCCGAATAGGACGAACCACCATGACCATTCGCACGCTTTTCCTCTCCGCCGCTTCCGCGCTGGCTCTTGCCGGCTGCGCGGCGGGGCCGGACCATATCGCCTCCACCCCCATCCGCGATATGGAAACCGGCCCCTACCTTTCCGCCGAGGCCGACGTCGTCAGCCCCGCACCGCTGCCGCAGGACTGGTGGCGCCTGTACGACGACCCCGTACTCGACGGACTGGTCGCCGATGCGCTCGCCGCCAATACCGACATTCGCCAGTCGGTCGCCCGGATCGACCGGGCGCGGGCGGCGCTGCGCGGCGCGCGGTCGGATCGGCTCCCGCAAGTCGGGCTCGATGCCTCCGCCGGATATGGGCGCACCCCCGAGGCGCAGACCCTGCCGGGGCAGGACCGCGACGGCGGACAGTTCTCGATCGGCGCCGATATCGCCTACGAGGTCGATCTGTTCGGCCGGGTGAGCAGCGGTATCGCGGCCGCGCGCGGCGATGTCGCGGCGGCGCGCGCCGATGCGGAAGCGGTCAGGGTGATGGTGGCGGCCGACACCACGCGCGCCTACGCCGACGCCGCCAGCGCGGGGGCGCGGTTGCGCGTGGCACGCTCGATCGTCGATCTGCTCGAAGACAGCCTGCGCCTGACCCGCCTGCGCCACGATGCGGGCTATACCGATGGGCTTGCGGTGGCGCGGATCGAGAGCCTGCTCGAACAGCGCGCCGCCACGATCCCCGCGATCGAAGCGGAGCGGCGGGCCGCGCTGTTCGCGCTGGCCACGCTCACCGGACGGACACCCGCCGCGCTGCCGGCCAATATCGGCGAGCAGACCGTTCCGATCGAGATCGAGGCGCCACTGCCGGTCGGCGACGGGTCGCAGCTGCTGGCGCGGCGTCCCGATGTGCGCGCGGCGGAACTGCGCGCGCTGGCCGACGGGGCGCGGATCGGTGTGGCCCGCGCAGACCTCTACCCGCGCATCACGCTGGGCGGCTCGATCGGATCGGATGCGACCAAGCTGGGCGATCTGTTCACCGGCGGCCCGCTGGGCTTCCTGCTCGGCCCGCTGATCGACTGGGCCTTCCCCAATCGCGAGCCGGTCTATGCCCGGATCGACGCGGCGGAGGCGGACGCACGGGGATCGCTAGCCGCATTCGACGGCACCGTGCTCGTCGCCTTGCAGGAAGCGGAGACGGCCTTGTCGAACTACGCCCGCTCGCTCGAACGGCGGCGGATTCTGGTCGCTGCGGTCGCCTCGGCGGAGCGCGCTGCGCGTATCGTGCGCGCGCAGAACCGCGAGGGGCTGATCAATTCGCTCGAAACGCTCGATGCCGAACGCACTCTGGCCGAGGCGCGCGCGACGCTCGCCGATCAGGACGCCGATGTGTCCCGGCAGCAGATTGCCGTGTTCCGCGCCTTGGGCGGCGGGTGGCAAGGGCCTGTCGGAGTTGACAGTGAGTAAGGGCAAGATCTCCTGGTGGTACGCCCATCGTCACGCCTTCGCTTCCGCAGCGATCGGCTTCCTGATCACCACGCTGGTGATGCTATGGCCCGTCGTGGGTGGCCCAGCCTGACGAACGCAAAGGAGGGTATCTGACCGCCCGAGGTCACGCCGTGCCGGACGTCTCGCCCATCTGCAGGATCTCGATCTCGTGGCCATCGGGTGTGCGAAGGAAGGCGATCCGTGCGGGGCCGAACTGCACCGTCTCGCCTTTTTGCGTGGCACCCGCCGCGATCGCGCGGGCCAGATCGCCATCCAGATCGCGCGAGATCATCCCGACCGGGCCATAGCCGTTCCCGGTGTCGATCGTGCGGCCGTCCTTCCAGTGGAACAGCACGATCGTCATCGCGCCTTTCGGCCCCGTCATCATGTGTTCGCGGAAGGTCGGTGTGTCGACCGTGTCGGCATGCGTCAGCCCGAACCCCTGTTCGAAAAAGGTGGTTGCGGCGTCGATATTGGCGACGGTCAGTTTAACGAAGGTGAAACGCGCTGTCTCGGTGGTGCTCATCGGGGGTCCTTTCCACCGCGGGTTTGGCCGTCCGCGGCCGGTGCTGTCATGACTTCGCCGCGGCCTCTGCGCGGCCGTCGCCCTTGGGGCGCATCAGGCTCTCCTGCGAGACGCTGGCGACCATCCGGCCGCTGAGATCGTAGAAGTGGCCGCGATTGAGGCCCCGGGCATGTCCGGCCCACGGGCTTTCGGTCGCGAAAAGGTGCCAGCGGTCGAAATCGGGCGTCTCGTGAAACCACACCGCATGGTCGAGCGAGGCGGCCTGGATCATGTCGCTGCCCGGGCGGATGCCGTGGGGCAGCAGCGCATTGCGCAGGAACATCATGTCCGACGCGTAGGAGAGCAGCGCGCGCTGGAGGAGCGGATCGGACCCGGTGGGCGTGCGCATCCGCATCCAGACGGCGGTCTTCGCCTCGCCACCCAGCGCGCCGAAGATCGCCTCGGGATCGATCGGCACGATCTCGATCGGGCGCTTCTGCAAGCGTTCGACGATCGGCAGGCTGGCCGCCTGGGCGTCGCTGGCGCGCCATTCCTCAAGCCCGTCAAGCGCGGCCTCGATGTCGAGCGGGAAGGGAGCAGGGGCGGTGTGCTCATACCCGTCCTCCTCGACATGGAAGGACACGGTCATGGTGAAGATCAGCGTATCGCCCTGATAGCCGTCCACCCGCCGCACCGCGAAGCTCCGCCCGGCCGACAGCGGCGTGACGGCGTAGCGCACCGGCTGCGCGCTCGACCCGGCCTTCAGGAAATGGGCGTGCAGCGAATGGGGCAGGCGGGTGCCATCCTCCATCTGCGATGCGGCGAGCAGCGCCTGCGCGATTGCGTGGCCGCCGAACAGGCGCGGGCCCATGGCCGGACCCGACCGGCCCTCGAAAGTCGTGTTATCGACGGTCTCGAGGGCGAGGATTTTGACAAGATCGGCGATATTGGAACTCCCAAACGATCCATACCCGATATTCAGCCATGCCGACAATGGCAAGTCAGTGCGAGAGAAAGTGACAAACTTCGCTTTGCAGCAGCTTTGCGGTCAGGGCGTTGACACCATAACAACTAGTGTGACAATACTCGTCGGACAACGCAGGGAGAAGCCGATGACCTATACCAAAGGCCGGGTCGTGAACGACGCCGACTCGCACACCATGGAAACGCAGGACTGGCTCGCCGATCATCTCGAGGGCGAGTACAAGGAGATGTATTCGCAGGTGTATTCGAAGCGCGATGGCGGCGATCGGATCGTGAAGATGATCGACGCCGCGAAGGCACGCAAGAACGACCCTGAGGCGCGCGCCAAGGCGCTCGAGAACCCGATCCAGGGCGCGAAAGGCTGGCTCGGCTATGGCGGCTTCGACCCCGAAGAACGGGTCGAGGCGCTCGACTGGCTGGGCTTCCAGAGCCAGCTGGTCTTCCCGACATTCGGGCTGGGCGCGATCACCAAGGCGGAGAGCGACGACCAGCGCTATGCCGCGGCCACCGCGCTCAACAAGGCGCAGCAGCAGTTCTGCGATGCCGATGCGCGGATGGACTGCGTCGCGTTCACGCCTCTGGACGATCCCGAGCGCGGCCTTGCCGAGGCAAAGCGCGCGGTGGGGGCAGGCGCCAAGGCGGTGATGTTCAGCGCGGGCCCGGCGGGCGACAAGAGCCCCGGGCACCCCGATTTCGATCCGTTCTGGCAGTACCTTGAGGACAACAAGATTCCCTTCATGCTGCACATCGGGCCGGGCACGAAGACCCAGCCAACCAGGTTCCGCAACAACGGGCGCGAGCGCGCGGCCGACCTACACGGCGGCGGCGAGAACCTGCGTTTCCCCGACTTCATGTGCCTGTGGTACGCGCCGCAGGAATTCCTCACCGCGATGGTCTACGACGGCGTTTTCCAGCGCTTCCCCGATCTGCGCGGCGGCGTGATCGAAAGCGGGGCGGGCTGGGTGCCCGAGTTCCTGCGCATGCTCGACCATGGCTGGTACTCGTTCAACAAGACCGACCAGTACCTGAAGGACATGGACCTGATGCCTTCGGAGTACCTCAAGCGCGCGGTCCGCTTCACGCCGTTCCCGAACGAGGACGTGGGCCACATGATCCGCGACTCCGCGCCGGAGCTCTACCTGTTCTCGAGCGACTATCCGCACCCCGAGGGCACCAAGGATCCCTACGGCAAGTTCGAAGCCTCGCTCGACGGGTTCGACGAGGAGGTGAAGGACATGTTCTACCGCACCAACTACGATCACATGATGTACCGCAAGAGCGAGGCGCTGGCCGAAGCGGCCGAGTAACGCTCCTCTCGAGCGCACTGGGGGAGCATCCGCTGCGATGCTCTCCCTTTTTTCCTGTGCCTGGCCGGATCAAAGGAAGCTGACGGTCACACCAGTAGGGATAAATCGCGCGGCTGCCGCAGGGCGGCCTTGTGCATTGTCAGGTGTGGCGGCACAGCGGACCTATGGAGGCCATCCCGGCAGAGGACGATCGCGAGCAGCAACTGCTCGCCGCAGCGGAGGCACTGATCCGCGAAGGCCGGACGCTCAATCTCTCGCTCGGCGAGGTGGCGGACCGGGTCGGCGTCAGCCGCAGCCTCCTCTACGTTTATTTCGACGGTGTGCCCGCGATCGTCGACGCACTCTTTCTCCAGCATCTGGACCGGCTCGCGGCGCGCATCCTGCCCGAACTCGACGCCACGCCGGCGACCTATCGCGAGCGCGCGAGCGCGGCCTATGCCGCCTATCTCGACTACCTGATCGAGAGCGGGCCGATCCTGCAACTGATCCTGCGGGAGCGGCATCAGGACAGCCCCCTGGGGCCGGAAAGCCAGCGCCAGTTTCGCCGTCTGCTGCGGCGCGTCGCGGAGGAAACGCGCCGTCCGCTCGGCCTGGCGCCGCGCGAGGCTTTCGTGCTGCTCGAACTCACGACCGGGATACCCGAGGCGCTGGCGCGCTTGGTGCGCGGTGCGGAGATCGATCGCGATACGGCCCATGCAACCTGCCGACGGCTGGTTTCGGCCTCGGTGGATGGGTTCGCCGTCGCCCCTGCGGCCTAGTCCACACCCGCGGCGAGGTTCTCATCGCTGAGGACGCCGGCCATCACCACGGTCAGGCAGATTTCCTCGACCATCGCGAAGGGCGCGCGCCTGCTTGCCACGATTCCGCCCGCCTTCAGGCTGACTGCGGTCAGTGCGGCGGTCGAAGCGCGCGCGCTTTGCATGTCCATCTTGCCCTGTCCGGCCAGTTGCTGGAGGATCGGCGCCCGCGCCGCATCGCTCTGCGCAATCCGTTCGGGCTTCAGCGCGTCGCGCACCTCGGGCGTGCGCAGCAGCATTTGCAGCAAGGGCCCGCGCCGGGCGGCTTCGTGCAGATAGCCGATGGTCGAGAGCATAACGCGGGTCTGGTGGTTGGTGCCGCGCGCGATGCGCCTGCGCCGCTGCGATTCCTGGCTGGCAATCTCGCGCCGCGCGAGGGCCAGCAGCAGCTCGGTCCGGCCGCCGAAGCAGTTGTGGACCTGGGTTTCGCTGATCCCGGCAAGCCGCGCCACGTCCCGGATGGTCACCGCCGACAGCCCTTCGCTCAGGGCGATCCGGCTTGCGATCTCCATCAGGTGGTGCCGCCTTTCCTCGGCCGACATGCGCGTGCGGGTGCCGGGCGACTGGCGGGCCTGGCGCCGACCGAGCGCGAAAGTCTCGCTCAGGCCGATCGGGGCGGGGGGCAGCTCCGGGCGCGGATCGCGCGCGGCGGCGCTGCGGGTCCAGTGCGATCGGGGCGGGCGTGGAACGGCGAGCCGGTCGCAGATTTTCGCAAGGCCGTTGCCGGTGAGGCCATAGCGCGCGGCGACCGCCCCCATGGGTTCGGACCATATGCGTTCGAACAGTTCTGCGCGGGTCAGCTCCATCGTGGCAGGCTATTCCGACCGGGCCTTGCATGTCCACCCGAATACGCTCGTACGAAGGTGTAAGAAATCCGTCTCTATATCGTACCCGATATTCGAATATGCTTGTTGTTAGATTGTAAACGCCGCGCTATGACGGTGGGCAGAAAAAATGAGGAGGGGAGAATGACGCGGTTTCCGGCGGCTTTGGCCGTCCTCGCAACCGGCCTGGTGCCACAGGCTCTCGACGCTCAAATGCCAGACCCTATCGACGGGGCCGAGGTGGAAGTGGGTGCGGGCACCCTGATGGGATCGCGTGAAAACGGCGTACTGGTTTTTCGAGGCGTGCCCTATGCCGCGCCGCCGACGGGCGAGAATCGCTGGCGTCCGCCACAGCCGGTCGAACCGTGGCAGGGGGTGCGGGCGGCGACCGCGCATGAACCACCATGCGCGCAGCCGGTCGATACCGACACCATGGTCGCCAATTTCGGCGGCGTGAACGGGGCCCAGTCCGAAGACTGCCTCTATCTCACCGTCACCGCGCCCGAAGATGCGCGCGATGCGCCCGTGCTGGTGTGGTTCCACGGCGGCGCGTTCTTCCTGGGGGCGGGCAGCCTCGGCTCTTATGATGGTACGGCCAACGCGCAGCAGGGCGTCATCACGGTAAGCGTCAATTACCGGCTGGGGGCGCTGGCGAACCTCGTTCATCCCGCACTCGACGCGGATCATCCCGAAGAGCCGCAGGGCAATTACGCGCTGCAGGATGCCGTGGCCGTGCTCGAATGGGTGAAGGACAATATCGAGGCCTTCGGCGGCGATCCCGATCGGGTGACCGCCGCAGGGCAATCCGCGGGCGGCGGGATCGTCGCCAACCTGCTGGCGCTGCCTTCCGCGAAGGGCCTGTTCGACAAGGCGATCGTCCAGTCCGGCAGCCTGTTGCTGCCCGACCGCCCGAAGGCCGAGGCGCAGCGCATGGCGATCGAGGCGCTGGAGACCATCGGCATCGGGCCCGACGTCACCGCGGACGAGCTACGCAGCATTTCCGCGCAGACCTTCGCCGCATCGGAGCCCTTGCGCGCCGGTTTCTTCTTCACGCCCGACGCGAATTTCAAACCGACATCGACCATCGCCGCGCTGCGTTCCGGGACGCAGGCCGACGTGCCCCTGCTGGTGGGCTCCAATGCGGGAGAGAAGGGCTTCGCTGCCGCGCGCACCTTCGCCGCGCTGGCGGGTGACGCGGGCGCCCCGGCGTTCCTCTACCGCTTCGACCACACGCCCGCCTTCCGCGCGGGGGAATGGGCCGATGGGCCGATTCACTCGGCCGAACTGATGTTCACTTTCGATTCGATCGACCGGTCGAGCTGGGGCGGGGAACACGCCGACGCCGCCGATCGCGCCTTGGCGGACAAGGTCAACGGATGCTGGGTCGCCTTCGTCAAGATGGCGCCCGGCGCGCGCTCCTTCGAATGCGCCGACTTCACCTGGGAAGCGTACCGCCCAGGAGGCGAAGCCGCGCTGATCGAAACGACCGGCCCGAAGATGGCACCGGCAGATGCACTGCCCGATGGCCCCGAGGAGGATGCCGCCACGAAGGACGAATAGTCTGACCGAATACAAAAGCCGGAAAAACGGCGATGTTGGGAGAGAGAGATGATTGGTAAACCGCACTTCATGGTGGGGACAGCATGCGCATTCGCGCTTGCCCCCGCAGCGATGGCGCAGACCACCCCGGTCGATAGCCAGGAAAACCAGCCGGAGCTGGCGGAGCAGATCGAATCGGATCCCGAGACCACGATCGTCGTCACCGGGTCCTATATCCGCGGCCAGCGCGAGGATGGCGCGCTGCCGGTCGATGTGTTCGGCCAGGAAGAGCTGGAAGCGCGCGGCATCGACAGCCCGCTGGAGTTCATCAAGAGCCTGCCCTCGGTCGGCCCGGTGCTCGGCGATTCCAACCAGTACGGCGCGGGCGGCAGCCTGGGCGTCGGCTCGATCAACCTGCGCAGCCTCGGGCGTGAGCGCACGCTGGTGCTGTTCAACGGTCGCCGCTTCGCGACCGAACCGGGCGATGGTGCGGCGGACACCAACCTGATCCCGCTATTCGCGCTCGACCGGATCGAGGTGTTGAAGGATGGCGCAGCTTCCACCTACGGCTCCGATGCGATCGCCGGGGTCGCCAACTTCGTCACCCGCCGGGACTTCGACGGGATCGAGATCGCGGGGGATTACGAATTCGTCGACGGGTCGGACGACAATTACCGCGTCAGTGCGCTCGCCGGGTTCGACATCGGCGATGCCAATCTGATGATCGGCGCAGGCTGGCAGCACCGGTCCGAACTGCCGACCACGGCGCGCGACTTCACCAAGGTGCCCTATGCGGAAAATCCGACGGGCTATTCCTTCCTGAGCAATCCGGGGCTCTACGCGCCGGTCGGCTTCATACCCGGTCGCGGTGTCACCACTCTGGGGCTGGGCGTCGATGGCAGCCAGCTGGACGCATGCGAGTCGCTGGGCGGCATCCAGGGCGCGTATCCGCGTGCGGGCGACACTCCGCTGCCCGTGTGCCGCTATAGCTACATCCCCTTCGTCAATCTGATCGAGAAGGAGGACCGCTATCAGGTCTATGGGCAGTTCACCGCCGACCTTTCCAACCGCGTCAGCTTCACCGCGGAAGCGCTCTATTCGCATACCGAGCTGAAGGATTTGGGCTATTCGCCCAGCAACCCGATCACCCAGGGGCCCAACGGGCCGGGCAGCGTGAGTGCGTTTACCGTTCCGGCAAGCAACCCCGGCTATGCCGCTTTTCTGGAACAGTCCTTCGCGCCGGGAACGCCGCCGCGGCTGTTCACTCCGATCCTGTCCTCGATCGTGCTGTTCCGGCCCTTCGCGCTGGGTGGCAATCCCTTGAACTCGGGCGGGTCCGGTTACGGGCAGGCGGTAAACGACGCGTGGAAGGTGTCGGCGGGGTTCGATGTGGATCTGACCGACAATCTGGCGCTGCAGACCTTCGGCACCTACATCCGCAGTTCGCGCCTCGCGTTCTCGAACGACATCGTGAGCGACCGGCTGCAACGCGCGCTCAACGGTTTGGGCGGTGACTCCTGCACCGGCACGACCCCGGGTGCCGGGGGGTGCCTCTATTTCAATCCCTTCATCAATTCCGCACCCGGCAATCCAGCGCTAGGCCTGGAAAATCCGGCTTACGTTCCGGGGAACGAGAACTCGATCGAAGTGATCGATTACATGACGGAGCGCAGCGGGACACGCGCGACCGAAGAACAGTATATCTTCGATGCCGTGTTCAGCGGCGACATGACGCTGTTCGGAAGGACGCTGGGCTACGCCTTCGGCGGCCAGTTCCGGAAAACCGAATTCGCGACCGATCCGCTCAACCGGTTCAGCGATCCCAATGCGTATCCGTGCGCGATCGAGGGGGACACCTCGTGCCTCGATGATCCGAACGATACCAACTTCCCGGTGGGTGCGTTCACCTTCCTCGGCCAGTACCCCCGCGCGCGCCTTTCGCAGGATGTGTATGCCTTCTTCGCCGAAGCGCAGATGGAAGTGTTCGACGGCTTCGAACTGACCGGCGCGATCCGGTACGAGGATTACGGAGGCCTGGTAGGCTCGACCGTCAATCCCAAGCTCTCCGCCCGCTGGCAGGTGACCGATTTCCTCGCCCTGCGCGGGTCGGTGGGCGATACGTTCCGCGGGCCGCTGCCCGCCGATCTGGGGACTGCCGGGGTGCGCGCGGTGGCCGGGATCGACGTTCTGGGTGGCAACTTCAAGGCGACCGATACGGTCGGCAATCCGGCCCTCGCGCCAGAAACCGCGCTGACCTACAATGTCGGCGGGATCCTCGAATTCGGCGGATTCAACTTCAGCGTCGACTATTGGGCCTACGAGTTCGAAGGGCGGTTCACCAATCTCCCGCTTCAGGAAATCGCGGCCAATGTCGCGCCCGGCGGACAGGACGGGACGCAGCTTGTAGATTGCTCCAGTCCTTTCGTTGATTACGTGGTATTTGCCGGCGGGGTCTGCACGCAGGGCACCACCATCGGCAACGACATCAGCCGCCTTCAGACGCAGACCGTCAACGGTCCCGACGTGACCACCAGCGGCCTCGACTTCAGTGCCAACTACCGCACCGATCTCGGCCCGGTCAGGGTGAATCTCGGCGCGAATGCGACCTACACGCTCGAATACGAATTCGGCGATTTCGAATTCAACGGGCTGCTCTTCAGCGAAGGCTACGACGCGGCAGGCTATACCAATTACGACCGCGAACCGGGCACCGTGTCGAAATGGCGGGCGAGCGGCTACCTCAATCTTCAGGTCGATCCCGTAAGCGTAACCTGGTCCAGCACTTACATCGGCGGGGCTACCGATAACCGCTGCGAAGGTAAGGAGTTCTGCGCGGAAACGCCCGAGTTCGGAGGCACGAGTTTCGGGCGCGAAGTGGGTTCCTTCTTCTCGCACGACGTCTTCGCGTCGATCGATCTCACGCTTGGCGGGCTCGAGGCAGAACTGCAGGCGGGTGTCGAGAACGTGTTCGACACGGACCCGGCGCAGGCGCGCCTCGAATACAGCTACGATCCGTTCATCGGCACCGCCAAGGGCCGCACCTTCAAGATCGGCACCAAGGTGCGTTTCTGAGCGCGAACGAGTGAGACAGCCACGGGAGGGGCGGGGGCCGCACAGCGGCGTTCCGCCCCTTGCCGTGCGGGGAACCAACAGGGGGAGAACTATCGATGCCCAGACATGCCATGATGCTCGCTTCGATTGCCGCGCTTGCGCTCTGCGTGCCGGCAACCGGGCAGGAGCCGCCCGCCGCAACTCCGGTGGTGAAGACCGAAGCGGGGTCGGTCCAGGGCCTCGAACAGGGTGGCATCGATGCCTTCCTCGGCGTCCGCTACGCCGCACCGCCGCTGGGCGACCTGCGCTTCCAGCCGCCCGTAAAGCCCGATGCGTGGGAAGGCGTGGCCGACGCGACCGGCTACGGCGCGCCGTGCATGCAGATCTATTCGGCAAGCGGCCCGAACGAGTCCGAGATGACCCGCCGCATCCAGGCGATCTTCCCGACCTCGACCGAAGCCAAGATGGACAACGAGGACTGCCTGTTCCTCAACGTGTGGACTCCGGAAGCAGGCGACGGCGGCAAGCGCCCGGTGATGGTGTGGTTCCACGGGGGCGGCTACGCCTACGGGTCGGGCAACTGGCCCGCCTATAACGGGCGCAACCTGGCGGAGAAGGGCGACGTCGTAGTCGTCACGGTCAACCACCGCCTCAACGCCTTCGGCTATCTCAACCTGGCCGAAAAGTTCGGCGAGGATTTCGCCGCCTCGGGCAATGTCGGCAATCTCGATCTGGTCCGCTCGCTCGAATGGGTGCGCGACAATATCGAAGCCTTCGGGGGCGATCCGGACAATGTCACGATCATGGGCGAGTCCGGCGGTGGATCGAAGGTCAGCCACCTGATGGCGATGCCCTCTGCCGATGGCCTGTTCGACAAGGCGGTGATCCAGTCGGGCCCCGGTGTGTTCAGCGGCAAGCCTGCCGAGGCGGCTGACTATGCGGCCAAGATCCTCGATGAGGCGGGCGTCGAAACCCTCGAAGACCTGCGCAATGTCCGCAGCGATGAGATCGTCGAGGCGGTGCGCAAGGCGACACCGGCAAGCGCGATGGGCACCGGGCCGCAGTTCGGGCCGATCGCCGATGGCACGATCATCCCGCGCGATCCCTTCCTGCCCGCCGCGCCCGAGCAGTCGCGCGATATCCCGGTGCTGATCGGCTACAACAAGGACGAGATGACGCTGTTCGTCGCCGCGCAACCGTGGTTCGGGCGGCTGACCGAAGGCACTTTGTCCGCGATGACCGGCGCGATGGGCGAGCAGGCGGTGGCGGCGGTCGATGCCTACCGCAAGCGCTACCCCGATTACTCGCCCACCCACCTCGCCAGCATCGCGATGGGCACCCGCTTCGTGCGCGGCACCTATCTGCTGGCGGACCAGCAGAGCCGCACGGCAAGCGCACCGGTCTATGCCTATCGCCTGACGTGGGAGACGCCGATCGGCGGGGGTATGCTGCGCACGCCGCACACGCTCGACATCCCGCTGATGTTCGACAATGCGGTGGAGAGCGCCGCGCTGGTCGGCACCGGCGAGGACGCGCAGATCATGGCCGACATGATGAGCGATGCTTGGATCGCCTTCGCGAAGACCGGCACCCCGTCGAGCGCGCTGCTGCCCGAGTGGAAGGCTTACACGCCCAAGACCCGTTACGTGATGGAGCTGAATGTCGAGCCCCAGCTGGTCGACGACCCTGAAAAGGACATTCGCGAATTGCCCAGCGAGCTTTGATTGCTTCCAAAAAGAAAGGCCGGCGTCCCGCGTGGGGCGCCGGCCTTTTCATGTCCGGTTGAGCGGAGAGCCTAGTTGAAGCTCTCGCCCGCTTCGGCCTTCTTGCGCAGGTAATCGCTCACCGGCAGGCCGTGCTTCTCCAGCCCGGCGACCACGGTATCGAGCCCGATCGTGTCGGCCCAGAACATCGGGCCGCCGGTATAGAGCGGCCAGCCGTAGCCGTTGATCCACACCACATCGATATCGCTCGCGCGCTGCGCCATCTTCTCGTCGAGGATCTTCGCGCCTTCGTTGACCATCGGGTAGAGCAGCCGCTCGCGGATCTCGTCCTTCGAGATGTCGCGCTGTTCGTTGCCTTCCTTCGCCGCGAAATCGGCGATGATCTGCTTCACCTCGTCCGACGGGGTGCGCTGGCGCGCTTCGTCGTAGTCGTAGAAGCCCTTGCCCGCCTTCTGGCCGAAGCGGCCCACGGCACACAGCGCCTCGCGCACGGTCGTGACCTTGCTCGGGTCGCGGTGCCAGCCGATGTCGATCCCCGCGAGGTCGCCCATCTGGAACGGCCCCATCGGGAAGCCGAACTCGAGCAGTACGTCGTCGACGTCCCAGTAGTTCGCGCCTTCCATGATGAGCTTGTTCGCCTGCGCCTGCCGCTGCGAGAGCATGCGGTTGCCGATGAAGCCGGGGCACACGCCGGAGACTGCCGCGACCTTGCCGATTCTTTTCGACAGCTTCATCGCGGTGGCCAGCACATCGTCGCGCGTCTTCTCGCCGCGCACCACTTCGAGCAGCTTCATCACGTTCGCGGGGCTGAAGAAATGCAGGCCCAGCACGTAGCCGGGGCGCTTGGTGGCGGTCGCGATCTCGTTGATGTCGAGATAGCTGGTGTTGGAGGCGAGGATGCCGCCTTGCTTCACCACTTCGTCCAGCTTGCCGAAGACGTCTTTCTTGACGTCCATGCTCTCGTAAACCGCCTCGATCACGAGGTCGCAATCGGCGAGGTCATTATATTCGAGCGTGGGCGTGAGCAGGCCCATCGCCTGTTCGACCTGCTCGGCAGTCATGCGCCCGCGCTTGGCCGTGTTCTCGTAGTTCTTGCGCATCACGCCGGTGCCCCGATCGAGCGCTTCTTGCTTCATCTCGAGGATGGTGACCGGGATACCGGCAGACAGAAAGTTCATCGCAATCCCGCCGCCCATCGTGCCCGCACCGATGATGCCGACCTTCTTGATGTCGATCAGCGGGGTGTCGGCGGGGATATCGTCGATCTTGTTGGCGGCGCGTTCGGCGAAGAAATAGTGCCGCATCGCCTTGGACTGGGTGCCCGTCATCAGCTTGCCGAATAGCTCGCGTTCCTTCTTCACGCCTTCGGCGTAGGACAGCTCGCCTGCTGCTTTCACTGCCTCGATCGCCGCGTTGGGCGCGTCGAAACCGCGCATCTTGCGGCCGTTCTTGGCGCGGAATTCGTCGAAGATGTCGGGGTTCTTGATGCCATCCTGGTTGGCGTCGCCCTCGCTCGTGCGCGGGACGGGCTGGCCGATCTTCGACTTGGCGAAGGCGATGGCGTCGGCGGCAAGGCTGTCTTCGCCCACGATCTCGTCGAGCAGGCCGATTTCCTTCGCCTTCTTGGCCGAAATCGGATTGCCGATCGCGACGAGGGGGAGGGCGGCCTCTGCCCCCACCAGACGCGGCAGGCGCTGCGTGCCCGCGGCACCGGGGATCAGGCCCAGCTTCACTTCGGGCAGGCCCATCTTCGCGCTCGGCACCGCCACCCGGTAATGGCACGCCAGCGCGACTTCGCAGCCGCCGCCCAGCGCGGTGCCGTGGATCGCGGCGACGACCGGCTTGTCGCTCGCCTCCAGCTTGTCGAGCGCTTCGGGCAGGCTCGGCCCCTGCGGCGGCTTGCCGAACTCGGTGATGTCGGCGCCTGCGAAGAAGGTGCGTCCGTCGCAGCGGATCACGACCGCTTCGACGCTATCGTCGGACAGCGCCTCGGCGATGCCGTCGGTCAGCCCGGCGCGCACGGCCTGGCCCAGCGCGTTGACGGGCGGATTGTCGGAAATGATCACGAGCACATTGTCGTGCTTTTCAGTGCGAATGGGTGAGGTCATCGGTCGGATACTCCTGCGTTGCTTTGGGTGAGCGCCGAATAGATCAGCGTCTTGAGCTGTCGGCGGATGGGATAGGCGGAAGAGGGGTAGAGCTGGGTCATGAAGACGCACGTAATCCGCTCCACCGGATCGACGAAGAAGGCGGTCGAATAGGCGCCGCCCCAGTAGAATTCGCCCTTGCTCGCCGGGATCAGCGTGCGCGCAGGCTCGGTGACCACGGCGAAGCCCAGGCCGAAGCCGGTGCCCGCATTGTTCGCTTCGCTGAACAGGCTCTGGCTCATCTGCGTGAGGTCCGCGCCGCCGGGCAGGTGATTGGCGGTCATCAGGTCGAGCGTTTTGGGAGAGACGATCTGCCCGCCCTGATAGGCACCGCGATTGACCAGCATGGTGCAGAACTTGTCGTAATCCGCGAGGGTGGAGATCAGCCCACCGCCGCCTGAGTGGAACTTGGCCGGTTCCATCAGGCGCGATTCTGCCCCCTTGTCGATCAGACGCGGGGCCTGCCCGGGGCGGTAGGCATAGGCATCGGCGAGCCGATCCTGCTGCGCGGGATCGATGTCGAACCCGGTATCGTCCATCCCCAGCGGGGCGAAGATGTGTTCGCGCAGGTAATCGCCCAGCGCCATGCCCGACAGGCGCTCCACGCACACACCGAGCACGTCGGTCGAGACCGAGTAGTTCCACTGGCTACCCGGCTCGAATTCGAGCGGGATGCGCGCCAGCGTCGCGATGTATTCGTCCGAAGTGACCGCGCCGCGCGACAGGTCGAGCTTCGCGGCGCGATAGGCGGCGTCCACGCTGGTGCGGTTCTGGAAGCCGTAGGTGAGCCCCGACATGTGCGACATCAGATCGACGAAGCGCATCGGTTGGCCCTGCCTCATGGGCGCGAAGGGCAGGTCGCCGCCACCACCCGAATAGGCGCCGAGGCCTTTGAACTCTGGCAGGACGCGAGCGACCGGGTCTTCCAGCGCGACCTTGCACTGCTCGACCAGCTGCATGAACGCGATCGAGGTGACCGGCTTGGTCATGCTGGCGATGCGGAACAGCGCATCCTCGCGCATCGGCGTGCCATCGTCGCGCAGCGTCCCGCCCTGGTAGTAATGCACCGGCTGCCCGTCGCGCGAAACCAGCAGCTGCATGGTGTTGAGCCGTCCGGTGTCGAGATAGGTTTCGTCGAGGAAACGGTCGATCCGTTGCAGCCTCTCGCCGTCGAACCCCCGATCTTCGGGTTTGCCCAGTTTCATTGACCTCTCCACCATCTCAGTCGGCCCTCAAGTGCCGTACCTTATCTTTATCCGTGCCGGGGTAACGGATTTTACGGCGATGTGAAGGCTCATACCCTTCTTTCAGAAAAAATTTCGCAGCGCTTGCCTGATCGCGTCGGGACGGGCAAGATCGCCCCCAAGCCGCACGAGTCGGCACGAGGGAAAGGAATATCTGGAAAATGCGCGACGCCGTAATCGTGTCCACCGCCCGTACCCCGCTTGCGAAATCGATTCGCGGGGCCTTCAACGCAACCCACCCGGTCCAGCTTGGGGCATGGTCTGTCGAGGCTGCGGTCGAACGCGCCGGGCTCGACGGCAATGAGATCGAGGATGTCGTCTTCGGTGCCGCCAGCCAGGGCGGGGCGCAGGGGTTCAATATCGGCCGCCAGATTGCCTTGCGCGCCGGGCTCCCGGTCGATGTCGCAGGCATGACCATAGACCGCCAGTGTTCCAGCGGGCTGATGGCGATCGCCACCGCCGCCAAGCAGATCATCGTCGACCGGATGGACATCTGCGTTGCGGGCGGCGTGGAATCGATCACCGCGATCCGCAACAACACGGGCAAGCCGCAGCGCGACGAAGAGCTGCTCAAGATGCATCCCGACATCTTCATGCCGATGATCGGCACGGCGGAGGTCGTCGCCAAGCGTTACGGCATCAGCCGCGAGGATCAGGATGCGTATTCGCTCCAGTCGCAGCAGCGCACGGCGGCTGCGCAGGACAGTGGAAAGCTGGCGGACGAGATCATCGAAGTCTCCACCGTGATGGACGTGAAAGACCGAGAGAGCGGCGAGGTGTCCAAGAAGGACGTCACCGTCGCGATGGACGAGTGCAATCGTCCCAACACCACGCTGGAAGGGCTGGCGAAGCTCGATCCGGTGATGGGCGAGGGGCACACGATCACCGCCGGCAACGCGAGCCAGCTGGCCGATGGCTCGGCGGCGAGCGTGCTGATGGAAGCCGAGGTCGCCAAGGCGCGCGGCCTCACGCCGAGGGGCCGCTATGTCGGGATGGCGGTCGCGGGCACCAAGCCGGACGAGATGGGCATCGGGCCTGTGTTTGCGATCCCCAAGCTGCTCGAACGGTTCGACCTCAAGATCGACGATATCGGGTTGTGGGAGCTGAACGAGGCATTCGCGGTGCAGGTGCTCTACTGCCGCGACAAGCTGGGCATCCCGGACGACCGGCTCAACGTCAACGGCGGATCGATTTCGATCGGCCACCCCTTCGGCATGACCGGCGCGCGCTGCGTCGGCCACGCGCTGATCGAGGGCAAGCGGCGCGGCGTCAAATATGTCGTCGTGACCATGTGCGTGGGCGGCGGGATGGGCGCGGCCGGGCTGTTCGAGGTCCTGTGATGGCGAGCACCGCGAAACCGAAAGACCTCGCCTCTGCCATCGGCTGGACCCCGCCTGCGAACTGGCCTGCGCGCAGCCGTGCCGAATGCAAGGCAATCCTGACCGCGCCGGGCATGCGGTTCGAAATGGAGGAAATCGACATTCGCGGCGTCAAAACCCGTGTGTGGAAGAACGCTCCGCCCAACCTGCGTGCCATCGCCATGCTGGGTGCGTCGCACGGGGACCGCACCTTCGTGATCTACCAGGACGAGCGGGTGACCTACGATGCGTGGGGCCGTGCAGTCGCCGCGCTGGCGCACGAATTTCAGGCGATGGGTATCGGCAAGGGCGACCGGGTCGCGCTGGCGATGCGCAACCTGCCCGAATGGCCGGTCGTATTCTTCGCCGCCGTCACCATCGGCGCGATCTGCGTGCCGCTCAATGCGTGGTGGACCGGCGGGGAGCTGGCCTACGGCCTCGCCAATTCGGGCACCAGGCTGCTCGTCTGTGACGAGGAGCGGTGGGAACGCATCGCCGAGCATCGCGGCGACATGCCGCAGCTCGAGCATGTGCTCGTCACCCGTCACGAAGGTGATCTGGACGGCGCAGCGCGACTGGAAGACATCCTCGGCACGCCGAACGATTACAAGGACCTGCCTGCCCGCACGCTGCCCGATGCCGAAATCCTGCCCGAAGACGACGCAACGATCTTCTACACCAGTGGCACGACCGGCAAGCCGAAGGGCGCGCTGGGCACGCATCGCAACCTGTGCACCAACATCATGTCGAGCGGCTTCGGTGCCGCCTGCGCGGTGCTGCGCCGCGGCGAGGAAATACCCGCGCCGCAGCCCAAGACGACGCTCACCGTCATCCCGCTGTTCCACGTCACCGCGTGTTCCGCCGGGCTGATGGGCGCGATCGCGGCGGGCAACACGATGATCTTCATGTACCGGTGGGACCCGGTCGAGGCCTTCCAGATCATCGAGCGCGAGAAGGTGAGTTCCACCGGCGGCGTACCGACGATCGCCTGGCAGCTGCTCGAACATCCCGAGCGCAAGAACTACGATCTCTCCAGCATCGAAGCGATCGCCTATGGCGGCGCGCCCGCCGCGCCCGAACTGGTGCGCAAGATTCACGAGGAATTTGGCGCTCTGCCCGGCAGCGGCTGGGGCATGACCGAGACGATGGCGACCGTGACCGGCCATTCGTCGGAGGATTACCTCAACCGGCCCGACAGCTGCGGGCCTGCGGTTGCAGTCGCGGACCTCAAGATCATGAGCGAGGATGGCACGCGCGAACTGCCGACCGGCGAGATCGGCGAATTGTGGGCGCGCGGTCCGATGATCGTAAAAGGGTACTGGGACAATCCCGAAGCGACTGCCGAGACTTTCATCGACGGCTGGGTGCGCACCGGCGACCTCGCCCGGCTGGACGAGGAAGGCTGGTGCTACATCGCCGACCGCGCGAAGGACATGATCATTCGTGGCGGCGAGAACATCTATTCGTCGGAAGTCGAGAACGTGCTCTACGATCACCCGGCGGTGACCGATGCCGCGCTGGTCGGCATTCCGCACCAGCAGCTGGGTGAAGAGCCCGCAGCGGTGGTCCACCTTGCGCCGGGCACGAGCGCAACCGAAGCCGAATTGCAGGAATGGGTTGCGGGCAGGCTGGCCAAGTTCAAGGTGCCGGTAAGAATTGCCTTTTCAAACGAGACCTTGCCCCGCAATGCCAATGGCAAGATCTTGAAAAAGGAGCTTTCGAGCTTCTTCTGAAGCCTGCTACCGCTTGCCGGAAACTTGGGCGAACGGGGCGGGTAATGATGCTGGGGGAAGCGGATGGCGAAGAAGCCTGACGTCACGAAGAAGTTCGGCGAGAAGCGCAGCGCCATCCTGCACGCCGCATCGGTACTGATCAACGAAACGGGTGTTCAGGCGACCACTCTCACCAAGGTGGCGCGGGCGATCGGGCTGAACGCGACCAGCGTCACCTATTATTTCCCGCGCAAAGACCAGCTGATTGTCTCGGTCTATGCCGAAACCATCGCGCTGTTGAAGGAGATGGCCGGGGCAGCCCTGGCCGAACCGACGCCCGAAAAACGGATCGCCAAATTCGTTCACCTGCACGTCGCCCTGCGCGGGCGTATCCGCGAGGGCGAACGCGGCCTGATGACCGCGCTGTCCGAAATCCGCTCGCTCGATCAGGAACAGCAGGACGAATTGCTGTTCGCCTATCGCGAGATGGTCAACGATGTGCGCGCTTTCTTCGGCGAGCCTGCGGACGAGAAGCAGCGCGCGCTTTTCTCTGCGCGGGCGCATATCCTGATCGAGGCGATGCTGTGGTGGCCGGTGTGGTCGCGGCGCTATTCGGTGCTCGATTTCGCAAGGGTCGAGACCAAGATCGTCGATATCCTGTGCTTCGGCATCCCTGCGCAGCGTGGCGAGTGGAATCCGGCGAAGCTCGAAGACGGCGGCTGGCGCATTCACGAGGATCGCCCGCTGCAGCAGAACGACGAGTTTCTGCGTGCGGCCACGGTGATGATCAACGAACGCGGCTATCGCGGGGCGTCGGTCAACCGCATTGCCGAGGCGCTCAATGTGACCAAGGGCAGCTTTTACCACCATCACGACGCCAAGGACGACTTGGTGCTGGAGTGCTTCCAGCGCAGCTATGATCGCCTCTCGAAAGTGCAGATGGCGGGCTACGATGTCGAAGGTTCGTACTGGACGCGCCTGGCAAGCATTCTCAACGAACTGCTGGAATTGCAGTTCTTCGATTCCATGCCGCTGCTGCGCACCACCGCGCTGCAGGCGCTCGACAGCGAGACCAAGATCGACGTCGTGATGCGCTCCAACCGCCTTGCGCGGCGTTTCGCAGGCTTCCTGATCGACGGGTTCGCCGACGGGTCGGTGCGCGCGATCGACCCGCTGGTTGCCAGCCAGATCATCATGTCGACGCTCAACGGTGCCTATGAGGCGCGGCGCTGGGCGGCGCGATTCGACCACCATGGAGAGGCGGTCGAAACCTATCTGTCGGTGCTCAGCGAAGGGATGCTGGCCGAGCGCAGCTAGCGGCCCGTCTGCTAGACTGTCGCCACCCGGTGACGCGGCTCGCGCACCTTGACGACCAGCAGCACTAGCGCCGCGATCTGCGCCGCAAGCACGATGAAGAACAGCGGCTGGAACCCGCTGACCGCCACCAGCAGTCCTGCGAGCACCGGCCCGCTCGCGGCAATCGCCCCTTCCAGAGTGGTGACGAAGGCGAGCCGCATCGGCGTATCCTGCGGCTCCCCGAATTCGAGCACCATCGTGGTCGAGGCGAGCATCCAGCCCGATCCGCCGACGCCCAGCAGCACGAAGGCCGCGTAGATCGGTACGGCGGTGCTGCCGAGGATCAGCAGCGTCACCCCGGCGACCGAGCTGCACAACGCCAGCACGTAGATGATCTTGAAGCCGAAGCGATCGCCCAGCGGGCCCCACAACACGTTGGAGAGCGTGTCAGACCCGAGGAACACGAAGCTCAGCCCGCCGATCAGCGCACCATCGAGGCCCAGCTGCGTGCCCGCATAGATCGTCCAGAACGGCGCGCCGACCCGGGCCATCGTCGAGAAGCACTGCACCGCCAAGAACCACGCGAAGTCGCGATCCTGCAACAGCTCGGGAAACTGGCGGATGCGCTGCATCATCGGCATTTGCGGGCGGCTGACCGGCGCGGCGGGTTCGCGGATCATCGTCTTGAGCACGACCAGCCCGGCGCTGGTCAGCAGGAAGGCGAAGAGGAAGGTCGTGGCATAGCCATTGCCCAGCCACTTGTCCTCGATCAGGTAGTTGCCCGCCGCCCAGGCGAGCAGCGCGGCAATCAGGCCGCCTGCGAAATTGCGATAGCCCTGCAACCGCCCGCGCTTTCGGATCGGGATCAGCTTGCTCATCAGCATCTGGAACGCGACCCGCTGCGCGCCGGTGAAGAAGCCGAGCAAAACGAAGCAGGCGAAGGTCCCGATAAGCAGCAGGTTGCCGGTTAGGAAATACCCCGTCAGCGCGAGCCCCAGGATCATCAGCCGCATCATCGATCCGACGCCGATCGCGTAGGGCAGGATATGGCTGCGATGCTCGATCCGCGATCCGCTGGCGATCGGGCTGATCGTCGCGCCGAGCTGGAGCAGCGCCGTGCCGAGGCCCACGGCGGCGGTGCTGCCGGTCAGCAGCAGCAGGTAGGCGGGGATGATGGTGGGGGCGTAGATCAGGCGGAAGCCGGTCATCCCCAGCACGCCGTGGATGAAGTTGGCGGTGTAGTTCCGCTTCAGGTTCTCGTCTACGAAGCGCGCGTGGTCGGCCAGCGCGCGTCGCCGCGCGCCGGCCGTGTCTTCCAGTCCCTCGGAATCCTCGAGCGGATCCAAGGTGTCAGTAGCCGCTCAGCGCTGCGAAGCGGTTCTTGAGGTAGCTGCGCGTGCCCCATGAGGCCTCGAGCACCCGCGCACGCTTGAGATAGAGGCCGATGTCGTACTCGTCGGTCATGCCGATCCCGCCGTGCAGCTGGATGCCTTCGTTGCTGATCGTGTGGAGCACCCGGTTGGCTTCGGCCTTGGCGACGATCGCCGCGCGCGATGCGCCGACGCCGCTGTCTACCGCCTGCAGCCCCGCTTCGACCGCGGAGCGCATCTGCGCCAGATCCGCGAACAGATCCGCCATGCGGTGCTGCAATGCCTGGAACGAGCTGAGCACCTGATTGAACTGCACGCGCTGCTTCAGGTAATCGAGCGTGGTGTCGAACACGATCTGCGCCATGCCGAGCATTTCGGCAGCGGTGAGCACGCGTGCACGGTCGAGCACGTCGTCCAGCAGGCTGTCGCCGCCGTTCTCCAGCTTCTCGGCCATAGCGCCATCGAAGGCGATGTCGGCATGGCTGCGCTGGTCGGTCAGGCGGCGGGTGGTCAGGGTGACGCCGTCGCCTTTCTCGACCAGGTAGAGTCCGTCCTTGGCGGCGACCACGAACAGGTCCGCGCCGTGTGCTTCGGCGACGAAGCCCTTGGTGCCGGTCAGCTTGCCGCCCGAGACGCTGGTTTCGATCTCGGCCGGATCGTGATGCGCGCTCTCGTCCACCGCGAGCGTGGCGATGGCTTCGCCGCTGGCGAGCTTGGGCAGCCACTTGGCCTTCTGTTCGTCGCTTCCGCCGAGCATGATCGCGCTGGCGGCAAGCGTGGTCGCGATCAGTGGGCTGGCCGTGAGGGTCTTGCCCAGTTCTTCGACCACCAGACCGGCGGAGAGAAAGCCGAAATCCGATCCGCCATGCTCTTCGGGGATGATGATCCCGGCCCAGCCCATCTCCGCCATCGCGGAGTAGGCCGCGCGGTCGAACGCCTCCGGTTCGCCCGAGGCGCGAACCTTGCGGAATTCGGTCACGGGGCTTTCGTTGGTGGTCCACTCGCGCGCCATGTCGCGCAGCATTTCCTGCTCTTCGTTGAGAACTGCCATGTCGATAATTCCTGAGTCTTACTGCCTGAAGCTTACTGGTGGTCGAGCATGCCGAGCACACGCTTGGCGATGACGTTGTTCTGGATTTCGGTCGATCCGCCGTAGATCGTGGTGGCCTTGCCGTAGAGCCAGGCGCGCACGCCCTGGAGCTCGATCGGGCTGAAGCCTTCGCCTTCCCAGCCGAGCCCCTGGAGGCCCATGATCTCGATGGTCATCTCGGCGCGTTCCTGGCCGAGCTTTGTGCCGAGTTTCTTGAGCGCGGAGCTGATTTCGGAGACGCCGCCTTGGGCCTTGCTTTCCTCGACCGCGCGGCGCGCGGTGTGCAGGAAGCTGGTCCAGCGGATTTCGAAATCGGCGATCCGGTCGCGCAGCACGGGGTCTGCCAAAGTGCCGTCCTTGTTCACCTTGCCGTACTTTTTGGCGATGTCCGCAAGGCTGCCGCCGCCGCGCCCGCCGGGTGCCGCGCCCGACAGGTTCGTGCGCTCGTGCTGCAGCAGTCGCTTGCCGATGGTCCAGCCCTGGCCTTCCTCGCCGACAAGGTTCTCCTTGGGCACCTTCACATCGGTGAAGAAGGTTTCGCAGAACGGACTGGTGCCGCTGATCATGGTGATCGGGCGCACTTCGACGCCGGGGGAATCCATGTCGATCAGCAGGAAGGAAATGCCCTTGTGCTTGTCGCTGCGGTCGGTGCGGACGATCGCGAAGCACTTGTCCGCCCACTGGCCGCCGCTGGTCCAGGTCTTCTGCCCGTTGACGAGGTAGTGGTCGCCCTTGTCCTCCGCCATCGTCTGGAGGTTCGCGAGGTCGGACCCGGCATTGGGTTCGGAATAGCCCTGGCACCAGCGGATTTCGCCGCGGCAGATCGGCGGGATATGCTCCTGCTTCTGCGCCTCGCTGCCATATTCGAGCAGCGTGGGGCCGAACATCATCACGCCCATGCCGCCGATCGGGTTGTAGGCACCCGCTCGCGCCAGTTCCTCGTTCAGGATGGCCGCTTGCTTGCGGGAAAGCCCGCCGCCGCCGTATTCTTTCGGCCAGGTGGGCGTGCCCCAGCCGCGTTCGCCCATCGCTTCGCGCCAGGCCTTCTGCGCCTCGGTCTCCTTGATCGGGCCTTCGGTCGCGCTCAGCGAGATGCTCTTGCCCTTGAGCTCTTCGGGAAACTTGTCGGCGAGGAATTGCCGCACTTCCTCGCGGAAGACGTCGGCGCTCTCGCGCGCCTCTGGTTCAAGCTGGGTAGCCATGATCTGCTCCTTGGTCGGTCGTTCGTAAAATAATGGCGAGGGCGGGGCGTGCTATTCCGCCGGTTCGGGGACCTCGTCGGCGTTGAGCGCGCTCGCACGGTCACGCCGGGCGAGCTCGTCCACATTGGCTTCGTGGCTGGCGCGGTCGATCCGGTAAGCGAACAGGAAGCCTGCGCCGCCCAGATAAAGCACGATCAGTGTCGGCACGTAAACCAGCGCCAGCATCCGCGGTATCTCGGGGTCTATCGTGCGCGGATCGGTTCCCGGCACGATGCCGACAAAGGCGACCAGCAGACCGGCCGCGAACACACCCAGGCCCGAGGTCGACTTCTGCATCAGCGTGTTCGCTGCGTAGAACAGGCCTTCGGAACGGCGGCCGGTGCGTAGCTGGCTGTCCTCCACGATATCGCCGATCATTGCATGGGTCAGCACGGCGGAGGATACGCCGCACAGCTGGAACAGCATCGAGAATGCGAAGACGCTGGCGACAAGGCGCGGATCTCCGTTTTCGGGCATCATTCCCGCGAACCGCAGCAGGTAGGGCGCACTGGCGAAAACCACCGCGACGATCGCGAGGTAGAAGGCGGCATTGCGCTTGCCGAACTTCTTGGAAACCAGCGGCGCGAAGAACAGCGCGAGGAACGCGCCCGCCAGCGAGTCCACGGTGAGGATCGCCAGCTGGGTGGAGCTGAAGCCCCAGAAATAGGTGCCGAAATAGATGTTCAGCGCCGACGTCATCCCCACCGAAGTATATTTGAGCACCCCGAAGGAGAGGATCGCGAGGAAGCCCTTGTTGGAGAAAGTGCGGCCCATCTGACCGAGGGTCTTGATCGCCCCGATCTTCTCCGGCGCGGGCGGCATCTTGAAATATTTGACCCGGTGCAGCGTGCCGAAGCTCGACAGCAGGATCGCGCCGAGCATCAGCGCTGCCCCGACGATGGCGAAGGTTTCGTACCCCGCCGGGTTGAGCTGGCCGACAGGGTATTCCGCCGTCGGGGCGAGGAACACCAGCAGCGTGAGGAAAGCCATGCCGACCCCGCCCAGATAGGCGAAGAAATAGCGGTAGCTGGCGATCGAGGTGCGCTGGTCGTAATCGCTGGTCAGTTCGGGCGCGAGGGCGGAACTCGGGATCTCGTAGAAGGTGATGAAGGTACGCACGCAGCAGCCGATCACCAGGATGTACCAGAAGATCTGCGTATCGCTCATCCCCGCAGGCGGGAAGAACAATAGCAACAAGCTGGCCGAGGCGGGCAGGGCGGAGGCGAGCATCAGCGGATGCCGCCGGCCCAGCCGCGTGCGGATCGAGTCCGACCACTGGCCGACCACGGGATCGGAGATCGCATCCACCACCAGCGCCACGAGGATCGCGAAGGAGACGAGCTCTGCACGAACGCCGACGACCTGGTTGTAGTAGAGCAGCAGGAAGGACCGGAAGGCGACGTCCTTGATCCCGTAGCCGATCGAGCCGGTGCCGTAGAGAAGCTTGGTGACAAAGCCGAGTTTCGGTGCGGTAGGGTCGGTTACCATACGTAATCCATCCTATCTTGCCGGAGAGCCGAAGGCGCCGTCGCGGATTGTCTGTTCGCGCGCCTGTGCCTCGCGCGCCTTCAGACGTTCCACGTTCTCGCGGTGCGTTTCTTCGGTGATGGGGTAGAAGAGGAGGAACAGCGCGCCGATGATCCACAGGCCGAGCGAGAACGGAATGTAGTGGATGATCAGGCTCTGCTCCATCGCGGGCGTGATCTGCGCGACGTCGGCCTTGGTCGGGAAGTGCGACAGTTCGAGCACGATGCCCGCCATCATGATGCCGAGCCCGGCAGAGCATTGCTGCATGAAGCTGGAGGCCGCGAAGAACACGCCTGCCGTGTGCTGGCCGGTGCGCACCGCGTGGTCTTCCACCACGTCCGCCAGCATTGACGATGTGTTGATCAGCGAGATTGCGATCATCGCGCCGTAGACCGCGCCGATCACGAACAAAGTCGGCAGCAGCATCGGATCGCCGGGCTGGAAGAAGGCGCCGATCAGCGTGAGGAACAGCGGTGAGATGCCCAGCGTGATGCCGACTATCGCCATGAACATCGATGTGTTGCGCTTGCCCAGCCAGCGCGAGAAACGCGGCGCGAGCGGGGCGGCGAGGACGGCAGCGATCAGGCTGTCGAAGGTCAGCAGCGCCAGCTGGTCTGCCTCCAGTTTGAAGACATAGGTGCTGAAATAGACCGTTGTCGCCGCATACAGGCCGATGGCAGTATATTTGAACACGCCGAAGCCGAAAATCGCGAGGAAACCGCGATTGCGGAAGGCTGCGAACATCTCCTTAAAGTGCGAGGCGGGGGTGGCCCCCTCGCCCGGTTCGTCGCGTTGGCGCAGCTGGGGCACGCGGCTCAGGGTGCCAAAGCCGCATACCAAGATGGCGATCAGGATCAGCGCCCCGCCGAGCCAGGCGAACTTGACGTAGCCTTCGGGGTTCAGCTGCCCGCGCGAAATCTCTGGCGTGGCGACGAAAAACACCGCGAGCGAGAAGGCCGCAAACCCGAACGTGCCGAGATAGCCGAAGAAATAGCGCAGTCCGAACAGTCCGGTGCGTTCGGAATAATTGTCTGTCAGTTCGGCCGCCATCGCGCTGGTCGGGATCTCGAACGCACTGATCGACATGCGGGTGAGCGAGGCGAGCGCGAAGATCCAGACGCCCATCTGCATGTCGCTGAGGCCGTCCGGCGGGAACCACGACAGCACGAAGAACGCCGCCGTCGGTAGCGCGGAGCCGAAGATGAAGGGATGGCGCCGCCCGATGCGCGAGCGCGTCATGTCGGACCAGCGCCCGATGAACGGATCGGCGAAGGCGTCGACCAGCAACGTGAGCGCTATGGCCCCCGATACGATGGCGGCGGGGACGCCGAGCACCTGGTTGTAGAACAGCAGAAGGTAGGTGGAGAAGGCGGCGTTCTTCACGCCATTGGCGATCGCGCCGAAACCGAAGCTGAGCCGATGCACCCGCGTCATCGGCGGAGTGGGGGCGAGGGCGGAAGACGTCGCGGTGGGGGGGGCGGTGGTGGCCATCCGGGCTATTCCGCCGCCTCGACGATTTCCTCGACCGGATCGTACATGTCCTGCGCCCGCGCTCGCCGCTCGATCAGCGAATAGTCTGGGAAGATCGGGTCTTCGATGTCGCGGTATGCACGCAGGTGCTGCTTCGCAACCGTCACCTTGTGAACCTCGGTCGGGCCGTCGGCGATGCCCATCACCATCGACCCGATCAGGTTGCCCACGAAGGGCATCTCGTTCGACACGCCGAGCGATCCGTGGATGTGGATGCAGCGCTGCGCGATGTCATGATAGACCTTGGGCATCAGCGCCTTGATCGCCGCGATATCCTTGCGGACCTTGCGGTAGTCCTGGTGCTTGTCGATCATCCACGCGGTTTTCAGGACGAACAGCTTGAACTGCTCCAGCTCGATATAGCTGTCCGCGATCTGCATCTGCACGCTCTGGTAATCGGCGATCGTGCCGGTGCGCGTCTTGCGGCTGACCGCGCGGCGGCTCATCGCGTCGAGCAGGCGGCGGCAATTGCCTACCGTACGCATCGCATGGTGGACGCGGCCGCCGCCCAGCCGGGTCTGCGAGATGGCGAAGGCCCCGCCGCGCTCACCCAGCAGATGATCCGCCGGAACGCGCACGTCGGTGTACCGAATGTAGCTCTCCGAACCGTTCTCCTGCCCGTAAACGCCCACGTTGCGCACGATTTCGACGCCGGGTGTGTCGACCGGCACGATGAACATGCTCATCCGCTGGTGGCGCGGAGCATCGGGATCGGTCACCGCCATCACGATTAGGAAATCGGCCCACTTGCCGTTGGTGGAGAACCATTTCTCCCCGTTGATCTTCCAGTCATCGCCGTCAGGCTCGGCGCGGGTGACGAAGTTGGTCGGGTCCGATCCGCCCTGTGGCTCGGTCATCGAGAAAGCTGAAACGATCTTGTTTTCAAGCAACGGTTCCAGATACCGCGTTTTCTGTTCCGGCGTGCCGTAATGGGCGATGATCTCCGCATTGCCGGTGTCGGGCGCCTGGCAGCCGAACACGATCGGCGCGAAGCTCGCGCCGCCGAGAATCTCGTTCATCAGGCCCAGCTTGACCTGGCCGTAGCCCTGTCCGCCCAGTTCCGGTCCGAGGTGGCAGGCCCACAGGTCCTGCTGCTTCACCTCGTCCTGCAAGGGCCGAACAAGCGCGTTTCTCCGCGAGTTCTTGACGTCATAGGGATGAATGCCGAGCAGGCCGAGCGGCTCGACCTTCTCACGCACGAAGCCTTCCATCCAGTCCAGCTTCTCTTGGAAACCGGGCTCGGTCTCGAAATCCCAGGCCATCGTTTTCTCTCCCACGCGACGCGCTTTTGCACGTTCTGGGAGCGAGCATACCTAGTTTTCAAAAAGGAACAAGGGATCGCTTTGCGGCGCGGCAAACATGCAGCGCTTCATCATGACGGTGACCAGCTTCGCGCCGTCTTCGGTCGCGATGGGCGATTTGTTCACGAGCAGCCGCCATGTCTTGCGCCATAATATGCTAATGCGAGTTAGTCGCATTTACAGAGGGGAAAAGGTGGGGTACTCCCGATTCGACGGCAGCAAGGAGCACGACCATCGCCATGGCCTTCGATCTCGATCTTCTCACCAGCACGCCCGATATCCGGAACGTCGCGCCCGTCCACGCGCGGATCGTCCAGGCGCTGCGCTACACGCACCTTGCCCGGCGGGGGCGCAGCTTCTGCTGCGATGACCTGGCCGACCAGCTCGGCGCGCCGCTGGCGGTGCATTCTTTCCTCGTCTTCCTTGATGAAGCGGGCAGGGCGTGGCCCGAACCCATCGTACTGAACCCGCCGTGCCGCAGCCGCATGAGCTATGACGAAATGCTGCTGGTGGATTGCGCGACCGCCGCCGCGAAGAACGACCGCGCGTCGTTCGACACGTTTCTGTGCGACATGCTCGATGCGTCGCGCCGCCAGTCGGTCTGGAACGCGGCACGGCGGCTGATGGCGCGCATGGCGGTGGCGATCTAAGCGCGACGCACGGGCCGGCGCCGCCTAGCCGCTACCCTTCGGCGCGGATCGACGAGAGCTTCTTTTCCCATGCCAGCGCGTGTTCGATGATCGTATCGAGATCGTCGTATTTCGGCGTCCACGGCACTGTCGCACGCAGCAGCGAACTGTCGGCGACCAGCATCGCCGGGTCGCCCGCGCGCCGTCCCCCGAAGACCCGTTCGACCTGGGCGCCGGTCACCCGGTCGACCGCGTCGAGCACTTCAAGCACCGAGAACCCGCGTCCGTAGCCGCAATTCATCGTCATCGATCGGTCCGGTTGCGCGATCAGGGCATCGAGCGCGAGGACGTGCGCCGCCGCCAGATCGCTGACGTGGATATAGTCGCGCACGCCGGTGCCGTCGGGCGTGTCGTAATCGGTCCCGAACACGCTCACCGCGTCGCGCTTGCCCAGCGCGGCTTCGACCGCAACCTTGATCAGGTGCGTCGCGCCGGCGGTGGACTGGCCGGTGCGCGCCTGCGGGTCTGCCCCTGCAACGTTGAAGTAGCGCAGGGCGCAGAAGTTGATCGGGTAAGCCGCCGCGCTGTCGCCAAGCATCTGTTCGGTCATCAGCTTGGACCAGCCATAGGGATTGATCGGCACGGTCGGCGTCCGCTCGGTCACCGGTGAGACGTCGGGCACGCCGTAGGTCGCGGCGGTCGAGCTGAAGAGGATGTGCGGCACGCCTGCCGTCACCGCCGCTTCGATCAGCGTCCGGCTCTTGGCCGTGTTGTTGTCGTAATAGGCGAGCGGCTTCTCCACCGATTCGGGCACGATGATCGAGCCCGCGAAATGCATGATCGCGCGCGTCCCCTGGTCGGCGAAGATGCGGGCGAGCAGGTCGCGGTCGGCAACGTCGCCTTCGTAGAAGGGGACGTCCTGCGGCACCGCAAAGCGGAAGCCGGTCGAAAGATTGTCGATCACCGCCACCGGGCGGCCTGCATCGCGCAGGGCGTGGACCGCGTGGCTGCCGATATAGCCGGCGCCGCCGGTTACGAGGACGGGGGCGGGGGACGCGCCACCGCTCTTGGAAGGGGATGTGCCGTTCATGCAGGCGATGCTAGGCCAGCACTGCTTTCAAAGAAATAAAGTTCTCGATCGCAAGGGGGTGGCGCCGGGCGATCGCGCTGGCCCTGCTCAATCCTCGTCGAGGTCGCACGCATCGGCCAGCACCACCGTGCCCGCCGGTTCGAGCATCGCCCGCCCGTGGGCGAAATCCGCTGCGCGCATCGCTTCGGCGGGATTGGCGAAATCGAAGACGTGGGCGATGCCCACATGCATTTCGACCATGCCGAGCGTCTTGTTGGAAAACCTGTCTTGCCAGCGGCGCGCCGAGAGGTCGACGATGCTCTGTTCGAGGATTGCTTGGAACTGCGTGATGGTGATCCCGCGCGCCAGCATGATGAATTCTGACGCGGTCTTGCGGGCGCTGTAGCATTCCCCGCGCGTTGCCAGCGACAAGGTGCTGGCGACCCGTTCCATCAGGCGGGTGGCGGTATGAAGCCCGTGGTTCTCGACGATCTGATCGATCCGGCTGACCGAGCAGATCGCGACCGACAGCGGTTCCACCTCGTTGCGGGCGATGCGGAAATTCTCCCTCAGGGCGACCTCGAACTGGGCGCGGTTGGGCAGGCTCGTCTCGATCGCAGGCGCATCGGGGCGCGCGTCGCCCAGGCCATCGGCATGGCGGCGATGCACGGGCAGGCAGGCAGTCGCCAGGTCGAGCTCGTCGCGATAGGCGCGCGCGGCACGGGCGGCTTCGCGCACGAAACGCTCTTCGTTCCGGTCGACCCGGTCGCCCAGAAGGCCGAGGCTCTGCGCCATCCGGTCGATCCGTCCGGGCATGCGGGCAAAGGCATCTTCGGCCGCGACGGGGCCGGGCGTGCCGCCGCGTGCCTCGTGAATGGAAACGACGTTGCCCTGGCTCGCCGAATAGCTGCGCCAGAACGCCTTGATCAGGCTTTCGAGCGTCAGCCCCTCGCCGTTGGCGACGACAATGTCGGCGATCCGCCCCATGGCATCGTGAATGTCGCCGTGGTGCTCCGGTGTGTGAAGTCCCGGTGACGCGCGCAGCGCCTCGTGGTTAACCTCCTCGGCAGCAGCCCGCCCATGTCGCATGATCGTTCTTCCTCTTCCCGTGACCAAGAACGGCATTGCGACCGCACTTTTAAAGGGCGCTTCGCGAGCGGGAGCCGCACGGCATCTGCGCAGCGGCAATAGCTTCTTAAGGTTAATGCACTCGCAAGATGTCGGCGGCGATTTTCGTCCGTTTCGGAGCACGCGCCATTGCGCGGTTACGGTGGCGGCGGCCCTTGTGAGCGCGCGGCCCGCGTGCCCGATAGCTCGACATCCGCAGTTCCTCGTATTTCTGCGGAGCGCATAAACGCGGATGTTGTCCTCACGGCCAGTGCGGCCGCAAGCATGGGGGACATCGGCAATGCGCGACAAAGTGGTACTGATCGATCCGGACAAGGATGCGCTGGCGCATATGCTGCGCGTGCTGGCTGCGACCGGATTTCATGTGCAGCCGTACGAGCGGCTGGCCGAGTTCCTGCTGTACCGCGAGGCGTCGGACACGGCGGTGCTGGTCGCCGATGACCGGCTCGACGCGCTCGTCGTGCGCCGCAGGCTGATGGAGTTCGGAGAGTGGCTGGCGATCATCGCGTTCGGGCAGGAGCCTTCGCCGCAGCGGATCGCCGAATTCGTCAAAGGGGGCGGTTACGATTACCTCGCCTTGCCGATCGACGCGGCCCTGCTCAAGCGCAGTCTGGCGCAGCTCGACAAGGGGCAGGCGGACTACGCCAGCGCGCGCCGCAGGGCCGCCTGTGCGCGGATCCGGCTGGGCAGGCTGTCCCCGCGCGAGGCCGAGGTGCTCGCCTGCATGGCGGACGGGCATTCGAACAAGGCGATCGGGATCGGGCTGGGGATCAGCCCGCGGACGGTGGAAATCCACCGGGCGAACATGCTCGCCAAGCTCGACGCCAGTTCGAGCGCAGAGGCGCTGCGCATGTTCTTCGAAGACACGCTGCTCAACTGCGAGGTAGCGGCTGCGGCGAAGTGATCCGCTGGCGGAGCGGCGGCGGGCGACAGCAACGCGCGCAGGGGGCACGGCGGGATCGCAAGGAACGACGAATATGACATCGGTTTTTACTTGGGATGCACCCGTTTGATCGAGGCCATTTAGAGGTCGCGCGGCCACTTGCGTGCGCTTTACGCAAGACTCAAATTATACTGACGTTACGGAAAGCTCGGTTGTTGCGCGCGGTGTCGCGGAAGTGCCACAGTAATGACCCGAAAGCTGCTGCGACTTGTAATTCTATTCCAATGCAGGCAAGCTGCAAATGCTTGGGAGAAGGCTATTTCCGAGTGGTGACGACACATTAAAGAATGGCGCGCCGCTTGGGTTGTTAGGTTGGAAATGCAGCGTCTGCGCCTGCAATCCGGCCTGCCCGTCTCCCGTCGCATGTAATAATTTTTACCGGGAGTAAGCATGAAAGCCACCCTCACTCGCTCGATCGCGCTGGGCGCGCTCGCCGGCAGTCTCGCATTTCCGCATGTGGCTGCCTTCGCGCAGGACACCGATCCGCAAAGCGCTGCCACCGATATGGAAGAGCAGCTCGATGACAGCCCCGTCATCGTCGTTACCGCGCAGGGTCGTACCCAGCAGCTGACCGATGTTCCGGTCGCGGTAAACGTGGTTTCTTCGGAAGAACTGCGCAATTCCGGCGCGAACGATATTCGCGAACTCAACCAGGTCGCCCCCTCGCTGCTGGTTTCCTCCACCGGCAACGAATCGAATGGTTCCGCGCGTATCCGCGGCATCGGCACGGTCGGCGACAACCCCGGTCTCGAAAGCTCGGTCGCGGTGTTCGTCGACGGCGTATACCGGTCGCGTTCGGGCAACGCGCTGAGTGAACTGGGCCCGATCGACCGGGTCGAAGTGCTGCGCGGTCCGCAGGGCACGCTCGGCGGGCGCAACAGCTCGGCCGGCCTGATCAACATCTACACCGCTCCGCCCGAATTCGAATTCGGCGGCTACGGCGCGTTCAGTTACGGCAATTACGATGCGATCCGTGTCGAAGGCGGCGTCACCGGCCCGATCGGCGAAACGCTCGCGGCCCGTGTCGACGGTGTCTATTTCAAGCGTGACGGCTTCTACAACGATGTCGTCAACAATACCGACGTCAATGATCGCGACCGCTATCTGGTGCGCGGGCAGCTGCTGTTCGAACCGTCCGAAACGATCACCGCACGCCTGACGGCAGATTATTCGAAGAAGGACGAGGCGTGCTGCGCCGCGACCTTCGTGCAGCCCAGCTTCGCACCGCTGGCGCGCCTTGCGGACGATGTCTCGCCGGTCTCTGCCGATGCGAAGTTCGACTATCCCGGCACGCAGACCCCCGCGCTGACCAGCACGGCGAACCCGATCGTGCCGGTGCTGCTGGCGCTCGGCCAGAATCCGGCTGCGCTGACGCAAGATACCTTCAACCGCGACATCTATGTCAGTCAGGGCCGCAGCTATGCTGGTGAGACCGAGGATTACGGCGTCGGCTTCGAACTGAACTGGGATTTCGGCGGCGCGCAGCTGACCTCGATCACCGGGTATCGCGAATATTCCAACTTCCAGGGGTCGGACACCGACTACACGCAGGTCGACATCCTCTACCGCACACCCGGGGAAGACGCCGGTGCGCGTCAGTTCAAGACCTTCAGTCAGGAACTGCGCCTGCAGGGCGAAGCCTTCGACGGCACGCTCGACTGGCTGATCGGCGGCTATTTTGCCAATGAGAAGCTCGAAACGCGCGACAACCTGCGCTTCGGCACGCAGTACGGAGCCTTCGCGCCCTGCCGCGTCGTCAACGCGATCAACCCCGCGCTGGCCGATCCGTCCTCTTCGGGCTGTATCTCGGCGGGAGCCCGCACGGTCGTGGCTCCGCTGCTCGGCCCGGCATCGCCGCTGATCTTCGCCGGGCTCGATAACCTCGCGACGATCAACGATCTCGGTTCGACGAGGGATGTCTACAACCAGGAGAGCAACAACTTCGCGGTTTTCACGCATAACATCGTGAACATTACGGACCGGCTCAACCTGACCCTCGGCCTTCGGTACACCAGCGAAACCAAGGACTTCGACGCAGCCTTCGGCAACGACAACACCGTGTGCCCGACCAACCGGGCGCTGCTTTCGCCGCTGCTCGGCACGGGTGCCGCAGCGCTGGCGGGCGGGATTATCTCGCTGTCATGCCAGGGCAACAGCACCGCCGAACTCAACGGCGTCACGCTGTCCGACAGCCGTGACGAGGACGAATTCACCGGCACCGCGATCCTCTCGTTCAAGCCGACCGATCGCCTGCTGACCTACGCCAGCTACTCGCGCGGCTACAAGGCGGGCGGCTTCAACCTCGACCGTTCGGCGCTTCAGGCGAGCCCGGTGGTCGGCAACCCGGCGGTGACCGGTTCGACGGAAAACCTCCAGTTCGGCCAGGAAACCGTCGACGCCTTCGAAATCGGCAGCAAGTACGACGGGCGCAACTGGACGCTGTCGGTCGCCGCGTTCTACCAGGAGTTCTCGAACTTCCAGCTGAACACCTTCAACGGCTCGGTCTTCGTCGTTCAGAACATCAACGCGTGCGGCACGTCGCTGGGCGGGGCGGATCTGGACAACGACATCACGACCGGCGCTTGTAGCCCCGATGACGTGCAGCCCGGCGTCGTCGCCAAGGGCGTCGAGGCCGAACTGAGCCTGCGGCCGGCACGCTTCCTCACCACCAATTTCGGCCTGACCTACGCCGATACCCGGTACGAGGACGACCTGATCGGCGATGATACGGGTACTCCGCTTGATCCGGCGCTGCGTCTGCTGCCGGGCGACAACATGTCGAACGCGCCGGAGATCACCGCGACCGCATCGGTTTCGTATACCCCGCCGATCGGCGACAGCGGCCTGAGCGGCCTGTTCTACCTGAACACCCGCATGAGCAGCGATTACAACACCGGCTCCGACCTGCTGTACGGCAAGGAACAGGACGGCTTCGTACTCGTCAACGGACGCATCGGCATCCGTGGCCCGGACGAAAAGTGGGCGCTGGAACTGTGGGGCCAGAACCTGTTCGACCAGGACTACACGCAGGTCGCCTTCAACACGCCCTTCGTGGCCGAGCAGCAGACCTATTCTGCCTACCTCGCCGAGCCGCGGACCTACGGCATCACGGTGCGCGCGGGCTTCTGATCGCAAGCCCGGGCACTGCCCAAAGAAACGGCGCGGGAGGCAATGCCTTCCGCGCCGTTTTTACTTTCCCGGGGGTGGGGACATGATGGCCCCTGCGCAGGCCCGCCTTACTGAACGACGTCGGCCCAGTCGGGGTGGCGCATCGCCTGGGCCTTGAAGAAGGGGCACAGCGGGACGATGCGGAAACCCTCGGCTCGTGCATCCGCCACGACCCGCTCTGCAAGGGCCGAACCGATGCCCTTGCCCCGCAGGCTGTCGGGCACGCCGGTATGGTCGACGATCACGAGCGTGGGGCTGGCACGGGAGAAGGTGAGTTCGCCCACCTCGTCGACGCCATCGACATGAGCGACGTAGAGGCCCTTCGAATCGTTCTCGACCCGGGTGATGGTGATATTGCTCATGCCCAGCGGTCTAGCGCACCGGCCATGGGCGCGGAACCCGCGCTCAGAACTTGCCGGCCTGATGGTCCCTGATGGCCTGCACGATTTCCTCGCGCGTGTTCATCACGAACGGGCCGTGGGCGACCATCGGCTCGCGGATCGGGTCCGCATGGCCGAACAACAGCAGGCAGCCGCTCTCGCTCGACACTTCGACGCCATCCCCGTCGCCCAGCTTCGCGAGCGTGTGCTCGGGCACCTCGCTGCCGCCGGCGCTTGCTGCGCCGCGCACGGTATAGAATAGCACATTGCGGCCTT
The DNA here is from genome assembly GCF_054655655.1 of Alteriqipengyuania triglochinis. Lineage (NCBI taxonomy): Bacteria > Pseudomonadati > Pseudomonadota > Alphaproteobacteria > Sphingomonadales > Erythrobacteraceae > Alteriqipengyuania > Alteriqipengyuania triglochinis. The sequence goes on from NZ_BAAHNC010000003.1 coordinate 316,071, forward strand.
CGGGGGCGGGGAGGGTGGCCGAACTGCCGGGCGCTATCTCGATCGTGGCGAGCATGACGCCAGTGAGCGATTCGATCGGCGCGCCCTGCGTACCCGAGGTGGGGTGCATGGTAACGCCCGGGGCCAGCTCTACCGCCGCGATCTGGTCCGCGGTTACGGGTATGTAGGCAGGCGTCGTCATCTTCAGGCGCGCGGGCAGGTTGACCCAAAGCTGGAGAATCTCGAGCGGGCCGCCGCTTTGCTTGAAGGATTCGGGCGAAAGCTCGGCATGGGTCAGGCCGCTGCCTGCGGTCATCCATTGCACGCCGCCTTCTTCCACGATGCTCTCGCCGCCGCCGGTATCGTGATGGGCGAGGCTGCCTTCGAGGATGAAGGTCACGGTCTCGAATCCGCGGTGCGGATGGGGCCCGAACGGCAGGCCGCGATTGCCGGGCGGGTAGGTCTGCGGCCCGTGGTGGTTCAGGAACAGGAACGGATCGACCTGTTCGAGCCCTGCGCCCGGCACGGGTCGGCGGGTGACGAGCGTGTCGATATCATCGCGCACGGCGCGGTGGAGCGATAGGAGGGGGCGTGTTGTCATGCCCGCCCACATAGGGTCCCGGCCGTTGGATACCAGCCTGCGCGATCGCCCGGATGGGCGGGAAGGCGGGTGGTGCACATCGCGATGAAGAGGGTAATTCCACTGGTCGGGAAGACAGGATTCGAACCTGCGACCCCCACACCCCCAGTGTGATGCGCTACCAGGCTGCGCTACTTCCCGAGCAGTGGAAGGGGGCCTATAGGGACGCTTCGCGCGGCTGGCAATGCCCTCCTTTCACTCGCCACGCAAAGTCGGGCCGAGCGCGATTGCTCTCCGCCTGCAAGGCTGCTAGTCGCGCCGGTCAAGGCGGGCCTGGGAGGGCAGCTGCGTTTCGCTTCGCCGCGAAGCTTGCACTCACCATCCCGGCACTCCATCTCGACCGTTCACTTTCAAACAGGTACCCGGTTCCCAATGCTCGATCTCATGACCGCCGCGGCCGGCGCAGCAGGTGCGCCACCGGCTTGGATGCAGTTCCTGCCCTTCGTGGGCATGATCTTGATCTTCTGGTTCCTTATCATCCGTCCGCAGATGAAGCGGCAGAAGGATCATCAGGAAAAGATCGGCGGGCTCAAGAAGGGCGACCGGGTCGTCACCGCGGGCGGGCTGATCGGCAAGATCGTCGCCGTGCGCGATGACGAGGTCGAACTGGAACTGGCGCGGGACGTGCGGGTCAAGGCCGTGAAGAGCACGATCGGCGACGTGATCCTCCCCAAAGCCAGCAACGACTGAGCGCAGGAAGACCCGCGAGATGCTCGAATTTCCACGCTGGCGCAAAATTTGGCTGTGGGGGCTCACGCTCGCCGTCGCCATCTGCGCGATCCCTTCGCTGTTCGCCGCTGCGGGCATTTCCTATCCCGATGAACTGCCCGAGCCGACGGTCAACCTCGGCCTCGACCTCGCCGGTGGCAGCCACATCCTGCTGGAGGCGGAACCCTCGCAGGTGGCGGCGCAGCGCCTCCAGAACATGGAAGAGAGCGTGCGCAACGCGCTTCGCAATGCGAGCCCGGAAGTGCGCATCGGCGATGTCTCGACCAGCAATGGCCGCCTCTCCTTCATGCTGGAGGATGCGGGCGAGATCGACCGGACGCGCGAAATCCTGACCCCGCTGATGAACGGCGAGGGGCTGACCCGCGAATGGGAGCTGACTGTCGTCGACACCAGCCGCGTCGTGCTTACGCCTTCGCAGCAGGCGATCGACAATGCGGTGACGCAGGCGATGGATTCGGCGACCGACGTGGTTCGCCGCCGGATCGACGAGCTGGGCACGCGCGAGCCGACGATCATCCGCCAAGGTGATACGCGGATCGTGGTGCAGGTGCCCGGCCTGCAGGATCCCGAACAGCTCAAGGAACTGCTCGGCCAGACCGCGCGGCTCGAATTCAAGCTGGTCGATCAGGACGCGCTGCCGTCCGATGTGGCGCAGGGCATTGCGCCTGCGGGCAGCGAGATATTCCCCTACGCCGCGGGCACCCCGTTCGAAGGCAGCAGCATCGCGGTCCGTCGCCTCGGCGGCATCCAGGGCGACCGGCTGGTCGACGCGAGCGCAGGCGTCGATCCGCAGACGAACGAAAACGTCGTCAACATCAAGTTCGACTCGCAGGGCGCCCAGCGCTTCGCGCAGCTGACCACCCAGAACGTCGGTAAGCCTTTCGCCATCATCCTCGACGGCGAAGTTCTTTCCGCACCCAATATCAACGAGCCGATCCGCGGTGGTTCGGCGCAGATTTCGGGCAGCTTCAATGCCGATAGCGCAGCCGCGCTGTCGATCTCGCTGCGTTCGGGCGCGCTGCCGGTGGACCTCGCGATCGTCGAGGAACGCACCGTCGGGCCTGACCTTGGTGCGGACTCGATCAAGGCGGGCCTGATCGCGATGGGCATTGGTTCGCTGCTGGTGGTGGCCCTGATGATCGTCACCTATGGCCGTTTCGGCGTCTATGCGACGATGGCGCTGGTCATCAACGTGATCATGATCCTGGGCATCATGGCGGTGCTCAACACCACGCTGACGCTGCCCGGTATTGCCGGGTTCGTGCTCACCATCGGTGCGGCGGTGGACGCCAACGTGCTGATCTACGAACGCATTCGCGAAGAGCGCAAGCGCGGGCGGCGCGTGGTGACGGCGGTGGAAACCGGCTACCGCGAAGCCAGCCGTGCGATCTACGACGCCAATATCACCAACTTCATTGCCGGTGCGCTGCTCTTCATGTTCGGCTCGGGCCCGATCCGCGGCTTCGCGGTCGTCCTGATCATCGGCCTGTTCACCAGCGTCTTCACCGGCGTCACGCTGACCCGCATGTGGGTGGCGGGCTGGCTGAAGGCCAAGCGCCCGCGCGACCTCAACATCTGACCGGGGCGAGAGAAGACACATGAAACTCCTGAAGCTCGTCCCCGACGATACGAACATCAAGTTCCTCAAGTGGCGCGTGCCGTTCTACGTGTTCAGCATCATCCTGATCGCACTGAGCTGGACCGCGGTGGCCACGATGGGCCTGAACTACGGCGTCGACTTCGCCGGCGGTCAGGAAATCCGCGCCACCTTCGTCGGCCAGGAAGAGGCGCCGATCCCCGAAATCCGCGAGACGGTGGCCGGACTGCCCGATACCGGCGACCCGGTGGTGCAGCGCTTCGGCGCCGCCAACGAGATCTCGATCCGCGTCAAGCTGCCAGCCGAGGCCGAAGGCGACAAGGAATTCGCCGATCGCCTGACGCGCAATATTACCACCGCGCTCGACGCCGAATACCCGAACATGCGGATCGACGGGGTCGACAGCGTGTCCGGCAAGGTCTCGAACGAGTTTCGGGAGCGTGCGCTGTACGCGCTGCTGGCCGCGATGGCAGCAATTGCGATCTACATCTGGGTCCGGTTCGAATGGCAGTTCGGCGTGGGCGGCCTGTTCGCGCTGTTCCACGACGTATCGCTGACGATGGGCTTCTTCGCGCTGACCCAGCTCGAATTCAGCCTCCAGATCATCGCCGCGATCCTCGCCATCATCGGCTATTCGCTGAACGACACAATCGTGGTGTACGACCGCATCCGCGAAAACCTGAAGAAGTTCCGCAAGATGCCCGTGCCCGAACTGCTCGACCTGTCGGTCAACGAGACGCTGGCGCGTACCGTGATGACCTCGCTGACGCTGCTCGTCGCGCTGATCCCGCTGCTGTTCTTCGGGCCGGCCAGCCTGTTCGGCATGGTCGCGGCGATCACGCTGGGGATCTTCGTGGGCACCTACAGCTCGATCTACATGGCGGCCCCGCTGCTGATCTGGCTGGGCGTCACCTCGACCAGCTTCGTGCCGCAGGATGGCAAGGCCGACCAGCAGGAGAAGATTGCGCGCGGCGAGGCCTGAGGCCCGCCAGCCGATCCCTGACGCTTGCGATCGCGGGCTGAGGCAACTCAGCCCGCGATCGCCTCCGAATAAATGGCATCGAGGGCCTGCGCGTGCGCGGGCCAGCCGAAACCTTCGACCACCCGCGCGGTGTCCGCAGGGGCGGGCGGATTGTCGAGGATCGTGCGCACGCCCCGTGCGATAGAAGACGGATCGCGCGCCACGATGATTCCAGCGGCGGCCCCGCGCACCACTTCGCGCGCGCCGCCGACATCCGCCACCACGATGGGCGTGCCGCAGGCAAGCGCCTCGACCCACGCGTTCGCCAGCCCCTCGCTTGCCGAGGGCAGGACCATCGCATTGGCGGCGGACAGGATCAGCGGCAGCAGGTCGTGGTCGACCGAGCCGAGGAAGTGCACCCGAGGGGCCAGTCCAAGCTCGTCAGCCAACGCGCGCAGCCTCGCCTCGTCTGGTCCCTTGCCGACCAGCAGCAGCCGCGCGCCGGGCGTGGCTTCTGCCGCAAGCTCTGCCAGTGCGCGCAGCACCAGTGCCTGGCCCTTGCGCTCAATCAGCGCGCCCACGGTGGCAAGGATGAGCTCCTTCTCGCCCAACGGCAGATCGAGCCGCTCGCCCAGCAGACGCCGTAGCCCCGCGTTTTGAAGGGGCCGGAACCGGTCACGGTCGAGGCCGGTGTGGTGGATCGCGATTTTGCCGCGGTCCATGCCAAGCGCGGCCATGTCTCCGGCCAGCGCCTTGCTGACCGATAGCAGACGCGCGGCCTGCTTCGCGGCGTCGAGCATCTTCGCCCGCGCGAAGCCCCTGCCGCCCCAGTAGTGAATATCCGCGCCGCGTGCCTTGATCGCCAGCGGCAGGCCCAGGTCGCGCGCGATGGCGGCGGCGGCGGGCCCGTCCGGGTAGAAGAACTGCGCATCGACCATGTCGAAGGGCCGCTCTTCGTGCAGCCGGCGGGCAAGCGGCAGGACGCTGCGCGCGATCATGCCGGGGTTGAGCCGTCCGCCGATCCTGGGGATCAACGTGAAAGGCGGCCGATGAACGCTGATCCCGCCCCGATCCTCGTCGAAAGCGGCGTCGGCGAGGGCGCTGTATTCGCCCACGATCACCGGGGGTAGTCCGACCGGGTTGACCACCGTTACATCCCAGCCGGGTTGCGCCGCCAGCGCCTCCAGCGAATTGGCCACGAAGGTGCCGAAGCGCGGACGAGCGGCATTGGGGTAGAGCGTTGCGAGGGAGAGCAGCCGGGGCATCGCGCTACAACGGCCTCACCAGTGTTTCGGCCACGGCGAGCCAGGCGGGATCTTCCACCACGACCTGCTTGCGGCCCGGCTCGGGCGGCAGCAGCGCGAGGCGCCCCGGTGCACTGTCGACCAGTCGCCCGAAGGCGAAGCGGCCCGCGCGGCGCGGGACCAGCACGTCGCGGTTGATCGCGCGTGCCGCGTCTTCCGGCGCGATCTGCCGCAGCCAGAGCTGATCGCCCGCACGATAGGCCCCGGTGCTCGCTGCGACCTGCATGACCAGCTGCGTTGCGCCCTGTCCCATGTCGCCCGGCGTCACCGCCTCGCGCGGGGTCTCGAGCGCGTGTGCGCCGCTATCGTCCAGCGTCGCGACGATGGCGATCGGGTTTGCGTCTTCCGAGCGGACGAGCAGCTCGGGATCGATCCCGAGGGCAGCCGCAATCCGTTCCATCCATTTGAGCGAGAGGTTGCGTGTGCCCGTCTCCAGCCGTCCGATGGTCTGCGCGGTGGTGGGCGGATCGCAGGCGGCGGCCAGATCGGCCAGTGTCCACCCTTTCTGACGGCGAATATCACGTATCCGGTTAATCATTGTTTGGCTCGCCTTTTACCAATCCGGTGAATTCACTTTCCTACAGCCTGTCGCTTTTGGCAAGTCCCGCGCCGAGTGAAGCAGCGATGGAGATGGAGATGACGCGCGAACTGGCGGAACGCGAGCTGACGAGCGAGGGGCCCCGGAGAACGAGGGAGGGCAAGGTGCAGGCGCGGCGGCGATCGGTCACCGTGAACCTCGCCGAAAGCCCGCTAACCTGGCTGCACGCGCGCGGCCATCTGAGCGATCGCCTGTTCGACGCGGGCGAGCGGCTGCGCGCCGACTACGAGAAGGCGCAGCTTTCGCCCTCGGTCACGATGCGGTGGGACCCGGTGCGGATAAAAGGCGGGCCCGATACAGGGCTCTCGCCGACGGAGCGGCAACTGGCGGCGAAGGAGCGGTTCGACGGCGCGCTGGCGGCGGCGGGTAGCGGCCTCGCCGATGTGCTGTGGCGCGTGGTCTGCGCGTGCGAGAGCCTGCCGCAGGCCGAACGCGCGCTGCAATGGCCAGCGCGCAGCGGCAAGTTGGTGCTCAAGCTCGCGCTGGAGCGCGTGGCCGATTTCTACCGCATTCGGTGAGGTGCGGTTTTTGCCTTCTGGACACTGTGTCAGGTGTGTCAGGCATCGCGCGTTCGGTCCGCGCTTGTGGATCGTGCGGGCGCTCCGCCCGTTGGTCGTGGGAAGACGCGGACATGAAGGACCATCGACCATGAAGCTCTACTATTCCCCCGGCGCCTGCAGCCTTGCCAGCCATATCGCCCTGATCGAGGGCGGTCTCGACCACGAAACGGTGAAGGTCGACCTGTCCAAGCATCGGACCGAGGATGGCGATGATTTCTACCGGATCAGCCCGCGCGGCTACGTGCCCGCGATCGTCACCGACGATTTCGGCCTGATCACGGAGAATGCCGCCGTGCTGCCGTACCTGGCGAAGGCCACCGGCACCCTGCCCGAAGGCGAGGCGCATTTCCGCCTGCACGAATGGATCGGCTTCATCGGAACCGAGATCCACAATGCCTACGCGCCGCTGTTCGGCGGGGCCGAGGGCGATGCGAAGTCCAAGGCGAAGGACACAGTGGCGCAGAAATACCAGCTCGCCGAAACGCTGATGGACGGGCGCGAGTGGCTGGTCGGCGATGGGCCTACGGTGGTCGATAACTACCTGCTGGTCACGCTGCTGTGGGCCGACAAGTTCGGCATCGACCTTCCGCAATCGCTGGTCGCCTATCGCGAGCGCAACCTCGCGCGCGATGCGGTGAAGGCGGCGATGGCCGACGAAGGGCTCGGCTAGGCGAGCATGGCGCGCACGCGCTTGCGGACTTCGGGCAGCATCTCGGCTTCGAACCATGGATGCTTGCGCATGAACATGGTCGATCGCCACGAGGGGTGGGGCAGCGGGATGGTGTCGCCGAAATCTCGCCAGTTCGCGATCCGGTCCGCCATCCGCTCGCCCTTCGTGGCGGGGAGGTAGCGTTTCTGGGCGTAAGTGCCCACGAGCAGCGTCAGCCGGTCGTCGGGCAGGGTCGCCAGCACACGCTCGTGCCACAGCGGTGCGCATTCGGGGCGGGGCGGCTTGTCGCCGCCGCTCGCCTTGCCGGGATAGCAGAAGCCCATCGGGACGATTGCAACGAGCGCTGGATCGTGCAGCTGGTCGCGGGTCAGTCCGCTCCATTCGCACAGCCGCGCGCCACTCGCATCGTCCCACGGAATGCCGCTCGCATGGACCTTGCTGCCCGGTGCCTGCCCGACGATGAGAATGCGACCGGTTGCGGAGAACTGCGCCACGGGGCGGGGCGTGAAGCCGAGCGCTGTCTCGCACACCCGGCAGGCGGCGATCTCCCGGTGCAGGTCTGTGTTCGGATCCGCCGCGCTCAACCCTCGACCCGCTCGGCGAGTTCGAGCCAGCGCTCTTCCGCCGCGTCCTTCTCTGCCCGCGCGTTCTCGATGCCCTTGGAGATCGTGGCGAATCGCTGCGGGTCCTTGGAATACAGGTCCGGATCGGCGAGGATCTGCTCGCCACGCGCGATCGCCAGTTCCAGCTCCTCGATCCGTTCGGGCAGCGTGTCGTAGTCGCGCTGGTCCTTGAAGCTGAGCTTGTCGGCGCGCGGAGGCGGGGGAGGCGGCGGCGGCGCGCTCTTGGTCGCAGACTTCGACTTGCCCACGATGGGCTTGGCGCGCTTGGCGACCCAGTCCTCGTACCCGCCCGCCACGACATCGACCTTGCCCGAACCGTCGAGGCCGAGCGTGACGGTGACGGTGCGGTCGAGGAAATCGCGGTCGTGGCTGACGATCAGCACGGTGCCCTCGTAGTCCGCGATGACCTCCTGCAGCAGGTCGAGCGTCTCGAGGTCGAGGTCGTTGGTCGGCTCATCCAGCACGAGGAGGTTGGACGCACGCGCGAACTCGCGGGCCAAAAGGAGTCGCGACCGTTCGCCGCCCGACAGGATGTCCACCTTGGTGTCGACGATGCCCGGATCGAACAGGAACTCCTTGAGGTAGCCCTGCACATGCTTGCGATTGCCCCGAACGTCGATCCAGTCGCCGCCTTCGGCCAGTACCTGCCGCACGGTCTTGCCCTGGCCGAGCAGGCTGCGCTGCTGGTCGATCATCACGCCGGTCAGCGTCTTGGCGATGTCGACGCTGCCGCTGTCGGGCTCGATCTCGCCGGTCAGCATCTTCAGCAGCGTGGTCTTGCCCGCGCCGTTGGAGCCCACGATGCCGATCCGGTCGCCGCGCTGGATGCGCAAGCTGAAGTCGCGGATGATCGTGCGCTCACCACCTTCCGGGGTGGGATAGCTCTTCGAGATATGGTCGGCGACGATCACCGACTTGCTCTTGAAGTCCTCCTCGGTCGCCAGCTTCAGCTTGGCCGTGCCGCTCGTGTCGATCATCGAGGCACGCTGCGCGCGCATCTTGTAAAGCGCTTCGAGCCGCCCCTGATTGCGCTTGCGCCGCGCGGTGACGCCACGCTCCAGCCAGTGCGCTTCCAGCTTCAGCTTCGCGTCGAGTTTCTCCGCCGCGCGCGCTTCCTCGGCATAGACCTGCTCTTCCCACGCCTCGTACCCGCCGAAGCCGACTTCCTTGCGGCGCATGGTGCCCCGGTCGAGCCACAGCGTCGCGCGGGTCAGCCGCTTGAGGAAGGTACGGTCGTGGCTGATGACGACGAAGGCACCGGTATAGCGGTCGAGCCAGCTTTCCAGCCAGTCGATCGCCGCGAGGTCGAGGTGGTTGGTCGGCTCGTCCATCAGCAGCAGGTCGGGGTCCTGCGCCAAAGCGCGGGCAATGGCTGCACGGCGCTTCTCGCCTCCGCTCGCGCCCTTGGCCTCGCGGCTCATGTCGATCCCGAGCTGGGATGCGATCGCCTCCACCTCGTGCTCGGCCGGCGGGTTCTCGCCGCTGAGCGCGAAGTCCATCAGGGTGTTGCAGGCGGACACATCAGGGTCCTGCTCCAGCACCACGATTCGCGTACCGGGCTTGACCTTGCGCTGGCCCTGGTCGGCATCGAGCTTGTCGTCGATCAGGCGGAACAGCGTCGTCTTGCCCGCACCGTTGCGGCCGATCAGCGCGAGGCGATCGCGCGGGCCGACATGCAGGTCGATATTGTCCTGATCGGGCCCGCCGAACAGCCAACGGCCCCCTTGCTGGAGGCCGAGGTTTTCCCAGGAGAGGATCGGGGGCTGCGCCATAGAGCGCGCGAGGTAGGCGCGCGCGGGCCCTGCATCAAGCCATCATGGCTCGCCGCGCTGCCGCTTCTGCTCCTCGACCATCTGCGCTACGCTCTCGAGCAGGGCGGGGGCGTCGTAGACGATGCCGTCCTTCACCGTCCAGCGCACGCCGCCGACGGTCTCGATCGTATTGGTTTCCCGGTTCAGCCGCTTGTGCCCGGTGCCGTAGAGCACCTTCAGGTTGGCGAGCGGATTGCCGTCCACGATCGCGAGATCGGCGAGCTTGCCGACCGCGATCGATCCGTAGGGCGGCTCCTCGCCCTTGTGCTCCCAGATCTCCTGTGCGCCGTTGTAGGTTGCCGCACGGATCACCTCGAGCGCGCTAAGCCCGGCTTCGCGCAACATTTCCAGTTCCGCGACATAGGCGAAGCCCCACGTCTGGTAGATATAGCCTGGGTCCGATCCCGCGGTCACCCTGCCGCCCTTGCGGTGGAAATCGCGCGTCAGGTCCATCCAGTGGCGGTAGAAGCGGCGCCAGGCGACTTCGTCCTCGGTCGTCCAGTCGTGGTAATAGCTGCCGTGATTGGTGAGGCTCGGCTCGTAGAAATCCATCAGCGAGGGCAGGGTGTACCGTTCGTGCCATTCGAGCGTGCGCGCCCGCATTACGTCGCGGCTCGCCGAGTAGATGTTGAAGGTGGGCGTCAGCGTGACGTCGCTGTCGATCAGGAAGTCGACATATTCGTCCCACTCCTCGCTCCCCGGCTCCACGATCTGGTCGGCCAGACGAGCGACCCAGGCGAAGCGGGCCTGTTCGTCCCGGTAGTTGTAGTCGTCAGGGTAGCGGACCAGCGCCGTGTCGGAGAGCAGGCTTTCGAAATGGCCGTAGAAATGGGTGACGTCGTCGAGCCCCAGCTCCACCGCGCGGCGGGCATTGACCTGCGCAACACCCATCTGCGCAAGGTGGGCGACCGTGCCCATGCCCTGCTTCTCCGCCTCATCGAGCGCGGCTTCCAGCAGTGCGGGCGGATGGCTGAAGAACTTGACCCCTTCGAACCCGGCCGCCTTCGCCCAGCGGACCCATTCGCGCGCCCTGGCCGGGCTGTCGATGCTGCCGCCGTCCCACTTGTCGCCGAATGCGGCGTAAGGGACCAGCCGGGGGGCGACGATCGTATTCGCCGCGCTTCGGGCGCGGTCGGACAGGTCGTCGCCGGGGCCGAAATAGAAGGACACCCCGCGTACGGTGGTGACGCCATGGGCCAGCCACAGGCGATAGGCATAGTCGGACTGGGGGGCCTTGCCGGGGTCGCCATTATGGCCGTGCATGTCGATCATGCCGGGGATCACGTACATCCCGCCCGCATCCACCACCCGGTCGGCGGCATCGCGTGCCCGCGCATTGGCCGCGCTGGGTGCCATGGCCACGATCCGGTCGCCCTCGATCACGATGTCGAGCGGTCCGGTCGGCGGCGCGCCGGTCCCGTCGATGACCATCGCGCCGGAGACGATCAGGCTGCCGAAGGGCCCTTCGCCGACATCCGCCGGCCGATCGGGCACCCGCTCCATGCCGGTCGGTTCGGGCGTTGACTGGGCAAGCGCGGGCGCTACGCTCGCGGCAAGCAAGATCGACATGGTGATGCGGAACAATTTCATTGCTGGTGCTCTCCCCTTGCGAGACTCGTAAGCCTCATCGCGCCGTTCTATCAAGAGAAGGACTTTCCCCCATCATGCGCATCTCCCCCATTCTTCTTGCAAGCGCTGCCCTGCTGGCCGCCCCCGCCGCGGCTGCCGATGTCCAGATTCAGGCCACGGGTCCGGTGATCGAACTGGTCGTGAACGAGCAGGTCGAGGTCGAGCCGGACGAGGTCACGATCAGCGCGGGCGTGCGCAACGAGGCGATGACCGCGCAGGAAGCGCTGGCGCAGAACTCGCAGGCTATGGAGCAGGTGATTGCGCGGCTGCGCTCGCTCGGCATTCCCGAGCGCGACATTCAGACAACGCGCATCAACCTCGGTGCCCGCTTCGATTACGATCAGCAGACGCGAGACCAGATCTTTCGCGGGTACGAAGCATCGAATCAGGTGCGCGTGACCCTGCGCGATACCGAAGAGGTCGGCAACGTACTCGATGCGCTGGTGAAGGCCGGGGCGAACGACATCAACGGTCCGACCTTCTCGATCTCCGACGACACCGAGCCCAAGGCCGAGGCACGCCGCCGCGCGCTGGAGCGGGCGCGGACGATGGCGATGGATTATGCGGCGGTCGCGGGCTATTCCAACGTCCGCGTCCTCAGCATCTCGGAGAGTGTCCAGGGTTCCGCGCGCGAATTCAGCGCCGATGCCATCGTCGTTACCGGCTCGCGGATCGGCGGTGCGCCGCCGGTGCAGCCGGGCATGGTCGAGACCGGGGTCACCGTCAGTGTCACCTACGAGGCGGTCAATTAAGTTATTCGTTCACAAATTCGAGCAGGAATCTGAACGAAGGGGGCTGCGGTGCATTCAGAGGTCGTTCAATGGCTTCGGGCCACTGGTAACGAACACATGAAACGGATCGTCGCCCCTCTTCTGCTCGGTTGCGCCATCGCCGCAACGCCAGTGCCTGCGCTTGCGCAGAGCAGCCCCGCGCAGGACGCGGCGCGGCGCGATACGCAATCGGGCAAGGCCCTGCCGCTGCGACAGCTCGAACAGATCGCCTTCAAGACGCTGGACGGGCCGCTGTGTTCGAATGCGCGCAACGCGAACAACTGCTACGAATATCTCGGCTTCGCCTACGACCCGGTCGCAACCGCCTACCGGTTTCGCTTCATCCGCAGGAGCGTGGTCATCGACGTCGACATCGACGCGCGAACCGGCCGTGTCATCGGCCGCTCCCGCTGAGCTATCTGGCACAAAGGCAGGCCATGTTGTTGACGTTTGTGCGCTATCCGCTCCAAGGAGCGAGCTTGCTAGAGAGACTGGGCAAGTGACAAGGAAAAGACGCCGATGCGCATCCTGATCGTGGAAGACGAGCCCACGCTGGGCGAGCAGCTGAAATCGACGCTGGAACAGAACGGCTATGCCGTCGACCTGTCGACCGACGGGGAGGACGGGCATTTCCTCGGCTCGACCGAAAATTACGACGCGGTGATCCTCGACCTCGGCCTACCCGAGATCGACGGGCTGACCGTGCTCGGCATGTGGCGCAAGGAAGGACGCACCTTCCCCGTGCTGGTGCTGACCGCGCGCGATAGCTGGTCGGACAAGGTCGCCGGCCTGGATGCGGGCGCGGACGATTACCTCGCCAAGCCGTTCCAGACCGAAGAGCTGATCGCCCGCCTGCGTGCGCTGATCCGCCGTGCTTCTGGCAATACCAGCAGCGAGCTTACTGCCGGCGACGTGCGGCTCGACACCCGTTCGGGCCGCGTCACGCGCGGTGGCGACCCGGTCAAGCTGACGGCGCAGGAATACAAGCTGCTGAGCTATCTGATGCACCACAAGGGCAAGGTGGTCAGCCGCACCGAACTGATCGAGCATATCTACGATCAGGATTTCGACCGCGATTCGAACACGATCGAGGTCTTCGTCACCCGCATCCGCAAGAAGCTGGGCGCGGAAGTCATCACAACGATCCGTGGCCTTGGCTACAGCCTCGACGACCCCGCCGACGCCCCCCGAGCGTAAGGGCGCGCCTGCGGCGGTCGTGCGGACGCACAAACCGGGCAGGCGCGATCCGAATGCGCCGGACCGTGTGGCGGGCGAGGCGTATGAAGGGCGTCCGCGCGATTTCATGGCGCCGCATACTGGCAGCCTGACATGGCGCATGATCATCATCTCGGCGCTGTGGATCATCATCCTGTTGCTGGGCGGCGGGCTCGCGCTCGATCGCACGCTGACCAGCATGGTCGAAACGAACTTCGACACTCAGCTCGACAACAACCTTACTGCACTGATCGCTTCGGCGCAGATCCAGCCGGGCGGCCAGGTCTGGTTGATCCGTCCCATGGGTGACCAGCGCTTTCTGGAACCCAATTCAGGCCTCTATTACCAGATCAGCCCCGCGGGTGAGCCGGTGACACTCGACAGCGAAGCGGTCCATCCCTCGCGATCGCTGTGGGACCAGGCGCTGGAACTGCGCCCGTCGGTGCAGGACGAGGTTGTCAATTACGACAGCCGCCAGTTCGAAGGCGAACCGCTGCGGATTGCCCAGCGCGACGCCGTGCTGCCGGGGGGCGATACCTTGTGGACCTTCGCGGTCGCCTCCTCGCGCGACGAGATCGACGAGCAAATCCACCGCATTCGCCGGATCCTGGTCATCAGCTTCGTGATCCTTGGTCTTGGCCTGATGGTACTGGTGCTGCTGCAAAGCTATGTCGGCCTGCGCCCGCTGCGCCGCATCCGGAACGCGATCCAGAACATCCGCAATGCCGGCAGCAACCGCGTGACCGCCCCGCTGCCGCTGGAGGTCCAGCCGCTGGTGCAGGAGCTCAACATGCTGCTCGAACATTCGGAGCGGCAGGCGGAAGAGGCGCGCACCCATGCGGGCAACCTAGCCCACGCGCTCAAGACGCCGCTGACCGTGGTCAACAATGCCGCGACCGCACATGCGCCGGACCTTGCCGACACCGTGATCCGCGAGGCGCGCACGATGCGTCGCCATGTCGACCATCACCTCGCCCGCGCACGCGCCGTAGGGCGCCGTGCGGTCGGCCATGCGCAGACGCCGGTGCGCGACAGCGCGGAAGCGGTCCGCCGTGCGGTCGAGCGGCTCTATCCCGACGTGCGCTTCGACATCGACGGTTCGCATGAGGCGAAGGTCGCGATCGAGCGGCAGGACCTCGACGAAATTCTCGGCAACCTGATCGAGAATGCCGCGAAATACGGCGGCGGCAGCGTGTTCGTTACGATCGATGCGGAGCCCGACGATCCGCGCTGCGTGCTCTGGATCGAGGATGACGGGATGGGCATTCCCGAGGAAAAGCGGGTCGAGATCTTCGACCGCGGTGCGCGGCTCGACACCGGCAAGCCCGGGACCGGCCTTGGCCTTGCCATCGTGCGCGATGTCGCGGAAATCTACGGTGGAGCGGTGGACCTTGCCGAGAGCGAAGACCTGGGCGGCCTCCTCGTCAGGCTGTCGTTGCCGCGCGCCTGAGTTGCGGCGCCCGGCGCGGAAGCGGGCCAGCGCCAAAGAAAAAGGGGCGCGGATCGCTCCGCACCCCTTCGGATCATTCAATTCGCGACGATCGGCTCAGGCGCTGACGCCATCGTCGTTGCCCGAAGCGGCCACGCCGATGCCGATGGCGACGATGGCGAACACGGCGAGCAGGCTGTAGCCGCCGAGCTCGCTTTCGCCTTCGACCGGCGCGCTGGTGCGGACGTCCGCCTGTGCGGCCATCGGGGCGACGGCGAGGCTGGCTGCGGTGGCTGCGGCGAGAACTTTGCCAAGCTTCATTGTGTAATCTCCTGAGTTTCCGAGTGGAAAGCTTATGCTATTTCGGGATCGCTTAACAACGGCTGTTTGCATCGCAGCGTTGGGCTACCGCCGGGTTGCGACCCAATAGCCACACTTCGGTTGCCCCCGCACCGGCGAAGCGCGCCCCGTTGCACGGTACTGTGCGCAGAATGGCACGCCCGGAGCACCTGTTCGGGGAGCGCAACAGCCGTTGTCCGTTATGCGCTTGAAATGATCGCACGGGTTGGCCATTGCCTGACCGGATGACTGCCGAGATCGTCCCTATCGCCCGCGCGTCCGGCGCCTCTCCAGCCTCTATCGACGCGATGCTCGCGCTGACCGCTTCGGGTATGAATGCGGTCAACGCCGTGATCCTCGACCGGATGCAGAGCGAGATCCCGCTGATTCCACGCCTTGCCGGGCACCTGATCTCGGGCGGAGGCAAGCGCCTGCGCCCGATGCTGACGCTCGCCGGGGCGGAGCTTGTCGGCTACCAGGGCACGCGCCATCACAAGCTGGCCGCTGCAGTCGAGTTCATCCACACCGCCACCCTGCTGCACGACGATGTCGTCGACGGTTCCGAGATGCGCCGGGGCAAGGCCGCGGCGAACATCATCTTCGGCAACCCGGCGACCGTGCTGGTCGGCGATTTCCTCTTCAGCCGCTCGTTCGAACTGATGACCGAGGATGGCAGCCTGAAGGTGCTCAAGATCCTCAGCTCGGCCAGCGCGATCATTGCCGAAGGCGAGGTCGCCCAGCTGACCGCGCAACGCAAGATCGCCACCAGCGAGGAACGCTACCTCGACATCATCGGATCGAAGACCGCAGCGCTTTTCGCGGCCGCGAGCCGGATTTCCGCCGTCGTCGCGGAATGCAGCGAGGCGGAGGAGCAGGCGCTCGACGATTATGGCCGCAACCTGGGTATCGCGTTCCAGCTGGTCGACGACGCGCTCGACTACTCGGCCGAGGCCAAGGACATGGGCAAGGACCGGGGCGACGATTTCCGCGAGGGCAAGATGACCCTGCCGGTGATCCTCGCCTATGCCCGCGGCGACGCGGAAGAGCGCAAGTTCTGGGAAAGCGCGATCGCGGGCTTCCAGACCTCGGACGAGGATCTCGCCCACGCGGTCTCGCTGGTTGAAAAGCACGACTGCGTCACCGCCACCCGCGACCGCGCCCGCCACTTCGCCCAGCGCGCGGCGGATGCGCTCTCGATCTTCCCCGACGGCAAGGCCCGCGAGGCGATGGTGGAAGCGGCGCACTTTGCGGTGGCGCGGGGGCATTAGGGGTCGTTCTGGGCTTGCTGGCGCGTCTTTTCGTCTGAGACGGGTGAGTGGCACGCTGGGCTAGCGTCGCCCCAGTGCAGGCAGGGTCCATCCGGCGATTGCGGGTCGCGAATAGGCAGCGGGCTTGCCGTTTGCCGATGGAATGGCAGCCGCCATGTTATCCGGGCCCCTGCCTTCGCAGGGGTGACGGGTTGGGTTAGAGGCGGCGTGATGCCTGCCGACTCACGCCTCCCTATCCATGACGTACTCCCGCAGCTGACGGCCGCGCTGCGCGATGCGCCCAGCGCGGTGCTGGTTGCGCCGCCCGGGGCGGGCAAGACCACCGCCGTCGCGCCCGCACTGCTGGGCGTGGACTGGTGCACCGGCGAGATCCTGTTGCTCTCCCCCCGCCGGGTCGCTGCGCGCGCCGCGGCGGAGCGGATGGCGGCGATGCTGGGGGAGAAGCCGGGCGAGACGGTCGGCTACCTGACGCGACTAGACAGCAAACGCTCCGCAAAAACGCGGATCACCGTGTTGACCGAGGCGATCTTCGTGAACCGGATCGTCGCCGATCCCGAGCTGGCGGGCGTCTCTGCCGTGCTGTTCGACGAGGCGCACGAGCGGCACCTCGACAGCGATTTCGGCCTCGCTCTCGCGCTGGAGACGCAGGCCGTGCTGCGTGAGGACCTGCGCCTGCTGGTCATGTCGGCTACGCTCGACGGGGAGCGGTTCGCGGGGCTTATGAGCCACTGCCCGGTGATCGAGAGCGAAGGGCGAAGTCATCCGCTTCGCATTCAATGGCTTGGGTCGAGCGGGACGGAACGGTTCGAGGATGCGATGGCCTCGGCGGTCGTGCAGGCATGGCGCGAGGAAGGGGGCGATATCCTCGCCTTCCTGCCTGGCGTGCGCGAGATCGAGCGGGTGCGCGAACGGTTGGAGGATCGCCTGCGCGGCGCGGTGATCCTGCCGCTGCACGGGCAGGTCGACCCGGCCGGACAGCGCGCCGCGATCCGCCGCGACGCCGAAGGCCGCCGCCGAATCGTGCTCGCCACCGCGATCGCCGAAACCTCGCTGACACTGGATGGCGTGACCGTAGTGGTCGATGGCGGGCTCTCGCGCCGCGCCGAATACGACCGTGCGGCGGGGGGCAACCGGCTGGTCACGGTGCAGGCCTCGCAAGCCTCCGCCACGCAGCGGGCGGGGCGCGCGGCGCGGCAGGCTCCGGGTGTGGCCTACCGGTTGTGGGCCGAGGCGGCGCATGCGGGGCGTTCGGCGTTCGAACCGCCCGAGATTGCCACCAGCGACCTTGCGCCGCTGGTCCTCACACTGGCCAGGTGGGGCGAGAGCGAACCGGCGAACCTGCGCTGGCTCGACCCGCCGCCCGCCGCCTCGCTCCTTACCGCGCGCGAAGAATTGCGGGCGCTGGGCGCGCTCGATGACGAGGGGCGCGTTACCGCGCAGGGCGAGGCGATGGCACAGGTCCCGCTCGATCCGGCAGGGGCGGCGATGGTGCTGTTCGGCGCGCGGCACGGCTGCGCCGAGCGCGCGGCGCGAGCGGCGCTGCTGCTGCAGGAGCGCGGCCTCGGCGGGCGGGGCGAGGATCTCGAGATGCGCCTGTCCCGCTGGCAGGCGGAACGGAGCGCGCGTGCCGAGGCAAGCCGCAAGCTGGCGGGCCGGTGGGCCGGGGCGGCAGACAAGCTCGTGCAGCCGCAGGACGCCGATTATCCGCCGCTCGCGATCATCCTCGCCGCAGGCCGTCCCGGTTTCGTGGCGAAGAGGCGCGGCGCATCGGGCGAGGACTGGCTGGCCGCAAACGGGCGAGGTTATCGCCTCGATCCAGCGTCTCCGGTGGCGCGCGGCGAGTATTGCGTGATCGGTGACGCGCAGGGATCGGCGCAAGGGGCGCGGATCACCGCGGCTGCGGCGCTCGCCCAAAGCGACGTGCGCCAGTGGCTGGGCGACCGGATCGCGCTGCACCGCACCCTGCGCTGGACCGGCGAACGCGTCGAAGCGCGGCGCGAAGAGCGGTTGGGTGCGGTGGTCCTCTCGAAGGGTCCGGACTCCGAGCCGGACATGGACGCGGTGCAGGCACTGCTTGTGGACAAGGCTCTGGATAAGCTGGGGAGCGACGTGGGAGAACTGCTCCCACCCGACCTGCTGGCGCGCGCGCGGTTCGCCGGGATCGAGGCGCTGTCCCCCGATGCGCTGCGCGACAGTGCCGATCTTTGGCTCGCCCCGCTGCTCGCCGGACGGCGCGATCTGGCCATCGGCAAGGGCAGGCTGGTGGACGCGGTGCTCGGCATCCTGGACTGGAACGAGCGGCAGCGGCTCGATCAGGCGGCCCCGCGCGAGTTCACCAGCCCGGCGGGCACGCATCATGCCATCGACTATACCGGGCAGGACGCTCCGGCGGTCGAGGTGCGTGTGCAGGCACTTTACGGGCTCGATCGTCATCCCATGATCGGCGAGGGAACTGGGGGCGTGCCGCTGCTGCTCAAGCTGACCAGCCCCGCGGGCCGCCCCGTTCAGGCCACGCGCGACCTGCCCGCCTTCTGGCGCGGCAGCTGGGCCGATGTGCGCAAGGACATGAAGGGCCGCTACCCCAAGCATCGCTGGCCGGAGGAACCATGGGCCGAAGTCGCGAGCTTGAAGACCAAGAACGCCTTTTCAAGAAGCCAAGGCTGAATTAGGAGCTTGCTCGTGGGGGCGAGAATCTGCCGGCGAGCAAAGAGCACATTGCAATTGGTCAGTTTGCAGATGTCATGAACAAAGTGGCGAAGACATACTTCGGTATTCATGGATATTTCCAAAGATCTTTCGTCTTTGAAGGCAGAGCGCTGATTGCCGTTAGGTCGAAATTTACATCACCAGATTTCAAGAATTGGCACAAGGTAACCTTTATGAATTATTATCTCGCGTCAGCAGCGCTCAAGCTGGTGTCGATGTCGCCACTCACCATGTCGGCTTATCGATCTTTGGCCAAAAACAAAGCTTCCGTTAAGCTGCCAAATAAAGAAATCGGAGAATGGTTGCTGGAAAGAGTTCCGTCCGGCCCGCTTACCGTGCTCGATCTCGGGACTGGCTGGATCAGTGCATATAGTATAGCGGTTGCCTTGAGTCGACCAGAATGCGAAATTCACTCTTTCGATGTTCAAGATATCCGGTACGGTATCGGTCATTTCAAAGAGGCTGTTCGGCAAAGTCAGGAACTCTACTTTCCGGAGGGCGATCTGCCCGGCGCGGGGCGCGAAAAGCTGGAGAAAGTTTACCGCGCATCATCTCTGGATGAGGCTTATAAAGAGTTGGGCCTGCACTACCAAGTCGCTGAATCCGGTCTGCCGGATTATCCGGATTCCTTTTTCGATATCGTTTTTTCAATCGATGTGCTGGAGCATATTCCCGCTAGACAATTCGAAGGTGCGGCAAAGAAATGGGCCAGCATTTTGAAGCCGGGAGGCCAATTCTTGGCGCAAGTTGGCCTAGTCGATCATACGAGCTACTGGTGCTACAAGAAAGACGATAAGCGCTACATAAAGCATTCCGAATTGGTTTGGAAATTGCTTCTTGAGAACAAGGTCCAATACATAAACAGGCTAACGGCGACTGAAATAATGGACTTGCTCGAGGGTGCCGGTATCGAAACGCTGGAGCACGACAGGTTGTGCGCGTCCCAGGATATGGAAGTCCATCCGGATTATGCAGATCAGGCGAGGAATGATGCCACGTGTCTGCGCCTTTATTATCAGGGCGTGAAGAAATAGAGGCCTTCTGCGACAATGGGGTGGTTAAAAATCCTCGGATTCTGGCATGTCCGCTTGCGAAGGTGATGGCCCAGGTTGCCATGTTTGTTAATGGAACGAGGCGCCAGCTGAACTGACCGGCTCGAGTGTGGTGGTCGGCGCAGGTGGCTCTTCGGGATGCGCAGAAGCCATAGGTGAGGGTGTATCGCGGGCGTCAAGGCCGTGAAAGCTCCCTGAGCGCGTTTGCGGTTCTCTGTGCGTACGCATGGATTGCAGCCGATCCGTCTTGAGTCTAAAGCTCCCCCATGGCAGCCAGAATCTATCAGCGCCCCAAGAGCGCAATGCAGTCCGGCAAGGCCCGGATCGACGAATGGGTGCTCGAGTTCGAGCAGTCCGAAGCACGCCGTGCCGACCCGCTGATGGGCTGGACCGGGTCGGGCGACACGCAGGTGCAGGTGCAGTTGAACTTCCCGAGCAAGGACGAGGCGAAAGCCTATGCCGAGAAGCACGGCATTCCGGCCCGCGTCCACGCGACCCCGCCGAAGAAGCTCAAGCTGCAGGCCTACGCCGACAATTTCCGCTAGGTTACCCGCTGTGCGATGGCTCGCCCTGCTGGTTTGCCTTGCGGGGTGTGCGGCCCCGCCAGCCGATTCCCCATCCCGACAGATCGAGATGAGCGATCGCCTGTCTGCCTCGGTGGCGGATGCGCAGGCTCGAATCACCGATATCGAGAAGCGCAGCGGTGGGAGGCTTGGCGTCGCCCTGCGGGATCCGTCCGGCCGCGTGCTTTTGTCGCACCGTGGGGATGAACGCTTTGCGATGTGCTCCACTTTCAAAACACTCTTGGCAGGAATGGTCCTGTCGGGTGCCGCGGACCTCGATCTGGACGGCCGGCTGACCTTCGATCCTGCTGCGATTGAAGGCCACGCGCCGTACAGCCGGACGCGGCTCGAAGAGGGCTGGATGAGGGTGGGTGCGGCGGCTGAGAGCATCGTCACGGTCAGCGATAATGGAGCGGCGAACCTCCTGCTCGACCAGATTGGCGGTCCGCGCGGGCTGACCGACTGGGTCCGTATGCTGGGCGACGATGTGACCCGGCTCGACCGGTACGAGCTGGCCCTGAACGAGAATGCTGCCGGTGATCCGCGCGACACGACCAGCCCACTTGCTTTTGGCGAAACCTATCGCCGCCTGCTGTCCGACAAGGCGGTGCTGGATGACACGGGGCGCGCAAGGCTCGCCAAGTGGCTCATCGACAGCAGCACGGGGCTGCAGCGGGTTCGGGCCGGATTGCCCGCAGAGTGGCAGGCCGGAGACAAGACCGGCTACTGCGCCGCGCCGGGTGCGGTGGAAATAAACGATGTGGCCATCTTCGATCCTGATGGGACTGGCTGGTACACGCTCGTCTTCTTCCTCGATCGGCCGCGCGAAGCGGGCGCGTTCGCCGATGCTCTAGGTGCCGAAATCGGGTCGATCGCGGCAGAGATGATACGCAACGCGAACTGACCTTGCGCTTCGCAATTTTGCGCGCCATATGCCGCCTCGGGAGTCGGGTGGACGTTTGCGTTCGCTCACCGGGTCAGGTCCGGAAGGAAGCAGCCCAGGTGAATTGCGGCGGGTCGCTCGGCTCCTTTCCCATCGCCTTGTACGAGTGCCTATTCGGCCGGAGTGCCCGCGCCTAACCGGCTGCGCGCTTCGTTGCGCGTCTTCGTCGCGGGCACCACCCCGGCCACCTTGCCGAGCCCGAATGGTGGCATGTTCGCGTAGATCGTCTCGTGCGCGCCCGCGTTCACGGCATAGGTCTCGTGAAAAATACCCACGCTTCCGTCGGCCCCGATATTCCTGTTGAAGGCGACCCAGGCGGGCCAGTGCTTCTCGTCACGGGAGCGGGCGTAGCCTTCGAGACTGTCGAAATCCCGCCAATATTGCAGCAGCATGAGCTGGCGCAGGCCCTGCAGGCAGTACTCGGTGCCCAGAAAACCGCTGTCCGGATTGGCGGCCAGCTCCTCCAGCATCGGCGGCATGGCGGATGCGACGGGCCACCATTTCGAAAATTTGTGGAAATGGTTGATCCGCATGCCGATCACGAAGACGACCAGCGGGCCCGTGAAATCGGCGGTCACGCGTCCTTGGACTACTGCCATCATCGTCTCCTCTGCAATCTAGATTGCAAAATGAAACCTAATAGTCAAGCTTCGCAAAGCGGGCTTGTGCGCCTACCTAGGTCGGCATGGGTGATTCACCGGACAATCAAGACGCCCTCCCGCCGCAGGGCGAGGAGGGTGGGCCGAGCGCCGCCGAGCTCGAGGCAGCGGGGCAGAGTGCGATGTTCGGCGGGGGGACGGAAGAGCCCGCCGCCCCGGATGCCGCGCCTGCAGAGCCTCCGGCGGACGAAACGCCGGCACCGGCCGCACCGCCTGCTGCCGCTGCGCCGGCCGATCCTGCGCAGCCTTACCGCGTTCTTGCGCGCAAGTACCGTCCGCAGACCTTCAGCCAGCTGATCGGGCAGGAGCCGATGGTCCAGACGCTGGCCAACGCGATCCGCCGCGACCGGCTGGCGCATGCCTTCCTGATGACCGGCGTGCGCGGGGTGGGGAAGACCTCCACCGCGCGCCTGATTGCCAAGGCGCTCAACTGCATCGGGCCGGACGGGCAGGGCGGGCCCACGATCGACCCTTGCGGCGCGTGCGAACCGTGCCGCGCGATTGCCGAAGGCCGCCATATCGACGTGATCGAGATGGACGCGGCCAGCCATACCGGTGTCGACGACGTGCGCGAGATCATCGAGGCGGTCCGCTATTCGGCGGTCAGCGCGCGCTACAAGATCTATATCATCGACGAAGTTCACATGCTGTCGCGCAATGCTTTCAATGCGTTGCTGAAGACTCTTGAGGAGCCGCCGAGCCATGTGAAGTTCCTGTTCGCCACCACCGAGGTCGACAAGCTGCCGGTGACGGTGCTCAGCCGCACGCAGCGCTTCGACCTGCGCCGCATCCCGACCGAACGGCTGGCGGAGCACTTCGCCTGGGTGTGCGAGCAGGAAGGTGTCGAGGCCGAGCCAGAGGCGCTGGCGCTGGTCGCGGCTGCGGCCGAAGGGTCGGTCCGCGACGGGCTCTCGATCCTCGACCAGGCGATTGCCCATGCCGATCTCGACAGCGATGCCAAGGTTACCGCCGCGCGGGTGCGCGACATGCTGGGGCTGGCCGACGCGGGCGCGCAGCGCCGGTTGCTCGGCTGCATCCTCGAAGGCGATTCCAGGGCGATGCTGGATGCGGTGGCCGACCAGTATGCGCTGGGGGTCGAGCCGCTGGCGCTGATGCGGGCGCTGATGGATATCGTCCACCGGATCACGGTGATGCAGGTCGGCGGCGCAATGCCCGACCTCGCGGGCGAGGAAGAGCGCGGGACGCTGTCCGCGTGGGCCGAACAGCTAAGCCCGGGCCAGCTCCACCGGCTGTGGCAGCTGCTCCTGAAGGGCTACGACGAGGTCAAGACCGCGCCCGATCCGCTCGTCAGCGCGCAGATGGCGCTGCTGCGGCTGGTCCACGCCGCCGATGCGCCCGATCCGGGCACCCTCATCCGCAAGATGGAGGAACTGGCCAAGGGCATTCCGGCGCCGTCCTCCGATGGATCGGCTGCCCCGGCACCTGCGTCCGCCCCGGCAGCGAGCGCCGCGCCACACCTCGCTGCTGCCGACAGCTTTGCGGCGCTGGTCGCCAAGGTGGAAGATGCGGGCGAATACATTGCGGCCAGCATCATGCGCCTGCAACTGCGTGTCACTGCGATCGAGGATGGGGCGATCACCTTTGCCCGCGCGCCGCAATTCAAGGACAAGATCGAGGCCGAGCTGCGCAGCGCGCTGTCCAAGGCCACCGGGCGCAGCTGGGTGCTGACCGAGGTCAGCGATCCGGCCGCCCCGCCGAGCATGGCCGAAGCGGCGCAGGCGCAGGCGGCGGCCGTTCGCGATGCCATGGAGGCTCACCCCCTGATGCAGGCCGCACGCGCGGCCTTCCCCCAGGCGGAACTGCTCGACGAAAAGGAGCAGGGCACCGCCGCTCAAACCCCCCAATGGAGCAAGCAAGCATGAAATCGATGGAAGAAATGATGGCCGCCGCGCAGAAAGCGGCCGAAACGATCCAGAGCCAGATGGGCGACGCGCAGGCGAAGCTCGATTCGATCGAGGTCGAAGGCACTGCCGGTGGCGGCCTTGTGAAGGTGAAATGCACCGCCCGCGGGCGCATCATGGGCGTCACCATCGACGAAAGCCTGATGAAGCCCGAAGAAAAGCAGATGGTCGAGGATCTGGTCGCTGCCGCTTTCAACGATGCGCGCGGCAAGGCCGATCGAGTTTCGAACGAGGAAATGCAGAAGATCCAAGGCAGCATGGGCCTGCCGCCGGGCTTCAACCTGCCCGGCATGGGTTGAAGGCTCGCAGCAGCGGCAGCAACCGCGATCTCACGCGGTGGCCATCCGGGATCGCACGAGGTCCGGTGAGGGCCCCGGGATAACAGGCTCAGGGCGACGGTAGGTGACACGTGTCACCCACCTGTCACCCTGGGTTTTTCTTTATGTTCCAGCGAGATAGCCTGCGTCAGGTGACAGAATGGCGTTCCGAAGCGACGGGGGGGCTCCCATTTCGAGCGACGATGAGAAGGAGCCGGGGGGCACGCTACCGGCGCCGTTCGGGGTAGGAAAGCGGGAAGGCTGGGCAACCAGCCTTCGGTGTCCGCCATCGAGACGCATCCACAACTCGCCGATACCTCCCATTGCGACCTCGGCGAAGTGAACCCATATTCCTTCCCAAGGACGGGTGCGCGACCAATCCGCGCGCTAAAAGATACTTATGACTCAGCGTTATCCCCTGCTTCCCCTTCGCGACATCGTCGTCTTTCCCGGCATGGTCGTGCCGATCTTCGTCGGGCGCGAACGCTCCGTCGCCGCGCTCGAAGCGGCGATGGAAGGCGACAAGGACGTGTTCCTCCTCGCCCAGATCGATCCCGGCTGCGATGAACCCGGCGGTTCCGACCTCTACGACATTGGTGTCGTGGCGCAGATCCTGCAGATGCTGAAAATGCCCGACGGCACGGTTCGCGTGCTGGTCGAGGGGACGTCGCGCGCGCACCTGAGCGCGCTGCATGACGAGGCGGACCTGACGATCGCCGAAGTGCGCGAGATCGACCAGACCACCGTGTCGGGCAGCGAAGTGACCGCGCTGATGCGCTCGGTCGTCGAGCAGTTTACCGAATACGCCAAGCTTTCGAAGAAGAACGAGGGCGCGGCGGACGAGCTGGGCGACATCGACGATGCCGGCGCACTGGCCGATGCCATTGCAGCAGCGCTCTCCATCAAGGTGTCGGACAAGCAGGCGCTGCTGACCGAGCCCGATCCGCGCAAGCGGCTCGAGATGCTGCTGGGGTTCATGGAAGGCGAGCTCTCTGTCCTGCAGGTGGAGCGCCGCATCCGTGGCCGCGTGAAGCGGCAGATGGAGAAGACGCAGCGCGAATATTACCTCAACGAACAATTGAAGGCGATCCAGAGCGAGCTGGGCGGTTCGGGCGAGGGCGCCGACGGCGACGAGATTGCCGAGCTGCAGGAGAAGATCGAAAAGCTCGATCTGTCGGAAGAGGCGCGCTCGAAGGCGGACAGCGAGCTCAAGAAGCTCAAGTCGATGCAGCCGATGAGCGCCGAGGCGACCGTCATCCGCAATTATCTCGACGTCCTGCTCGACCTGCCGTGGGGCGAGAAGAGCGAGCTGAACCACGATATCGACGCCGCGCAGGAGGTGCTCGACGACGATCACTATGCGCTGGAAAAGGTGAAGGAGCGGATCGTCGAATATCTCGCGGTCCAGGCCCGCACCAACAAGCTGAAGGGCCCGATCCTGTGCCTCGTCGGCCCTCCGGGTGTCGGCAAAACCAGCCTCGGCAAGTCGATCGCCCGCGCCACGGGGCGTGAGTTCGTCCGCCAGTCGCTCGGCGGGGTGCGCGACGAATCCGAGATCCGCGGCCACCGCCGGACCTATATCGGCTCGATGCCGGGCAAGATCGTCAAGAACCTGACCAAGGCAGGCACCAGCAATCCGCTGTTCCTGCTGGACGAGATCGACAAGCTGGGCCAGGATTTCCGGGGCGATCCGGCTTCGGCCCTGCTCGAAGTGCTCGATCCCGAACAGAACGCGCATTTCCAGGACCATTACCTAGAGGTCGATTTCGACCTGTCGGACATCATGTTCGTATGCACGGCCAACACGCTCAACCTCCCGCAGCCGCTGCTGGACCGGATGGAGATCATCCGGCTGGAAGGCTATACCGAGGACGAGAAGGTCGAGATCGCAAAGTCGCACCTGCTGCCCAAGCAGATCGCCGACCACGGCCTAGAGGAGGGCGAGTTTTCGCTCACCGACGACGGCCTGCGCGATCTGATCCGTTACTACACCCGCGAAGCCGGGGTCCGGACGCTGGAGCGCGAGATCGCGCGGCTGGCGCGCAAGAGCTTGCGCAAGATCCTCGAAAAGAAGGCCGAGACGGTCGAGATTACCTCGGAAAACCTCGGCGAGTTCGCAGGCGTGCGCAAGTTCAAGCACGGGCTGGGCGAAAAGGACGCGCAGATCGGCGCGGTCACCGGCCTCGCCTGGACTGAAGTGGGCGGTGAATTGCTGACGATCGAGAGCGTCACGACGCCGGGCAAGGGCGACGTGAAGACCACCGGGAAGCTGGGCGATGTCATGAACGAAAGCGTCGCCGCCGCCTTCAGCTTCGTAAAGGCGAGGGCGCCTGCCTACGGGATCAAGCCCTCGATCTTCCGGCGCAAGAACATCCATATTCACTTGCCCGAAGGTGCGGTGCCCAAGGACGGGCCGAGCGCGGGTGTCGGCATGGTCACCTCGATCGTTTCGACCCTGACCGGAATCCCGGTGCGCCCGGATGTCGCGATGACCGGCGAAGTCACTCTGCGCGGCCGCGTGCTTGCGATCGGCGGGCTGAAGGAAAAGCTGCTGGCCGCACGCCGCGGCGGGATTCCGATGGTCCTGATCCCGGAGGACAACGTGAAGGATCTCGCCGAGATACCCGAGCGGGTGACCGAAGGGCTGGAAATCGTGCCCGTCTCGCATGTCGACCAGGTGCTCGACCGTGCGCTGGTGCGCGAGCCCGAAGCGATCGAATGGACCGAGGCGGACGATCTGGCGAGTCAGCCGGTCAACGCGGTTCCGTTTTCGGAAAGTGGCCAAACTACGCACTGATAGGCAGTTTGTACGGCGTTTGTTCTGGAAAGGGCGGGCGATTTTGTCCGGTTAACGGGCGCGAAACCAAGGAATCGCCTTTTTCTGCGCTTTTTGGCCAGAATGGCTTTGACAGACTCGCGACAAAAGTCTCAAGTCGGGGCATTCGCATGATGCGAATTCACACCGTTAAAGTCTGGGACTGAGGGGTTTTCCGAATGAACAAGAATGAGCTGATCGGCGCCGTTGCTGAATCCTGCGGCCTGTCCAAGAGCGATGCATCGAACGCTGTCGAAGGCGTTTTCGATTCGATCCAGAAGGCCCTCGCCGATGGCGATGAGGTCCGGCTCGTTGGTTTCGGCACCTTCTCGGTCGCCAAGCGCAAGGCCTCGACGGGCCGCAACCCGCGCACTGGCGAACCGATGGAAATCAAGGCTTCCAACCAGCCGAAATTCAAGGCTGGCAAGGGCCTCAAGGATGCCGTGAACTAATCACGCAAAGCCGGGTGCCTGACCAGGCACCGACAAAGAAAAACCCCGTCGGGTGGTGGACCGACGGGGTTTTTTTGTGCCCGCTTTGCGCGGGTCGCGGATGGTGGGAGAAGGGCGGGAGGCTCAGCCTGCGCGCGTTGCCAATGCGTACAGCGCGATGGCGGCCGCATTGGAGACATTGAGGCTCTCGATCGCGTCGGAGATCGGCAGCTTGGCCAGCGCATCGCAGTGCCCCGCGATATTATGCCGCAGGCCGGCGCCCTCGGCCCCCATGACCAGCGCCACCGGGCCCGTGGGCATGGCCTGCGCCAGAGTCATCTCGGCTTCGCCAGCCATTCCGATTCGCCAGAAGCCGTGCGTGCTCAGCTCTTCGAGCGTCCGCGCGAGGTTGACGACCCGGATCCACGGCACGGTCTCCAACGCGCCCGACGCGGACTTGGCGACCACGCCGCTTTCGGGCGGGGCGTGCCGGTCCTGCGTGACGATGGCGGCGGCATCGAAGGCTGCGGCCGAGCGCAGGATCGCGCCGACATTGTGCGGATCGGTCACCTGGTCGAGGACGACGATCGGCCGCCCCGGCTCACCGCCCTGAATTACCTCGATCAGGTCGCGTTCCTCCAGCGGCGCGCATTCAAGCACCAGCCCCTGGTGCGGCGCATCGCGCGCCACCAGCCGGTCGAGATCGCCAGTATCGGCATATTCGATCGGGAAATCGGCGGGCAGTTCGCCATCCAGCGAATCGATGCCATCGCGCGTCGCCCACAGCTTGCGGTGCTTGCGTTCGGGGTTCAGCAGCGCCGCCTCGACCGCGTGGCGGCCCCACAGGCGCACCTGTCCCGTACTGGCCCGGCCACTGCCACGCCCGTTCTTCATGCGACCCGCGCGCCCGCGAAGCGCTCTTTTTCGTTCCGTTTTGCTCATTGCTCCACGCCCTGCCAGCGCGGCCATTGACAGGCAAGCGCGCGTTCTTCAAAGGGGCGCTCCTCGGCAAGCGGTTGACCCAACGGATCGACCGTTTCTTGCATTGCTTCTGGCAGACCAGACCCTGTGGACAGGTGGCCGAGTGGTTAAAGGCAGCAGACTGTAAATCTGCCCGCGCAAGCGTACGCTGGTTCGAATCCAGCCCTGTCCACCACCTTTCTTCCCAAGAGGCGAGGGGCCGATCCCGCCCCGTCCGATGGTGCGGTTCTGGCCTCGTGCCCTGCTAGCGATCGTCTGCCACGCCCCACCGTTCCAGCGCTTGCGCCAGCCCGTCTTGCCGGACTCGGTCCGAGGGAGGGCGCGTTTGCGACCTGCCAAAGCGCGGCGCGGGAAGCGGCTGGAAGGAAACGTCGGTGGAGTGAAACGACGCGCGCTCTCCCGCCGTCCCGGCAGCGGCGGCCTCTTCGAGCGAGAGAACCGGCGTCACGCAGGCGTCTCGGTCCGCAAACACCGCTTGCCATTCGACCATGGTCCGCTGGGCCACGATGGGCGCAATCCTTTCGGCGCGCGCGCTCCAGCAACGCGGGTCGAGGTGGTCGGCGAAATCTTCGGGATCGAGGCCGAGCCCTTCGACGAACGCATCGTGGAACGGCTTTTCGAGGGCCCCCACCGCGACATGTCGCCGATCCGCAGTTTCGTAGCAGCGGTAGAAATACGCGCTGCCGTCCAGCAGGTTTCCGCCGCGGCCCTCGTTCCAGCGGCCCATTTGCATCCATCCGGCCAGCTGCGTCATCAGCACGCTGATCCCGTCGATCATGGCGACATCGATGACCTGCCCCTTGCCCGACCGTTCCCGCTCGTGAAGCGCGGCGAGCACGCCCATTGCAAGAAACGTCCCGCCGCCGCCGAAATTGCCGACGAAGTTCAGCGGAGGCGTGGGCGGGCCGTCGAAGGGGCCGATGGGGTACAGGCCACCGCTGACCGCGAGGTAGTTGATGTCGTGCCCCGCTTTGTGCGCCAGCGGACCGTGCTGGCCCCAGCCGCTCATCCGGGCGTAGATCAGCCGGTCGTTGAGGGCGCACAGATCGTCCGGGCCCGCGCCCAGTCGCTCCATCGCCCCGGGCCGGAAGCCTTCGATCAGCACGTCCGCGTGGCGCACGAGCCGGGTCAGGCGCTGCTTTCCCGAAGCCGATTTGAGATCGAGCGATAGGGTCGGGCGGCCCCGGAAAATAAAATCGAAATCGGGCGATCCGCCGAGCGGGTTTGCCGGGCCCGCTCTTTCTATCCGGATCACGTCCGCTCCCAGATCGGCGAGCAGCATCGCGCCGAACGGGGTCGGTCCCAGGCCCGAAAACTCCAGCACTTTGACCCCGGCCAGCGGCGTGCTCTCGTCGCGCACCGTCTCCGGCACGTCCGCTCGATCATCGTCCATGGGTCTCTCCCCGATATTCCCGTCAGTTGAAAAAGCTACTAGCCAGTAAGGCGATTGGCTGTCACTATCTAACCACGATCCGCAAAAATGCGGGCACCATGGGAAGAGAGGAACTGAGATGGGAAGTGTCACACCCAGCGAACTGCGTTTCACCCGGACCGAACGGGTCACGATGGGAATGCCCGCTGCAGAGGCTCTGGTCGATCAGGCGCAGGCAATGGACTGCAGCAAGGTCTTTCTGATCGCATCATCGACGCTGCGCAACGATACCGACGAGATCGCCAAGATCGAACAGGCGCTCGGCTCGCGCCACGGCGGCACGTTCAGCGGCATCGCGCCCCACGCGCCGCGCACCGATGTGCTGGCGGCCACCAATGCCGCGCGCGATGCCGGGGCGGATCTGATCGTCTCGATCGGCGGTGGCTCGGCGACCGACGCCGCGAAGATCGTCAGCCTGATGATCAAGCACGATGTCCGCACGATCGAAGATTTCGAGCCGCTGCGGACCTACGTGACCGACGATGGCGAAGTCATCAATCCGATCACCGTCGGCCCCGACATTCCGGTCATCTGCGTGCCAACGACCCTTTCGGGTGGCGAATTCAACGCGCTGTCGGGCTCGACCGACGAGGCGACCCAGCACAAGCAGGGCTACGAACATCGCAACATGGCGCCGGTGATGGTCGTGCTCGATCCCGCGATCACCGTGCATACGCCCGCATGGCTGTGGCTTTCGACCGGAGTGCGCTCGGTCGATCATGCGATCGAAACCCTCTCTTCCGACAAGTCGAACGATTTTGCCGACGGGCTTGCCGAAAGCGCGCTCAAGCTGCTGGTCGAGGGTCTGCCCCGTGTGAAGGCCAATCCGGACGATCTCGAAGGCCGGCTCAAGTGCCAGATCGGCGCGTGGCAATCGATGATCAGCATCATCGGCGGCGTGCCGATGGGGGCGAGCCATGCGATCGGCCATATCCTGGGCGGCACCTGCGACGTTCCCCACGGGCACTGTTCGTGCGTCATGGCGCCCTACGTGCTCCAGTGGAACGCGGAGTACGACGACAGCCGCCAGCAGCGCACCCTCGCGGTGCTCGGCAACACGCACCCCACCGCGGCGGAAGCGCTCGACGCGTTCATCCGTAACCTCGGCATGCCGCGCACGCTGAGCGAGGTCGGGGTGGACGAATCGCGCTTCCAGCAGGTGGCCGAATACACGCTGCTCGACATCTGGGGGCGGACGAACCCGCGTCCGGTGAAGAGCGCCGACGATGTCATGCAGATCCTGCGCCTTGCAGCCTGAGGGGATGGCATGACTAGAGAACGCGATTTCACCGATCCGCGCATTCCCAATCGCGACGAATGCGTTCTGCGCTACCTCCTCGACCGGTGGGCGGAGGAACGGACCGACAAGGCCCATATCGTCTTCGCCAACGGGGATGAGTGGACCTTCGGCGAGCTGCAGAAGAAGGTTCGCGCCAAGGCGGCAGGCCTGCGCGCGCTGGGTGTGGAGCAGGGCGAGCATGTGGCCGTGTGGCTGCCCAACGGCCCCGATGCGATCATCGCCTTCTATGCGATCAATTACATCGGCGCGGTCTTCGTGCCGTTCAACACCGCCTATCGCGGCCAGTTGCTCCAGCACGTCGTCGGCAATTCGGGTGCGCGCTTCATGCTGGTGCACCCCGATCTGCTTCCGCGCCTGTCCGAAGTGGATCTGGCGGGGCTCGAACGGCTGGTCGTCACCGGCGACGGGGAAGGGTGTACCGCGCCCCTGCCGGTGACTGCGTACGACAGCGTCATCGGCGATCCTGACGGCACCCTTCCGCTGGAACGGCCCATCGAACCATGGGATATCCAGTCGATCATCTACACGTCGGGGACCACGGGCCCCTCCAAGGGCGTGCTGTCGTCATACCTGCACATGTTCTGCAACGCAGGGCCGGAATCCTGGCCGATGGTGGGTGAGGACGACCGTTACCTGTGCGTCGCACCCATCTTCCACATCGGCGGGATGGGCCCGCCCTTCGTGATGCTGGCGCGCGGTGCCTCGGTCGCGATGATCGACAATTTTTCGACCGACGAGTTCTGGTCGATCGCAAAGGCGACCAAGTCGACGATGGTCTTCCTGCTCGGCGTGATGGCGACCTTCCTGCTCAAGGCCGACCCCAGGCCGAGCGACAAGGACCACACGGTCAAGAAGGCCTTCATGGTCCCGTTGACCAGCGATGCGCAGGCTTTTCACGAGCGCTTCGGGGTCGACATCTACACCATCTTCAACATGACCGAGATATCCTCGCCGATCGTGTCCGAAGCCAATCCGGACCGGATCGGCACCTGCGGCAAGGTGCGCGAAGGGGTCGATGTCCGGCTGGTCGATGCCAATGATTGCGAAGTGCCGGTGGGCGAGATCGGCGAGATGCTGGTTCGCACCGATCGGCCCTTCGCGATGAACAGCGGCTATTACGGCAATCCCGAAGCCACCGCCGAAGCCTGGCGCAACGGCTGGTTCCATACGGGCGACGCCTTCCGCCAGGACGAGGATGGCTATTTCTACTTCGTCGACCGGGTGAAGGACGCGATCCGGCGGCGGGGCGAGAATATCTCCTCCTTCGAAGTCGAAGCTGATGTCTGCCGCCACCCCTGCGTGCGCGAGGCCGCCGCGGTTGCGGTGCCGAGCGAATATTCGGAGGACGAGGTCATGGTGATCGTCGCGCCCGTTCCCGGGCGGGAGATCGACCGGCACGAGCTGGCCCAGTTCCTGATCGATGCGATGCCCTACTTCATGGTGCCGCGATACATCCGCATCCTCGAGGAACTGCCCAAGACGCCTTCGGCCAAGGTGATGAAGGCCGAACTGCGCGCCGAGGGCATAACCCACGACACCTGGGACCGCGAAGCCGCAGGTCTGCGCGTCAGGCGCGAGAACTTCAGCGCCTGACCGCCCCCGAACCCCTCCATGCGGCAGGCCGAACCTGCCCGGACCCAAGCAGGACGATTCATTCGATGACCAACCCGTTCGAAACCCGTTCGATATCCGCCTCCCAGGTCGATCGCGACCTGCTGGAAGACGGGATCGCAAAGGCGAACATCCCCGCGCTGCTGATGGTGCTCTACCAGATGACCGGCAACGACCGCTGGCTGGAAGCGCCCTATGCGCCCGGCCGTTCGCCGGGGCTGGACGACAATGACAGCGGCCAGCTGTCGAAGCCCCTCCAGCACGAGATCCGCGACGCGGCCGGTGCTGCGATCACGGCCTGGCTCGATGGCAAGCCGATGGCGATCCCCCGGCCGAGCAATACAAAGCTCGCCGAAATGCTGACCGTCGCGATGACCGAGGATGTGCCCCAGGAATATGGCGACATCATCGCCTCGGGCATGGATTACGGGGCCGAGGAACCGGCGCCGGATGCGGTGCCCGACGGCAAGACCGCGATCGTGATCGGCGGCGGCGTGTCGGGCATTTGTGCAGGCATCGAACTGGGCAAGCTCGGCATTCCCTACACCCTGTTCGAAAAGAACGATGATTTCGGCGGTACCTGGTTCGAAAACAGATATCCCGGCTGCGGCGTCGATACGCCGGCGCTGACCTACACGTTCTCCTGCCGGCCCAACGACTGGTCGATGTATTTCCCGCTGCGCGACGAGATCGAGGAATATCTGCTCGATACCGCAAAGCACTTCGATCTCTACGAAAACGCGCGCTTCAACACGACTGTCGAGGAAGCGCGCTGGAACGAAGCCTCCGCGAAGTGGGACGTCACCATCACCTCGCCCGAAGGCAAGCGCGACACGTACAGCGCCGATTACCTGTTCAGCGCGGTCGGCATCCTCAACATTCCGAAATACCCGACCATCCCCGGGCTCGATGAGTTTGCGGGCGATGTCTACCACACCAGCCGCTGGCCCGAGGATGCTGAGGTGGCCGGCAAGCGGGTCGCGGTGATCGGCAATGGTGCCTCCGGTATGCAGGTCGCCCCCGCGGTCGCCGACGAGGTGGAAAGCCTGACGATCTTCGCCCGGTCCAAGCAATGGGCCGCGCCGTTCCCGCAATTCCGCAAGACCATCCCGGCCGGCGTGCGCTATCTCATGAAGGTCGTGCCGCTTTATCGTGCATGGACCGAACAGCGCCTTTCGTGGACCTTCAACGACCGGGTGCACGGCACACTGTTTCGCGATCCCGAGTGGGATCATCCCGAACGCGCGGTCAATGCGATCAACGATGGCCACCGCCGCGCCTTCACCCGCTATGTGAAGGAAGAGCTGGAGGACCGGCCCGACCTGATCGAGCACGTGCTGCCCGATTATCCGCCCTTCGCGAAGCGCATGCTGCTCGACAACGGGTGGTACCGCACGATCAAGAAGGACAATGTCACGCTGATCCCCGAACACCTTGCCAGGGTGGACGGCAACGTGCTGCATTCCTCCTCCGGCGAGACGGTCGAGGCCGACGTGATCATCCTTGCCACCGGCTTCCAGACGACGAACGTGTTGGGCTCGTACGACATCATCGGCCGCGATGGCGCCGTGCTGCGCGAGAAATGGGGCAAGGACGATGCTGCGGCCTATCTCGGCACGCTGGTGCCCGGCTTCCCGAATTTCTTCATCCTGCTGGGCCCCAATGTCGGTTCGGGCCATGGCGGCAGCATGATCCGCAATATCGAGAACCAGATGCACTTCGCCGGCGAAGTCGTCCTCTCGGCCAACGAACACGGCGCGCAGACGGTGGAAGTGCGCGACAATGTGTACGAGGATTACCTGCGCCGGATCGACGAAGCGCACGAGAAGCTGGTCTGGACCCATCCCGGCACCGAGAACTGGTATCGCAATTCGAAGGGCCGCGTCATCGCGATCACCCCGTGGCGCAACGACGCCTTCTGGCGGATGACCCGCAAGCCCGACGAGAGCGACCTTGCCTATGACGGCGAGACGGCGCAGCGGGCCGCCGCTGCGCGCTGAAGGCCACGCCATGCGCGCCTATTGCGGCGACGCGCTGGGAAGCCTCGACCACTTCTCGCTCCGGCAGGTGCCCGTGGCGCGGCCGGGACGGGGAGAAATCCTCGTCGCGGTGGAAGCGACCGCGCTGGGCTTCGTCGACCCGCTGGTGATGCGTGGGCTCTACCAGATGAAGCCCCCGGTTCCCTTCGTGCCGGGGGGCGAGATCGTCGGCATCGTCGAACAGGTGGGCGAGGGGGTGGCCGGTTTCGAGCCCGGTCAGCGGGTCGCATCGTGGCAGTTCGGCGGGGGCCTCGCCGACAAGGCTGTTCTCGGGGCGCAGCACACGGTGGCCGTGCCCAGCGAGCTGGCGCCGGAAAAGGCGGCGGCGCTGCTCCTCGACTATCTCACCGCCTATTATGGCCTGTTCGACCGGGGTGGGCTCAAACCGGGCCAGACCCTGCTCGTCACCGGAGCATCGGGCGGCGTCGGCTCGGCTGCGGTGCAGCTCGCGAGCGCGAGCGCGGCCAGCGTGATCGGGCTCGCGTCAGGCGAGGACAAGCAGGCGATGGTCTCCGCGCTCGGGGCAGTGCTGGTCATCGATTACCGGGATGACACCTGGCGCGACCGGTTGAAGCGTGAATTCCCGCGCGGCGTCGACATGGTCTTCGATCCGGTCGGCGGCGCTCTGTTTGAGCCGTGCTTCCGCTCGCTGGTAAAGAGGGGCCGGCATCTGGTGGTCGGCTTCGCTTCCGGCGATGGCATTCCCAGCCTGCCTGCGAACCTGCCGCTGCTCAAATCGGGGGAGCTGGCGGGGGTCGATGCCCGCTACCTGTGGGAGAGCGAGCCAGCGCGGGTTCGCGAAATTCTCTCCATCGTGCTGGCGATGGGCCGGTCCGGCCGGATCGACCCGCCGATCGCGCGCACGTTCGCGCTGGCCGATGCGCGCGAGGCGATCGCCTGCGTGTCCGCCAGCGATCGCCTCGGCAAGGTGGTCGTCACGCCCTGAGCTTGGTTGCCGGCGGCCGGCTTGGCGTCAGGGTGCCGCTTGAGGCTAGCGATAGACGGGGCGAAAGCCATCGTCGCTGCGCTCGACGAAGACGGAGTGGGGCGCGCCGAAATGGGCCGGCACGATCCGTGCCTGCCGGTCTGTCGCCTGTTCCAGAATCTTGCGCCGCGTGTCCGCCGCTGCCTCGCGGTCTTCGCAATACACGCTGTTCCAGTCGGGCCGAAGAACCTGCATCGGGTGATGCAGGATATCCCCGGTGAACAGCGCCACGTCTCCGCCGTCTTCCACCTGCAGTACCATGTGGCCGGGCGTGTGGCCGGGGGAATCGAAGGCACTCATCCCGTCGGCGATGGTCGCGCCGCTCTCGATCAAACGGGCCTGCCCACTCTCGATAATGGGGGCGACGCTGTCTTCGAACACGTTGGCATTCACCTGCGCCCCGGCGAGCGAGGCGTAGACATCCTTGTCCGGGTTCCACGCGCGCTCATCGATGGTGGGGAAGAAGTAGGTCGCGTTGGGGAAGGTGGCCTTCCACTCCCCGTCGACCAGCTGCGTGTTCCATCCCACGTGATCGATATGGAGATGGGTGCAGAAGACCTTGTCGATGTCTTCGGGCGCATATCCCGCTTGGTTCAGCCTGCCGAGGAAATCCCCCTCCAGATCGCCGAAGATCGGGATGCCGGGGCGCGACTTGTTATTGCCCGCCCCGGTATCGACCAGAACCCTCTCCTCGCCGGTGTCTATCAGCCAGCTCTGGAGATAGCCGTAGATGAGGCCGTCGCGCAGGAAATCGGGTTCGAAGCCCGGTGCCTGGGCGGCGAAGGCCGCAGGTTCGTATTCGGCGAAGAGGGCGTCGGGCGGGCTGAACCCGCCCTGCCACTCCTCGATCCGATGGACCTTATGGCGTCCAATCCGAAATGCTTCGGTCATCGGTTCGCCCCGCGGCCTAGAAATCATAGCCGAGCGTGATCCCGTAGGTGCGCGGCGGACGCAGCGAGCCGACCGACACGAAGCTGTAGAGCGGTGAGGCGATGATCGTGTTGGCCAGCACCTCCTTGTCGAAGATGTTCTTCGCCCACGCAGAGGCCGACCACCGGCCGCCTGCCGTGCGATAGGTGACGCTGGCATTCGCGATCGCGAAGGCTTCCTGCCGGGCATCCTGGTTGTTGAACTCGGTGAAGAAGATCTCGTCCTGGAAGTTCACATCTGCCGACAGATCGATCGATCCCCCGTCGCCCAGCTCGATCGTGTGATCGGCGAAGGCGGCGACGGTGACGGTCGGCGCGTTCGCGAGCTTGTTGCCGGACAGGTCGGACAGGGCCGGATCGGTTGGGCAGGTTGGGAACTGCCGCCGCGCCGGATCGCCCGCTCCGTAGTACCCGTTGCAGAAATCGGTGTACTCGGCATTCAGGTAGGTGCCGAAGATGCGGAACGTGGTGTTCGGTGCGGGCCTGATCGTCGTCTCTACCTCGATCCCGTAGTTGCGCGCCGAGGCCGCATTGATCGTCTCGACGATGGAGTTGGCGTTGACGAAGCCGACCTGCAGGTTGGAATAATCGTAGTAGAAGCCGGACACGCTGTAGCCGAAGGTGCGGTCGATCGTTTCACCGCGCACGCCGACTTCGTAGCTCCACACATCCTCGGGATCGATCACAGCGTTGACCGAACCGATATTCACCACGCCCGATTTGAAGCCCTTGGTAACCTTGCCGTAGAGCAGCGTGCCGCCGGGGGTCTCGTATTCGAGGACGAACTTGGGCGTGATCGCGTCCCAGTCGCCGGTCTTGTCGGTCGGAATGTCGATGCCCTGCGCCTCGAAGGTGAAGCGCCCTACGCCGGAGCGTTCTTCCCAGTTGTATCGGGCACCTGCGGTGAAGGTGAGGTTCGGCACGATCTCCAGCGAGCCTTCCAGATAGACGCCGACTGCGGTGGTATCGACCGTGCCGCGCTGGAGATAGTTGCCGTTGTCGAAGGCATCGGGCGGAAGGTCGGTCCCGAGCGCGATGTTGAAATATTGCGCCAGGTTGGTCGTCGGCACGCGCACTTCGCCGAACAGCTCTTCCTGGAAATACATCGCGCCGCCCAGCAGCGACAGGCGGCCGAGGTCGGCAGTAACCGTCAGCTCCTGGCTGAAGGATTCGCTGTCCTCGGTATAGTCGTTCCGGCCGAAAGCGTTGACGTCGCTGACGTCGAGGTCGTCTCGGTTGAAGCGCTTGAACTTGCGATACGCCGTGGTCGAGGTCAGCGTGAAGTCGCCCTTGTCCAGCGTCGCGATGCCCTGGATGCTGGTGCCCTTGCGATCATTGATCGCGTCTTCGTCCGAATAGATGTTGCGGACATCGGTCGGCTCGCCCCGCGCCGCGTAGTAATCGTTGATCGTCTGCCCGCCGAGCAGGGACGAGGCGATCTGGTCCTCGGGCACGACCGTGGGGCCGAAATAGTGGAAGGCGTAGTTGTAGTCGTCCTCTTCGAAATGGTCGGCGACGACCAGCACTTCGAAGTCCGGGCTCAGGTTCGCCTGCAACGATCCGCGAATGGAGTAGGCGTTCCGGTCGTCGATCGGGTTGCCGGTGAACAGGTTTTCTCCGTAACCGTCCCGGTTCTCGTACTTGCCGGCCACCCGGAAGGCGAGCGTGTCGCCCAAGATCGGCCCGCCGACCGCGCCTTCCAGCGTGACCGCATCGTAGTTGCCGTAGGAGGCGCGCGCATAGCCTTCGAACGTGGAGGTGGGGCGCGCCGTGACGAGGTTGATGACCCCGCCGGTCGCTCCGCGCCCGTAGGTCGTCCCCTGCGGGCCACGCAGCACCTCGATCTGCTCGATGTCGTAAAAGCCGCTCAGCTGGGCGGCGGGACGGCTGATGATGGCACCGTTCTGAAGGAAGGCGACCGCGCCGTCCGCACCCAGATCGATGCTCGTCAGGCCGATGCCGCGGATAAAGGTGCGATTGACGCCGAACTGGTCGCCCACTGAGACGTTGGGAACGGCCACGGCAAGGTCGCCCGCATTCTCGATACCGCCGGGGCCAATCTCGTCGGCGGTCAGGACGGAGATTGCGGCCGCCGTATCCTCGAGCGACTGGCCCGATTTGGTGGCTGTCACGACGATCGTGTTGGGGGCCTGCGCGTCGGGGACGGCTCGGGTATCTTCAGGCGTGTCGGCATCCTGTGCCGCAGCCTGGGTAGCGCCGGTGAGCGAGACCACCGCAGTGGCCGACATCAGCGCGCATTTGATGCTCATTCTCATGGTTCTCTCTCCCATTATACCGACCTTATAATTTTCTACTGGCCAGTATTTTCAGTTAAAATTCGGCGTGTGCTTTCCTTTGGGTTTCGGAGTTGGGCTTATTCTGCGCCGGCCAGCCGGAGCGCCGCGGTCACCAGCTGATCGATTACCTCTTCCGGGGAACGTTGCCCGTCCGGCGAGTACCAGGTGGGGATCCAGCTGATCAGCCCGCCGATCCAGACGGCCACGAAGGAATCGGTATCCTCGCGGAATTCGCCGGCCTCTACGCCTTCGTCTATCAACTCGGCGATCTGATGGTCGAACGAGGCCCTCAGGCGCAGGATGCGCTGGTGGTCGACCTTGTTCAGATGCTTCATCTCGCGCTGGTAGACGACGACATATTCCTGCCGGTCGATCACGATCCTGCCCACCTGGCGCACCACTTCGGCGAGCAGATCCCGATGGGTCTTGTGATCGTTGGCCAGGGTGGCTTCCAGCACGTTCAGCGCTTCGCTGATCCCGACGCTGCAGATCGCGGCGAGGATGGCTTCCTTGTTCTTGAAATAGGAATAGAGGAACGGCTTGGTTACACCGAGCCGGTCGGCCACATTGTCGAGCGTGCAACTGCTGTAGCCGCGCTGGTAGAACAGGTGGCTCGCAGCCTCGATGATGCGGTTGGTCTTGAACGCTACGAACTCGTCTTTCAGGGAGTCGTTCGGTTTGATCGACGCGTCGAGCGCCTTCATAGCTATAGCTGACATGACGGCACCATCGCCGATCTGGGGCGCTCAAGCAATTCCATCTCTCCGTTTGGTGGATGTCTCTCCACCTTGCAGGCAAGATGCCAAAGAACCGGGGTACTGGCCAGTAGTTTTTTCAGACCCTTGGTAAAGCGGCTTCGCTTGTCTAGGCTGAGATCCTCGAAAAAAGCTCCTGAGCGAGCGTGGGGAGAGACGAGATGCCGCACTACGGCGATATGCAGAATGCGATTTACAATGCCGGCCTCAGTGGAGTTCAGCCCGATTACCCGGTCGATTTCGCCACGCTCGAATCGCGCGCCGAACAGGCGCTGTCGCCGTCCATGCGCAACTACATCCAAGGCGGCTGCGGCGACGAGCACACGCAGGATCGCAATGCGCAGACGTTTCACAACTGGGGCATGGTCCCGCGCATGCTGGTCGATTGCGCCGAGCGCGATCTTTCGGTCGAGCTGTTCGGGATGCGCCTGCCGTCGCCGATCTTCATGTCGCCGATCGGGGTGAACGGGGAGGCGACGCAGGACCGCAAGGGGGACGTGGCGGCCGCGCGTGCATCGGCCGAAACGGGCGTTCCCTTCTGTGCGTCCACCCTTTCCAACACCCCGCTGGAAGAGGTAGCGCGCGCTGCCGGAGACACTCCGGGGTTCTTCCAGCTGTACACGCCCAAGAACGAGGAACTGACGCAGAGCTTCATCACGCGGGCGCAGGAGGCAGGCTACCGCGCGCTGGTGATCACGCTGGATACCTGGCTGACCGGATGGCGCCCGCGGGATCTCAACACCGCCAATTTCCCCCAGCTTCGCGGAAAGGTGCTGGAAAACTACTTCAGCGATCCCGTTTTCAGGGGCCTGCTCGAGCGACCGCCGGAAGAGGATGTCCCCGCCGCCGTGGCCAAGTGGGCGGCGACCTTCGGCAAGGTTCTGACGTGGGACGATATCGCGCGCTTTCGCGAGATGACCGACATGCCGATCGTCCTCAAGGGCATCTGCCATGGCGACGATGCGCGCAAGGCGAGCGATCACGGGGTCGATGCCATCTATTGCTCCAACCACGGCGGCCGGCAGGCCAATGGCGGCATTGCCGCGATCGACATGCTCCCCGCGGTGGTCGAGGGGGCGGGGCGCACGCCCGTGCTGTTCGACAGCGGAATCCGCTCCGGCAGCGATGTGATCAAGGCGATCGCGCTGGGGGCATCGGCGGTCGGGATCGGCCGGCCCTATACCTATGGCCTGGCCATCGGCGGTGCGGCGGGCGCGGCGCATGTTCTGCGCTCGATCCTTGCAGAGGCCGACCTGCTGATGGCCGTGAACGGCTATCCCGATCTCGATGCGGTGCGGGCAGCGGGGGCCTACCGCATCCCGCCGCTGGCGATTCCCTAGGCCCAGGGCGACGCAGCCGGCGCATTTTCTTGCTCGCCGTGCTCTCGCGTCCCGGACCTGCGGGCGCCCGATATCCATTGGCGACCGGGATGCGGCTTGCCGCATTTCGCACACGCCGCTACTTCACGGACTCCCATGAACGCGCATACCGATACCGGGGCCGCACGGCCCGTCATCTCCGCCACCGGGCTCTTCACGCCCGAGGACAGCATCAGCAACGAAGAGCTGGTCGAAAGCTTCAACGCCTTCGTCGATCGCCACAACGCCGCCCATGCGGATGGCATCGCGGCGGGCGAGGTGGAGCCGCTGACGCGCAGCTCGGTCGAGTTCATCGAGAAGGCGAGCGGGATCAAGGCGCGCCACGTGATGAACAAGGCGCCGCTGATCGATCCGGCGATCATGGAGCCCCGGCACGAACCGCGCGAGAACGACGAGCTTTCGCTGATGGCCGAGATCGGCTTGGCGGCGGCGCGCGATGCGCTGGGCCGTGCGGGGCGCGATCCGAAGGACGTCGATGCCGTGCTGTGCGCCGCATCGAACATGCAGCGGCCCTATCCGGCGATGGCGATCGAGATCCAGCAGGCGCTGGGGATCGACGGCTTTGCCTTCGACATGAATGTCGCGTGTTCTTCCGCCACCTTCGGCATCCAGACGGCCGCGGACTATATCCGCAGCGGCAACGCGAAGAGCGTGCTGGTGGTCAGCCCGGAGATTACCAGCGGCCACCTCAACTGGCGCGACCGCGACAGCCACTTCATCTTCGGCGATGTGGCGACGGCCGTTCTAGTAGAGAGCGCGGATATCGCGCCGGCAAGCCATTGGGACATCCTGGGAACGCGGCTCAAGACCGTGTTCTCCAACAACATCCGCAATAATTTCGGCTTCCTCAACCGCTCCGACCCTGAAAGCATGGGGACCGACGACAAGCTCTTCGTCCAGGAAGGCCGCAAGGTCTTCAAAGAAGTGGTGCCGATGGTCGCCGAGATGATCGTGAGCGAGGCGCAGCGCCTCTCGCTCGATGCGGCCGCGTTGCGCCGCATGTGGCTGCATCAGGCCAATGCGGGGATGAACCGCCTCATCGCGCAGCGCGTCCTCGGCCACGAGGCGAGCG
The DNA here is from genome assembly GCF_054655655.1 of Alteriqipengyuania triglochinis. Lineage (NCBI taxonomy): Bacteria > Pseudomonadati > Pseudomonadota > Alphaproteobacteria > Sphingomonadales > Erythrobacteraceae > Alteriqipengyuania > Alteriqipengyuania triglochinis. The sequence continues at coordinate 358,381 of NZ_BAAHNC010000003.1, forward strand.
CGGACGAGAGCCCGACCGTGCTCGATACCTATGGCAACACGTCGAGCGCGGGTTCGATCATCGCGTTCCACCTGCATAGCGAGGATCTGGAGGCTGGCGATACGGGCCTGATCTGCAGTTTCGGCGCGGGCTATTCGGCGGGCGCGGTCTTCGTGCGCAAGGTGGCGTGATGGGAATCGCGAATTCTGTCACGCGCCACGCGGGAGCGACGCGTCTTGGCCGGTGAGATCATGGATAATCGCGGGCAGGGCAATGCGCGGCCCGGGCTCCCTTCGGTCCACCCGGAGGGGCGCAAGTTTGCGCTGATCTGTTTCGGGCTGGCGCTGATCGCAGCCTTTCTGGCTTGGGAGACGATCGCCTGGCCGCTTGGCTTCCTGTCGCTGTGCATCCTCGCCTTCTTCCGCGATCCCGAACGCGTGGTGCCGCGGGGCGACAATCTGCTGCTGGCCCCTGCCGACGGTACGGTCACCCAGATCACGCAGATGGAGCCGCCGCGCGAACTGCAGGGCGAGGGCGGCATGGTGCCGGGCGCGGTCACCCGCGTTTCGATCTACCTCAGCATCTTCGACGTTCACATCAACCGCAGCCCGTGCGCGGGCACTATTGGCGACATGGCCTATGTGCCGGGCAAGTTCGTCAATGCGGAGCTGGACAAGTCGAGCGAGGAAAACGAGCGGCAGCACATCGTGATCACCCGCACCGACGGGCTGGTCGTGGGGATGACGCAAATCGCCGGCCTCGTCGCGCGGCGGATCGTCCCCTTCGTGAAACCGGGAGATATCGTGGCTGCCGGGCAGCGGGTCGGCCTGATCCGCTTCGGCAGCCGGGTCGATCTGTATCTTCCTGCGGGCACCGCGCCCCAGGTGCTGATGGGCCAGCGTGTGATCGCAGGCGAGACCGTGATCGGACGGCTCGGCGAGGCGGTCGAGTTGGACGGCCTCCAGCAGTAATTTCTTCGCGAGAGGTTCTGCCGTCCTGCTCAGGCGGCGGCGGGCAGGGCGGCGGCCGTGGCATTGCGCCGCGGCGTAGCGCCGCGAACGGCCGGCGTGCGCGACATGCGCACTCGTCCGGCAGGGCGAGCGGCGGGGGCCGTGCGATGCGTCGCCCTGATCGCCTTCAGGTCCGCAGCCAACGCGCGGTAGGAATGCCAGCCGCGCAGCAGGCTGTCGGCAGACGATACGAGCGCCACGAGGACGGTCACACACAGCAGGGAGCCAATGGCAAATGCGATCATGGTCTTTCTCCGCCTTCCGTCTTCCAGAACATCCCGGAGCAAAAGCGCTGGACCGGCTGTGGAAAACATGTTGATACTTGTCCGGCGATCACGCTGTTCCGCCGATGAGTCGCAATGTTCTCTATTTGTTCTCACCTGTCAAGGCGGATCAATGCGATTGCGCATTTCGTAGCGACGAAATCGTGCTGGATTTTTTCTCCACCGATCGCTAAGTGCGCGCCTTCCGCGGCAAGGATTCGCGGAAAACTCCACATGGAAGGCATCATAAACCGGTGCTCAAGGCGGGCTCTACCGCCGCGGGTTACCGCCTTCCAGAGGTCCAACCGGAAAGGAATTTACCTATGGCGGCTCCTACCGTCACGATGCAGCAACTGATCGAGGCCGGCGCACACTTCGGCCACCAGACCCACCGCTGGAACCCGCGCATGAAGCCGTACATCTTCGGCGCGCGCAATGGTGTCCACATCATCGACCTGTCGCAGACCGTGCCGCTGATGGCGCGTGCGCTCGATTTCGTCGCCGCGACCGCGCAGGGCAAGGGCAAGGTCCTGTTCGTCGGCACCAAGCGCCAGGCGCAGGAGCCGGTGGCAGAAGCCGCCCGCATGAGCGGGCAGCATTTCGTCAACCACCGCTGGCTGGGCGGCATGCTGACCAACTGGAAGACCATTTCGGGTTCGATCAAGCGCCTCAAGACGCTCGAAGAACAGCTGTCGGGCGACACCGGCGGCCTGACCAAGAAGGAAGTGCTCAACCTCACCCGCGAACGCGACAAGCTCGAGCTTTCGCTCGGCGGTATCCGCGACATGGGCGGCATTCCCGACGTGATGATCGTGATCGACGCCAACAAGGAAGACCTCGCCATCAAGGAAGCCAACGTGCTTGGCATCCCCGTGGTCGCGGTGCTCGATTCGAACACCGACCCGACCGGCATCGCCTTCCCCGTTCCGGGCAACGACGACGCGGCCCGCGCCGTGCGCCTCTATTGCGAAGCCTTCGGCGAAGCGGCCCGCAGGGACGGTTCGCAGGATTCGGGCGTTGGCGAGATGGAAAATCCGCCGGCCGAAGCCACGGCCGAAGCCAGCGCGTAACCGCCGCTTCACAATCGCTGACTAGCGCCCCGGTAGCGAATTGGTTCGCTTCCGGGGCCGCTCACCATATTCAAGACATTCAAGGAACAGATCGATGGCCGCTTTTACCGCCGCTGATGTGAAGAAACTCCGCGAGAAGACCGGCGCGGGCATGATGGACGCCAAGAAGGCGCTCGAAGGCGCGAACGGCGATATCGAAGCCGCGGTCGATGCGCTGCGCGCCAAGGGCCTCGCCACCGCGCAGAAGAAGTCCAGCCGCACCGCCGCCGAAGGCCTCGTCGGCGTTGCCGTGGAAGGCACCAACGGCGTGGCGGTCGAGGTGAACTCGGAAACCGACTTCGTCGCCAAGAACGACCAGTTCCAGGATTTCGTGCGCAAGACCACGCAGGTCGCGCTGAGCGCCGACGCCGACGATGTCGAAGCGCTGAAGGGCATGGCCCATCCCGATGGCGGCACGATCGGCGACAAGCTGACCGATAATGTCGCGACCATCGGCGAGAACCAGCAGGTTCGCCGGATGAAGACCGTCTCGGTCGATCAGGGTCTGGTCGTGCCGTACGTGCACAATGCCGTGTCGCCGAACCTCGGCAAGATCGGTGTCCTCGTCGCGCTCGAAAGCGAAGCCGACAAGGCCGTGCTCGAAGAACTCGGCACCCGCCTGGCGCAGCACATCGCCGCCGCCTTCCCGCAGGCGCTGACTGCCGATGATCTCGACCCCGAGCTGATCGAGCGCGAGCGCAAGGTCGCCGCCGAAAAGGCTGCCGAAAGTGGCAAGCCCGAAAACGTGCAGGAAAAGATGGTTCAGGGCGCGGTGGCGAAGTTCGCCAAGGAAAACGCGCTGATGAGCCAGATCCTCGTGCACGACAACAAGACCCCGATCGAACAGGTCGTGGCGCAGGCCGGCAAGGACGCTGGCAAGCCGATCGTCCTCAAGGACTATGTCCGCTTCCAGCTCGGTGAAGGAATCGAGAAGGAAGAAAGCGATTTCGCGGCGGAAGTCGCGGCAGCCGTGAAGGGCTAAAACCCGATCACAATGCGCCCAATTCGCGGCCGCCGGGTTCCTGCCCGGCGGCCGTTTTCGTATGCCGGACCCTCGCCGAAAGGGCGGCAACCTTTTGTTAAACCTTTCAGCACTATGCGAAGAGGTATCCGGAGGCGCGTTGCGGTGGGCGCAGTCGGGATCGAAAGGTCGAACTGTCATGTCCACTGCCGCCTACACGTACAATATCTCTCCCTCTCCAGAAGCCGGCTACCTTCCCGATCCGGAAGCCGTCGGCCTGTCCTTTTCCGATCTCGCGGCCAGCCTGCTCGAACAGAGCGAGGACTGCATCAAGCTGCTGAGCGTGGACGGGAACATAGAGTTCATCAATTGCGGCGGTCTCGGCGCGATGGAGATCGACAGTCCGGAGATGGTTCTGGGCAAGCCTTGGTGGGAACTGTGGCCCGAAGAGTCGCAGGCTTTCGTGAAGACCAGGTTCTTCGCCGCACTTCAGGGCGATGCGCTCGAGTTCACGGCCAGCTGTCCTACCGCCCGGGGTAACGAGCGTTTCTGGTCGGTCAGTTTCAAGCCGATTCTCGCCACTGGAGGATCGGTCGTTTCGGTCCAGGTAAATTCCCGCCAGATCGCCTTCCCGCAGGACGCCTGACGTTCGGCAGTATTGGCTCGGCCCAGCCGTCGCCGGAACGCGCCAGCGCTACTCGGACCTCGCCGACCTTCGGTCTGCCGCGCGAAACTCGATCAGCCACACCTGAGGCCTCGTGCCGAAGCGGAGCGGCAATCCGCTGGTCCCGAGGCCGGCGCCGACGATGGCGGTGCCGTGCGGATCGTCGGTGCGACCGCAGGCGAAGCGCTTGCCATAGCGCGACTGGGTGAAGACCATCCCGATCAGCGGCAGCTGCACCTGTCCGCAATGCGTATGTCCGGCAAGGATCACCGATCCTTGCGGCAGGTCGGGCAGGGGATCGGGACTGTGGCTGAGGAACACCGGCGCACCGTCGAGCTTCGCGACCGCGGCGAGGGTTTTCGGAATATCGTCGTGATCGGTATGGTCGTCGTCCAGCCCGCCGATGACCAGCGGTCCCGCCTGCGCGGCCTCGTTTTCAAGGGTCGTGATCCGGATGCGCTCCAATTGTGCCTTGAGCCCGGGCCAGCCGAACCAGTGATCGTGATTGCCCGGCACCAGAAACACGCCGAGCGGCGCGGAAAGACTGCCCAGCGGCGCGATGATCTCCCCCGGCGGGTAGACACGCGTGGCCAGTCCTTTCTCGCTCACGAGGTCGCCCGCGATCACGATCGCGTCGGGATGCAGCGCGTTGACCTGCGCCACGATCCGTTCGAGGCGGTCGGGCGGCATGTCGGGCCCCGCGACGTGGATGTCTGAGATCAGCGCGAGCGTGACCGGATCGCTTCCTGCGGGCCAATCGGGCAGGGAGACGGCGGTTCGCTTGACTTCAGGATCGGACAATGTGTCGCGCGACGTTTTCCACGCAACCAGCGCGCCGATCACCGTCGCGACCGCCAGGAGGGTAAGGAGGACGGTCCGTCGGCGGGGGCGGTGCGGGGCGAAATCGCTCATCGCGATGGAATGGCGGGGCTTCGACGATCCGGCAAGCGCCCGATCAAATGCCGCGCACGCCGTTGCCACCCGCGCGCGCTCGCGTTAGGGCCTTTTGGTTTCCAGCACTTCAAGGCCGAGCACCCCCCATGCCGATCAGCAACGCAAAGCGCATCCTCCTGAAACTTTCGGGCGAGGTGCTGATGGGCGAACAGGAGTTCGGGATCGATCCCGCGTTCGTCAGCGAGCTGGCGCAGGAAGTGAAACAGGCCAAGGAGGAAGGCTGGGAAATCTGCCTCGTCATCGGCGGCGGCAACATCTTCCGCGGGATGGCCGGCGCGGCGCAGGGCATGGATCGTGCGCAGGCCGATTACATGGGCATGCTGGCCACGGTGATGAACGCGCTGGCGATGCAGAGCGCGCTCGAACAGCTGGGCGTGCCGACCCGGGTGCAGTCGGCGGTGCAGATGGACCAGGTGTGCGAGCCTGTGATCCGGCGCCGGGCGGAGCGGCATCTGGAAAAGGGCCGCATCGTCATCTTTGCCGCCGGTGTGGGCGCACCCTATTTCACGACCGATAGCGGTGCCGCGCTGCGCGCTGCCGAAATGGGTTGTGATGCGCTGTTCAAGGGCACCAGCGTCGACGGGGTCTACGATTCGGACCCCAAGAAGAACCCGGATGCCAAGCGTTTCGATACAGTCACTTACGACAAGGTGCTGGCGGACAACCTGAAAGTGATGGACGCCAGCGCCGTGGCCCTGTGCCGCGACAACAAGATTCCGATCGTCGTGTTCTCGATCCGCGAGAAGGGCAATCTCGCCCGTGTTCTCGCCGGACAGGGTGCGCAGACGATCGTCCAGGCAGAACAATAGACCGAGGAAGCCGAACACATGGCCAAGTACGACAAGAGCGATATCGAACGCCGCATGCAGGGCGCAGTGGAAAGCCTGAAGGGCGATCTGGCCGGCCTGCGCACCGGCCGCGCGAACACCAGCCTGCTCGATCCCGTGGTGGTCGAGGTGTACGGATCGATGATGCCGCTGAACCAGGTGGCGACCGTCTCGGCCCCCGAGCCGCGCATGCTGAGCGTGCAGGTGTGGGACAAGAGCAACGTGAGCGCGGTGGAGAAGGGCATTGCCCACGCCAATCTCGGCCTCAATCCGATGCAGGACGGGCAGACCCTGCGCATTCCGATGCCGGACCTGACCGAAGAACGCCGCAAGGATCTTGCCAAGCTGGCGGACAAGTACGGCGAGAATTCGAAGATCGCCATCCGCAACGTCCGCCGCGACGGGATGGAAGCGCTCAAGGAAGACGAGAAGAAGAAAGAGATTTCCGAAGACGATCGCAAGCGCGCCGAGGACGAGGTCCAGAAGCTGACCGACAAGTATGTCGAGGAGGTGGACAAGGCCGTCGAAGCGAAGAAGAAGGAAATCATGACCCAGTGATCGGCGGGTCCGCCACCGTTCGCCCCGGGCGGGTGGCGCTCCGCGCCGTCGGCAGCTTCGAAGGGCGAACGCGTGCTTGCCGTTCGCGGTTCGACAGGTTCACCACGAACGGGCTTTGACGATGACGGACGAAATCCGAGCCAGGCACGTCGCCATTATCATGGACGGCAACGGGCGCTGGGCCAAGCGCCGGGGGCTTCCGCGCGCCCTCGGCCACAAGCGCGGGGTGGAGGCGGTGCGGACGCTGGTTCGCAGCCTCAAGGACGGTCCGGTCGAATGCCTCACGCTCTACGCTTTCAGCAGCGAAAACTGGAAGCGGCCGGAAGACGAGGTGTCCGACCTCATGAACCTGATGCGCAGCTTCATCCGGACCGACCTCGACGAATTCGTCGCGAACGGCGTGAAGCTGAAGATCGTGGGCGACTGGCGCGCGCTCGATCCCGATATCGTCGACATGCTGGACGACGCGCTGGAGCGTACCTCCGGCGGGACGCGCACGGTGGCGGTCGCGCTCAACTACGGTTCGCAGCAGGAAATCGCGGCAGCCGCGAAGGCTGCGGCGAAGGAAGGCGCGATCACGCCTGAGGCGATCGAGCGTCATTTGTTCACCGCCGACCTGCCCCCGCTCGATCTCCTCATCCGGACAAGTGGCGAGGTGCGTCTGTCGAATTTTCTGTTATGGCAAATGGCTTACGCGGAGATGATCTTCGTCGAGACGCTGTGGCCGGACTTCACCCCGCAGCATCTGGCGCAAGCGCTGGACGACTTCGCGAAGAGGGAGAGGCGCTATGGCGGCCGATGACAAGGCGACCGCGAACGACACGCCGGACGATACCGGGACCGATCGCTTGAACAAGGATGCGGATGCGCATCCCGAAGTGCTCGCGACCGATGCGGAACTGCGCGAGATCAAGGAACATTCGCGGCGCAAGACGCTGGGCATCAGGGCCGCGTCTTCGGCGGTAATGATCGCCATCGCGCTCGGCGCCTATTATTGGCTGGGCGACCGCGGGCTCGACATACTGGTCGCGGTGGTCTCGGCGATCTGCTTTCTCGAGCTGATCTTCCTCATCATCAAGGCGACCGGCAATATTCCCTATCGGCTCGCGGGCATCCTTGCCGGCGGGGCCTATATCGGCCTTGCGGCGCTGATCCTGATCGATTTCGACATCCAGTCGTTCTACATCTCGATCGCGGTGGTGATCCTGGCGGACACCTTCGCCTATATCTTCGGTACGCTGATCGGCGGGCCGCGGATCATGCCGCGGGTCAGCCCCAACAAGACATGGGCGGGCCTGATCGGCGGGATGTTCGGCGGTTTCCTGGCGCTGACGCCGCTCATCTACCTGTCGTCGCGCATCATGGGCGTGCTCGATACGCAGGCGCTGCTGGTGGCGGCGGTGGCCGGGCCGGTTCTCGCGCTTATCGCGCTGCTCGGCGACCTGTTCGAAAGCTGGCTGAAACGGCGGGCAGGGGTAAAGGATTCCAGCCGTCTCATCCCCGGGCACGGCGGTTTTCTGGACCGCTTCGACGGCCTGATTCCGGTTTCCATCGTGGTCGGCATCATGGTTTCGCTGGCGATCTAGGCCGATGCGCTCGATTTCCATCCTCGGCAGCACCGGCTCGGTCGGTGACTCGACGCTCAAGCTGCTGCGGCAGCATCGCGACGCGTGGCGCGTCGAGGCGCTGACCGCGCATTGCAGCGCGACCAAGCTCGCGCAGCTCGCGCGCGAATTCGATGCGAAGATCGCGGTGGTCAGCGACGAAGCCTGCCTGCCCGAACTGCGCGAGGCGTTGAGCGGCAGCGGGATCGAGGCGGCGGGCGGACGCGCGGCGCTGATCGAGGCGGCGAGCCGCCCGGTCGATATCACCATGGCGGCGATCGTGGGTTGCGCCGGCCTTGCGCCGGTCATGGCGGCGATCGAGCAGGGCGGCACCATCGCGCTTGCGAACAAGGAAGCGCTGGTCTCTGCCGGGCCAGTGATGATGCAGGCGGTCGAAGAGCACGGCGCGACGCTGCTGCCGGTCGATTCGGAGCACAATGCGATCTTCCAGTGCCTGGCGGGCAATGATCTCGCCGAAGTGCGGATGATCACGCTCACGGCCAGCGGTGGGCCGCTGCGGCTGCATTCCGCGCAAGAGCTGCAGCGCGTCACGCCCGATCAGGCGGTCGCACATCCCAACTGGGACATGGGCGCGAAGATCAGCGTCGATTCGGCCACCATGATGAACAAGGGGCTGGAACTGATCGAGGCGCACCACCTCTTTCCGGTCGGGCTCGAGAAGATCCGGATCATTGTTCACCCGCAAAGCGTGATCCACTCCATGGTCGAATATCGCGACCATTCGACGCTGGCCCAGCTCGGCCCGTCGGACATGATGGTCCCCATCGCATCGTGCCTCGCGTGGCCCAAGCGGATGGAGGCGGCGTGCAAGCCGCTCGATCTGGCGGGGATCGGCGAACTCACGTTCTTCGCGCCCGACGAACAGCGCTTTCCGGCCACCCGCCTCGCGCGTGAAGCCTGCGAGGAGGGCGGGGCGGCTCCCGCGGTTCTGAATGCCGCCAACGAGATTGCGGTCGCGGCATTCCTCGCCGGTCACATTCCGTTCACCCGGATTGCGGCACTGGTGGAGGACGTACTGGAACAGTCGGCCAGGCCGCCACGGCCTGCTGCACTGGATGACGTGCTGGCAATAGACGCGGCTGCGCGGCGGCAGGCGCAGGCCATTCTGGAGAACGCATGATCGAACAGCCCCCTGTATGGATGTGGGTCATCGGCTTCCTGCTGGTGCTGGGGCCGCTGGTGACCCTTCACGAACTGGGGCACCTGCTGGTCGGGCGCGCCCTTGGGGTGCAGGCCGATGCTTTCTCGGTCGGCTTCGGCAAGGAACTCGCCGGTTTCAACGACCGGCACGGAACGCGCTGGCGGATTTCCGCCCTGCCGCTGGGCGGTTACGTCCAGTTCCGGGGGGACATGAACCCCGCGAGCATCCCCGATCCCGATGCGCCTGCGCCGCCGGGCGCGTTCCAGAACGCGTCGCTGTGGCGCCGCGCGCTGATCGTGTTTGCCGGGCCGGCGACCAATATCCTCATCGCGCTGGGCATTTTTGCCGCCTTTTTCATGATTTTCGGCCGGCCGGTGCCGGTCGATGCGGAGCAGCAGCTGACCGTTGCGGGCTTCAGCGAGGAATCGCCTGCACGCGACGCCGGGATCGAGATCGGCGACCGGATCGTGACACTGGACGGCAACCCGATCGAGAGTTTCCGCGACCTGCAGCAGGAAGTGATGCTGCACCCCGAACGGCGCATGGAACTGGGCGTGGATCGCGATGGCGACATGCTCGACATCAGCGTCACCACCATGAGCCACGAGGTGGAGGACCGCTTCGGCAACGTTTCGAAGATCGGCCTGCTCGGTGTCGAGTCGGCGGGGGTCGAATACGACTTCCAGAAACAGGGTCCCGTCGATGCGCTGGTCGGCGGGGTGGAACAGTCGATCGACACGTTTTCGATGATGATCACGGGTATCAAGCAGATCGTCGTCGGCCAGCGTTCGGTGCGCGAACTGGGCGGCCCGGTGAAGATCGCCAAGTTTTCCGGCGAGCAGCTGAGCTTGGGGTGGGTCGCCTTCATCAACTTCGTCGCGCTGATCTCACTTAATTTGGCATTCATTAACCTGCTGCCAATTCCCGCACTCGACGGTGGCCACCTGGCTTTCTACGCGGCGGAGGCAATCCGCCGGAAACCGGTTGGCCCCCGCGCGATGGAAATGGCGTATCGTACCGGCGTGGCCCTCGTGCTGGCGCTGATGCTATTCGTGACGATCAACGACCTGGCGACGCTGACGCTGTTTGGCTGACGCGGATCCGGGCAGGGACATGAGAGGTGGACCCACAGCACATCGCACCAGCTTGAAAGGGGAGCGCGTATCGGGCAGAGGGCGCCGGATCCTCGGATCCGGAAGACCGGTGCGGCAAAGATAGCTGGGTACGATCCGGGTCGACACATTTTGACGGGACACTTTCGCCAATGACGGCCATCGATACGGGCGCATCGCGCCGCTCGCGCACTATTCGCAGCTACGCGATTGCGCTGCTCGCCTGCACTACCCTTGGCGGCCTGCCGCAAGCGGCATTCGCGCAGGAAACTCAAGAGGATGACACCCGGGAGGCTGACGCTCAGCCTGCCGCAACCGCCGCTCAGCCGCAGGGCGACACCATTCGCACGATTTCCGTGCGCGGGGTGGAGCGCCTCGAGCCGCAGACCATCCTCAGCTATGTACGCCTGCGCCCCGGCGACGAATACACCACCGCCGCAGCCGACCAGGCGCTGAAGGATCTGGCTGCGACCGAATTGTTCGAAAGCTACACGATCCGCAACGATAACGGCGAAGTGCTGATCGAGGTGGAGGAAAACCCGGTTATCAACCGGATCATCCTCGAAGGGAACGATCGTCTCAAGTCCGACAAGATCGTGCCCGAGATCAAGCTGGCCCCGCGCCAGATCTTCACCCGGTCGAAAGTGCGTGCGGACGTTGCCCGCATCATCGAACTGTACAAGCGCCAGGGGCGCTTTGCCGCTACGGTGGAGCCGAAGACGGTCCAGCTGAGCCAGAACCGCGTCGATCTCGTTTTCGAGATCAGCGAAGGGCCCAAGTCCCGCGTCCGCCAGATCAACGTCATCGGCAACGAAGCGTTCTCGGACGGGAACCTGAAGGGTGAGATGATCACCAAGGAAACCGGCCTGTTCAGTTTCCTCAGCGGCAATACCAGCTACGACCCCGATCGCCTGGCCTTCGACCAGCAGAAGCTGCGCGAATTCTACCTGACCGAAGGCTATGTCGATTTCCGCGTCGTTTCGGCCGTTGCCGAGCTGACCCCGGACAAGCGCGACTTCATCATCACCTATGTGGTGGAAGAGGGCGAGCGGTACACCTTCGGCGATGTGGACGTCACCAGCGAAATCCGTGATTTCGACGAGGATGTGCTGACCCAGAACATCGCGATCGAGCCGGGTGAATGGTACAATGCCCAGCGGATCGAGGACACGGTGGAATCGCTCAGCGAGCTGGCCGGCCGCTTCGGCTATGCCTTCGCCGACGTTCGCCCGCAGTTCCGTCGCAATCTCGAAGACCGGACGATGGACGTCACCCTCGTTATCAACGAGGCGCCGCGCGTCTACATCGAGCGGGTCGACGTCAACGGCAACACGCTGACGCAGGACAAGGTGATCCGTCGCGAATTCCGTGCTTCGGAAGGCGACGCCTTCAACAGCCTCGCGATCGACCGGACCACCGCGCGCATCAACTCGCTCGGCTTCTTCCAGGAAGGTTTCGAAGTCCAGCAGGTCGAGACCGCCGATCCGGACCGGATCATCCTCGAAGCCAATGTCGAGGAACAGCCGACAGGCGAACTGCAGCTTTCGGCCGGGTTCTCCTCGCTCGAAAGCTTCCTGTTCGCGGGCTCGATTCGGCAGCGCAATTTCCGCGGTCGCGGGCAGACCATCGGCCTTTCGGCCCAGGTTTCCCGCTTCTCGAACTCGGTGAACCTCAGCTTCTCCGAACCTTACATGTTCGACCGCAATATTTCGCTGGGGGTCGATCTCTACCGGCGCGACGTCAACAGCTTCAACCTGAACAATCGCAACCAGACCCGCTACGAGAACACGACCACTGGCGGCTCCTTGCGGGTCGGTGTTCCGCTGACCGAATATGCATCGCTGATCGGTAGCTACACCCTCAACTACGACCAGATCAGCGTCGACGAGAACGCCTTCTTCGCCGATTTCGACGGTGACGGCGTGCGACAGTGCGAACCGATCCTTGCCGGGCGCTTCCTGTGCGACGTGCTGGGCGATCGGACCAGTTCGATCCTCGGCCTCAACCTCGTCTACAACTCGCTCAATAGCTATTATCGCCCCACACGCGGTGAGCGCGGCACGCTCGGCGTCGATTTTGCCGGTCTCGGCGGCGACGTGAAGTATGTGAAGTTCCGGGGCCAGGCCGCAAAGTACTGGCCGGTGCTGGGCGACTTCATCTTCTCGGTTTCGGCCGAAGGCGGCTATATCAAGGGTCTCGAGGATCGCGGTCCGGGACGCGACGATGTGCTGCTGACGGACCGCTTCTTCCTCGGCGAGCCGCAATTCCGCGGGTTCGACATTCGCGGCATCGGCCCGCGCGTGCTGCGCCAGCCGATCACGGCGGACGCAGACGGCAACCCTGTCATCATTACCGACCGCGATCGCATCCAGGACGACGCAATCGGCGGCAACGCCTATTACCTCGGCCGGGCAGAGCTTGAAATTCCGCTCGGCTCGGGCGCGCGTGAGCTGGGTCTGCGGCCGTCGATCTTCCTCGATGTCGGGGCGCTGTTCAATGTCGAGACGCCGACGCTGCAGAACAGCCCGTTCCCCGACGGGCTCGATATCCCGATCCGCAATGCCGATGGCGAAGCCCTGTACACGCAGGTCAACGTCGCGACCTTGGTGACCCCGGCGGGAGGCGGCACTGCCGTGTGTACGCCGGGTTCGGATCCGGGCGACGTCACCACGGTGACCAACCCGGTCAATCCCAACCCGCCGTCATGCCTTACGTCGGCTGATAACACGGCGCTCGCGAGGAATATCCCGCCGTTCCAGGAGGTCTTCCTCGGCAATTCGGCCACGCCGCGCATCTCGGTCGGCATCGGGGTCAACTGGAATTCGCCTTTCGGTCCCTTCCGGATCGACCTCGCACACGTCATCAGCAAGCAACCGGGCGATGACACCAAGACAATCTCATTCAATGTAGGGACGCAATTCTGATGAATTATCGCAATCTTGCCGCCGCAGGCGCCGTCGCCTTCGCAAGCCTTGCCCTGTCCGCACCGGTCAGTGCGCAGGTGAACGGGATCGCCACCGCCGACCGGGCGCTGGCTGTCGCCAGGGCACAGGCGCTGCAGACCGGTTACGAGCAGATCCGGACCCAGTACCAGGCCCAGATCACACAGGCGACCCAGCTGCAGCAGCAGCGCGATGTCGTGGTTCGCGGTCTCGACACCGACGGCGATGGCCAGCTGTCCGACGCCGAAGTGGCGACCGCACCCGAAGCGACCAAACAGCAGGTCGGTTCGCTCGACCAGCAGATCGATGCGATCCAGGCCCCGATCCAGCGTGCCCGCATCTGGGTCGTGTCGCAGATTGGCCAGCAATACGCCCAGGCCGTGCAGCAGGTGATCCAAGAGCGTTCGATCCAGATCATGCTCGCGCCCAATGCGCTGATCTACGCGCCCGAGAATGCCGATGTGACCGCTTCGGTGACCGCCGCGATCAACACGCTTGCGCCGACGGTTCAGGTTACCCCGCCCGCCGACTGGCAGCCGTCGCAGGCCGGTGCGCAGCTGTACCAAGAAATCCAGCAGCTGATCATGCTTTCGGCCATGCAGCAGCGTCAGGCTGCCGCGGCGCAGCAGGGCCAGCAGCCCGCAGCGCAGCAGCCCGCTGCGCAGCCGACCGGGCGTTAATCCCATCTCGGACGTGGAAAACAACGGTGCCGGCCCCGAAGGGGGCGAGACGCGGCAGATGGATGTGCGGCAGGTCCTCAAGGCCCTGCCGCATCGTTACCCAATGCTGCTCGTCGATCGCGTGCAGAGCCTGACCCTCGGCGAGGAAATCCATGCGGTGAAGGCGGTGACCTTCAACGAGGATTTCTTCCAGGGCCACTTCCCCGGCGCGCCGATCATGCCCGGCGTGTTACAGATCGAGGCGCTGGCGCAGGCCGCTGCGATCCTCGGGATAGAGACGCTGGAGCTCGCCGGCACGGGCAAGCTCGTCTATTTCATGGGTATCGACGGGGCAAAGTTCCGTGCGCCTGTGACGCCGGGCTGCCTGCTCGACCTGAAGGTCTCGTTCCTGCAGAAGCGCAGCCGGGTCTACAAGTTCGCCGGCAAGGCGAGCGTGGATGGCAAGGTGACCTGCGAGTGCGAATTCACCGCGATGATCGCGGATCCGCCGGAGTAGGCGAGAAGACTTGCCAAAGGCGTGCGATGCGACTATCCGCGCGCCTTTCACAACCCGACAGCTGGACCGGTCGGAACCGTTCCGAGGCTATGGAGACATGACATGAAGGCCGAAGGTCACCCCGACTACCACACCATCAACGTCAAGATGACGGATGGCACCGAATTCCAGACCCGCTCCACCTGGGGCAAGGAAGGCGACACGCTGACGCTGGAAATCGACCCGACCAGCCACCCGGCATGGACCGGCGGCAAGCAGCAGCTTCAGGAAGGTGGCCGCGTGGCCGCGTTCAACAAGCGCTTCGGTGGGCTCAGCCTCAAGAAATAACGCGATTTTACGCGCTTTGCGGCCTCGTGCCGCGAGGGAAGGGCGGTCCGACGGGGCCGCCCTTTTTCGTTCGCTAGTCCGGGACGACGGTTGGGGATAGGGCGGTGCTTCTTGGCAAATTCGCGGTGATCCTCACCACCCCCACGGCTTCTCGCGATACCACTTGGTAATCACGTACTTGGTGCCTTTGCGCACCTTCATCCCGTGATGCATCGTGTTGGGGTTGGTGGTCTTGTCTGGCCGGCGGTTGTTCCAGCACACCAGCTTGCCGGTCTCCGGCTGGAAGCTCTTCTTCACCACCTTGAAGCGCGTTGCGCCGCCTGCCTCGGGCTCGTTGAGGTAGATCATGAAGGTCCAGGTGCGCTGGCCTGCGACCGAACAGTACTTCTCCCAGTCTTGCCCGTCGGGATTGAAGTAGTCGCAATGGGCCTTGAACTCCTGCCCCACGGCATAGCGCTGGCCCTGCGGAGGCTCGCCATAGGCGGGATCGATCCCGGACAGTTCGGTCAGCATCGCATCAAGCGTCTGCGTACGCGGGTCGTCGACCGGCAGATCGCAGGTCTCGCTGGTGCGGAAATACATGTCCCCGTCGTGATCGGCGAGAGTGGAGGGGCGGCGCTTGGCGTCGATCATCGTGATCAGCTCGGCGCAGAATTCGGGGTCGAGGAAGCCGCGTTTCTGGAACAGCTCCAGCTTGGGGTAGGGCAGGCGTTGCATGCCCTTGGCCGCAAGCTCTCTCGCATCGGATTCGCCGGGATCGCGCATGCCGGTCTCATGCGACAGGGGGAGGGCGATTCGCAAGCCGCGCAAGAATGATGCGTGAAACAGGTTTTTAAGCTCGATTTAAATTCCTAATTGGCTTCCTGCGTGCAAGCGAATAAGGCGCACACGTTCCGCCCTTGACGGAACGATTCGTGCGCGTAACTGCCTCCCCCCTGGCGGGGATGCGCCGGGCATATGGCGATCGTAGCTCAGTTGGTTAGAGCGCCGGTTTGTGGTACCGGAGGTCGGGGGTTCGAGACCCCTCGATCGCCCCATTTGCCCCCCGTCAGTCCCGATCAGGATGACAACACCGATCATGGGGACGACGCGCAACGCGATGACCGCTTTCTGGACCGAGCCCGATTACGACGACCACGAGGTCGTTCACTTCGTCCGCGACGCAAAGCGTGGTCTGACCGCGATTATTGCAATGCATTCGACCCATCTCGGCCCGGCAGCCGGCGGCACCCGCTTCTGGCACTATGCCAAACCCGGCGATGCGATGCGCGATGCGCTGCGGCTGAGCCGCGGGATGAGCTACAAGAACGCGATGGCCGGCCTTCCGATGGGCGGCGGCAAGGCCGTGATCCTGGCCGACGAAGACCGCACGAAGACACCCGAGATGCTCGCCGCTTTCGGTGATGCGGTCGACGGGCTCGGCGGCAAGTATGTCACGGCGGAAGACGTCGGCATTACGGTGAGCGATATGGTCGCCGTGAACCAGCGCACCGAATACGTGTCCGGCCTGCCGGTCGAAGAAGGCGAGGCGGGCGGCAATCCCGGCCCCTTCACGGCGCTGGGTATCTATCTGGGCATCAAGGCCGCCGTGCAGCACAAGCTGGGCACCGACAGCGTCGAAGGCGTGCATGTCGCCATGCAGGGCATCGGCAGCGTGGGCGGCGGTGTCGCGCGCCTGCTCGCCAAGGATGGCGCAAAGCTGACGCTGGCCGATATTCATGCCGACCAGGCGGAGTCTCTGGCGAAGGAACTGGGGGCCGACACGGTCGCCGCCGACACGATCATGTCGGTCGGCTGCGATGTCTTCAGCCCCAATGCGCTGGGCGCGATCCTCGACGATGAGGGCATTGCCCGGCTCGACTGCAAGATCGTTGCGGGCGGTGCGAACAACCAGCTCGCCCGGCCGGAAAACGGCACGGCCCTTGCCGAGCGCGGCATTCTCTATGCGCCCGATTACGTCATCAACGCTGGCGGGATCATCAGCGTGACGATGGAATACCTGTGCCGCCGCGAGGATGCGCCCTGCGATATTAACGAAGTGCGCAAGCGCATCGCGCAGATTCCCGAGCGGCTGACCAAGATCTGGCACGACAGCGAGGCGAGCGGTTCCTCGCCCGATCGCGTGGCCGATGCGATGGCGCAGGAGCTTATCGGGCGCGGCTGAAGCCCGGATGGTCCGGCGGCACAAAGGCCCATGAATCCTTGCGTCGGGCCTGCGCGGACGGCATAGGGCGGGCGATAAAATCATGCACGGCTTCGCCAATCCTCGTAAGTTCCTAGGCCTCGCACGAAGGCTGACCCCGATCCTCCTCGCGGTGGGTCTGGTCGCATCGATTGCCGCGGTCACGTGGGGCCTTTTCATGGTCCCGCCGGACCGCCTGATGGGCGAGACCGTGCGGATCATCTTCATCCACGTGCCTACGGCGTGGCTAGGCATGGCCGGCTGGATGACCATCGCGGGGTCCAGCCTCGCGCTGCTGGTCTGGCGCCACCCGCTTGCGGCCCTCGCAGCCCGCGCTGCCGCCGTTCCCGGCCTCGTCTTCACTGCGCTGTGCCTTGCCACCGGATCGATCTGGGGCCGGCCGACATGGGGCACCTGGTGGGTGTGGGACGGGCGGCTGACCAGCATGCTGATCCTGCTGTTCCTCTATCTCGCCTACATCGCGCTCAGCCAAGCGGTTGCGCGCGAGGGCGCCTCCTCGCGGCTGCCCGCGATCTTCGGGCTGGTCGGCGCGGTCAATGTTCCGATCATCAACCGGTCGGTCGTGTGGTGGAACTCGCTCCACCAGCCGCCCAGCATCACCACCGGCGGCAGCGCGATCGACGGGGTATTCCTGTGGCCGATGATGGTCGCGCTGCTGGGCTTCACCTGCCTGTTCGCGGCCTGCGTGCTGATGAACATGCGCGCGCTGCTGGCCGAGGCGCAGGCGGAGGCGCGGCTTCGTCGCCGCGCGATGGAGGCAGAGCCCGCATCATGATACGTGAAGCGCTTTCCCAATGGGATTACGTGATCGCTGCCTATGCGCTGGCGATCCCCGCGATTGCCGCACTGCTGATCCTCAGCTGGCTGCGGATGCGCCGTGCGGAACGTGCGCGCGATGAAGCCCGCAAGCTGGGCAGGGAGGCGAAATGAGCAACCCCGCAAAGACCGGACTGGCACCCAAGCACCAGCGTCTGGTGCTGGTGCTGGTGGCGCTGGCGGTCCTGCTCGCGGCCGGGATGCTGGCCGCGTGGGGCCTGCGCGCGCAGGCCGACTATTTCTACCTGCCCGAGGATATTGCCGAGAACCCGCCCGAACCGGGCCGCGCCATTCGCCTTGGCGGGATGGTTCAGCAAGGCTCGATCCGCACGTTGCCCGATGGCGTGACGATCGCGTTCTCGGTCGTTGGACGCGGCGACAATGCGATCCCTGTCACCTATCGCGGGATCGTGCCCGACCTGTTCGTCGAAGGATCGGGCGTGATCGCCAATGGCAGCCTGGCCTCCAACGGCACGTTCGAGGCCGAGACGCTGCTCGCCAAGCACGACGAGAATTACACCCCGCGCGAGCTGGAAGGGCTGAGCGAAGAGGCGATGCACGAACGGCTGGAAGAAAGCGCCGCGCGGTGAACCAGGTCGAGGCACCATGACCGCAGAACTCGGCCTTGCTGCCCTGTGGCTCGCCGCAGGCATGTGCGTGCTGCAGTTCCTCGCTGGGATCGTGGGCGTGCGCGCGGCGCCCGATGGCGAGGCTGCGCCCGATCCGGTCAGCGCGCTCGCCCGGCCGGCCGCGGTCGTTCAGGGGCTGTTGCTGCTGTTCGCCTTCGCCTGCCTGTTGCGGGTGTTCGTGATGACCGATCTGTCGGTCGCGCTGGTCGCAGCGAACAGCAATGCGGACAAGCCCTTCATCTATCGCCTTTCGGGTGCCTGGGGGAACCACGAGGGCTCGATGCTGCTGTGGGTGACGATCCTGGGCCTGTCGGGTGCGCTGGTCGCCGCGCTTGAGCGGCGGATGGACGATCGCTTCATGAAGGCGGTGCTGGCGGCGCAGGCCTTCGTGGCTCTGGGTTTCCTGGCCTTCCTGCTGTTCAGTTCTAACCCGTTCGAACGGCTCAGCCCGCCCGCCGATTTCGGTGCCGGGCTCAACCCGCTGCTGCAGGACATCGGCCTCGCGTTCCATCCGCCGATTCTCTACCTCGGCTATGTCGGCCTCTCGGTCGCCTTCTGCTTCGTCGTCGCAGGGCTGGTGACCCGGCAGGCGGGGCCGGAACTGGCGCGGGTGATGCGGCCGTGGGTGCTGGCGGCATGGGTTGCCCTCACGCTCGGCATCGCGGCGGGCAGCTACTGGGCCTATTACGAGCTTGGCTGGGGCGGCTGGTGGTTCTGGGATCCGGTCGAGAATGCATCGCTGATGCCGTGGCTTGCCGCGACCGCGCTGCTTCACTCGGTCGGCGTGCTGGCCGCGCGCGATGCGCTGCGCACCTGGACCATGATGCTGGGCGTCGTCGCCTTTTCGATGAGCATGGTGGGCACCTTCCTCGTGCGTTCCGGCATCCTGACCAGCGTGCACGTTTTCGCAGTCGACCCGGCACGTGGGGCGTTCATCCTCGCGCTGCTGACGCTCTACGTGGGCGGGGCCTTCGGGCTGTTCGCCCTGCGGGCAGGGGCCCTGGCGGAGGGCAAGCGGTTCGCGGTGGTCAGCCGCGAGGGCGCGCTGGTGTTCAACAATGTGATGCTGAGCGCGATCCTCGCAGTGGTGCTGCTGGGCACGCTCTACCCGCTGCTGGCCGAGGCGTTCGACACCCGCGTTTCCATCGGCCCGCCCTATTACAATCCGGTCACCGCCATGTTCGCGGTCCCGATGCTGCTGGTCCTGCTGGTCGGTCCGCTGCTGCGCTGGAAGCGCGACAGTCTGGCGCGGATCGCCATCCCGCTGGTGCTGGTGGGCGCGATCCTTGCCGCATCGGTCACCCTCGTCGCGGCCTTCACCGGCGCGGGCGTGCTGCCGACCATAGGGCTGGCGCTCGCCGCAGCACTGGCCGTGGCGAGCTGGATGCCGCTGAAGGGCCGCCGCCTGCGGCTGGTCCCGCTGGCACTGTGGGGATCGATGATCGCGCATTTCGGTGTCGCGGTCAGCCTTGCCGGGATGGCCAGCGAGACCGCCTTTTCGAGCGAGCGTCTGGTTGCCATGCGCACCGGCGAAAGCGTGGCGGTGGGGCCGTTCGACGTGACCCTCCAATCGGTCGAGCCGGTCGCCGGGCCTAACTGGACGGCGCTGCAGGCCCGGGTCATGGTGTCGCATGGCGGGATCGAGAACGAGCTGCTGCCCGAAGCACGCTACTTCACCGATCCCCCGCAGGCCACCAGCGAGAGCGCGCTGCTGACGCGCTGGGACGGCCAGCTCTACGCCATTCTCGGCGATGCGGCGGGCGAGGACCGGTGGCAGCTGCGCCTCTGGTGGAAGCCCTTCGTGACGCTGATCTGGTACGGCGCGCTGATCATCGCGCTGGGCGGCCTGCTTTCGATGTTCGGCCACATGCGGTCCAGTGCGCGGGCGCGCAGCATCCGTGAAGAGGTCGCGCGGCGGCGCGCGGAGAAGGCGACGGTATGAAGCGTGTCTGGCTCATCCTCCCGCTGGCGCTGTTTGCGCTTTTCCTCGGCATGGCGGGCTATCAGCTGACCCAGCCCAAGGACGAGTTCATCCGCAGCACGATGATCGGCAAGCCATTGCCCGCTTTCGACCTGCCGGGGACGACCGACGAAGCCGCGCGGGTATCCTCCGGTGCGTTCGCCGATGGCCAGCCGCGCCTGCTCAATGTCTGGGCCAGCTGGTGCGTGCCGTGCATCGCCGAAGCTCCGCAGCTCGAAGCCCTGGCGGAGCGGGGGGTGCCGATCGTCGGCATCGCAATTCGCGACACGCCGGAAGATATCGCCCGCTTCCTGGAAAACTATGGCGACCCTTATACGGTCGTCGCGCGCGACGACATTGCCGAGCTGCAGCTCGCGCTCGGCTCCAGCGGGGTCCCGGAAACCTTCGTGATCGATGGCGAGGGGATCATCCGGCACCAGCATATCGGCGATATCCGGCCCGAGAATGTCGACGAGATCTACGCCGCCTGGGAGGACGCACGATGATGCGATCGACGCTCCTCGCCGCCCTCATCCTCGCGCTGGCCGCGCCTGTGGCAGCGCAGGCGCCATCGTCTGCGCCGCTTGCCAATGTACAGCTGGCCGATCCGCAGGACGAGGCACGCGCGCAGGCGCTGATGGAAGAACTGCGCTGCCTCACCTGCCAGTCGCAATCGATCGCCGACAGCAATGCGGCGATGGCGGGCGACATGCGCCATCAGGTGCGCAGTCGCATCGCGGCAGGCGAAAGCCCGGATGAAGTACGGGCCTGGCTGGTGGAGCGCTATGGCGACTACGTGACCTATCGCCCCGGCTTCGACCGGGCGACCTGGCCGCTCTTCGCTCTCCCGGTGCTGTTCATTCTCGTTGCGGGCGCGATCCTGTTCCGCCGTCTGGGGAGGGGTGAGGAGTGATCGCGACATGGATCGCCATCGGCGTGCTCGCGCTTGCCGCCTTGGGTGTCGGCCTGCTGGCCGCGCGCGAGGGTCGGCGGGTGTGGACGCTGCTCGCCTCGGCGCTGGTTTTCGCGCTGGCAGGCTATGCATGGCAGGGATCGCCGGATCTGGCAGCGGCGCCCAAACAGGCGGAAAACACGATCATGCCCACATCGGAAAACCTGATCGAATCGCGGCGCGGCTTCTACAATATCGAGGGCATCCAGCCTTCGCGCTATGTCGTCATGGCCGACGCATTCTCCCGCCGTGGCCAGCATGTCGATGCGGCCGGCCTGCTGCGCAACGGGGTGAGCGAGAATCCGCAGGATGGCGAGGCGTGGCTGGCGCTTGCACTGGCGCTGGCCGACCACACGCGGGGGCGGGTGACGCCCCCGATCGACTATGCGTTTCAGCGTGCACGTGAGGCAACGCCGGACAATCCTGCGCCCGATTACTTTCGCGGCCTGCTCGCGATGCGGACCGGCGACCTCGTCGGCGCACGTGATTTCTGGGCCCAGGCGATCGCCGATATTCCCGAGGATGCCCGCGGTCGCGAGTATGTCGCGCAGCAGCTGGAGCGGCTCGAAGGGGTGATCAAGGTGCTGGGCGAACGCCCCCCGCAACGCGGGCCGATGATGCAAGCGCCCGCTGAACCACGGTAAATCCGCTTGCGCGTGCATGTTGCACTTGCACACGGGCACTGCTAACCGCGCCGGTCTCTCTCCTCGAAAGAGTGAAGACCGCGCCTGCCGGGGGCTCGCAGGCATGAGAATGGCATTCATTGCATGAGTGATTCCGCACCAGCATCGGGCTCCGAACCGGGCAATCGCCCCGGTGCCGCTGCGCCTGCAAAGGGCTCGGCGGCGCATCAGGCGTCCACCGCAACCCTCGCCTTCGGCGCGATCGGCATCGTTTTCGGCGATATCGGGACCAGCCCGCTCTACGCCTTCCGCGAGACTTTCGTGGGGCCCAATCCGCTCGCGCTCGATGCGGCGCACGTTCTGGGTGTGGTCAGCCTGATCTTCTGGTCGATGACGCTGATCGTCGCGATCCAGTATGTCACCATCCTGATGCGCGCCGATAACAAGGGGCAGGGGGGCTCGCTCGCACTGGTCGCACTGATCTCACGCTATATCGGCCAGTCGAAATACAGCTGGCTCGCGATCCTGCTGGGCGTATTCGCGACCTCGCTGTTCTATGGCGACTCGATGATCACGCCCGCGATCTCCGTGCTTTCGGCGGTCGAGGGGCTGACTGTCGTCGACCAAGGGCTGCAGGACTTCGTCATCCCCATCGCGCTCGGCCTGCTGGTCGCGCTGTTCCTGATCCAGCGTCGCGGGACAGCCAAGGTCGGTGCGCTGTTTGCGCCCGTGATGATCGTCTACTTCTCGGTCATCGCGTTGCTCGGCGTATGGCAGATCATCCAGCACCCGCAGGTGCTGTGGGCCCTGAGCCCGCACCATGCGGTCAACTTCTTCCTGCTCGACGGGTGGCTTGCCTTCCTCGCGCTCGGCTCGGTCGTCCTCGCGGTGACGGGTTCGGAAGCGCTGTATTCGGACATGGGCCATTTCGGCCGCGGCCCGATGCGCCTTTCGTGGTTCGGCTTCGTCATGCCGTGCCTGCTGCTCAACTATTTCGGGCAGGGCGCAATGATGATCAGCCTGCCGCCCGAAGCGGCGCAGGAAGCGATCGAGAGCCCGTTCTTCTTCCTCGCCGCCGAGCAATGGCGCCTGCCGCTCGTGTTCCTCGCTACGGTGGCGACCTTCATCGCCAGCCAGGCAGTGATCTCGGGCGCGTTCTCGATCACCCACCAGGCGATGCAGCTGGGCTACATTCCGCGTCTGGCCGTGCGGCATACGAGCGAGAGCGAGGCGGGCCAGATCTACATCCCGGCGGTCAACTGGGCGCTGATGACCGCGGTCATCATCCTCGTGCTGACCTTCCAGAATTCCTCCAACCTCGCCAGCGCATACGGCATCGCGGTGACCGGCGCGGTCACCATCGACACGCTGCTGATGGGCGTGCTGTTCGTGGGCGTGTGGAAGTGGAAATGGTGGGTCGCCGCGCCGATCGTGCTGCTGTTCCTGATCGTAGACGGGGCGTATTTCGCGGCGAACCTGACCAAGATCGGCGATGGTGGCTGGTTCCCGCTGATCGTGGGCCTGATCGCCTTCACCTTGCTGACCACATGGGCGCGCGGGCGCAAGCTGATGCGCGAACGGATGGGCGAGGTCGCGCTGCCCATAGAGATCTTCGCCAAGTCCGCGCAGAACAGCGCCACCCGGGTGCCGGGGACCGCGATCTTCATGGCGTCGAGCACCGCCGGCGTGCCCTCCGCGCTGCTGCACAATATCAAGCACAACAAGGTCCTGCACGAGCGCGTGGTGATCCTGACGGTCGAGATCGCGGATGTGCCTTACGTCGATCCCGAACAGCGCTGCGAGTTCACCGAGATCGGCAGCGGCTTCTACCGTGCGATCCTGCACTATGGCTTCATGGACGAAACCAACGTGCCCGAAGGCCTCAAGAGCATGAGCCGGTGCGGCGGCAAGTTCGACATGATGGAGACGAGCTTCTTCCTCAGCCGCCAGACCCTGCTGCCGAGCGAGAAGCCCGGCATGCCGATCTGGCGCGAGAAGATCTTCGCCTGGATGCTCCGCAACTCCGCGAGCGCAATGCAGTTCTTCCGCCTGCCGACGAACCGGGTGGTGGAGCTTGGGAGCCAGGTGCGGATCTAGGCGGTCGTCTAGGGCTGTCCGCGCACGGCGACGGGGCAACGAAACGCATCGACGGGCCGGCCTCAGCGCTGGTTGGCGCGCATCCCGCTTGTCACGGTGTCTCTGATCGTATCTCAAGGCCCCATGCTTAGCCTCAGTCCCGAAGTCGCCCTCCTCGTCCTGGGCATCCTGCTGTTAGCCACGGTGTTCGCGGGATCGCTCTCGAGCCGCTTCGGCTTGCCGGCCCTGATCGGATTCCTTTGTCTTGGCATGCTCGCCGGGGTGGATGGGCCAGGGGGCATCGCGTTCGACGATTACGTCCTGACGCAGGGCGTGGGCATCGCGTGCCTCATCTTCATCCTGTTTTCCGGCGGGATCGATACCGACTGGCGCGACGTGCGCCGCGTCGCCACGCCCGCTCTGGTGCTGGCCACGGGCGGCGTGATGATCAGTGCCGGGATCATGGCTCTCGCTGCGGTCCTGCTGCTGGGTTTCAGCCCGTTCCAGGGCTTCCTGCTGGGCGCCATCGTCGCGTCGACCGACGCGGCGGCGGTCTTCGCGATCCTGCGCTCCACCGGGCTCGACCTGCACGGCGACGTGCCTGCGCTGATCGAGGTGGAATCGGGCTCGAACGATCCGATGGCGATCTTCCTCGTCGGGGCAGCGTTGATGTTCATCACGGTGCCCGATTTCTCGCCGGTGTCGCTCGTGCCGCAATTCCTCCTGCAAATGGCGCTGGGGGCGCTGATCGGGTTCGGGGCGGGCTATATGCTGCCCGAGATCCTCAAGCGCTCGCCTTACCGCCATGGCGGGCTGGCATTCGTCATCTCGATCGCTGCCGCGCTGATCGCCTATGGCCTGGCAGCGGTGCTGGGCGGCAACGGCTTCCTCGCGGCCTATGTCGCCGGGCTGGTCGCGGGCAACCGGACCTATCTCGCGCGCACCATCGTCTCGACCTTTCAGGACGGGCTGGCGTGGCTTGCGCAGGTCGTCATGTTCCTGACCCTCGGCCTGCTGATTGCCCCGTCGAACCTGACGGGCGTGATTGTGCCGGGCCTCGCCATCACCTTTATCCTGATGTTCGTTGCCCGCCCGGTGAGCGTGTTCGTCTGCCTCGCGCCATTTCGCCAGTTCGGTTGGCGGGCAAAGCTGTTCGTATCATGGGCGGGGCTGCGAGGAGCGGTGCCGATCGTGCTCGCCACCTTCCCGATCGTGGCAGGCGTGCCGAGCGCGTTCACGATCTTCAACATCGTGTTCTTCGTGGTGCTGCTGTCGAGCGTTATTCAGGGCCCGACGATCAACTGGATGGCCGCCCGCCTCGGGCTGGCCGCCACGGACCGTCCGGATGACGACGGCCACCACGCGGGCGGTGCCGAACCCGGCAGCTGACAACCCTGCCTATGCCCCGGTTGGCGGTTCCTCATCGGGCAGGCCTTCGTTCCGATTGGGGTCGAGGCCGTGCCTCAGCAGCATCGGCAACTGGGTTAAGGTGAAGGCGAGGCTCAGCCCCATGAACACCCACAGCTTGGCCCATAGCCAGCTTTCGAAGCTGAGCGACATGCGCAGCGCCTCGTTCAGCACGGCAAGGAACAGGAAGAAAAAGCCCCAGTTGCGCGACAGCTTGAGCCAGCCTTCCTGTGACAATCCCTCGAACGCCGCCTCGAGCAGCCATTGCAGGAAGGCCTTGCCGCGCATCCAGCCGATCAGCAGCACGATGCCGAAAAAGGCGTAGAGCACCGTCGGCTTGACCTGCACGTAGAACGGATCGCGCAGCAGGATCGTCATGCCGCCGAAGCCCACGATCAGCACGGTCGAGAGCATCAGCATCTTGGACACGTGGCCAAGGATGAGCTTGCTCGCGATCACCGCCGCGATTGCCGCGACGATGAAAGCCCCGGTCGATTTGATGATCGCGAACAGCGTGCCGACCGAATCCTCCCCATCGGGCTGGAAGAGGTAGAAGCTGACAAGGAAGACGATCAGCGGGCCGTAATCGATCGCGACGTTCAGCCAGCCGGATTTGGGCTTCTGGGGTTCGGTTTGGGGTTCGGGTTCACTCATTGCAGCCTCACTATCCGCTCGCCCTGAGCGGCTATATATTATGCTACCCCGGCGATCACGCGCGCGACGAGGTCCGGATCGAAGGGCCGCAGGTCGCCCATCTGCTCGCCCACGCCGATGGCATGGATGGGCAAGCCGTATTTCTGCGCCGCCGCGACCAGGATGCCGCCGCGCGCAGTGCCGTCCAGCTTGGTCATGATCAGGCCGGTGACGCCCGCCACCTCCTGGAAGACATCGATCTGGCTGAGCGCATTCTGGCCGTTGGTGGCATCGAGCACCAGCACGACATCGTGCGGCGCCTCCGGGTTGAGGCGGCCGAGGACTTTGCGGATCTTGGCCAGCTCGTCCATCAGCTCGCGCTTGTTTTGCAACCGGCCTGCGGTGTCGACGATCAGTGCGTCGGTGCCTTCATCTGTGCCGCGCTTGACCGCGTCGAACACGATGCTCGCCGGGTCGCCGCCCTCCGGCCCGCGGACCAAGGGCACTCCCACGCGGTCTGCCCAGGTCTGCAACTGGCCGATGGCTGCCGCGCGGAAGGTGTCGCCCGCTGCCAGCATCACCTCGTAATCGTCTTCCATGAACAGGTGGGCGAGCTTGGCGATGGTGGTCGTCTTGCCGCTGCCGTTGACCCCGATCACGAGGATCACCTGCGGGCGTGGGAAGGCGGTGACCTCAAGCGGCTTGGCCACCGGGCGCAGGATCGCGGCAATCTCTTCCGCGACCGCCTCGCGCAATTGCCGCTCGGTAATCTCGGCACCGAAACGCTGTTCGCGCAGCGCTTCGCGCACGCGGCCCGCCGCCTCTGGCCCGAGGTCGGACATGATCAGTGCGTCCTCGATCTCGTCGAGCGTCGCATCGTCGAGCCGGGTGTTGCCGACCGGTGCGATATTCTCGCTCAGGCGATCCGAGGTCTTGCGAAATCCGCCGAGCAGGCGGTCGCTCCAGCTTGAGGAGCCTTGGTCGCTCATACGAGCATCCCTTCGATGATCCGGGTGGGGGAAATGGTTGCGATGGTCCCCGGCGCGGTACCCTTTGGCAGGGCCACGCGGGCGAAGTGGGGAGTGTAGCCGCTGCCATCCTTTTCGGCGAGCACTTCGTGCCCCGTGCCAATCAGGCCGGCGAGCCACTGGTCGCGGGTTTCGCGCACCGCGCTGCGCAGCTGCGCCGCCCGCGCCTTGATCGTCGCCGGCGCAACCTGCGGCATGCGCGCGGCGGGCGTGCCCTCGCGCGCGGAGTAGGGGAAGACGTGTCCGTGGACGATCCCGCATTCGCGGATGATCGAGAGGTTATCGGCGTGGTGCGCATCGGTCTCGGTCGGGAAACCCGCGATCAGGTCTGCCCCGATAGCGATCTCGGGCCGCCGCGCCTTGAGCCGCGCGACGAGATCGATCGCCTGTGCGCGGCTGTGGCGCCGTTTCATCCGCTTGAGGATCAGGTCGCTGCCGTGCTGGAGCGACAGGTGCAGGTGCGGCATCACGCGCGGCTCGTGCGCGATCAGGTCGAACAGATGCTCGTCGATCTCGATCCCGTCGACCGAGGAGAGGCGCAGGCGCGGCAGCTGCGGGAAGGCGTTGAGAATAGCGGACACCAGCGATCCCAGCCCGGGTGAGCCGGGCAGGTCCTGCCCCCACGATGTCAGGTCGACCCCCGTAAGCACGACCTCGCGCGTTCCTTCCGCCAGCCGCGCCTCGACCGCGCGCAGTATGGTCCCGATCGAATCCGACCGGCTTGCGCCGCGTCCTTGCGGAATGATGCAGAAGGTGCAGGCGTGGTCGCAGCCGTTCTGCACGCCAACGAAGGCACGCGTGCCCTGCTGGCGCAGCGCTGCCCTGGGTTCGGGCAGGTTCCAGCTGCGCGGATCGAGCTTGGCTGCGTTGGCGACGAACCCGTCGACCTCCGCCATGTTCGCCAGATCCTCGCGCTCCGTCTCTGCCGCGCAGCCGGTGACCAGCAGGCGGGCATCGGGATGCGCCTTGCGCGCCCGGCGGATCGCCTGCCGCGTGTGGCGCACCGCCTCGCGCGTGACCGAGCACGAATTGACCACCACGAGATCGCGCTCAGCCTCGACGAGGGCGGAGATCCGCTCGCTCTCGGCATGGTTCAGGCGGCAGCCGAGTGAAATGACGCGCCCCTCGCTCATGCGAAATCGTCGAGCTCGAAGGTGCCGCGATACGCTTCGCTCGCGGGGCCTCCCATGTGGATGACGCCGTCCTCGTCGTGACGGATGGTCAGCGTGCCTCCGGGCAGCGTCACCCGGACCTGTGCATCGACGAGACCGCGGCGATAGGCGACCGCGGCCGTCGCGCACGCGCCGGTGCCGCAGGCGAGGGTAAGCCCCGCGCCGCGTTCCCACACGCGCAGGCGGATGGCATCGCGCGCGGTGATCTGCGCGACATTGACGTTGATTCTCTCGGGAAACAGGGAATCGGTCTCTATCTGAGGGCCCAGCCTGTCGAGCGGAACCGCGTCCGGATCGTCCACGAAAAAGACGACATGGGGATTGCCGATATTCGCCGCGCCCGGCTGTTCGAGCATCTCCCAACCCAGCGGCATCTCGCGCGTGTCCATCGCATAGGCGAGGGGGATGTCCTGCCAGTCGAACCGGGGACGTCCCATCGCGACCTCCGCCTGGAGGCCATCGGGCCGGACATGCAGCAGCCCGCCGGCCGTCTCTATCGTCGCGGGAGCGCCATGCAGCACGGCGACCGCCCGGGTCGCATTGCCGCATGCCTCCACTTCGCTGCCGTCGGCATTGTGGATGCGCATGGTCATGGCGGCGGATTGCGCCGGGCCGAGGACGATCAGCTGGTCGAAGCCGATCCCGCGATGGCGATCCGCCAGGGCCTGGATTTGTGCGGGCGCGAGGCGCGGTACGTCCGCTTCGCGCCCGTCCAGGATCGCGAAGTCATTGCCCAGCCCATGCATCTTGACGAAGGGAATACGCATCGTTCCCCGCACTTATGGCGGGGGGTGGCCTTCGTAAAGGTCAGGCGCTCTTGCGGTGTTCGGGTTCCGGCATGGGTGGCGGTTGCGGTTTCTCGGCCAGCATGTCGAGTTCGCCGAGTCGCTTGACGACCGCCGCCGCATCTTCGGGCTTGCCGTAGAGATAGCCTTGGCCCTTCATTTCGCCCATGCCGCGCAGCGTTTCGAGGATCGAATCGTCCTCGACCCCCTCCGCCGTGACCGGGATCTGCAATCCCTTGCCGAGCGAGACGAGCGTGCTCACGATATGGTCGTGCTGTTCCGGATCGCGACCCCGCGAAGGCGCGGCTTCGGCAACCTTGCGCAGTTCGCCGACGAAGCTGCGGTCGATCTTCACCCGGTCGAACGGGAGGGCGCGCAGCTGGGTGAGCGAGGAGAATCCGGTTCCGAAATCGTCGAGGCTGACCCGCACGCCCATGTTCTTGAGGCTGACGACCATCGTCTGCACGGAAGACAGGTTTTCCTGCAGGCAGCTTTCGGAGATTTCCACATCGAGCCTGCTCGCCGGAAAATCGCTGCTCACCAGCAACTTCAGCAGCTTTTGCGGAAACCACGGATCGCGCAGCTGCATCGCCGAGACGTTGACCGAGAGGGTCAGGCTCTCGTGCCAGCTCTGCGCGTCGATCAGGGCGCGGCGGATGAGCGTTTCGGATAACGGGCCGATCAGGCCGCTGTGTTCGGCGATCGGAATGAAGATATCGGGCGGGACTTCGCCCAGTTCGGCCGAGTTCCAGCGCGCAAGCATTTCGAAGCCGACCAGCCGGCCGGTTTCGAGATCGATCTGCTGTTCGTAGTGGGGGGTGAATTCCCCCTGTTCCAGCCCCTTGCGAATCGCCGCTTCCATCTCGCGGCGGACCTTCGCTTCCTGCTCCATCCCCTTGTCGAACCAGCAGTAGCGGTTCCGCCCGTCTCTCTTGGCCTGGTACATGGCAAGGTCGGCGCGATGCATGAGCTTGCGCGCCGAGCATTCGGGATCTTGGACGGGCGTTTCCGGTTCCCAAGCCGCGATTCCCGCCGAGATGGTCACCTCCAGCGGTCCGTTGTCGGTTTGCGTCGGTTGCGCGACGTGCGCGACCATGTTGCTCGCCCACATCTCGACCGGTTCGAAATCCGCGCTGCCGATCGGCAGGACGACCGCAAACTCGTCGCCTCCAAGGCGTGCGACGCTTGCCCCGGGGGGCGCGATCTCTTTCAGCCGCGCGGCAATGGAGAGCAGAACCGCGTCGCCCGCCTGGTGGCCGTTATTGTCGTTGATTTCCTTGAAACCATCGAGGTCGATCATGACGAAGGCGACCGTGTAGCCGTGCTTGTCGATGGCGGAGAGCTCTTCCATCAGCTTTTCGGTCGCGCAGCGGCGGTTGTAGCAGCCCGTTAACGGATCGATCTGCGACAGGTGCAGGGCGCGCTCCTCGGCCTGCCTGCGTTGTTCGATCTCGTTGCGCAGATCCGTGTAACGGCGCCAGCCGAAGATGATGAGCGCGATATTGAGCAGCAGTGCATTGACGAGAGCGCTGTCCGGAGGGGTGACGCTGCTGTCGAGAAGGCTGCGGGCCACCTGGGGCATGACGGTGCCGCCGATGCCGACGAACATGATGATCGCCGCGGTCGCAATGCCCAGCATCACGACGTCGCGCTGCGCCTTTTCGAGGCGGGGTGGTTGCTCCTTCTCGTCCCCCATGACGCGCTACAGTTTTGGTCCTTTGAAGCTTCGCTCGGTTCGATGCGGGACCGTGTTTGCCAGCTGATGTTGAAAATCGGGTAAACTCGCTTCGACCAATTCGTCTTTCGAGGCGATCGCGTGGCAGGGCGTTGCGGCACCGGGCGCGCACTCGCGCGTTGGTGCACGCAATCTTGATGAGGATGGGAAGGCGAAACCTTGCGCTACTGGCTGATGAAATCGGAACCCGACGTTTACGGTTGGGACGACCTCGAAAAGGAAGGTACGGGCGTCTGGGACGGCGTGCGAAACCACAAGGCTAAGAACAATCTCGCCGCGATGGAGGTGGGCGATCAGGCGTTCTTCTACCATTCGAACATCGGGCGCGAGATCGTGGGCATCGTCGAGATCATCGAAGCCGGGCTGACCGACCCGACCGATGAGACCGGGAAATGGGCTGCGGTGCGCGTAAAGCCCAAGACCAAGCTGCCGAGTGTCGTCACGCTGAAGGAAATCAAGGCCGAGCCGCAGCTGGAAGAGATGGAGCTGGTCAAGCTTTCCCGCCTGTCTGTTTGTGAGATAAAGCCTGACGAGTGGTCCCTCATCCTGTCGATGGCGGGCGTCTGAGTACCGCCTAAAGTCCAAGGAACGAGGGCGAGGTTCAGCCGATTGGTCCTGTGAAAACTCAAGATCACAGGAGACAGAAGATGGCCCGGCGTTTCGCAGGCAAGAAAGCACTTATCACAGGCGGTACCAGCGGTTTCGGGCTGGAGGCGGCAAAGGTCATCGCGAGCGAGGGCGGCACGGTCGCCGTCACCGGACACAGCGATGACCATATCGAGGATGCGAAAGGCGCGCTTCCCGATGGATCTCTCGTGCTCAAGAACGATGCTGCCGATCCTGAAGCCGCTAAGGAGCTCGGCCGGATCGTGAAGGAGCAGATGGGCTCGATCGACCTCCTCTGGCTCAATGCCGGCTACGGCAAGTTCCAGGACAACGACGCCAACGATGCCGAATTCTTCGACAAGATGATGAACACGAACGTGCGCGGGCCTGTCCTGCAGATGGCCGAGCTCATCGGAATGCTGAACGATGGCGGCTCGGTCCTGCTCTCGTCGTCCGTCGCGCCCTATCTCGGGCAGGCGCAGGGCGCGGTTTATGCCGCGACCAAGGCGGCTTGCGCGTCGCTCGCGCGGTCGTGGGCAAGCGCGCTTGCCGAACGCAACATTCGCGTCAACTCGGTCTGCCCGGGGCCCATCTCGACCAATTTCGTGAACCGCACCGGCATGTCGGACGATGCGCAGGAAAAGTTCAAGGACCAGGTCACCAGCCAGGTTCCGCTGGGCCGGATGGGCGAAGCCGAGGAAGTGGCGAACGTCGCGCTGTTCCTTCTCTCAGACGCCGCGAGCTACGTGAGTGCCGCCGAATACGTGGTCGATGGCGGCATGACGAAGCGTTGATCGCAAACTTCACTCGCTTGGGCGCTATTTGCCCGAGCGGGGGAACGTAACGCCCTGTTTCCCCGTTTCTTTTACACATCGGCGCTGATGCCGACGCACAGAACGGAGAAGCACAATGGGTGAACTCAAGAGCAAGGTTGAAGGCAACGTCAACGAAGCAGTTGGTAAGGCAAAGCAGCAGTCGAACGACCCCGAAACCCGTGCCGACGGCAAGGGTCAGGAAGTCAAGGGCAAGGCCCAGCAGGCCAAGGGCGAAGTCCAGGGCGCGCTCGGCGACGATATCTGATCGCCTGACGGCATGACAAGAAAAGGGGCGGTACCTGCGGGTGCCGCCCTTTTTCGTGCTGTCAGCCTTTAGAGCGGAGCCCGCTCACGGTGGCGCCGCTGGCGGCGAGCTGTTCGATATCGATCTTCGCGTGGATCAGCCGCAGGCCGGTGCGGCCGTGGGCGTCCACCAAGGCCTGCTTGAATTCCTCGGTCGTCTGCGCAGTCGCCGTCCACGCACCGAAGCTTGCGGCGAAGGCCGCAAAATCGGGGTTGGCCAGCCGGGTCGCCGAAATCCGTTCGGGAAACTCGCGCTCCTGGTGCATGCGGATCGTGCCGTAGCCGCTGTTGTCGACCACGATGACCATCATCTCGCACCCGGCCTGCGCCGCGCTGGCCAGTTCCTGCCCGTTCATCAGGAAATCGCCATCGCCTGCCACTGCGACGACGGTCCGCTCAGGAAAACGGCGCGCGGCGGCCACGGCTGCGGGCACTCCATAGCCCATCGCGCCGCAGGTCGGCGCAAGCTGGCTCGGATATCCGGCATAGCGCCAATAGCGGTGCCACCAGCCCGCGAAATTGCCCGCTCCGTTACAGATGATCGTATCCTCGGGAAGCGTGTCCCGCATGAACTGGACACATTGGGCGAGCTCGAGTGGATACGTATCGCTCGGCTGTGCGGTGGCCCAATCCTGCCATGCACGGTTCGCCTCGGCCCCCGCATCGAAGGGAATCGGGTCTTCGCCCGCCCAGAGCGCGGCGCTTTCCGCGAACTCGTCCATGCTGGCGCAAATTGCGAGGTCGGCCGGATAGACGCTGCCGAGCTCTTCGGGGTCCGGGTGGATGTGGATCAGCGTGCGATCCCTGTCGGTCAGCGGCGGCACGCGATACCCGTCGGTCGTCGCCTCGCCCAGCCGCGCACCGACGACCAGCAGCAGGTCCGCCGCCTTGGTGCGTTCGACCAGCTCGGGATTGGGGCCATAGCCGAGATTCCCGGCATAGACCGGCGAGGATGGCGAGATCGCGTCCTGCCGCCGGAAAGCGGTCGCCACCGGCAGGCCGAGGCGTTCGGCAAACAGCTGGAAATATTCGCGCGCTTTGGTGTTCCACCCGGCGCCGCCGATGATCGCGAGCGGCGCGGCGGCATCGCCTATCAGCGCCATCATCGCCTGCATCGCGTCGGGGCAGGGCGCCTGCGAGGGGCGCGCGACCTGCGCACGGGGAAGGGCGTCGGTCGCGTCGTAGAGCATGTCCTCAGGCAGGGCGAGCACCACCGGGCCGGGCCTGCCGGAGATCGCAGTCGCATAGGCGCGGGCGATGTATTCCGGGATCCGGTCTGCCCGGTCGATCCGCGCAGCCCATTTTGCGACCGGACCGAAGAAGGCCGGGAAATCGATTTCCTGGAAACCTTCGCGATCGCGCATGTCGCGGGCCACATCTCCGACGAACAGGATCATCGGCTGGCTGTCCTGATGGGCCACATGTACGCCGATGCTGGCATTTGTCGCGCCGGGGCCGCGGGTGACGAAGGCGATGCCGGGGCGGCCCGTCATCGCGCCGTCGGCACAGGCCATGAACGCGGCGCCGCCTTCCTGCCGGCAGGTCATCACGTCGATCTCCGGCCGGTCGACCAGCGCGTCGAGCACGGGCAGGAAGCTCTCGCCCGGGACGGTGAAGATGCGATCGCAACCTTGCTCTGCAAGGCAATCGACGAGCAGGCGCGCAGCCTGCGGAGTGGTGCTTTCAGACATGGTGTGGCCCTATAACGGGCGCGCTTCGGGAGCAATCGGCCAGCACATTCTCGTCAGGCGTCGGCATGTGTGGAGCAGGGCTGTCCCATGCGCGGACGCAGGCGAGCCCGCGCTCGCCTATGCTTACCAAATGGTTAAGCCCTGCTTTCTATGAGACGATCCCTTGTTCTTACGAACGAATCCGCGCGGCACCCCTTCCGTGCATCGCTGATGGTTCGGCCCGACCTGCGACGCGACCGGATTCGCCGCTCGGCCCGATGGCCGTGGGCAAAGAACGACTGGCTGGGCTTTCTCGGCGCCTATGTGGTGTGTCTTGCAGGCGCGCTGACGTTCATTTTCTAGTCGAGATGGACGCTCGGCAGATCTTCCTCCGCATGGAGCTTGCGCGCCATCCAGCAGGTGATCAGGCATAGCGCCACGCTGGAGAGCAGCTGTTCGGCGATCGATATGCCCAGATAGGTCATCACAAGCGCGAGGACCGATCCGAAGACCATGTAGCTGGAGCTGATGACGTTGGTTGCCGCGATGGTGCGCGACGCCATGTTCCCCGCCACCCGCGTGGTCAGGAAGGCGTAAAGCGGGACCACGAAAATGCCGCCGGCAACCGAAATCAGCAGCAGGTTGATCATCAGGATCCACGCCAGCGGATAGGTCAGGAACTCGGGCACCGTCAGGAAGGGTCCCTCGAATCCGGTCGGCCACTGCCGCACGAAGACGTAGAATGTGATGAGGAAGAAGCCCATCGCCACCACCCCTGCAGGCGCGTGACGCGCCGAAACCTCGCCCTTCAGCAGGTGATTGATGACTACCGATCCGATCGCGATGCCGATCGAGAACATCACGATGAACAGCGTCGCGACTTCCTTGTTGGCGTGGATCACGTTCTTCACCAGCGGGGGGAACTGGATGAACAGGATCGCCCCGACCATCCAGAACACGCTGATCGAAAGCGTGGCCAGCCACACGACCCGGTCCTTCCGGACCGAACGGATGAGCGCGATGGATGACCGCACGATATTCCAGTCGATCGGTTCGATTTCGCCGAGCGCGGGGGCGGCGGGGATCTGCCGGCTCATCGCGTAGCCGACCAGCGCGGTCGCGATGATTGCCACCATGGCCGCCTCCACCGGAATCCAGCCCGCGATGATCGTGCCGAACAGGATCGCGACATAGGTGCCCGCCTCGACCAGTCCCGTGCCTGCCAGCACCTCCGTCTTGCGCAGATGCTGGGGCAGGATCGCGTATTTGATCGGCCCGAGGAAGGTCGACTGAAGCCCCGCAAGGAACAGCGCGAACAGCATCAGCGGGACGGCGAGGGCATGCACCGCGGTGCCTTGCCAGGCCAGGAACAGACCGGCCGCGCCGACGCACATGATGCCGATCTCGCACAGTTTAACCGTGCGGATGATCTTCGCCTTGTCGCGCATATCCGCCAGTTGCCCGGCGATCGCGGACACGAAGATGAAGGGCCCGATGAACAATCCGGTCGCGATCGCGCTGAACACGGTTTCGGTCTCGGGGTCGTTGTAGACCGCGTAGACCACGAACAGGACCATCGCGGTCTTGTAGAGATTGTCGTTGAAGGCGTTGAGCAGCTGGGTGCAGAACAGCGGCAGGAAGCGCCGCCGTCGCAGCAATCTCAGCGTCGTCATAAATTCACTCCGGTGCGCAGCATTCGCGCCGATCACCTTTCCGTTAGAGCAGGCGCTGCATGTTCGCAAAGGGCACTTGGCGCTTTTTCTCGGACCCCTCCTCGGCTACGCGCATTGATGACCGAATGCTGACACTTCCAAACATCCTCACCCTGTCGCGGATTTTTGCCGTGCCGCTGCTCGTGCTGTTCCTCTGGTGGCCCGACTGGCAGCTGGGATATGCGCTCGCGCTTCTGCTCTACTGCGCGGCGGCGATCACCGACTATTTCGACGGTATGCTGGCGCGCTCCGCAGGCACCGTTTCGCGGCTGGGCCAGTTTCTCGATCCGATTGCCGACAAGATCATGGTGGCTGCGGTCATCCTGATCCTGACGGCCAAGGGCGGGCTGACCGGGCCCGTGGTCGGCGATGCCCATGTCATTGCGGGTCTTATCATCCTGATGCGCGAGATCATCGTTTCGGGCCTGCGCGAGTTTCTGGGTGGAATCCAGGTCTCGATGCCCGTCAGCCGTCTCGCCAAATGGAAGACCACGCTGCAGATGATTGCTCTGGGGCTGCTGATTCTCTCTGGCGTCCTGC
The DNA here is from genome assembly GCF_054655655.1 of Alteriqipengyuania triglochinis. NCBI lineage: Bacteria > Pseudomonadati > Pseudomonadota > Alphaproteobacteria > Sphingomonadales > Erythrobacteraceae > Alteriqipengyuania > Alteriqipengyuania triglochinis. The sequence continues at coordinate 394,694 of NZ_BAAHNC010000003.1, forward strand.
CCGAGATCGGGCCGATCCGGTGGCTGGGCCTTGCCTCCCTGTGGGCGGCCGCGATTCTCACCTGTGTGACGGGCTACGACTACCTGCGCGTGGGCTTGCGGCACATGGATTCGTAGCGGCGCTTTCGCTCTCGCCGGGAATTTCTCCGAAATAATATCAGGCATTTGCATCGCGCCGCGCAAGAAAAGCCAGATTGTGCGCGGCGCTTTAGCAGTGAAGAAAGGTTCTGTGGGCCATAAGGGGGCATGGCAACGAACCTTGCATTCGAAGAGATTCCCCCCGCAGAATCGATCCTGCAGCGCATGGGCCTGTTTGGCTCGCGTCCCCACCTCGCGTCCGACGCGCATGATGGCGCGCCTTCCGGGGTGTCCAAGGCGGAGCGCCGTGCGCGCCGCCGTCTGCTGAACGACGTGCGCGCCTTTCTGATCTATCACGATCTCGACATCACGCCGTCCACGCTTGCCAGCGCGCACGAGACCTGCTCGGGCCTCAACCCCGCGCTCAACCGTGCGATCGAGGCACGTGTGCAGGCCGGGCTTGCTGTGACGGCCGAATGGCTGGAGGAAGCGGCTGCCGGGGCTGCGAGCGCCAATGATCGCGCGGTGAAGAAGCTGGCAGACAAGCTGGAGCACGGGATCGACGAATTGTCGCGTGCGACCCAGTCGGCCAGGCGCGCCACTTCCGAATATGGCGATGAACTGGAACGCCATGTGGACGATCTCGCCGGCACCCGCCCGACCGACGATGTCATCGCGGGGCTCGCCGATTTCGCCCGGGAAATGCTCGCGCGCTCGCGCAACACCGAAGAGGAATTGCGCGCGAGCGAGCGCGAGACTGCTCGTCTGCGGGTCAATCTGGACCGCGCGCGGCGCGATGCGGAGGTCGACTATCTCACCGGTCTGCCCAACCGGCGGGCGTTCGAGACCGTCTTGCAGGACGAGCACCGCGAAGCCGCGACGCAGGGCCGTCCGCTTAGCGTCGCGTTCTGCGATATCGACCGCTTCAAGGGGATCAACGATTCGCACGGGCACGAGGCGGGCGATCGCATCATTCGGGTTGTCGCCCAGACGCTCTCCAACATCTGCGGCGATGATTGTTACATCGCCCGGCATGGCGGGGAGGAGTTCGTTCTGCTGTTTGCCGGTTTGGGGCCGGCCGAAGCTCTGGCCCGGCTCGATCTCGCGCGCGAAGAACTCGCCGATCGCAGGATGATCAACCGGCGGACCGACAGGCCGTTCGGCCAGGTGACATTTTCCGGCGGGATCGCGGATGTCGCACAGTTCCAGGACCCGCGAGAAGGGCTCGCTGCCGCAGATGAAGCGCTCTATTGCGCGAAGGAAGGCGGCCGAAACCGGATTTCGCTGTCCAGCGACTGCGCCGCAGCGGCCTGACGCCGGCGGAAAATTACCGAAAGCTAGATTGCAGCGCCGAGTGCGGCGCGGAAATCCTGCCGGGTGCGCTTGAGCACCCGTGCGCCGGGCCGGTGCGACGCCGCATCCGGATCGCGGGCTTCGATCTGCAGGCCGAGATCCCCGATCAGGGATGAGATTTCATCGTGGCTGGGTGCTTTGGGGCGGATCATGTCTGGGATCAGCCCGAGGTCGAGATGGGTCAGGCCGAACTGGAACAGTTCGCGGAAGGCCACCCTTTCGCTCAACCCCTGGCCGATCCGGAAATCATGGCTTGCCGCGAGCCGCTCGAGCGCGTGATCGACCTGTCTCATGTGGCGCTTCTCCGTGGTGCGCACCCTGTTCTTCACCACGACCCATGCGATCCCCCCCAGATCGCGCGCCAGCTTCTCTTCGCGCAGGTCCGAGACGGTCTGGCCGAAGCACCCGGCGCGTTCGGCGACCCCGGTCACCGGATTGATCCGGCCCAGCAGTTCCAGATCGAGGAACGAGGCGTTGACCGGTGTGACCAGCGTGTCCGCCAGCGCAACGGCGCGGCGGAATATGGGGGAATCGGAACCTGCGGCGTCGAGGATCACGAAATCCGCGTCGGCACCCAGGCGGTTGATCGTTTGATAGAGCGATGCCGTGCTCGGATAGTCGAGCACCGAGAAGCGCGGGGAGGGCAGCGCAACGCCGAGATTGGCGGCGGTCCCGCTGCGATAGGTGAGGCCCCGCTCCAGCGTACGCTGCCGCCGGTCTAGGTCGATCGCGACCACCCGCTGGCCCAGATGCGAAAGCGCGATGGCCACGTGAAAGGCGAGGGTGGACTTGCCCACGCCGCCCTTCTCGTTGGCGAAGGAGATGACCTGCGGACGAAGCCGGGGACGTGCGGCAATATCGGCCACGACCGTGCGAGGCGCCTCCTCGATCCGCGATGGATCCTTCCGCCCCGCCGCTGCGTCGCCAGTATCAATGTGCTTGCACATTGCCGTCATCGCTTGCGCTCGCCCCCGTGATTGCAATCATTCGAAATCGAATACGGTTTGCGCGGTACGGCTGGCCCGGTCGTTATGTAGTGTGAGGGCCCCGTCCCCCGATGGGCCCATTATGTGCCATAAAACGGCGGCACCTGTCTCGGACTTTCCAAATTTTTTCTTGGCCGGGTGGGCGAGGACGCAGACTAGCCGGCGCGCAATTCGTCCGCGAGCAGGCGGAAGTCGTTTTCACGGGGTGAGTTCTTGCGCCAGATCAGGGCGATATCGCGCATGGCCGCCGGTGCGTCGAGCGGGCGGGCGATCACCTTGGTGCCTTCCAGTATCCCCGCGTCCAGCGCCATTTCGGGCAGCATGGTCACGCCAAGGCCGTTATCGACCATCTGGACCAGCGTGTGCAGGCTGGTCCCGATCATGCTGGTCGCGGCCCGCAATTCGGGCCGGTTGCAGGCGGCCAGGGCATGCTCTTTCAGGCAGTGCCCGTCCTCCAGCAGCAGCAGGCGCCCGTCCTCGATCGTCTCCGGACGGATTTCCTGCGGCAGGTCGCGCGGTTCGTCACCCGGATAGGCGACGAAGAAGCGGTCTTCCGCGATGATCTCCTGCTCCACCTCGCCGGTGGGGAAGGGCAGCGCGAGCAGCGCGCAGTCGACGCGGCCGTGATGGAGCGATTCCACCGCGTCGCTGCTGGTTTCCTCGCGCAGGAACAGCTCCAGCTCGGGGCGTTCGCGCCGCAGCCGGGGCAGCATCTTGGGCAGCATGAAGGGCGCGATCGTCGGGATCACGCTCATGCGCAGGGCGCCAGTAAGCGGCTGGCCCGCCGCGCGCACGAGGTCCGACAGGTCTTCGGCCTGCCGCAGCAGCGCGTGGGCCTTCTCCACCACCTGCTGACCCAGCGGGGTGAAGCGCACCACGCGGCGGCTGCGCTCCACCAAAGTCACATCCAGCAGCGTCTCCAGCTCGCGAATACCTGCCGACAGCGTCGACTGCGACACGAAGCTGGCCTCCGCCGCGCGGCCGAAATGGCCATGCTCGTGCAGCGCGACGAGATACTGCAGTTGGCGGATCGTGGGCAGGTACGTGCTCATCGGGGGCTAGCCCTCCACCTCGTCGTCGATATGGGTCATCTTGAGCTTGCCCTGTTCGACCGCGAAGGCGAGCTTGCCTTCGACGAGGTCGAGCGCGTCGCTGCCGAAAACCTCGCGCCGCCACCCTTCGAGGATCGGCAGATTGCGCACGCCGGCGGCCAGTTGCTCCAGCTCGTCCGAGCGGGTCAGCAGGCGCGGGGCTACGTCGATCTCGCGGGCGCGGATCTTGAGCAGCAGCTTGAGCAGGTCAGCCACCAGCGCGCCTTCCTTGCCCAGCGGCGCCCCGCGACTGGTGCGCTGGGGCATCTCGTCCGACGGCAGCGGCTCCGCCTCTTCGAGCACCTCCATCAGCCGGTTGCCGATCTCGTTGTCCTTCCACGCGTTGGAGAGGCCGCGCACCTTGGCGAGGTCACCCTGCTTCTTGGGCGGATGCGAGGCGATGTCGGCCAGCGTTTCGTCGCGCATGATCCGTCCGCGCGGGATATTCTTGTGCTGCGCCTCGCCCTCGCGCCATGCGGCAACTGCCTTCAGCCGCCCGAGCACCTGCGCGTTGCGGCCCTGTGCGCGGATGCGCTTCCATGCCCTGTCGGGCTCGATCGCGTAGTTTTCGGGGTCGGCGAGCTTCTCCATCTCGGCGTTGAGCCACAGGCCGCGATCCGTCTTGATCAGCTTCTTGAGAATGCGCGGGAAGATCGTCGCCAGATAGGTGACGTCGCCGATCGCGTATTCCAGCTGACGGTCGGTCAGCGGACGGCGGCTCCAGTCGGTGAAGCGCGCGCCCTTGTCGATCGTCTTGTCCAGCCAGTGCTCCACCAGATTGGCATAGCCGATCTGTTCGGACTGGCTGATCGCCATCATCGCGATCTGCGTGTCGAAGATCGGGTGCGGGGTCTTGCCGGTGAGGTTGTAGAAGATCTCCACATCCTGACTGCCTGCGTGGAAGACCTTCAGCACGTCTTCGTTCTCGGTCAGCAGGTCGAGCAGGGGCTTGAGGTCGATCCCGTCGGCCAGCGGGTCGATCGCCGCAGCTTCGTTCTCGTCGCCGATCTGGACCAGGCAGAGCTCTGGCCAATAGGTATTTTCCCGCATGAACTCGGTGTCGACGCATACGAAGTCGCCCTTGCCAAGGCGTTCGCACAGTTCGGCGAGCTTGTCGGTGGTGGTAATCAGGTCGTGAATTTTCATGTGTCGTCTTTCAAACGGTCGGGCGGAGTACCGCCCCCGGACCGGTGTGGCCCCATCGAAACGGACCCTGTCTGCCAAAGCCTCGCCTTGACAAATCGGGGTCCATCGCCTGTTAGCGCGTGCAAGCAATCGGGCATATGCCGACCATCCGCGGTGTCGCCCCTAGCGCCTAATCCCCGAACCGGAAAGTTTCCAAGATGCACGCCTACCGTACCCATACTTGCGCACAGCTTCGCGAGGATCATGTCGGCGATACCGTTCGCCTGTCGGGCTGGGTGCACCGCAAGCGTGACCATGGCGGCGTGCTGTTCATCGACCTGCGCGACCATTACGGCATCACGCAGATCGTCGCGGACGAGGACAGCGAAGCGCTGAGCCTGCTGGATTCGCTCAAGTCCGAAAGCGTCATCACGATCGACGGCGTGGTCAAGGCGCGCTCGCAGGAAACGCGCAACGCGAACCTGCCGACCGGCGATATCGAGGTCTTCGCGAAGTCCGCCACGGTGCAGTCCGCGGCCGAGGAACTTCCGCTGCCGGTCGCGGGCGAGCAGGAATATCCCGAGGACATCCGCCTCAAGTATCGCTTCGTCGACCTGCGGCGCGAGCGCGTGCATGCCAACATCATGCTGCGCAATAAGGTCATCACGAGCCTGCGCCGCCGGATGATCGACCAGGGCTTCTCCGAATTCCAGACCCCGATCCTCGGTGCATCGTCGCCCGAGGGCGCGCGCGATTACCTGGTGCCCAGCCGCCTGCACCCAGGCCGCTTCTACGCGCTTCCGCAGGCGCCGCAGATGTTCAAGCAGCTGCTGATGGTCGCCGGGTTCGATCGCTATTTCCAGATCGCCCCGTGCTTCCGCGACGAAGACCTGCGCGCCGACCGCAGCCCCGAATTCTACCAGCTCGACTTCGAGATGAGCTTCGTGACGCAGGAAGATGTCTTCAATACGATCGAGCCCGTGCTGGCCGGCGTGTTCGAGGAATTCTCGGGCGGCAAGAGCGTGACGCCCGCGGGCGAATTCCCGCGCATTCCCTATGCCGAGGCGATGCTCAAGTACGGCAGCGACAAGCCGGACCTGCGCAATCCGATCCTGATCACCGACGTGACGCATCACTTCGAGAAGAGCGGCTTCGGCATCTTCGAGAAGATCGTCGGCGGTGGCGGCATCGTGCGCGCCATCCCCGCACCCAGCACCAACGAGAAGAGCCGCAAGTTCTTCGACGAGATGAACGACTGGGCGCGGCGCGAGGGCTATTCGGGGCTCGGCTACGTCACCCGCAAGGGCGGCGAGTTCGGCGGGCCGATCGCCAAGAACCACGGGCCGGAAGAGATGGCCAAGCTCTATGACGAGCTGGGCCTGGGTGAAAACGACGGCCTGTTCTTCGCGGCGGGCAAGCCCAAGGAGGTCGAAAAGCTGGCCGGTGCCGCACGCACGCGCGTGGGCGAGCAGCTCGAGCTGATCGAACAGGGCTGCTTCAAGTTCTGCTGGATCGTCGATTTCCCGATGTTCGAATACGACGAGGAACTCAAGCGCATCGATTTCAGCCACAACCCGTTCTCGATGCCGCAGGGCGAGATGGACGCGCTGGAGAACCAGGATCCGCTCGAGATCAAAGCGTGGCAGTACGACATCGTGTGCAACGGCTACGAGCTGTCCAGCGGCGCCATTCGTAACCACCGCCCGGACATCATGTACAAAGCGTTCGAAGTTGCGGGTTATTCGAAAGAAGACGTCGACGCGAACTTCTCCGGCATGATCGAGGCGTTCAAGCTGGGCGCTCCGCCGCACGGCGGTTCGGCCCCGGGGATCGACCGGATCGTGATGCTGCTGGCGGACGAGCCGAACATCCGCGAAGTCATCGTCTTCCCGATGAACCAGCGCGCACAGGACCTGATGATGGGCGCGCCGTCGATCGTCAGCCCCAAGCAGCTTCGTGAACTGTCGATCCGCACCGTCGAGCAGCCCAAACCCGATGCGCCTGAAGCAACGCGTGTCGACCGCGCAGGCGACGCCTGACGGATCGAACGAGCGCCATATGCCTGTGGGAAGTGGCGTTTAATCGATAGGAGCTGGCACTTGCCAGCTTGCGCGGCGTTGATTAGGGCAAACGCCAATTCAATTCACGAACACCTGAGAGGCAAAGTAATGAGCGATACCGCCGACCGCGTACAGAAGATCGTCGTCGAACACCTGGGCGTGGAAGCCGACAAGGTGACGCAGGACGCCAGCTTTATCGACGATCTGGGCGCGGACAGCCTCGACATCGTTGAGCTGGTGATGGCCTTCGAAGAAGAATTCGGTGTGGAAATCCCCGACGATGCGGCTGAGAAGATCAGCACGGTCGGCGACGCCACCAAGTACATCGAAGAGCACAAGGGCTAAGTCCCGAGGGGCTAAACCTATCATGTGCTTGCGGCGGCCGCCTGCCGCCGCCATTTGCAGGCCCGACCCGGTTAGCGGGCCGGGCCTGTGCTGTTTTTGGAGATGAATATGCGTCGCGTCGTCGTAACCGGACTTGGCCTCGTCACCCCGCTTGGTGGCGATGTCGAAACCTCGTGGAAGAACCTCATCGCAGGCAAGAGCGGGGCGGGGCCGATCACCCGCTTCGACGCTTCCAACCAGAAGGCGACCATCGCCTGCGAAGTGAAGGGCAAGGACCACGAATGGGGGTTCGATCCCGACAAGCGCGTGGACACGAAGATCCAGCGCCAGGTCGATCCCTTCATCGTCTACGGCCTCGATGCGGCCGGGCAGGCGATCGAGGATGCCGGGCTTACCGAAATGGATCAGGCGACCAAGGAGCGCACCGGCGTCTCCATCGGTGCGGGCATCGGCGGCCTTCCGGGGATCGAGTCTGAATCGGTCAACCTGCACGAGCGCGGGCCGGGCCGGGTCAGCCCGCACTTCGTCCACGGGCGCATCATCAACCTCATCAGCGGGCAGGTCTCGATCCGCTACGGTCTGATGGGCCCCAACCACGCCGTGGTCACCGCCTGCTCCACCGGCGCGCACTCGATCGGGGATGCCGCGCGCATGATTCGCGACGACGATGCGGACATCATGCTGGCTGGCGGTTCCGAATCGACCATCAACCCGCTGGGCATCGCGGGCTTCGCTCAGGCCCGCGCGCTCAACACCGGTTACAACGACCGGCCCGAGCAGGCGAGCCGCCCCTATGACCGCAATCGCGAAGGCTTTGTGCTGGGCGAGGGCGCGGGCGTTGTCGTGCTGGAGGAGTACGAGCACGCCAAGGCGCGCGGCGCCAAGATCTACGCCGAAGTGACCGGCTACGGCCTCTCGGGCGATGCCTACCACGTCACCGCGCCGCACCCCGAAGGCAAGGGCGCGGAACTTTCGATGCGGATGGCGCTGCGCAAGGCGGGGCTGGAGCCGGGCGATATCGACTACATCAACGCACACGGCACCTCGACCATGGCCGACACGATCGAACTCGCGGCGGCCAAGCGCGTCTTCGGCGACGATCTGGGCGGCGCTTCGATGAGCAGCACCAAGTCCGCCATCGGCCACCTTCTGGGTGGCGCAGGCGCGGTCGAGAGCATCTTCTGCATCCTCGCGATGCGCGACCAGATCGTTCCGCCTACGCTCAACCTCGACGATCCTGACGACGGCACCGAAGGCGTCGACCTGGTGCCGCACACCGCGAAACAGCGGGAGGTGAAGGCCGTGCTCAACAACAGCTTCGGCTTCGGGGGCACCAATGCCAGCCTCGTGATGGCCAAGGTAGACTGATGATCCGCGCGCTCGCCGCCCTCTTGCTCATAGCTGTAGCGGTGGCGGGCGGCTGGTTCGCCTGGGGCTGGTACGGCAACGGCCCGGCCGATGACGATACGTCCTTCATCGTCCGTTCTGGCTCCACGCTCACTTCGGTGGCGGGCCAGCTGCAGGAAGAGGGCCTGATCGCCAGCCAGCAGGCTTTCCTGCTGCGGGCGAAGATCCTTGGCAGTGGCGATCCGATCAAGGCAGGCGAGTTTCTGCTGCCCGGCGGGGCCAGCCCTGCGACGATCCTCGACACGTTGCAGCATGGCGAGGTCATCCGCCGCTTCGTCACTATCCCCGAAGGCATGCCCTCGATCCTCGTGTTCGAGACGCTGATGGCGGAAGACCTGCTGACGGGCGAGATTCCGGTGCCCAAGGAAGGCAGCGTGCTGCCCGACACCTATGATTTCGAGCGTGGGGAAGACCGCGCGGCGGTGCTCGCCCGGATGCAGGCGGCGATGCGCAATTACCTCGCGGAGGCCTGGCCCAAGCGGGGCGGGAACATCGCGGTCGACAATATCGAGGAAGCGGTAACGCTCGCCTCGATCGTCGAAAAGGAAACCGGTGTGGCGCGTGAACGCCGGATGGTTGCTGGGCTCTATTCCAACCGCGTCAAGCAAGGCATGCTGCTGCAGGCCGATCCGACGATCATCTACCCGATCACCAAGGGCAAGCCGCTCGGCCGGCGCATCAAGCAGTCCGAGATCGCGGCGGTCAACGGCTACAACACCTATACCCGCGTCGGCCTGCCGACCGGCCCGATCACCAATCCGGGGCGCGAGGCGATTGCCGCAGTGCTCGACCCGGCCGAAACCGACGCGCTGTACATGGTGGCCGACGGTACCGGAGGACACGAGTTCGCGGAGACGCTGGAAGAGCACAACGCCAACGTGGCCGAATGGTACAAGCTGCGCCGCGAACGCGGAGAGATGTGACCATCTCGTCCGGTAGCGCGCCACTCATCCTGACCGCGCAACTGCCCGAGGATCTGCAGGGCTGGGCGACCGCGCTGCGCACCGCGCATTTCCCGCCGGAGCGCAATCATCTCGCCGCCCATGTCACGCTGTTCCACGCGCTGCCCGGCTTCTGCGAGGCGGAGGTCGTCCAGCACATCCGCCAGCTCGCCGGCGAATTCGCACCGATCGATGCGCGGATCGCGGGCATCATGTCGCTCGGCGGGGGGACGGCGATTCGGCTGGAGAGTGAAGGTCTGCTGCGCGTGCGTGCAATGCTAGCCGAACATTTCCACGGCCTGCTGACCGAGCAGGATTCGGGCGGCAAGCGGCTGCACATCACGGTACAGAACAAGGTTTCGAACAAGGCGGCCAAGACCCTCCAGGCCCAGCTTGCGGGCGAGGTAGAGGAGCGCGCGTTTCGCTTTCGCGGCCTCGCCCTCCACCGCTATCTGGGTGGTCCGTGGGACCCGGTCCATGAGGTCGCTTTTCGTGGAAAAGCGCGCGTGTGACCGCCATGGAATCTGCCGCTTGACCGAGGCGTGCCTGCACCGTAAGAGCGCCGCCTGCCGTCGAGTTAACGCTCCGGCGGGCCCATCGCAGCGCGCTTCGCGCGGCGGCAACTGGGGCGGAGTAGCTCAGGTGGTTAGAGCAGCGGAATCATAATCCGCGTGTCGGGGGTTCGAGTCCCTCCTCCGCTACCATTCTTCAAGAAGAGTATGGCTTGAAACTACGACCGTTCGTCAGGCAGGACCCTCTAGAACCGCTTTGAGCGCTGCTTCGAGGGTCATCTTCTCTATGTCGAAGTCCACGCGGCTCGATCCTTGGAGGGACGGGGGCATCTGATTTGCGGGATGAACTATCATTGCACGATCAGAATCGGTGGCTTGAAATCCGCTTTTGAAGCCGCCGTCGACGACTTTTCTTCGCCCGGTGGTCATTTCAACTGCCCAGATTTTGTCCGAGTTCACCCAATCTAAGATCAGGTCAATCTCGCCGCTCGGTGCTTGCCAAAAGCGTCCCCTCGTTGCCCCCAAAGTCGCTCTTAGCAACGCCGATATGGCAAACCCTTCCCAGCTCTTGCCGCGGATAAATTCTTGTTGCTCACGAAGGCTTTCGGGTTGCTTCCCCGTCCAGTCAAGCAGTGCTTCCTCGCGAAGATCGAGAATGTGATTCAGCATGCCGGGATCAGTCCAATAAAGTAGTTGCCTTGGAGGCTCTTCGGTGGCGTTTGACTGCCACTCCTCAAGATAGAAAAGCAGATCACGCTCTAAGTAGGTTGAGACGAGATCATCAAAGGCGTCCCTTTTCATCCCGGTATTTTGTTGGATCCCGCGTTTATCGCATCCGTTGAAGCGTGCGATTTCTCGCCAGAATGCAAGGTCGCCGACAGTGATCCCATGTTCTTGCTCAATCGTGGAAAGCGCTTCCCTCAACGCTTCATCTCGCCACAAGCGGCTCCGATCAGGTGAGTCTGCGATGAGGCTCGGTTCAAAGCGACCTCGATGCCACATGGTGACCAGGGGAATTGCCTTGGACGCGGAGCTCACCTCTTGACTGCTTTCGCGGTTCGGCAACAAGAAATTTGGGGTTTGGGAATTGAATCCGACTAGTTCGTGCGCTTCTATCAGCGTGGCTCTGTCGATTAACACGAAGCGGGGCGAGTGAGGTCCAGAACGACGATCGAGACCCGATCCTCCTGAGCGGCCTTACTATTAGCGAAGAGGGCATCAGCCAAGTCCGTTGGCGTGCTTGGCTTTTTGGCCCCATTAGGCGGTGGCTTGAGCTTTTCGTTAGGGCCGAACCACAGCACAAGATAAATGCCATGTTCCGCTCGCCAGTCATTAGAGTAAAGGATGTCCAGCTGCTTATCTGCAGCCGTCCAAATCTTAGAATGCCATTGGCCCTTTATCTCGATCGGCAAAATGATCTTTGATCGCGCTCGCGCGACTATGTCCACTCGCTTGTCATCGGCGGCGTGCGATTCAGGAATATACTCAAGACTTGGCTCCACCGTTTGGAGCATCTTGATTATCTCATCGCGGCAAGCTTCCTCGTCTCTATGCTTAGTGCCGTCATCGCTGAAGAAGCCTTTATACCAGTCGACAGGATCGCCTTTAAGTTTCGCTTGGACATCCTGTAATGCGTCCAGCATGACAGCTCTAAGGTCTGCCTGATCGACTATCTGGCCACCTTCAAGGATTGTGCAGATCTCATCCAGACTTGGAATTCGATAGGTTTGTTCGGCCAGCTTTTGTTGCTGTTCGGCGATTACCACACGAATGTAATCGGTGTATTCATCCTCTGGCTCTCCTTTTAGGCACGCCAAACCCTCTCGTGCCTGTTCGTCAGTGTCTTCGCCGAGCAACGAGATCTGCTTCTTAAGGTAGTCTGAGGCATCCCAGTAATTCTGGTCACCAGAGCTAGCGCCTTCGGGTCTGAGTCTATTCGGCCAAAGCTTCCGAAACGAACTGACAATCCATGTGCGTTGGGCCGAACTCAAGGGCGACATAGGCCTTTTGTCCGATCTTCCTCCGCCAATCCTAGCGCGAAGATGCCAAAGTAGCTCGGGTTGAAGCGGTTGTGTCAGGCGATCAACTGCCCCTTCAAAATCTACATATACTTGGATCGCGTCCCAGCTTCTTCTTCGCTCATCATCAAGGTCTTGCGAGAGGCGAATTGCTACAAGTGATCGGAGTTCATCAAGGCGGCCCGATGATACCAAGCGATCGACTAATTCCATCTCTGGACCAGTTGGCAAGTCTGGGCACGCCTGCAGCCATTCTACCGCCATGCTGGTCGCTAAATCGCCATACTGCTTGGAGCGCATCAGGGGGTAAAGCTGGTCAACGTGGTCCTTTCGTTTCTTGAGCTGGGGCACGATAAACAATCGAAATGCACGTCCCAGCGCTCCACGTCGAAGCAGTTCGGCTTCAAGCCGTTCCTGCAGCTCTGGGAAGCCCGCGTGATCGTCTATCCGTGAGAACCAGACCCGAAAGAGCCCAGCCATTAATCGCTCATCAGTAACCCCCTCGAAGGGCTCGCAGCGCGTTCTAAGTCGTTCTGCCAAAGCCGCTACGATTATATTCGTCGCGTTCCATTGTGTGGCCTTGGCGTAGCTTACGGCTATTCTGGTGGCAGTGACCAAAGTGGGTTTTCGCATAAGGAACTGCTCGAAACCATCAAGCGCAGCTCGGGCAACATCTTCGCCAAGCCATTCCGCTATCCGCTCATTGGGTTTGAGGTTGTCCCCGATGTCTCGAAACATCTTGAGATATGCTTGCGCCGGTCCGTGGATCGAGCCGAACGTTCCTTCGCGCACATCGTCGATATGAAGGAGATAATCTCGCCGATGCTCTTGATATCTGGCGGCTCGCTTCCTTTCTTCCTTCCTTCGCCGACGCTCTTGCTTAACTTGCCACTCAGGTGCGTTGGGGATGGCAAGCCTGTCCAACCAGTCCAGCATTTCTGGATTATTGAGGACAAATGGTTTGGCGGCCTCTCGTGCGAGTTGCCCCTCTTCACCATCGTGCCGGACCAATGAGAGCAGCTCTCGCCATTTGTTCGAGTTCCGGTCTTCTGGGTCGAGCTGACCTAGTAGATAGGCAACGTCTGCTTCGCTTGGATACAGACTAGCGGAACTACGTGAGAGCCGGTAGCCTTTATAATTGATCGAGTGATCTCGTGCGTCAAAAAGAACATGACGTTGGATTGCCCTTCGCTCGTCCGCATGTTCTTTGAACCAGGTTGCGAGCGCTTTCTCGTGGTCTCGATGATATCCATCCTGCTTGCTGAAAGGTTTCAGCCATTCCCAGAGTTTTAGCGGGTCTACGGTGCCTTGATTTAGTCGCCGCAAGATCAACCCATACGCGAAGTCAATCAACTGGTTTTCATCAATGCCTGCATGCTCTTTCAAGAGGGCCGAAGTATAATGTGTCAGGGTTTCAAGGAGACCGTCTAGGCGCTCTACCGGAACGCGCTCTTCAAATCTCCAGAAGCCCAGAAGGGAAGTAGATTGCGGCTTTCTTGGAACCTCGCAAAATATCAACCCATCGTGAGCAAGCACCGCGCGGATGACTTGATCGTCGGAAAAATGCTCGACGCCTGCAATTTCGATGAACTCATAAGCTATTTTTGCGGACGCCCGAGTTCCTTGTGAGAGCAGTGCTTCAAGGTGCGCGCTGAAGTTCTCATCATTTAGAAGCGCAACGGCTTCCGCAGCCTTGCGTCTGAGATAGATGTCATCGCCTCCATCAAAGAGTATCGCGATGGCCGCGCCACGAAACCTAGAAGCGACGCTCACTTCATTCAGTTGGTCAGCAATCACTGCCCGCAAATGAAACGGCGCATTCCGATCAAGGAGAACCTTCTGGGCGCGCTCACGTAGGGGCTCGGCCACCAGAGCTGTGGCACGCACTTGGTGCCAATTTTTAAACCAAGGATTCTTGCTGGCCAATAGCTCAAGTGCGTCGAAGAGAGCATTGCCCTGTTCGGGTGGGAGTCCATCCGCGTCCCCATACTCGATGAGACCCATGGGGTCGGTCTCGATCACCTCTAGCGCGAGCTTTTGATCCCTTGCCAACCAAGCGTGAAGACCGCGGAGATTTGCTGGAACCAAGCCTCGTGAACTAAACAATTCCAAAAGACGCTTACGTTTCCTACGCGTATCCGCTTTCTTCGCGAGCCATGCCGCTCCAAGAAACTCACCTATCAGTTTATGGCAGAAAGAGAAGCGGTCGTTCCCAGCGGCCCTAAATAGTCTTGTATCAAGGGCAATCTCAAGCTTGTCACTGCATAGCTGTTTGAGCTCGGTGAGTGAAGCTTCATCCTCTTCCAGGTTCGCTGCCGACCGTCTTGAAGCGAATGTTTTGCCGCCGAGAATTAATCCGGCAAAGGCCGCGCCTGCTGTAGCCAAGAGGTCAGTCTTCGCCAGCTCAGGACCACCATCGCGATGTTCCTTTCTCAGCTCTTCCACTGCTAACTCGAAAAGGGCAGTGCGAGTGCTCGGCAATGCTTGGTCAAGCGGTAGGCGACGTATCAGATCTAGCGTTTGGGGATTACCCAGCAGACCTTCCAAACCAAATGCGGAGAAATGCTCAACAAGCTCCTGCGAGCAAGCGTCTCCCACGTGCACAGATAGAAACCTTATCTGCTCATCTCGATCCAGCTCTTCTAGATGAAGTTCAAGGGGCCGTTCCTCATACTGTTCTGATATCGCTGCGGCGGATGTTGCTGACCTCCAGTCGGCGACGCGGCAAGAGAGTATGAAACGTGGGCAGCCAATCTGGCCAAGCTTTTGCAGCACCAGATCCACTGCGTCGCCGACTGCTCTTGATGGCACTTCATCCAAAGCGTCAATGAGGATCGTTGAGCCATCGTCCACGAGCGATTGCAGGTCCGCTCGATTTATTAGCTGTCGAGCAGTGACCAAGGGATGCTCGCTGTGCTTTGCGAGTTTCTTGAGCAATTCGCTCTTGCCCATCCCTGGCTCGCCTAGGACAACGAGAGGGGCCGTTAGAGAGAATAGCTCATCCTCTCTAACAACGCTTCTTCCGAGCGAGCTATCGAACCAAAGTGTTCTGTCGATGTAGGTCACGGTGTCTACATGCAGTTCCCGGTCATTGTGGGCAATCCCGATCCACTGTCAGCATACCTAAGTTGTCAACTTTGCCCCACATTTCGTGATCCGAATAAACTGGGTGGGGCATCGGCCTGCCTCGAACCGGGATACCAGTTCGAGGCAAGCTCATTTCGGTTGACTCAGGCTCGCGACCAGCCGCGCTAGACGTCCCCTTCGAGCAAGCCGATCGGGCCGGACCGTTGCCGCGCTGACCAGCCGACCGCCGAAGCTTCACACACTAGACAACAATCCATCGCTGCTCATCAGTTTCGAAGAGCGCAAATCCGATTGGTCCGAGCTCCAGAAGCTGCCTCAGATTGCGCACCTTGTCGTGTGGCAGATCCTTCATGCCGTCCGCAATCTGAAGCATGCGTGTCTCACCGATAGGCACGCGCAACGCGGTCGTGAACACCGAGGCCGCGATGTCGATGTGGGGTGCGATCGCGAACAGGTCGTGACCGTCAGCGTCCTTGAGCCGGTAGAGTTTCAGTTGCTGGACCGGAGCAGTGTGCGCGACCCAGCCGATCTCGCACCAGCTTGCAAACCCAACCGGGGCGCTCTCCAAGAGGGCATCCAGACCACGCCTGCGATCATCGTCAAGCGTCTTGTCTACGCGCGTCAGGGTCAGATCCTCGTGGTCGTGGCCGAGCGCCTCATCGTGTTCGACGGCGACCATCCAGGCCCTGTCCTTCGAGGGAGCGACGATGTGACCGCGTACCTCGCCGTTCTGACGCTTGATGACGCATTCGTAGAGGTGGAACTTCATGTGTGCAGACCTTCTTGCTGTGGTTGGTGCAGCTAGGTTTACGTGCGCCCCGCATTGGAAGCGGGTGGGCAATACGGTGAGCGGTGTGGGATCGTTCGTCGGGCGAAGAGCGCGACGACTGTTACGCAGCACACTATCGGCCGATCCGCGGATCACACGCCGGTGTCAAAAGCTGTCGTTTGACTATCTGGTCCTCGCAAAGCTCGATGAGGCGAAAGCTATTCCAAATGAACACGGTAAGTTTAGCAATAGCTAGGCTTGCCCGCTTTACGGTTTTTATTCCGCCCAGGACCGATTTCAGCCCAATTACCCGCGCGAATAATGGCCCGCCCTATGGCTAAAAAGGCTGGCGTCCTATATGTTAATTTGCGGGTCGGGTGAATTTGAGGGGGGATTGCACCATGAAAACGAATAGAATTGCGAACGCCGCAGCGATTGCGGTGGCGGCCACGCTCGTATTTGCTTTGCCGCTGGCAGCGCAGGAAGTCGCCGTGGGCGATGGCGGAAGCGCGGACGCGGGAGAGGCCAAGACGCCCGAACAAATTCTTGTCGAAGAAGCGGAGCTTGAGGCCAGGCGGCTAACAGCGCAGCAATCCATCGTCGATTCGCAGGTAAAGTTGCTCACGCCGCCCGCTTTCTCAAATAACACGTCCCTATCCGGTGAAGGCGCAGGCGCGCTTGAGACAACTATGCTCGGCAGTTACGTCGTGCAAGCGACAGCGAAAAAGCTTCGCGACACGCTCAAAAGTGTTGGGGACGACAAGGAGATCGTCGTGCTTGCCCAAGGCGAGGCACCCGCTTGGGGCGACGCGCTCGTCATAAACCGAATGCTAGAAAAGGCGGTGACAGAACTGCGGGAACGCACCGAAGCTTATCAATCTCGTCAATCTCTGGGCGGTGGAGGCCGATTGCCCGCGAGTTTTGGACCGCCAACGATTGCAGCAGGAACGCAGGTGCTGGCCAGTCTTCTTTCGCGAGAAACGACCGTGTCCTCCGTCCCGTTCAAAGCGTCCAATACTCTGCTGCTGGATATGCTTGTCGGAACGGGCGGAACACTAAAACGGCCCGGCGACCGCATGAGTCTCAACGAAAACAACGCAACCATCGTCGCTTACGGCGGCCTTTCCGAAGCCGTGGACAGAGCCAAGAAAGCTCAAGAAGGCGCGACGACCGCTGACAAGGAGACCGCTCAATACCAAGCGCTCCAAGCCAGCCTGACTGGTGCCGAAGCTCTGATTAAGAACCTAACCACGCCGGACGCTTCGGGGCGCCGGCCGATCTACAACCTCGCACGCTATTCCAAACTGCTCGAAAATTCGTTGATTGCAACAGTCAACACAGAATTCTCCAGTGGCAGCGCGATTAAGCGCAAGTCTTTCCTGCGGCGCGTGACCCTGAAAGACCCAGTCGTCATGACCGCTGGGATGGTTGTCAGCTACTCGCTCGTCGATCCGACGGATGGTGCTCGCAAGGCTACTGGCATTCTTCAGTGTCGAACCGGATATTATGGTCTCGACTGGCTCGTGCTACGCGAACCGGACGACAAGGCAGATGAAAGGATCACGGTGTTCTGCGAACCCATTAAGGCCCCCTGAAATGGATCTCGCTTCTCCGTAGAAGGGCCGTGGTGGGCAGAGTGATCGGCGAAGGAAAATCTCTACTTTGTCCAGCCACGCTGCTCGCCGCCTACCTCGACTGGCTGTTCGCGACGCCGATTGCCTTGAGCCGTTCATAAGGAAAAGCACATAGGGCGGTTCGAGCGCAGATAACCCGCGCAGCTACCATCAGCATTGGAGGTCAATCCCCGAACGCCAGCCTGACCCTAACTCGTCGCGAACCACAACTGCCACACCCAAGGCGTTGTTCTACGTCGGCCATCTGGGTGTCCCGGCCGCACTGGCTCTAGCAACAACGTCACTTGCAGGGGCGGCAGCGCCGATCTGTGGCACTGCCTACGCGAGCGAGGCGTGCTGCAAGGTCTGTAAGAAGGGTAAGGCATGCGGCGATAGCTGCATCGCTAGGGATAAGAACTGCAAGAAGGGTAAGGGCTGCGCTTGCAACGGCTGAAGCTCCTCCATGTCGAGGTTGGGCTACTCGTGGCGCTGACAGTGTTCTCGATCGCGATGTGGTTCTTCTAACAGCGATGAGCGCCCCAATAGCGATCCCACCGAAGGGCGGTGCCCGATCGCACCATGGCGCAGCTCACGTCGCCGCTGACAGGTGATAGGCACCATGCCGCAGTGTCCTGTTGCCACCAGCCGAGCCAATCGATCGACAACGCATCGTAGGGCCGCTGACGAGGCGATGCCCAAGGGCGCTGAAACCACCAGGAGTGCCGATCAGTGCCGCGAGGGTGTCGCGTGCCTGCCCGGCGGTTGCGTCGGGGCACGGCTGGTTGGCATTGCAGGTCCCGTCTGCCTCGCGCGCCGCGATACCAGACAAGCGCACACGAGGCCCTTCTGCCCACCATACCGGACCGTCGCCATCCCAGACCGCCGTGGGAGTGCAGGTGAAGGTATCACCGGCGGGGATGATCGGAACTGTGGCGAGCAAGAGGGCGAGGGTGAGCAAAGTGGTCTAGTCACGCAAAATACTGTCTGGGTCAGCAGCGCACGAAATCTCCTTGATACGCTAGGTGCGATCTTTCATCAGGACTGCTCTTCAGACAATCTGTTCATTACCCGCTGCACTTGCGTGGCACTCCATTGCCCACCGCGCGGTGCTGGAATTTTCATTTGATTGAGCCGAGTTGCGATGCCGGTCAACGACGTGACCCCTCTATATTGGATGAGGCGAATTTGTTCCATTATGCGGGAGTCCCGCTGGAGCGCATTTCTTTGTCGGGCTTTGGCGCTGGCTTCGGGGCCCAAAAGGAGTTCGCCAGGACATCCATTTTTCCGGCCTAGCACGGTCCCAGATTTTTGCGCGTCGGCTAGAGCCTCTCTGACTCTTTGCCCGATCTCTTTGCGCTGATGTAGATCGGCGGCAACAAATTGGTTGTAGCTCAGGTGATTGATATGCGGCGCGTCTGCGCCCCGAAATTTCACACGATGCTCATGAAGGTAACCAAGCCAACGCACCGCAGACCTCATCCGCTCGATTTGACCAATCAGAAGGACAGCGTCGTTGTCGCAGCAAAATTGAGCTGCTCGCATTAGTTCTGGCCGTATCCCAGCGTCCAGAGGCTCAAATTCCGTGAATTTCTCGATGAGTTTCGTTCGACCTGGTCGCAGCGAAGCATTCACGGCTGCAAGCTGTGCGTCAGCACGAAGCCGGCTGTGCGGCCGGTTCGATGTCCGCAGATAGGCCACACACTTGCCGCTGAGGCGTGGAACCCATATTCGATCAGCACTGAAGGTCACCATAAACGTAAAATCGCACCCAATGCCGATCCATCCTGATAGGCAGATAACCTATTGGTGGGTAGCGATATTTTCCCTGTCTCAGAAAGAGAGGGGTGAGAACAAATGAGGGGTGTAATTCGCCAAGAGACAAACGGCAAATTGTGCTCTTAACCCAAGATGAAAACGAACATCCCTCTCGCCTACGATCCATTTGAAGCCGCCAATCGCGCTTATCATCTGCTCAACCCGGACTCGACCGGAGAAGATTGGGAGCGTTGGGTTGGGGGCACGGCGCGCCGCGCAAATGGCCATTTCGACGACTTCGCTGCTTACGCGGCCTTGTGCGATGACGCGTTGGAGGAGGTGTCGGATATGGAGCCGGCAACCACTCGAATGCTCAGTTACTCCGCTGGTTACTTTGATCTGATGGAAAGCGTGATCACCGGATTGATCGATATTCTCCCTACGAGCGCTCATATGCCTCACCATATGGATCGTTATCGACGTAACCTGCATAAGTTCCCTGAGCGCTATGTGGACTACGAGTCGGACAACCAAGGCTAACCGCCGGTGGATGGCGCTGAATGAAAACACACCAGAATTTCGGCGCCATCCGGGTCATTGAAACCAGCCGTTTCTAAGACTTCCATTCCCTGCGGAGTTTGCCGCAACCATGGTCCTCTCCGTGGGGATGGAAGTTGAAATTGTTTAGTGACTCAACGAGGCTGTCTTCGCGCCGAAGGAGGGTTCTGTCCTGTAAACAGGAACTTACGGATTCCTAAGTGTAGGGCAGAAATTCAGAAACAGGTTGTTAAAGAACCGCAGACCCAACAAGACATGGGACTTCATGATTTCATCCAGCCCATGACCATCCGATCCATGTAACCATAGAATCCATCAGCACAGCTACCATTGGACCGGAGTAACCATGCTTCGTGAAGTTCATGGTGCAGGGGCTTGCATGGCTTCGGCGGGTGTCATTGTGTTCGTGCGTTTCATGGTCTTCATGGTTCAGTGCTACCGGGCTTCGCCCGGTAGCGGAACGACGCTGCTTCGCAGCATCGATCCAGATCATTTTTGCATGTGAATTTGAATCCAGATCCAAATTACCATCCCAAGGAAGACCTTTATCCCCCCGCCACCATGCAAAGAAGTCAGCATGGTAGCGTAGGGGTTATTCCTGGTTATCCCATGGGAAGTGGTAGAGAGCATCGATCGTGCGACGATCAGGCTGGCGGAACGCATTACCAGCCTATCTGCTCCGAAACCCCGGCCTCTCGGCCCGTTCGGTCACCCAGCACCTGCTGGGTTCACCCCGCTGAACTTTCCTGCAATTCTCACGGGGCAGGGGCATAAGCCCCATCAATTGGCAACCTTTCGCTCCAGAAGGAGCCGGGCTTTCACCTGCCGGTGGTGCCGGCCGATTTTCCCTTAACGCGCACTCGCCTGGCTCCGATCTTAGTCTCGGCTACCATGTTGCCGCGGGGCGGGCGGCTCGTATCCCCTGTGCTATGACAACGCGCGGTCGCTAACCGATTGTCGCGGGCCAGAACTGACTTGCCATCAGTATACCATGGAGCCGTTCGGGCTCGGACTGAAAAATGCTCTGCGGGGCTAATGTGAGGTCGGAAAAAATCGATCACCGACACGCCGGTGATCTATGCATTGACGCGCAAACGTAGACGCGTCTACAGAGGGGCATGGCAGGCAATAACGACGACTATCTTCGGCGGCTCGAACAGGACGGTCGGCAGGACCTGATCGACAAGATCGAGCGCGGAGAGATCAGCACATACGCTGCTGCGATCGAGATGGGTTATCGCAAGCGGCGTGGTGCTTCTTCCAGGTCCGACCAGATTTCATACCACTACTCGCGAGCAAGCCTCGCCGAGAAGCGACGCTTCGTTGTTGAAAATTGGGCGAGCGTGGCGCGCATCGTCGGTGATCTGGCAAAGCGCACACGCGAGAAAGAGCAGACACAAAAACCCAGCGAGTAGGCACGGAATCCACCCGACAGCTCGCTCCGCGTTTCCTAGAATAGCGGGATAAACCAACGTTCTAGGATATGCTCAATGACTACCCCCACAGACCAAGTGACCATCAGCGATGCAGCCGAAATCTGGCTTGATCGCTGCGAGCTCGAACAGCTCGAACGCGCTACGCTTCATTCCTACCGCGGCCATGTGAAGAACCACATTGAGCCGAAGATCGGTTATCTGATGCTCAAGGAGTTCAGCGCCGTCCATGTGCGCGAGTTCCTCGACAGCATGCTGCGCGACAGCACGCGCGCGATGGCGAAGAAATGCCTCACGAGCCTGCGCTCGATCATAAGTGCTGCCCAAGAGCGGGGGCTCGTGCAGCACAATGTTGCACGCGACGTGAAGCTACGTCGCTCGGAGCGTCATGATCCAGATCGGGTCTTCCCGACGAAGGATGAGATCCGTGCGCTGATCGCGAACGCGCCGGAGCGTCACAAGCCGCTCATCATGACCGCGCTAATGACGGGTTTCCGAATGTCGGAGCTACGGGGCCTGAAGTGGGATGCGATCGATTTCGATCGGTCCGTCATTACCGTTCGTGAGCGTGCCGATCGCTACTGCGACATGGGCAACACAAAGAGCAAATCGAGCCGTCGGGAAATCCCGATGGGGCCACTTCTCGCAAAAGTGCTGACAGACTGGAAGCCTGCCTGCCCGAAGGGCGATCTCGACTTGGTCTTTCCCAACGGTGTGGGCAATATCGAGACGCACTCGAATATCTACAACCGTGTGTTCAAACCACTCATGCTGAAGTGCAGCATCGTGGACGCGGAGGGCGCACCGAGGTTTTCAATGCACGCCATGCGTCACGCTGCCGCCTCGCTCTTCATCGAGCAGGGCTGGCCGCCAAAGAAGATCCAGACCATGCTGGGGCATTCGTCCATCACCATGACCTATGACGTCTATGGCCACCTGTTTCATGACCCCGCGAAGGACGTGGATCTAATGGGTGAGATGGAGCGTGGGCTGTTGGCGGCGTAACGGAGAGCGGCACCACTGAATGCCGACTGGAGTTCTGCTAACATTACAAGCGGGTGGGCGCCCTAAGGTCGGCGTAAGTGACGGTTTCAATCCTCCGCCCGCTAGTCGCCACCGGCTATCGCATCCTGAACAAACGCGATGGTGCCTTCGGAGAATTGCCGCGTCATGATGGCCACATATGACGTATCGGCCATCTGGGCGAGCTTGTCCGGGAAGAGTGTATACATTGATCCGTCAGTAGCAACGATGCCGGTAGAGCGCATATGCTCTAATACCGCGCTGCCTGTTCCTTTCACCATTCGTTCGTGCTCTAGTTTGCCGGCAAACCGCTTCAAAGCTCCCTTTGAGTGCGAGCGGAAGGAGATCACGAACTTACGGAACCGTCGTAGAGCTTCCGCCGTCCTAGGATCTTGCACGATGGTGGGGGCGCTACGGAAGTTAGTCCATGGATACGCTTCATCGCCTTGCCAATTTACGGTAAGGATAACGTCGCCGTTGGACACTGGAACACTGCTGACGTCCGTAGTGTCGGCTGTATCGGACTGGAGGCTGACCGCGTTAGTCGCTTGGTGTGGCTGGCTTTCGACTATCAGGCGCTCGGCGCGGATCGTAAGGTGTTTGGCCTGTATCGTGACGGGGGACACTAAAATTGCCTCCGGGTTGCCTCCGATCTCTAGATCCGCGTGCGGCGCGGTTACCTCGACGTCTTCAACGAAGCTGCCAAGCCGCACAACGCCCGTCTGCTCTGTGTCAAATGACAGCACGCGGGGCCTTTCGCTGCCGGCCCTAACCAATGTTATTTCTATTTCGGCTCTGAGCTGTTCTAGCTCGTCTTCCGATTCAATCCCCTCGATTGATAGGCTGGCCTCATCGCCGATCGACAAACGTGCGCGGAGCGAGGCATAGATAATGCCAACGTGTTCGGGCCGGATGTATCCTTCAGTTTGGGCGGCGAGGTAGAATTCGGCGAGGAAAGGGTTCGCCGCTGCGCCTTTCGCTAGTTCCCTCGATGCCGCCGCGTCAGCGGTCCGCGCATCGCATAGAGCAATACCGGCAATCACCGCGTCGAAAACGGCCGACACCGGCGTGCGAGCCCCGTCGAGGAAAGGATGATCCGCCACCCATGTCTCAAGCGCATTCGCGTAAGTCTCCGCATCGCTAGCGCTCATCGGCGGTATCGGAGGAGTGGGTTGCGCGTATACTCGCGTCGCTAAACGGGCGAGCTGTTCGCCCGGATCGTAGAGCCTCTCCTTAAGTGACGTATCCTCGAAGGCCAATGGTGCAAGCTTTGTCTGCTCGCGCTTGAGGATAGCGTCGATAATCGTATGTAGCGTAACCGGCTGCTCACCGCGCTCGATTTTCGCGATCAGCGCGGCAGGGTTGGGGTCAAGAGCTATTTGTTCCGCGACGGCCTGGAGCACAGGTGCATAGCCCGCGAACCTGTCGCCGTCGCCTCCCACATCTTCCCGCAGGCCAGCCAATAAAAGCTCGATTGCTCGATCCGCCGCATCCATGAAAGCGTAGTCTGGCTTGCGTCGCCGAAGCTGCGCCATAGCAAAACGGTTCGCAAGGTCTGGCGTGTAGTATCCGATTTCGAGAACCGTGACGGGCACCTTATCAGCAAGAAGCAGCCACGCATCTTGAATGGCGCCGGTACGCCCAAATAGAACAGTTGGCGTCGATCGCTCATTTGCTAAATAGGCGACATCGTCGATGAAGGCATTGAAGCCGTCCTGCGTTACCCGGAGCCTGGCTTCGTCCAATCCATCGATGAGGACAGTCGCTGAATCGGACTCCCAGTCGGTCAACAGCCGAGACTTCACCAAACCTCCAGATAGGGTGTTACCACCGACCGGATCGGCTTTACCCAAGTCAATGTAGACCGCGCCAGTTTCCGAGGCGATCTGGCGTGCGAGAGTGGACTTGCCGACCGCGCCAGCTGCGGAGACGAGGATAAGGGGGCTAGTGGCGGGATCGGCTCCATCACCGTAAAGGATGCTCTTCGAGAGCGGAGCTTCGACAAAGGTTGGAAGAGCTGATACTTCGCTTTCCCATCCAGCGAGGGCCGTGGGAGTAGCTGATCGACTTGAAGGAAGCCGCGAACGCCAAAAATTCTCTATGGAGTAGTCCGACATACGCGCCTTCCTGATTGGCTAGTTATAACGAAATCCGAGCGTCGGACATGGTCGCTGAGAGGTCAAGTCGCCAATGTCCAGCGCTGCCTCCTACTGCTCATAATGAGCGCCACGACGCCGACAGTAGCATGTGGACAGCCGAGAAATCGGCGATGATGTTGCCAAATTTAGCCTCATTCGCAGATGGGTAAGGTCAAACGACTACATAGACGCGTCTACGCCTCAATTCCGTTGGAATCATAATCCGCGTGTCGGGGGTTCGAGTCCCTCCTCCGCTACCATTTCCAAACACTCGGCGAATGATGGCCGGAGTGGTTTGCGCTCGTCGATGAACTCTTGCATATTGGTTGGGACGGGGCGCTGCCTGCCAATCCGGCGGTTGGACGGCGCTTCAGAAGGTCAGGGGCCAACGATCAATTCGCGCGCCTTTGCGCGTATTTTCGCCGCCGCTGCAATTCCGCGCTCGCCTTCCGAATCAATATGGGGCCGTGGCGCTCAGCTCGCTTCTCGAAAGCGCGGGAAACTCTCGCTGAGAATTTGGGCACTCCGATCTGGCTCCGCGATCAGCGCGTGCTCGATGCTTGACGCCAGTTCGCCAAGGCGATCATCGCCAAACAGCCCAGCGGTTCCGGCAAGCTTGTGCAGCAGTTCCTTCAGTTCTTCCAGTCGAGCTTCATCGATCCGGTCTACGCCCAGACTTTCTTCGATCGTTGTCAGGACCTTCTGCTTTCGATCACCGTATTTTTCCAGCAGTGAAGCCGGCATCTGTATGTCGGCAGCGGTACGCGAAGCATCAGGTTTGCGCGGGCCCCATTGCTTGAGGATTTCGCGCAAGCCTTGCAATTTCAGGGGCTTCGCGAGGTGTGCTTGCATGCCCGCCAACAGGCAGGCCCTGATATCTTCCGCGTAGGCATTCGCAGTAATCGCAATGATCGGCAGTTCTTCAGCATTGATCCCTGCAGCCCGCAATCTGCGCGTGGCTTCCAGACCATCAACGACCGGCATCTGAACGTCCATCAGCACCAGATCGAAGCGGTTGCCGCCGTCCCGTGCCGCTATCACGCGTTCAATTGCTTCCTCGCCGTTTGCGGCAATTTCGAGATCGAGCCCTATCCGCTTGCCCATAGCGGTGATCAGCTCTTGGTTGATATCGTTGTCTTCGGCGACCAGCACGCGCGCAGTGTATCCTGCCTCGACGGGTTCAACTTTCGCATCGTTATCGAAGCTCTGCTCCGGAACGTCCGCCTCGACGAGCGGCAAGGTGACGGTGAAGGTCGTTCCTTCACCCTCTTTGCTCTCGACCGAGATAGACCCATTCATGAGCTCCACCAGATTGTGGCTGATGCTCAGCCCCAGGCCGGTCCCGCCATATCTGCGCGCAGTCGAGGTTTCTGCCTGCGCAAAGCTCTGGAATACGGCGTCGATCCGGTCTGCGGGGATTCCGATACCCGTGTCGGCGACGCGAATTCGCAGGACCGGTTTCGATGCACCTGACACTACGTCGGCATGCAGGGAAATGCTTCCTTCGTGCGTGAACTTGACCGCGTTTCCGACCAGGTTGAGGACGACCTGACGCAGTCTGTGCGGATCGCCAACGATGTGGGCGGGAACCTGCTCGGAAACCTCCAGATCCAGTTGGACCCCTTTTTGAGCTGCTAGCGGTTTCAGCAGTCGCACGCAGCTGAGCAGTTTATGCCGAACATCGACCGGCTCGATGGCTATCTGCATCTGTCCCGCTTCGATCTTCGAAATGTCGAGAATATCGTTGAGTAGGCGCATCATCGCTCGTCCCGAATCTGCGATCAATTGCGCGTGCCTCTGCTGACGCTCGGTCAGGCGTTCGGAGAGGAGAAGATCGGTAAAGCCGAGAATACCATTCATCGGTGTACGAAGTTCGTGACTCATGTTCGCGAGGAAAGCCGATTTGGCCTTGGCTGCGTCCTCGGCACGCAGGCGGGCCTCTTTCAATTCGAATTCCATCTTCTTTCGCTCGGTTATGTCGACCGAGACGCCGATGTAGCCCGTGACCTCGCCATCAGCTTGCCTGATAGGCTGAACAAGCACATCAACCCAGGTTTCTTCCCCGTCTGCGTGTCGCCAGCGAAACTCGCTGCGATAGTCTGACGATAGCGCTGTGGCTTTTGCCCAACCTGCAGAGATCCGCTCTACATCTTCAGGGGTGATGGCACTCGTCCAGCCACTGTTTTGCGCGTCTTCAAGGGTGAGCCCCGACATGTGGCTCCAGGCAGAATTCACGTAAGCTAGCCGATTGTCCGGACCTGTCCGGAAAATGCCGACAGGTGCGGCCTCGGCCAGCAGTCGAAAGCGTTCTTCGCTTTCTCGCAGATGTCGTTCGGCGGTTTTCTGGGGGGTGACATCGCGGAGATTGCCGGCTGTCCCTGCGAAGTTGCCATCCTCATCGGCGAGACGCCTGACATTGACCACAATATCATGCCTCGCGCCGGCCGCATCCGTGAAGACTTGTTCCAGCTGGAAATCCCGTAGCTCGCCCGAGACAATTTTCGGATAGATTTCGCGTGCATCTTCCAGCGATTCATAGGTCAGCAGCTTCGTGGTTGGCCAGCCAAGGCTTTCCTCGACCGTGTAGCCGGAAAGATCCTCCCACGCAGGGTTGAGAAACACCCATCGGCCAGCTGCATCCGCCCGAAATACGACGTCGCGCATCCCCAGCAAAATCGACTGCGCCGTGTCTCTGCTCTCGCGCAATTCGCGTCGCATGCCCGCCAGCCCGGCGAGGGCCGATGCGACAGGCAGGGCCATGAAGAAGGTGCTCGCGATGAAGAGCTGCAGGACGATCAGCTTCGTCGACAGGTCGCCTCGAACCAGCATGACAGGACCGTACCCGAACAGGGTCGCAACCCACGCTATGACGGAAATGATCAGCACGGCTACTGCGGTGCCGAGAACCCCGGTACGGAAGGCAGCCACAATCGAGATAGGGCCGACCAGGAAAAGGAAGGGGTACCGCGTCTGCGCAAATACCACGACGGAGACAGCCGACACGATCGACACGAATATTGCCCATTCCCGCAGTTCTTTACGGGTTGGTGTGCGGCGATTTCGCCAGGCATCGATCGCGATCAGCATCACCGGTGTGACGACCAGCAAGCCGAGGCCATCCGAAACCACCCAGGAGAGCCACACATCGGCCGAGAAGATTGAACCCGGGAAAGCTAGGATCATCGCGGCCGGGCAAGCCGACAAGATCGGAGCAAAGATGCTCGCGGCGACAAGTTTGCACAGATCGCCCAGTTTGCTCATCACAAGCGGTGCGGGGCTGAGATAATGTAGCAGGGCGAGTGCCAGAAGCACCTCGGCCGTATTCGTCAGGCTGAGGCCAAGCGCCAACGCTATGTCGTCGCCAGTCAGGAGATTGGTAGCGCAGTTCGCTAGGAATGCGGCGCAGAGGAATTGAATCGAGGTGCGCCTGTCAGCACGCAAAACTGCGGCGAGCACGATGGCATTGGGTATCCACAGTGCCGCTACACGGCCGCTTTCGCGCGTAAGACCTATGCCTATCCAGGCAAACAGCCCGAATGCGAGGGCCAGAAGGACGACCAGCGCGATATTGCCTGATAATCTGCGGGCGGACGCACCATCGTCTGACGGCATGATCGGCGACCTCTCATTCAAATCATTAATTTCACTCGGTTTGTGTACTAACAAAACGCCATGTCGGAAAGCTACGGCGAGGATGGACGATCCCCGGATTCGGCTAGGCGCATGAACTTGGGTAAATCCACCTCGCTTCACTGCATGCCTCGCGGTTCGAGATGCATATCTCTGCGATCAGCAGCGGAACCCGGGTGTCCGGGGCGGGGCCCTCCTCCGCTACGATTTGACCGGTGGAACAGCCGCTTCCCAAGCTGGCAGCAATTCCAGATTTCTGCACTTTTCTTTGTAAGCTCGACCGAAATCTACTCGCTTCTTTTCAATCGGTAGCGGAATGGCTTTGAACCGTCGGGATGCAGTCTTCGTCGCGCCCCAATATCGGGCGTTCGGTGCGGCTCGGGAAAAGCCTAAAAGAGTGGTCGTTAGACCGGCAGCAAGATGGGCCCGGTTCTGAAATGGCAGCCGAAGACAGTTCGCGGGCTACGGCGCCATGCAACCCGAACTCCGCATTTTTGGCCAGCGCATCGATCGATCCCGCCGCTTCGACCGATCCTGTAATGCTCTGCGGATCGGTAACGTCGCGCGATCGGCCGGAGGCGGTCGGAGGTTGGCAGAATGGTCTCGTGCGGTTCACGCTTTGCGGCGCCGACATTCCGACCGCGATTTGCGAACAAGGTGGTGGTCGCCAGGCCGAAGCCTGACGAGCAACCGTTGATGGTTATAGTTGATATTTGAATCGCTTTTCGTTTCGTAGGCGACGTCAAGAAGCGGCCAGCGCCTCGGCCGTCTCGCGGTAATCATGCAAGGGGCGGCCGAGCATCGCGGTCAGGCGATCGGTATCTCCGGGCTCGGGGATCATCCCGTGGCTGACATAGCGTTCGGCCATCAGGCGCATTTCGTACGCCTGCCAGGCTGGCATGAACCCGGCCATATTCTGCTCGAACCCGCTGGGATCATCCCCGCCATAGGCGATCGGGCGGCCCAGGACGTCGGACCAGATGGCGGCAACGCCTTCGCCGGTCAGGGTTTGCGGCCCGACCGCATTGATTGTCTTGATCGGCAGATTTCCTTCCGCATCGTGACGGCGAACCAGTTCGATCGCGGCGATCTCAGCAATGTCACGGGCATCGACCATGGCAACGCCCTTGCTGCCGATCGGCATCGGGTAGACGTCGTGGCTCATGATGACGTCCTTCACCATCGCCTCGTTATCGATGAAATAGGTCGGTCGGAGGATCGTGGCGCCGAAGCCCATCTGCTCCAGCATCCGCTCCGCCCCGCGCTTGACTGCGAAATGCGGCACATTGACGGCCCTCTCGGCATCGAAGACCGAGAGATAGACGATGCGGTCGATCCCAGCCTCGCTAGCGGTGTTGAGCGTGATGATCGCCTGCGTGAATTCATCGCCCGTCACCGCATTGAGCAGGAATAGCGTGGACACACCGACAAAGGCCGAACGCATTGCGTCCAGATCGAGCATGTCGCCTTGTGAGACCTCTACGCCTGCGGGAAAGTCGGCTTTGGCGGGATCGCGTGTCAGTACGCGGACGGGGGCACCCCGCTGCACGAGCTGATCGACGACATGGCGGCCGACACGGCCGGTGGCTCCGGTAACAAGAATGGTCATGATAGTGTCTCTTCAAAATTGTTGACGAGGAGAAAGTGATCGATCCACAGGTGGTTCACCAGACGCGAAATATAGACACCGCGTCTCACAGGTGGAACGATCATGGACCTGATTGCACTTGCCGATTTTACACTGGTCGCCCGCCATGGCGGCTTTGGCAAAGCGGCTCGGGCCGCGAACCGACCGAAGGCGACGCTCTCGCGCCGCGTCGCCGAACTGGAGGCGAGCCTAGACCTGCGTCTGTTTGAACGAGGGGCGCGCGACTTGAAGCTGACAGAGGAAGGGCGCGCCTTGTCAGAACGTGCGGGCGCACTGTTGGCTGAGCTTGAAGAGACTACCCGGTCCATCGCATCGGGCGGCGACCGTCTCCGGGGATCGCTGCGGATCAGCGCGCCCCTTTTGTTTTCGCAGACTGCCTTAGGCCGTCTGGCAGCGGAGTTCGCGGTGCAGTATCCCGAAGTGCGCCTTGAGGTCACCAGTGAGGACCGGCCCGTCGATATGTTGGAGGAGGGTTATGACCTTGCCATTCGCGTCAATCCCGATCCGGACGAATCGCTAGTTGGCCGCGCTTTCCTTCATGACAGGCTGGTGGTGGTAGCGGCGCCCGATTTTTCGCGGCTCGCTAGCGGGCCGGTCCGCGCTGTGGTGCGCGGCAGCGATCGGTCAGACAACTGGCCGATAGCCACGGCCGAAGGACATTTCATCATGTCGGTCGAACCGGTCCTCACGCTCTCGTCGCTCATCGCAATTCGCGATGCGGTTCGTGCCGGAGCCGGTGTCTCCCGGCTCCCCGTATCGTTGGTCGCAGGCGATCTGGAGGCAGGCCGGCTGGTAAAATGGGGAGATGTTGCGGAATCCGATATCGCGATCTGGGCGCTTTATCCGTCACGCCGCCTCCTCAGCGCGCGGGTGTCAGCTTTCCTCGATTTGCTGAAGTCGGCTTTTCCCAAAGGGATGCCGGAAGAACTCGCGGCCTATCTTGCGGGGGACCGCCGCCGCGACAGCTAACTAAG
Source organism: Alteriqipengyuania triglochinis (assembly GCF_054655655.1). Taxonomy (NCBI): domain Bacteria; kingdom Pseudomonadati; phylum Pseudomonadota; class Alphaproteobacteria; order Sphingomonadales; family Erythrobacteraceae; genus Alteriqipengyuania; species Alteriqipengyuania triglochinis. Next base: position 425,237 of record NZ_BAAHNC010000003.1, read on the forward strand.
GCAGGCGTAAATCACTCCTAAAGCGCTCTTTACCCCAGAAGCAAAACCGGGTGATCCACTTCCATCTCGATCGGGAAGGTCGCTCGCGAGATAAAGCGCTTCTCAATCTAGTGATCGACAGGAAGTTCACGGTTGTGACTTGGTCGAGATCAAGATCGGCGACGTGGTGGATGGTTTCGAAATTCGCAACCGAGCGAATGTCATCCAACACAAGACCGATCGCCCGGTTCAGTTTGAACTAACCGGTGATCTCCGCACCCCGTTGTTGGCATGGTTGGAACGCCGCGGCGGTTCGGCGAGCGATACGATTTTTCGCGCCGGGTGCACAATGCCGACTGCATGAGTCCCCGGAAGTATACTCGTTTGGAGGACGAACGGGCGGCGACCATCCCCTTTTCATCCGGATTTAATGCCAACGCGCGCGATCACCCGGCGAATTTTCATGTGCGCGAGGTCCAGAGCGGCTTTCGAACAAGGGAGCTGTTTCGCATGACATTCGATCTCATCCTCGTAGGGCTCGTGGCGCTCGGCCTGCTGGTCTATCTGACTGCAGTCCTCCTGCGGCCGGAGCGCTTCTGATGGAGCGCGCTACACCTGGCCAAACCGGGCTCTTCCAGCGAGAGTTGGTCGTCCCTGCGATCCGCGACGCCTTCGTGAAGCTCGATCCGCGCACGCTGGTTCGCAATCCGGTGATGTTCGTCACGGGAATCGTTGCCGCGACCGCGACCGTGATCCTGCTGCGCGGGATCGCGACCGGGGCCGAGGATATCGGCTTCCAGGCCCAGCTGGTCTTCTGGCTGTGGCTGACCGTGCTGTTCGGCAATTTTGCCGAAGCGCTCGCCGAAGGACGCGGCAAGGCGCAGGCCAAGGCACTGCGAGACACCAAGGAAAGCCTGGTCGCGCTCAGGGTCGGCAAGAATGGCGCTACCGAGAAGATCTCCGCGACCGAGCTGCGCCACGGCGACATCGTGCTGGTCTGCGAAGGTCAGCAAATACCTGCCGATGGTGAAGTCGTCGCCGGGGTCGCGTCGGTCAACGAGGCGGCGATCACCGGCGAAAGCGCGCCGGTGATCCGCGAGGCGGGCGGCGATCGGTCGGCGGTGACCGCGGGCACGACCGTGATCTCGGATGAAATACGCGTGAAAGTGACCGCCGAGCCGGGCAGCGGCTTCCTCGACCGGATGATCGTGCTGGTCGAAGGTGCGAGCCGGCAGAAGACGCCGAACGAGATTGCGCTGACGATCCTGCTCACCGGGCTTACACTGATCTTCCTCGTCGCGGTCGGCACGCTGCCTGCCTTCGCGGAGTTCGCCGGTGGCGCGATTGCCGTGCCGGTGCTGATCGCGCTGTTCGTGGCGCTGATCCCGACGACCATCTCGGCACTTCTCTCAGCCATTGGCATTGCCGGAATGGACCGGCTTATCCGTTTCAACGTGCTCGCCAAGTCGGGCCGCGCGGTCGAGGCGGCGGGCGATGTCGGCACATTGCTGCTCGACAAGACCGGCACGATCACGATCGGCGACCGTCAGGCGAGCGAGTTCGTCGCTCTGCCTGGCATCGCCGAGGCCGACCTGATCGAGGCCGCGCGGCTTTCCAGCCTCGCCGACACGACGCCCGAAGGTCGTTCGATCGTGGCGCTGGCGGGGGGCGACGCGGCGTTGCCGAGCGACGCCGAACCGGTCGCCTTTACAGCGCAGACCCGCGTGAGCGGGGTCGACTTGCCTGGCCGGACGATCCGCAAGGGCGCGGTCGACGCGGTGCTCAAGCTGGGTGATTTTCCCGAAAATACGGTGCTGGCGCTGAAGAAGATCACCGACCGGATCGCGCATGCCGGTGGCACTCCCCTGGCGGTAGTCGAGAACGGACGCTTGCTCGGCGCGATTCATCTCAAGGACATTATCAAGACGGGTATTCGCGAGCGCTTCGTCGAACTGCGCCGGATGGGCATCCGCACCGTGATGATCACTGGCGACAATCCGCTGACCGCTGCGGCCATCGCTGCCGAAGCCGGAGTCGACGATTTCCTTGCCGAGGCGACCCCCGAAGACAAGCTCGCTTACATCCGCAAGGAGCAGGCCGAGGGCAAGCTGGTCGCCATGTGCGGTGACGGGACCAACGATGCGCCCGCTCTCGCCCAGTCGGATGTGGGCGTGGCAATGAACACCGGCACGCAAGCCGCGCGGGAAGCGGGCAACATGGTCGATCTCGACAGCGACCCGACCAAGCTGATCGAAGTCGTCGGCATCGGCAAGCAGTTGCTGATGACGCGTGGCAGCCTCACCACCTTCTCGATTGCCAACGACGTGGCGAAATACTTCGCGATCCTCCCGGCGATCTTCGTGGTGCTTTACCCCTCGCTGGGTGCGATCAACGTGATGGGTCTCGCGAGCCCGCAGAGCGCGATCCTTTCGGCGATCATCTTCAACGCGATCATCATCCCCCTGCTGGTGCCGCTGGCGCTGAAGGGGGTCGCGTATCGCCCGATGCCCGCCGCCAGCCAGTTGCTGCGCAATCTCGGCATCTACGGCGTGGGCGGCGTGATCGCCCCCTTCGTCGGCATCAAGCTTATCGATCTCGCCGTCTCCGGCCTCGGCCTCGCGTAAGCCCGCGAAAGGACATTTCCATGCTTTCCGCCATTCTCACCATCATCCTGATCGTCGGCGGCACAGCGCTGCTGGCGTGGCAGCTCGGCAAATATATGGCCGGACTCTTCTCGGGCCGCTTCGCACGCGCCGACGGGCTGTTCGCTCGCACAGTCGGCGGTTCTCCCGAACAGGACTGGAAGCAGTATTCGCTCGCCTTGATCGCCTTCAACATCGTGATGTTCGGCTTCGTCTTCACGCTGCTGGCGATGCAGCACATGCTGCCGTTCAACCCCGACGGTCAGAGCGCGGCCTCACTTGACCTAGTGTTCAACACTGCGGCCAGCTTCACCACAAACACGAACTTGCAGCACTATTCCGGCGAGAGCACCTGGAGCTACCTCGCTCAGATCGGCGGGCTGATGTGGCTGCAGTTCGTCTCTGCTGCAACCGGCATTGCCGCCCTCGCTGCGCTGGCACGAGGGATTGGCGGAAAACCGACGATGGGCAACTTCTTCGTCGACATGCAGCGCGCCTCGTTCTGTGTGCTGCTGCCGCTGGCGATCATCGTCGCGGCGGTGATCGCGCTGAACGGCGTGCCGATGACGCTGCAGGGCGCGGCGCAGGTCACCACGCTCGAAGGCGTGGCGCAAACGATTGCGCGAGGGCCGGCCGCCGCCTTCGTGGCGATCAAGCAGCTGGGCACCAATGGCGGCGGCTTCTTCGGCCCCAACTCGACCCACCCGCTGGAGAACCCGACCTTCTGGTCGAACGCGTTAGAAATGATCGCAATCATCCTGATCCCGATGGCGTGTGTGTGGATGTTCGGTCGGATCATCGGCCGGCCCAGGCATGCCATGGTCGTGTTCGGCGTGATGGCGGCGCTCTTGCTGATCAAGATAACCGCGTCGGTCGGTTTCGAAACCGCGCCGACCCAGGCCTTCGTCGACCTGCCCGTGGCGCAGGACGTCGGCAACCTCGAAGGAAAGGAACTGCGCCTCGGCGCCACCACCGGCCCGCTGTGGGCGGTGCTGACCACTTCCACCAGCAATGGTTCGGTCGGTGCGATGCACGACAGCCTCAACCCGATGACCGGGCTCGTGCCGATGGCGGGCATGTGGCTCAACGAGACCTTCGGCGGCGTCGGCGTCGGCATGATCAACATGTTACTCTACATCGTCGTCGCGGTGTTCGTCGCAGGCATGATGGTGGGACGCACGCCCGAATATCTCGGCCACCGGATCGAGGGGCGCGAGATGCGGCTGGCGGTGCTGGCGTTGATCAGCCACCCGGTGCTGATCCTCGGCGGCACTGCGCTGTTCGCCGCCACTGCCTGGGGGCAGGACACGCTCAACAATATCGGTGCGCACGGCTTTTCCGAGATCCTCTACGAGTTCAGCTCGGCAGCCGCGAACAACGGATCCGGGTTCGAGGGTCTTGCCGACAACACCGTGCCGTGGAACATCGCCACCGGGCTCGTGATGCTGATCGGCCGCTACTTACCCATTATCGTCCCGCTCGCCATCGTCGGCTCGCTGATGGCCAAGCGCCGCAGCGCAGAAAGCGCAGGCACGCTCAGCGTGGAGAGCAGCACCTTTGGCGTGATGCTGTTCATCACCATCCTGATCTTCGGCGCGCTGACCTTCTTCCCCGCCGCCGCGCTCGGACCCGTAGCCGAACACCTCACCTTCATGCGCTGACCGCAGCCCTAATCAAGGATACGAAACGATGAACTATGTCCTTCCCTCGCTCCGCCTGTGGCTGGTGACGATCCTCGTCTGTGTGGTTGGCTATGCCGGACTGATGCTCGCCTTCGCGCAGACCTTGGCGCCCTATCAGGCCAATGGTTCGATCATCGAAGCGGACGGGCAGGCCGTGGGCAGCGAGCTGATCGCGCAGGACTTCACCAGCGCGCGCTACTTCTGGCCGCGCCCCTCGGCCGCCGGATACGACGGCATGGGCGCGGGGGGGAGCAACCTGTCGCCCACCAGCGCGGACCTCGCCGCGCGCGCCGCAGAGACCGTCGCGCGTTACGGCGCGACTGTCGACAGTCCAATTCCGGCGGATCTGGTGGCGGCATCGGGTGGTGGGCTCGACCCGCACATCTCGCTCGACGGGGCAGTCTATCAGGCCGACCGGGTCGCAGCCGCGCGCGAGCTCGATCCGGCCCGGGTGCGCGACCTGATCGAGCAGCAGGCCGCCGCGCCGGGTGCGATCTTCGCGCCCGAGCGTATCGTGAACGTGCTGCAACTCAATCTGGCGCTCGACCGGCTGGAAGAATAGGCGAGACGAACAATGGTCGACCAGCAGCCCAGCAACGATGCCGAACGGTTCCTGCGGCTGGTCCGCGCCGAGGAACGCGGTCGCCTGACCGTCTACCTCGGCGCGGCACCCGGCGTCGGCAAGACCTACCGGATGCTGCAGGACGCGGCACGGCGGCAGGCCGAGGGTCTCGACGTGGTCGTGGGGGTCGCCGAAACCCATGGCCGCAGCGAGACGGCGCTCCTGCTCGGCCCACTGGAAGTAATGCCGCGCCGACATTACGACCACGAAGGCCACCGGCTGGAAGAGTTCGACATCGATGCGGCGCTGTCACGGCGCCCGCAGCTCATTCTGGTCGATGAACTCGCGCATACCAACGCACCCGGCTGTCGCCATCCCAAACGCTGGCAGGATGTTGCCGAACTGCTCGTCTCGGGCATCGACGTCGCAACCACGATCAATATCCAGCATCTGGAGAGCCTCAACGATATCGTGGCCGGTGTCACCCACGTCCGCGTGCGTGAGACTGTGCCCGACAACATCCTCGAACATGCCGAGATCATCGCCGTCGACCTGCCTCCCGAAGCGCTGATCGAACGGCTCGAGGCGGGCAAGATCTACCTGCCAGAGACTGCCGGGCACGCGTTGTCCAACTTCTTCACACCGACCAAGCTCGCGGCCCTACGCGAGCTCGCGCTTCGTTACGCAGCAAGGAATGTCGATCGGCGGTTGAACGATCAGCTAGAACTGAGCGGCGAACGCGGCGGGTTCGTCTCCCGCGATCGTCTGATAGTGGCAGTAAGCCCCGGTAAGGGCGGAGCTCGCGTGGTGCGCGAGGCCAAGCGGCTGGCGGACATGCTGCACGCCCCCTGGACTGCGGTGGTGATCGAAAGTGGCAGCGCGCGCGCGGTTTACGGCGCGCAGCGCGAGCAATTGGCGGACAATCTCGCGCTCGCGTCGTCGCTCGGCGCCTCGCTGATGACAGTCGCGGCGACCGACGTGGGCCAAGCGCTGGTCGATCAGGCACGCGAATTGCGGGCGAGCCAGATCGTGATCGGCAAGAGCCGTCGCAGCCGCTGGTTCGAGTGGCGGCACGGCTCGATCGCACAGGAGGTCATACGCAAAGCCAAGGACGTTTCGGTCCACGTGGTCCCCGTCGACGAAGCCGACGAGAGGCCAGCACGGCCGAAGGACCCTTACTCGCAGCGCAACAATATCTTCGCCTTCTGGCTGGTGGCGTTCACCATCCTCGGGCTGCATTTTGCCCAGCCGGTCATCTCGCGCAGCGCGATCGATCTGGTCCTGCTGCTCCCGGTCGTGGTCAGCGCAACACTGCTCGGTATGCGTCCCGGCATCTGGGCCTCGATCTGGGCGGCGCTGGGATACAATTTCTTCTTCACGCAGCCGCTTCATACGCTCAACATCTACAGCACGGCGGACATCGTCACTTTCGCGGTCCTGTTCGCGGTAGCAGTGGTCATCGGTGGGCTGGCTGGCAAGGTGCGACGTCAGGCCGAAACCAGCGCGGGGGTCGCCCGGCTCAACGCCTCGCTGGCGCGCTTCGCCGGACTCATGGGCGGGCTCTCCGACCGGGACGAGACTGCGCGCGTCGCGTGCAGCGAGATCAGCGGCCTGCTTGATGTGGAGGCGATCCTCGTTTCGATCGAGGATGACCGGCTGGTGGTGCGCGGCAACGAGCACTATCGCGAGCTCGACATGGTCGATGAGGCGGCGGCGAAGTGGACGCTCGAAAACGGCGAGCCTGCGGGCCGCGATACGGGCACGCTGAATGCGGCCGACTGGCAGTTCCACCCGCTCAGGACCGCGCTTGGAATGATGGGAGTGCTGGGCATCGCGCGACCGTCGCAACAGCGCGTAATCCGACCCGACGATGCAACTCTGCTGGCCTCGCTGGTCGACCAGACCGCCTTGGCGCACGAGCGGCTGGTGCTGGAAGCGCGTGCGCGCGAGGTGGATGCCCTGCAGCAGCGCGACCAGCTGCGCGGCGCCCTGCTCGGCAGTATCGCGCACGATCTACGCACGCCGCTCACCGCAGTGATCGCCGCGACCGAGGCGATCCCGTCCGAGGGATCATTTGCCAGCGAAGTCCTCATCGCGCGGGAGGAATCGCGCCGATTGCAGCGCTTCCTGAACGATCTGCTAGAAGCCGCGCGGATCGAGCATGGCGCGATCCGGCCCAGCATGGAGAGCGTGGACATGACCGATGTGATCGCCGCGGTCCTACGCGATCTTCAGCAGTCCGGCCCTGACACGCGGGTCGACACTGCGATCGATGCCGACTGCCCGCTGGTGCATACAGATGCTCTGCTGGTCCGCCATGTGCTGATCAACCTGATCGACAACGCGCTCAAATTCTCACCCCAAGCGAGCAACATTCTGATCGAGCTCGATTGCAGGGACGATGACGTGGCGCTGCGGGTGCTCGACCGGGGGCCGGGCCTGCCGGCGGACGCTGCCGCGCTGTTCGACCGGTTCGAGCGGCTCGAAGGAACCGATCGCGTGGGCGGTTCGGGCCTTGGCCTGTGGATCGCAAAGAACTTCGTCGAGGCGGTGGGTGGCTCCATCGCCGCGGAGAATCGCGAGGGCGGCGGCGCAGTGTTCGCGATCGCGCTGCCACAGGCTACGGTCGTGTCCGAGGAGACCGCTGACGATGCGTAGCGATGTGCTGATTATCGACGACGAGACCGCGATCCGGCGTCTGCTCGTCGGCGCGCTCGATCGCACCGGCATCAGCCATGCCGAGGCGGCGAGCGCAGGGGAAGCGTTGCGATTGGCAAAGGCTCAGCCGGCACCGCTGGTCGCGCTCCTCGACCTTGGCCTGCCCGACCGCGATGGGCTCGAGATCGTCCCGCAGCTTGCCGCGCTGGGGCTCGCGGTCATCGTCCTGACCGCGCGCGACGCGACCGAGGAAAAGGTCGCTGCTCTCGATCTGGGTGCCGATGATTTCGTCACCAAGCCGTTCGACAGCGAGGAGTTGCTCGCCCGGGTTCGTTCCGCACTGCGGCGCAAGGCAGGCCCGCTCGCCGATAGCGCTTCGCGCGAATTCGCCGATGGCACGATCGACCGCGAGGCGCATGCCGTCACTTTGCGGGGCGAGAAAGTCGAACTGACGCCGCGCGAGTTCAACCTGCTCTGGGCGCTGGCCGACCGCCCGGGACGCGTTGTGACGCACGAGAGTCTGCTAGAGACGGTCTGGGGGCCTACCCACCGTCAGGACTTGGACTATCTGCGGGTCGCGATCCGCTCCCTACGACGGAAGATGGAGCAAGATCCGAGCCATCCGCGGCTGATCGTGAACGAACCGGGCGTGGGCTATCGTGTAGCTGTGAACCAAGGGCGGAGTGTCTGATTTGATTTTTGCACAGCACATCGGACTGTATGCTGACCGCGCGGCTCGGGTTTTCTGACTTGCCCCTTCGGGCGGGGGGGCAACTTCGGACTTAGGATAACATGGTGTCCGATTTGGAAAGCCCCAATGGCGTGCCTGCCGGGGTCTACGTAGCTTCGTCCACGCGCTCACTTCGGTTGGAATCATAATGTGCGTGTCGGCGGTTCGGGTCGCTCTTCCGTTACCATTTTCAATTTCCCGCTAAAAAAGCCCCCTCAGGGCTTCTTCGACCAGATCGAGACCTTTCCCCAATCCGGGCTCCTCGTCCTCAAGCCAAGAAAGCGTGGCATCGGCGAAGGCGGCCATGCAGATTTGGGCTGCGAGGGTGGCCGCGCTGTCGATGCAGATTTGGCCATGACCTTCCTTCGTTTCGCCCGGAGCGGCAAGGAGGTCGCAATGCGTGTATTTCCGACAAGCGCGATGGCTGGATTGGCTCGGTGGTCGCCCAGGAACTGATGGAGGCGGGGCATTCGGTCGTCGGTCTGGTGCGATCGGAGGAAAAGGGCGCGGCACTCGCGTCCTCCGGTGCCATGGTGATGGTCGGTTCGCTGAGTGATCTCGATGTCCTGCGCCGGGGGGCACAGGATGCGGAGGGCATCATTCACACGGCTTTCGGCCTCGACATCTCGCGTATAGACGTGCTGGCGGCGGAGGACCGCGGGGCGATCGAAATTTTCGGCGAAGTATTGGCCGGATCGACGCGTCCGATCATCTTCACCGGAGGTTTTCTGCACCTGATGGGCAAGAAGGCGAAGGAAACGGATCGGCCCCAGGTGATGCCCGCCTTTCCGCGCGCTTCGCAGCAGACCGCGTTCGCCTTGGCCGAGAGCGACAGCCACGCGAATGTCGTGCGCAACCCACGCTCGGTCCACGGCAAGGGCGAAACGCACGGGTTCGTCCCGACGCTCGCCCTCTCGCGCACCAGAAGGGCGTGTCCGCTCATATCGGCGACGGCAGCAACCTGTGGCTGGCTGTCCACCGCCTGGATGCCCCGCGCGTCTACCGTCTCGCGCTCGAGCGCGGTACACACGGCGAAGCCTATCATGTGGTTGCCGAAGAAAGCGCGCCCTTCCGCGAGATTGCGGAGGCGATCGGTCGGCAGCTGGGCCTGCTCGCGAGATCCCCGAGCCCGGAGGAGGCGGAAGACCATTTCGGTGCGCTCGCGATGTGGGTCGAAAACAACGGCCCGGCCTCGAACGAGTGGACGAGACGCACGCTTGGCTGGGCTCCCGAGCAGATCGGTCTCATGGCCGATATCGAGCGGTTGGATTAGTCGAGCTAGGGAATTGCAGACGTGTCAGCAACGCATTCGCGGCGAGGCGCGCTGGCACCGAAACCCGCACCGATGCGTTGAAGGGTGATGGACAAGACGATCGAAGACCTGCAGCGCGAAATGGAAGCCGCCGCGAATGCGCTCGATTTCGAGGAAGCGCGGCGACTTCGTGACCAGATCAATCTCCTTCGGGGCGGGGCAGATGCCGCGGACGCCGCACAGGCCGACACTTCGGGTCTGATCCGGCAGCGGCCCGGCGCCATGGGCCTCGGCACGAGCAGACAGCGCCCGGTTCCTCCGCCCGAGTGGAAGCCGCCGCCAAAGCCCGACCTGATGACGACCGGCTCGTCTTCGCGGAAACGCAGGTGAGGCCCTGAGGGCGGTTTTGTGGCTGTCCTTTCCGGTCCTTCAACGATCGATGGCTATGGCCCATCGTTCGAAGGGCGGGTGTGGAGAACTGGCAGAGCGATATTCCGCCGCCCGAAGCCAGGCCCTAGTGCGCCGGGACGTCACCTCCCCGGCGTGTTTCCATCGATGAGATCCTGAATGAAATCCTCCGGTTGCGCGGTCATCTCGCTGGTCGCCTGCGCGATCCCCGGCACGGCCATCGCGCAGGAGCCGGGCGAAGACGTTCTTGCTGACGACGAGGTCATCGTCGTCACAGCCACGCGGCAGCCGCTCTCGATCGAGCGCGTCCCCGGATCGGTCCTGCTGCTCGACGAAGATGCGCTCGATCAGGCGCAGGGCTTTACCGGCGCGGAAGACCTCGCCGAAATGCTGCCCGGCGTCGAAGCGGCGGTTGCCAACGGCACGCAGGTCGCGTTCCAGATTCGCGGTATCGGCGCGGTCGACCACCAGGCGCTGACCCCGACCGCAGCAGCCGTCTATGCCGACGGGGTTTTCCAGGCGACCAATGTGCAGACGAGCGCGCTGCTCTACGACCTGGAGCGCGTGGAAGTCCTGAAGGGGCCGCAGGGCACGCTTTACGGGCGCAATGCGTCGGCAGGCGCCGTCAACCTCATTTCCCGCCGTCCGGATGCCGAGGACGCCAATTACGCACGGCTGGGCTACGGTAATTTCGACCGCGTCGATGTCGATGCGGCGGTCGGCGGTCGCATCGCGGAAGGGGCCTATGCGCGCCTTGCGACCACTTACGTCAGCCGCTCCCCGGTGCTGGAGAATGTCGCAGGCCCGGCCGAGGCGGGCGGCGAGACCGACGAGTTCGGCCTGCGTCTTTCGGCCCTGCTCGATCGGGGCGTAGGCAGCATGCTGCTGCGCGGCCATTACGAGCAGGACAAGGGCATCAACCCGATGCCGCGCAACTCCTCGCTCGATCTAAGCAAGCACCAGATCGAGTCGGCTGGCGACGGCGTGCAGGACAGCGACAACGCCTTCTATGGTGTCTCGGCCGAAACGACGCTGCCGCTGGGCGCATGGGAGCTTTTCTCCCTCACCGCGTTCGAGGGCTATCGCCAGAACTACGGCTTCGATTTCGACGGTACCGCAGCGCCCTCCGGCGATCCCTCGTCCAACTCCAATCTCTCCTACGCGCGCGACTTTGCGCAATTCTCCCACGAAGCGCGGCTCAGCCGGCAGTTTACTGGAGGGTCGGTGCTGCTGGGTGTCGCGGCTTCGCTGGAGGACTTCAGCCAGCGCTACACGATCTGGTGCGGCGAGCTCGATCCGCAAACGCTGGTCGGCTCGTGCAATTACGTCGGCGCACCCGGCCGGGTAGGGCCAACCCCGGCGAGCGATGCCCCGGCTGCGACGCTGGTCACCGATATTGCACAGGAGCGCGTGTCGCTCGCCGCGTTCACCTACAACACGCTCGAGCTGGCCGCGCGGCTGACGCTGACGGCGGGTCTGCGGCTGACCTACGAGGATATTCGCGGGCAGGGCGAGGGAGTGCATGTCTTTCGCGACGGGGTGCGTGCCTTCAACAACCGCGATGGCCTGGGCCCCGCGAAGGGCGGCAATGTCATCGAGACGACCCGGCTCAGCGGCAATGCGGCGCTGAGCTACGCGTTCGGGGATGCGAACGCCTATGTCTCGATCGCCAATGGCTACAAGTCGGGCGGCTTCAACGGCGAGATCGCGAACAACGCGCTGCATTACGCCGACGAGGGCCTTTTCGCCGCCGAGACCGTCACGACGATCGAGGCCGGGGTGAAGGGCAGGGCGGCCACGCTGCGCTATTCGTTCGCGGGCTTCTACAGCGATTATCAGGATCCGCAGGCGAGAATCTTCGTCGAGTTCGCATTGCCCGACGGATCGACCATCGTTTCCAATTCGCTCTCCAACCTCGATGCCGCGCGATCCTACGGTGTCGAGGCGCAGCTGGGCTGGACGCCCCTGAGCGGCCTCGATCTCGAGCTGGGAGGGGTCTGGAACCGCGCGCGTATTCGGCAGGATAGCGCTATCGGCGGTAATGCTGACCTCTACGACGGCCAGCCGCTTCCGTTTGCGCCGGAGTTTTCGGCGAACGCCGGGGTGCGCTATGAAACACGCGTCAGCCGTGACGTCGGGTTTGCGCTGAGCACGAATGCCAACTTCCGCAGCCGCTTCTATCTCGACCCGTCGGGCCTGGCGGAGCGTAGCCAGGGCGATGTTCTCACGCTGGCAAGCCGTGCAAGTCTCGCCTTCGATACATCGGGGATCGAGGTGAGCATCTGGGGCCGCAACCTCACGAACCGCGATTACGCGGTCTCGGGCTACGGCTTCATCGGCTACAACACCTTCCGCTCCGACCCGCGGACCTTCGGAGGATCGGTGTCCTTCGCGTTCTAGGGCCACCGGGCCGGAACCTTGCACGGCTTTCGCGCGCTCACTCGCTGCAAGGAGAACGGGAATGGCGGCACGGGCATATTGGCAGGGACAGATCAGGCTCGCGCTCGTCTCGATCCCAGTGGAAATCTATTCGGCCAGCAAGTCCGGCGCGAAGATCTCGTTCAACCAAATCCACGAACCCAGCGGCAAACGGGTCAAATACGAAAAGACCGTACCCGGCGTCGGCCCGGTCGATCGCGACGACATCATCAAGGGTTACGAGATTTCGAAGGGCGAATACGTCCTGCTCGACGATGAGGAGATCGAAGCGGTCAAGATCGAGAGCCGCAAGACGCTCGAACTCGTGCAATTCGTCGATGCCGGCGAGATCGACCCGCTCTATTACGAAAAACCCTATTACGTCGCGCCCAAGGACGATCTGGCCGAAGAAGCCTTCGTCGTGCTGCGCGAGGCGCTGCGCAAGGCGAAGAAGGTTGCGCTCGGGCAATTGTCGGTGCGCGGGAGCGAGAAGCTCGTCGCGATCAAGCCGTGCGGCAAGGGCCTGCTGCTCGAAACGCTGCGCTATGCCGACGAGGTGCGCAAGGGCCAGTCGTTCTTCCACGATATCGACGAGACCAAGCCGAAAAAGGAACTGCTCGATCTCGCCACCACGCTGATCGAGGAAAAGAGCGCGCCCTTCGACGCGAGCGAATTCGAGGATCGCTATGTCGATGCGCTGAAGAAGCTGATCGACAAGAAGGCCAAATCGAAGAGCAAGACAGCCGTGATCGAGGATGTCGACGCGCCCGACGGCGAAGAGGGCGGCAATGTGATCGACCTGATGGCCGCGCTGAAGAAGTCGGTCGGCGACAAGAAGGGTTCGGGCGGGAAGTCTTCCTCCAAGCGCAAGAAGAGCGCCTGAGATGGCGAAGCGCAAGCGCGCCGATCCGCTGGCGACCTACAACGCCAAGCGCGACTTTGCGAAGACGCCCGAACCGTCGGGCAAGGCGCAGGCCAGCGCGGACGGCAATCTCTTCGTCGTCCAGAAGCACGATGCGACGCGGCTGCACTGGGACTTGCGGCTGGAGATCGACGGCGTGCTCAAGAGCTGGGCGGTGACCAAGGGCCCGTCGCCCGATCCCGATATCAAGCGGCTGGCAGTGCGGACAGAGGATCACCCGATGTCCTATGCCGAATTCGAAGGGACCATCCCCAAGGGCGAATACGGCGGGGGCACCGTGATGCTGTGGGACAGGGGAAGCTGGGCCCCGATCAAGGGCAAGAGCGCGAAGGATATCGACGAGGGCCACCTGCATTTCTGCCTCGAGGGTGAACGGATGAAGGGCGAATGGCTGCTTATCCGCCTGAAGAAAAAGCCCGGCGAGAAGCGCGAGAACTGGCTGCTGCGCAAATTGCAGGATGACCATGCCGAGGAAGGCGATGCGCTGGTCGAGCGCGAACTCACCAGCGTGCTGACCGGACGCTCGATGGCCGAGATCGCAGCAGACAAGGACGGCGAATTTCCGCTGGCGGGGAAGAAGGACGATGCCTTCCTCGCGCAGATGGAAAAGGCCTCGGCTCACAATGCGAAGGAAACCAAGCCGCGCCGCAAGCGCAAGGCGGCGCGGCTCCCCAAATTCGCCAAGCCCCAACTGGCCACGCTGGTCGACGATGTGCCGACCGGCAATGGCTGGATGCACGAGATCAAATTCGACGGGTATCGCGCGCTGGTCGCCGCGAAAGGCGACGAGGTCCGCGTCTATACCCGCAGCGGAAAGGACTGGAGCGAGAAGTTCGGCCCGCTGGTCGATGCCTTTGCCGACCTAGACCTGCCCGCCTGCCTGATCGACGGCGAGATCGTGGCCTATGACAGCAAGGGCAATCCCGATTTTTCGACGCTGCAGAAGGTGCTGAAGCGTGGCCATGGCAGCCAGTCGAAAGACGACGCGCTGGCGTTTCACGGCTTCGACCTGCTGTCGCTCGATGGGGAGGACCTGACCAGGCTACCCAATATCGAGCGCAAGGAGAGGCTCGAAGCACTGCTGGCCGGGGCCGACGCGCCGATCCACGTTGCCGACCATGTGATCGGTGCGGGCGAGAAGCTGTACGCCGCGATGTGCCGATCGGGGCAGGAGGGGATCATCGCAAAGAAGATCGACGCCCCCTATCGCCATTCGCGCAGCAAGGCCTGGGTGAAGGTGAAATGCACGCGGCGGCAGGAATTCGTCGTGGTCGGGTGGAAGGCGAGCAAGGCGAAGGGACGGCCTTTCGCGTCGCTGCTGCTGGCCCAGCACGAAGGCGACGAGCTGGTCTACAAGGGCAATGTCGGGACCGGTTTTACATCCGACGAGCTCGACGATCTGGCGGCGAAGATGCGGCGGCTCGAGCGCAAGACGCCGCCCGTCGAAACCGACACCGCGAGCGCGCGGGGCGTGACCTGGCTCACGCCCAAACTCGTCGCTGAGATCGCCTTTGCCGAATTCACTTCCGACGGAAATGTGCGCCACGGCAGCTATCTCGGCTTGCGCAGCGACAAGGACGCCAAGTCGGTCGTGCCCGAAAAAGCGGCGCCTCCACCAGAGCCCGAACCGGATGTGAAGATCACCAGCCGCGATCGCGTGGTGTTCCCAGACAGCGGACAGACAAAGGGTGCGCTGGCCGACTATTACGCGGCCATCGCGCCGCTGATGCTGACATTCGCCGGACGCCGCCCGATCAGCCTGGTGCGCTGTCCGCAGGGCCGCGCGAAGAAGTGTTTCTTCCAGAAGCACGATAGTGGCGCGTTCGGCGATGCGGTCCACCATGTCCCTATCCGCGAAAAGGACGGCGGGAGCGAAGATTACCTCTATGTCGAGGATGCGCATGGCATCCTCCAATGCGTGCAGATGGGCACGATCGAATTCCACGGCTGGGGCGCGCGGACCGACGATGTCGAGGCGCCCGACCGGATGGTCTTCGATCTCGACCCCGACGAAGGGCTCGATTTCGGCGATGTGAAACAGGCGGCGCGCGATATTCGCGCCAGGCTATCCGATATCGGGCTCGTCAGCTTCGCGATGCTGTCGGGCGGGAAGGGCGTGCACGTGGTCGTGCCGCTCACGCCCGGACACAATTGGGAGGCGCACAAGGATTTCGCGCGCCGCTTCGCCGAGGCGCTGAGCATCGCCGAGCCCGATCGCTTCATCGCCACAATGAGCAAGGCCAAGCGCAAGGGAAAGATCTTCATCGACTGGCTGCGCAACCAGCGCGGCAGCACCGCCGTGGTGCCCTATTCGGCGCGGGCGCGTTCGGGCGCACCGGTGGCGGTGCCGATCGCGTGGAACGAGCTAAAAGAAATGAAGGACGCCAAGCCGTTCTCGATCGACGATGCCGAAAGGCTGATCGAGCGGGCCACGAACAAGGCACTGGCCGGGTGGGGAGCCGCTTCGCAGAAGCTCCCCGATCTGTGAACTTGGTGTATCCTGGCCGAGGAAGGGCTGTCCCAACATCAAGCCAGGATTTCGCCAGCCTTTGGCCCGTTACTCGGTCTCGTCGCTCTGCTGCTCCAGAGCACCCATAATGGCCGCCCAGGAGACGAGCTTGAAGTTCTGCGCGGCGGGTGGGTTGATCCCGTCCTGTGCGACGAACAGGCCATCGGGATAGTCCGGGCCGAAGCTGCCGGGGTGGAGGTCGATACCGTCGGTTTCCTCAGTAGCGCCGAACGTTCCGGGCGCGATCCGGAACCGACCGACCGGCTCCATCCCGGGCAGCCGGAACACTGCATAGGTGCTGTCGCCTTGCGACGACGCAATCAGATAACCGCCGTCACGCCCCTCCGGCATCAGGGCAAGGCCTTCGACATCGGCCACCAGCGTGGCATTGTCGATCGGCGCGAGCAGTTGACCCGACTCATTCGCCGACCCGCCGACGCGGAAGCTCCAAATGCCACCGTTTTCCTCGCCCACGTAGAGCTGCGATGTACGATGGTCGACCACGCAGCCCTCTGCCTGGCTGGGCACGCGCATGGTGCGCTCAAGCATGCCGGTACCATTGGCGCGCAGGCGCACCTGATTGATCGTGCCGTCCTTGAGCACCGCGAAAGCAATCGCCGCATCGCCCGCCATGCCGATCGGAGGCGTCCACAAGCACAGGCCATAGGCCTCGCCCGCACCACTCGCTACCGAACCGATGGGTTCAAGCCGCGCGGTGGCGGTGTCGAGCCGGAACAGCGCGATGGCAGAGTTGGCCGGATCGGTCCGGTCGCTCGCGGCAACCAGCACCGTGCCATCGGACAGCGTCACCAGATCGACATTATTGAACAGGCCGCCACCCAGGAAGGAGAGGTCTTCGCCTTCGAGGTTGTAGACGTGCAGGCCCGCCTTCTTGTCGGTACCGACAATCAGGCTCTTCGACGGATCCTGAGCATTGCGCCAGATCGCGGGATCGTCGGCTGCGTCGTCGTTGGCGGTGCCGACCGGCTTGGTCTCCGCCGTGGCGTAAACCGATACGGCCGGATCGCCCATGACGGGCATGGTGGTGCAGCCGGCCACCGCCAGCGCGAGGCTGGCCGTGGCGAGATATTGAAACCGATTGCTCATCAGAAGGTCACCCTCACGCCGCCTTTCATGGTCCAGCTATATTCCTCGAACTGGTAGAGATTCCGCTGCCCGCCGAGGTTGTTGTACGCGTAGTACTTCGCGTTGTTGATGTTCACCCACTCGTAGAACAGCTTGATGTTGTCGGTCAGCCTGTACTTCGCGGTCAGGTCGAGCTGGAAGTGGTTGTCGACATAGCGATCCAGCTCGGCCTCGTCGGCGATCTCGTCGAGGTACCTGTCGCGATAGGTGCCCGCGAGGCGCAGGTCGATCGGCCCCTTGTCGTAACCGAGCGCCACGTTGAAGGTGTGGCGCGAGGTCGCCGGCAGCGGGATGTCGCGCGGATCCTCGGCATCGCCGTCGGTGAAGACCGTGCCCGTCGCATCGGTGTAGGTGTAGTTCGCCTGCACCAGGAAACCGCTCAGCAGGCCGGGGAGGAAATCGAGCGACTGGGAGAAGCCAGCCTCGAAGCCGAAGACCTTCGCCTTCTCGCCGTTGATCGGGATCACTGCCTCGTCATAGGCAATGCCGTTAAAGGTGTCGTTTTGCTGCAAGGTATCGACGATGTAATCATCGATGTCCTTGTAGAAGACCGCGGCTGTGATCGCCCCGTTGCTGGTCATGTAATATTCGAGCGAAGCATCGAAATTCCACGCGCGATACGGTTTGAGAGCGGGGTTGCCGAATTCGCCCTCACGCTCGTTGTCGTCTTTCTGCTCGACCGCGAAGCGCGGGGCGAGCTTGCTGAGCTTGGGACGCACCAGGCTCTTGTACCCGGCCAGCCGCATGATCAGGTTCGGCTGGGCTTCCCAGCGGATGTTGAGGCTGGGCAGCCAGTCGTCGTAATCCTTCTCGAACGCCACGGGGCTGACGAAGACTGCGTCTTCGTCTGCGGTTCCGCCGCCGGGCAGATCGCCGCCTTCCTCGACCAAGGTGACCGTGTTGCCGACGATGGTATTGGAGGTGCTTTCCAGCCGGACGCCGCCGATCACGCGCAGGGATGCGCTGTCGTACCGGCCGAGCAGATATCCGGCCATGATGTCTTCTTCGACCGAGTAATCCTCGACCGCGCTGTCGAAGTCGCTGTCGACCTGGACGAACTCGAATTCGTCGAAGTTGGCGTAGAAATAGTCGGTCGGGCCGGTGTAGCTCGCCACGGGGCCGATGTCTGCAAGGCGGTAGGTCTGGGTGCCGAGAACGTCGGCGAGCGAATAGGTGCCCGGGCCATCATATTCGTAGAACTCGGCGTTCTTATCGTAGCTCTTGTCGCGCCAGCGGCCCTTGAAGCCTGCTTGTACGGTGAATTCGCCGCTCTCCATTGCGAAACGGCGGCCGAGGTCGAACTTGGCGGCGTATTCCTCATCCTGCGCATCGGACAGTGCGGTGCGCTCGAGATCGTTGAGCTCGTACTCGGCTGCGTCGTAGAAGGTGCCCGGATCGGCGATGACCGAGTACATCGGGCGGCGCGGGTCCGAATAGTCGAAGCCGACGGTCAGGCCGTCATTCGAGAATCGCTGGCGGAATTCGGTCGGGTCGATGCTGCCGCTCTCGTTTTCCGAGGACTTGGCCCAGCTGCCGGAATATTCGGCGAACCAGTCGCCCCAGTCGCTATCGCCGCCGAGGACGAGGGTGCGGATTTTCTGGGTTTCGAAGCGGTCCTTGATGTCGCGTTCGACCGCGATCCGCTGGCGGACCGTTTCATCGGGATCGTCGCTTTCCGGATCGTCGATTTCCGCGTCGGAGAAGGTCGCGCCGTTCGCGGAGACGGTGGTCGGTCCGAGATCCTCGAAATCGCCGAGGTCGAAGGTCGTGCGACGGCGATATTCCTGGTCGTCGAACTCGCTGTAGATGCCGCGGGCGTAAAGCGTGGTCGAGTCGCCGGCGCGGACGTCGAAGTTGAGCGAGGCGCTGAACCGCTCACGCTCTACGTCGTAGTCCCGATACTGGACTTCGGCCGGGAAGATCGTGCCTTCGTCCGCCCAGTCGTCTGCTTCGATATTGTCGGTTTCGAACTTGCGCTTGTAGTAGGAAACGCCGCCCGAGACGCCAAGGTTGTCGGTCAGCCGCGTGGCGAAATCCACGCTGCCCTTGGGGCTGAGGTGGTCGGCATAATCGTTGTAGCTGCCCTCGAGCTTGGCGGTCAGCAAATCCTTGCGGCGGTCGAATGCGCTGGTCGTTTCGATCTCGACCGAGGCACCGATCGTGTCGCCGTCCATGTCCGGCGTGAGCGATTTCTTCACCTCGATCGATTCGATGATGTCGCTCGAAATCACGTCGAGCGCGACCGAACGCACATCGCTCTCGGGCGAGGGGACACGCACGCCGTTGAGCGAGGTCGAGACCAGATCGGGGTCCAGGCCGCGAACGCTCACGAAGCGGCCTTCGCCCTGGTCGTTCAGCACGTTGACGCCCGGCAGGCGGCGCAGCGATTCGGCCACGTTCTGGTCGGGGAACTGGCCAATCGCATCGCGGGTCAGCACGTCGCCGACAGTGTCCGATTCGCGCTTGCGCGAGAGGGCGCTCGCCTGATTGGCGCGCTGGCCGACCACGAGAATGGTCTCGCCCGTATCGGAAACGAGCGGCAGCGTGACGCTGACCGTTCCGGTCGCGGGGACCGTGATGGTCCGCGTGGTCGTGTCGGCACCGATGTAACGCGCTTCGATTGTGTAATCGCCCGCCGGCACGTCCGCGATGAGGAAGGAGCCGTCGCGTTCGGTCGAGGCGGAGCGGTTGAGTTCGACGATCCGCACTTCGGCCGCGCGCAGAGCGACCGTGTCGCTCTCGTCGGTCACGATGCCGCGCACGTCGCCGGCGAGGGCCGGTGCGGCAAGGGCAGTCGACAGCGCGAGAATTCCAACACGCGTAGTGAAACGCAACTTCGTCATGAGCAGAGAACCCCAATTGTTATCCCGTTGGGGTGCGCCGCTAGTGGCCCAAGGTTACGCTTGGGCGACGGGCATAAGGCAGTTGGATGACAGCGGAAAAATGTTGCTTCGGTGCCTCACATCCCGGTGCGCTGTCTACGTTCCATTATGCCGGGAGGCCGTGTGACTCGACCTCGGCCGTGGCGCGGGGCGCGGATTTGCGGGGCCGTTTCCCGATCGCTGCCGCGCACAGGATCAGCACCACGTCGAGCGCAATCACGCCGATATCGCCCGGCCCGAATGCCACAATGTGACCGACTCCTGTCAGCGCGACGCTCACTGCGAGGATATTGCGCATCCGTGTGTCGGTGAAGGTCTGCGGCAGGACCGCCGCTGCCACCAGGGCCACCGCGAGCCCGATCCAGAAGGCGCCCACCAGCGGTGCGTCGGGGCCTGCGAGGAAGCGCAGCCACGCGGCCAACACGAGTGCGAGCGGAATGCCCCAGACCACGACGAGCCACATTGCCTGGAGGCGCTGCGTCTCGAACCCCTTGCGCTGGCGCTTGCGTAGCCAGAGCGTGGTGCCGGTTGCGGTCATCACGGCCAGCGCCAGACCGAAGCCGATATAGGCAAGCTCCACCGGCAGGCCCGCGAAATTGCCGAAATGCAGGTTGTAGGTCGACGCGGCGGCCTGCCGGCCGATCTCGCCATCCGAGATGCCGACCTTGCCCTGGTAGTTGCCTGCCCCGTCGAAACTGTAGGCTTCACCGTAGATCAGCCGGCGCGGATGTTCGGCAATGATCTGGACGAACTGCCCCTTCGTCATGGGATCGTGCACCACGACATAGGTCGGCACGGTCTCCGGGAAGCGCTGCGAAACATACTGCATCGCCCGCGCGATGTTGGGCAGCGGGGCGGGGGTCGCGTTATGTTCGGGCTCGTCACCGAAGATGGTCGCGTAGACAGGGTCGATATCGCCCCCTTCGTAGGCCTGCGCCAGAACGCCCGCACCGGCGTAGCTCAGCCCGATGAACGCGCCTGTCAGCGTGATCGCCAGCATCGGTGCCAGCGTCCACACACCCAGCCGGTTGTGCCAGTCCGCGCGCGCCAGTTGCGGATCGTGCCGCGTGCGCAGGCGGAAGGCATCGCGCAGGATTCGCGGATGCGCGAGCACCCCGGTCACCAGCAGCGCCGCCAGCACCACGCCCAGCGCGCCGACCGCGATCATCCCCCACATGATCGGCAGCGTCAGGTTGATGTGCAGCGCCATGACGAACTCGGTCCAGGTGTGCGCCTCACGCCCCACCACCGCACCAGCGCTGTCGACGTACCATGCCTTGTTGTCGGTCGTGACAACCGCGCGCGGCATATCCTCGGTCGGCATGCGGATGTAGAGATGCGCGGTCTGTGGCAGTTCGCTCTCGCGCGCCAGCACCTGCGGAAGCGATGCCTGCGCGGCTTGCGGGGAGAGCACCTCGCCCGTCTCGACAAGGTCGGGCTGCTCCCACCGCTGCCAGCGGTCGTGCACCACGATCATCGCACCTGTGATCGCGATCAGATAGATCAGCGCCCCCGCCAGCAGCCCGATCGAGGCATGGCCCGACAGGGCGCGCTTGACGAAGGTGGTGTCGGTTTTCGGGGTGGTCATGCGAGAATCCATATCACGGTTGCCAGCAGGGCGGCGAGGGCGGGCGGCACCATCATCCGCGCCGGACCGGCCAGCATCACCTGCCATACCATCAGGAGCGCCCAGACGACCGGCTGGACGAACAGCATGGTCGCAACCGAGTTGGCGTCCAGCGCCGCGTCGCCCTTGATTGCGGCGTTGACGGCGAAGGCCAGCCACTGCGCGGCGATGAACGACACCGGCACCACCGCGAGGAATACGAGGAAGCGCCGCACGAGACCTTCGGGGCGGGTCGGCAGTCGGACAGATGGAGAGGCTGGCGCGCGCCGTGCCTTGCGCTGGGGCGAAACAGCCCCGGCATAGGCGACTGCGACCAGCGCGAAGACCGCGCCGGCGGTCATCCCGGTGGCGAGGCCCCATGCTCCGCCCAACGAGGTGAGGAACACGAGCGCGATGGCCGCAATCGCCCACCCCGCCAACTCCAGCCCTTTCGCGCCACCCCAGCCGAGACGGATCAGCAGGACCGCCCCGGCCAGCGCGATGATCGACAGCGCGACCGCCATCAGTACTTGACGCGAAGCGTCGCGAGGACCGAGCGCGGCGCCCCGTAGAAGCTCTGGTCGAAGGTGAGCGAGGAGAGATACTTCGCGTTGGTGATGTTCCGCACGTTCACGCTGACGCCGACGTTATCGGTCACGTCGTAGGCGGCAAGCAGGTCGACCAGGGCGTATTCGCCCTGTTCGATGCGGATATCTTCTCCGGTCGTGACAGAGACGCCGCCCGGCTCGAAATAGAAATCGCTCTGGTACTGGGCCGACACGCCCAGCTTGAGCTTGTCGAACGAGGGCGGGGAGTAGACCAGGTTGAGGCGGGCCGTGTTGCGCGGAACGAAGGTCCGCTCGGGCTGGTCCGCCTCGTCCCGGATGCGCATCGCGGTGAAGCCGCCGGTGGCCTGCAGACCCGGGAGGATGGTGCCACCGATTTCGACCTCGATGCCGTTCGACGTGGCGTCGACCGGTACATAGACCGTGCGGCCGAGCGTCGCATCGAAAATGCCGAAGGCGGTGTTCTTCTGGCGCGCCTGGAAGACCGCCGCGCTCGCATAAAGCTTGCCGCCGTTCCACTCACCCTTGAGGCCCGCTTCCACATTGTCGCCTTCGATAGGATCGAGGATTTCGTTCTCTGCACTCAGTTCTATCTGCGGGCGGAAGATCGTCGCGAAGCTGGTATAGGCGCTGATGTTCGGCGTCAGCTCCAGCGTCAGGCCGACGAAGGGCAGAAACTTGCTCTCATCGAAATCCTGCGGCGTGCCGTAGGAAACACCTTCGCTCGTGGCATGGGTGTAGTTGCCGCCGAGCATGATCTTGAGATCGTCCGACGGATTGAGGCGGAGCAGGCCATACGCGGTCTCGCGCCGGGTGTGCTGGTCGAGGCTGAGATCGAATTCGGGGAAATCGACCTCGGGGAAGGTGCCGGCAACCATGTCCTCGATCGAGATCGGAAGGCCGACCTTCGAATTGTCGTAGGCCGAATATTGCCGGTAGCTCTGTGCGCCGCGATTGGCTCCGAACATCAGGTCGTGATCGCGCCCGCCGAGCGAGACCTTGCCCGCAACATAGGCTTCGATCGTCAGGTTCTTGGTATCGCCCTTGAAGCTGCCGGGATAGGTCAGGATGCCGTCGCCGGTGGTGCGGTCCGGATTGCCATAGACGTAGAACAGCTCGTCCTGCTCGCTGATCGCACGGCGCAGCACGGTCAGGCGCGCG
Source organism: Alteriqipengyuania triglochinis (assembly GCF_054655655.1). Classification (NCBI taxonomy): domain Bacteria; kingdom Pseudomonadati; phylum Pseudomonadota; class Alphaproteobacteria; order Sphingomonadales; family Erythrobacteraceae; genus Alteriqipengyuania; species Alteriqipengyuania triglochinis. The sequence goes on from NZ_BAAHNC010000003.1 coordinate 448,360, forward strand.
GACCAGCCGTCGCCGAATTCGTGCGCGATGTCGCCGAAGATCTGCCGGTCGGTCACGTTCCAGTTGGACCATTCGGGTGCGCTGTTGGCGCCGCGATCGTAATCGATCCGGGTGCCGTCGGTATAATAGAGCGGCAGCGCGCCCCACATGGCGCCGCGGCTCTGGTGGTCCTGATGCGCGTAGCCGGCACTCACCACGGTATTGGGGCCGAGGTCGGCCTCGACGATCCCGTAGCCCGTCCAGCGCTCCAGCCCGTAGCGGTCGAGATGGCTGTCGGTATCGAGATAGGCGCCCACCGCGCGGGCGCGCACGCTGCCGTCGGAGGTGATCGGGACGCTGACGTCGCCATCGAGCCGCAGGTTGTCGAACGATCCGTACTGGACGCTGCCCGATGCCTGCAGGTCGGTTGAGGGGCGCTTGCGGATGAAGTTGATCACCGCACTCGGGTTGCCGGTGGAGGACAGCAGGCCCGGCGCGCCGCGCACGACCTCGATCCGGTCATAGATCGCAGTGTCGAGCGATCCGGTCTGGATGCCGAAAGCGAAGGGCAGGCCAACGCCGTCGATCTGGAAGGTCTGGATGTCGAACCCACGTGCCGAGTAATAGACGCGGTCGGTTTCCGCGGCGAGCACGCTCACACCCGGAACCGTCGTCAGCAGCTGGTTCACGTCGTTGAGCTGGAAGTCCTCGATCTGGGCCTGGGTCACCACGCTGACCGACTGGGGCGTTTCGCGCTGGCTCAGCGGGAGGCGCGTCGCGGTGCTCTGCGAGTCGACGCCATATTCGTCGCTGCCTTCGCTTCGCTTACCGGTCACCGTGATCGTCGGCTCTTTCTGCTCGTCGAAGGAGGCGCTCGCCTCGCTTCCCGCGTCGGCAGTCGCCTCGGCGTCCGATGCGGCAAGCGCTCCGGTAGAGGTTGCGGCGAGCAGGGCCGGCAGGACAGTGAGGCTGAAACGCATGGGGGCTCCGTAATGATTCGCTAATGACGTGAGCAACCCGCTATTGCGAGTTAGATGCAATTACAAGAGAAGTCGCGCGAGCTTGTGCCGAGGCCCTGCGCCACATCCTGCAGACGGAGGGGCCGCTTGCGTCACCGGCTCCCTTTCCGATCGAACATTCAGGTTGAGTTCGAGCCCCGCCCCAGGCGGTTCGGTCCAGCTCGTACCGCTTGCGGGCGCGGGAACTGGGGATGTCGCTCGTCGAGAGGGGCATGGCTGCGCCCGGCCGGTTCGAGAGCTTCTATCGCATCGGATTGTCGCCGGCGCCGATGCTGCTGCTGGCTGCCGTTTTTGTCACCGGAACAGACGGTGGCTTCGCGAGCGGCGTGCCGCTTGCGATGAGTACGGGCATCCTGCTGCTTGCAGTAGGCTTGGCAGGTTTTGCCCTGCGCGGTCGTCGGCGCGACGCTCGAACCGGGGCAGAGTTGCGGTCACACCCGGCCGAACGCCTGCGCGTCAGCGATCCCGCTTCTTGAAATTGCCGTCAGGGCGCTTTCCGGCAAAGGCGCGCTTGGGCTTGCCGCCGTCGTTCTTGCCGTCCGCGCGGTGACCGGGGCCCTTGGGTCCACCGTCATTCTTGCGATGCGGGCGCGGCTTGCGGTCGGAGTGCCCGCCGCCGGGGCCTGCCCTGCGGTTGGTACGCGCCATTTCGCGCGGGCCATTGGCCGAGGCTTCGATGTGGACGCTGTCGCCATCTTCGCCATCGCCCGCAGTGCGCGCGAGAGCATCGGAGAACTTGTCCGCGATCGCGCGCGGGATCTGGAAATGCGTTTCGTTGGGACCGATGCGGATCGCGCCGACCTCGTTGCGGGTGATCTGACCGCGCCGGCAGATCAGTGGCAGGAGCCAGCGAGGGTCCGCATTGCGGCGACGTCCGATGTCCATCTGGAACCACACCGTGTCTTCGAACCCGGGCCGGTGCCGCTCGGCCTTTTCGGCGCGTTGCGCCTCGGGCGTGTTCGCGGTCAGATCCTCGGGCTCGGGCATGGAGGCGCGGTGCGCATGGACCAGCATCGCTGCCAGTTCATCGGGGCTGCGCTGCGCCAGCAGCGCGCCGATCAGTTCGCTGTCGCCCTCGTCGATCTCGACCGGCTGGAGCAGCTTTTCCATCAGCCGCTCGCGGTCCTTCGCGCGGATCGCCTTGCTGTCGGGCGCGGCGGTCCACTCCGCATCGATCTTCGCATTGCGCAGCATCTGCTCCACCCTGCGACGACGCGAGAAAGGCACGACGAGTACCGCGGTGCCCTTGCGGCCCGCGCGGCCCGTCCGGCCCGAACGGTGCTGCAGGGTTTCCGCATCGCGCGGGATCTCGACATGGACCACAAGGCTCAGCGTCGGCAGGTCGATCCCGCGCGCGGCGACATCGGTGGCGACGCAGACGCGGGCCCGCCCATCGCGCAGGGCCTGCAACGCCTGGTTGCGTTCGGACTGCGAGTTCTCACCGGACAGCGCGACCACCGCGAAGCCGCGTTCCTGCAAGGTCGCGAAGAGATGGCGTACCTTTTCGCGCGTGCCGCAGAACAGGATCGCGGTTTCCGCCTCGTGGAAGCGCAGCAGGTTGACCACCGCATTCTCGACCTCGCGCGGGCTCACGGTCATGGCCTGGTAGGCGATGTCGCCGTGGCCCCGGTCCTTGCCGACCGTGGTGATCCGCAGCGCGTCGCGCTGGTAGCGGCGGGCCAGCGCCTCGATCGGTTTGGGCATGGTGGCGGAAAACAGCAGCGTGCGGCGGCCCTCGGGCGTCGCGTCGAGAATGTCCTCCAGCTCTTCGCGGAACCCCATGTCGAGCATCTCGTCCGCTTCGTCGAGGACGGCGGCTTTGAGTGATGACAGGTCGAGCGCGCCACGTTCGAGGTGGTCGCGCAGACGGCCCGGGGTGCCGACCACGATGGTCGCGCCCGAGCGCAGGACGTTGCGTTCGTGCGACGGGTTCATCCCGCCCACGCAGGTCGCGATGCGCGCGCCCGCCTTGCCGTAGAGCCATGCGAGCTCGCGGCTGACCTGCAAGGCCAGTTCGCGCGTCGGTGCGATGACGAGCGCGAGCGGTGCGCCGGGGGACGGCACGTTGCCGTTCTCGCCGATCAGCTCGGGCGCGAAGGCCATGCCGAAGGCCACGGTCTTGCCCGAGCCGGTCTGCGCCGAGACGACGAGGTCGCGGCCCTTTGCTTCGGGTTCGAGAACGGCCGCCTGCACGTCGGTCGGTGCGTCATAGCCCCGTTCGGCGAGCGCGGTGGCAAGGGTTTGGGGAAGGTCGGAAAAATTCATGTCATGGCCTTGGGGCTGCACGACGCGCGGGGGCTGCGTCGGTATGGCCGCATAAGGCCATCGGATGTGTGGGGTCTGGGGGTATCGAACGATTGCCGTTCGGCCTCAACCGCAGCCCATACACCACGAAACACGATTTGGCTTGTGAAACTTTCGGAAAATTGCCGACCCGCACAATTGATGGCTTGCGGGTCGGGCGTCAGGCCGTGTTCGTCGCCACCGACTGGGCGAGCGCGATGGCTCCTAGGGGCCCTGCCATGTCGCCCAGTTGTGCGGGGAGGACGTAGCCTGCAGGGTCGGCCTCCACCAGATGGGCGTGGGCATATCCGGCGAGGCTGCCCACCAGCTGGTGCCGGATAGTGTCGAGCAGCGTGGCGCGTGCGCTCGCCACACCGCCGCCGAAGATGATCGCTTGGGGCAGGGTGGTCAGCACGAGGTTGTGGCACATGGCGGCAATCTCGCTCGCCACATCGTTCCACACTGGGTGGTCGTCGGGAATTGCCGATCCGTCGATCCCGGTGCGCGCGGCAAGGGCGGGGCCGCTGACCAGCCCTTCGATGCAGGCCCCGTGATAGCGGCATGCGCCAGCGAACCCGGTATCCGTGCGCGGCACCAGCATGTGCCCTGCTTCCGAATGGCCGAGCCCGGAAATCGGCTTGCCCTGCACGATGGTGGCCACGCCAACCCCAGTGCCGATGGTGACGTAGCACCAGGACCGAAGGCCCCGTGCCGCACCCCACAGACCTTCGGCCAGCGCCGCCCCGTTTACATCGGTATCGATGCTGCACGGCTCTTCACCGGTCAGCCGGTTGAGATCGGCCTCGTGCCAGCCCGGCTTGGTGGTGTGGACGACCTGCCCGAAGGCAGGCGATCCAGGCTCGAGGTCGAGCGGACCGAAACTCGCGATGCCGAGTGTCGCCGGTCGATGCTCCACCCTCCAGCGGTTGAGGACGGAGCCGATCGCGGCGAAGGTCTCGTCGGGCTGGCGGGTCGGTATGCGTGCGATATCGCGCACGTCGTCCGGCCCGCTCGCCAGGATTGCGACGCATTTCGTCCCGCCCAGCTCGACGCCGGCATATAGCTTCTCGTTCGTGCTCATCGCGTCACCGGCAGCTTAGGCTGCTCTTACTCCCACCAGTAGGGCGCACGTTCGGCGCTGCCGGTGACCTGCTCGTTCATCGTCGCCGTATCGTAAGCACGCCCGCCGAGGACCACCGTCTCGACCCGTTCGGTGTTGCGGATATTCTTCAGCGGATCGCCGTCGATGATGACGAGGTCGGCCAGCTTTCCCGGCTCGAGCGAACCGATCTCGCGATCCATGCCCAGCGACCTGGCAGGCACGATGGTCGCGGCCTGCAAGGCCTCCAGCGGGCTCATCCCGCCGCGCACGAAGGACCAGATTTCCCAGTGCGTGCCGATCCCGGCCTGCTGCCCGTGCGCACCGATCGACACGAGAACGCCCGCATCCGCGACCTTCTTGGCCTCGCGCGCCACATCGTCGTCGATGAAATCGCCTTCGGGCGCTGTCGTCCTGCGGGCATTGCCCGCGCGCAGGATCGCGGGCGGCGTGTGCGCCACCAGCAGCGGCTGGGCGAACACGTCGGTCGCCTGCCGCCAGTAGGGATCGCCTGCGAGCCCGCCGTACCCCACCACCAGCGTGGGGGTGTAATTGGTGTTGGAGTGGCCGAAGAACTGCAGGACGTCGTCGTAGATCGTCATGACGGGGATGTTGTGCTCCAGCGTGGAGTTGCCGTCCGCGATCAGGTTCAGGTCCATGCCGAACAGCGATCCGCCTTCCGCCACGACGAGCATGTTCTCGCGCCGCGCGGCCTCGACGACCATCTGCCGCTGGTCGCGGCGCGGCTGGTTGTAGTTCTTCACGCTCGGCGCGCCTTCGGCCTTCAGGCGGCGGACATGGTCGAGCGCGTCGTCCAGCGTATCGATCTGCGCGTAGGCCCCCGGCGCACGCGCGCCGTAAATGATCCGCCCGGTGCTGAACATGCGCGGGCCCAGCAGCCGCCCGGTGCGCTGCATATCCTCGGCGACGAAGAAGCTCGTGCCGCTGGAGGGATCGTGGATCGTCGTGGTGCCGAGCGCAAGGTTCTGGATCAGGCTCCAGTTCTGTTCGGGCACCAGATCGCCGTCGCCATAGGCGCCATGGGCATGCGCATCGATGAAGCCGGGCAGGATCGTCTTGCCGCGCGCATCGATGGTCGGCGTGCCCGCCGGGTAGGTCATCGCGACGGTCGGGCCGACGGCGGTGATCTTGCCGTCCTGGATCAGGATCGTAGCGTTCTCGATGATCCCGCCATCGGCGTCGGCCATGGTGATGACCTTGGCGCCGGTGATGGCGAGGCTGCCGGATGCGATCGCCGCCCGTTCGGTGCGCAGCATCGAGACGCCGGTCTGCGGCGGCTGGTAGGCCGCGCGTTCCTCACCCTCGGCAGGCGGGGCGGAGGGGAACAGCTGGCCGAGCGTGGCGGTGAAGAGCGTGGGCCCGAGCGACCAGTGGATGCGGTCCCCGCCGCTCGACCAGTGGACATAGTCCGCTGCGGAGTCGGACAGCTCCACCACCGGCAGGCTCTTGGCCCCGGCCGAGATGGTCACCGCCTGGCCGCCGGGCATCAGCGGCATGGCGAAGGCGTCGTAATTCTCGGTAAAGGCGAAGAAGCGGCCCGTGGGCGAGACTTCGTAGCCGGTCACCAGCTCGCCTTTTGCATGCACGCGCTGCGCTTCGCCGTTGAGGTCGGTCGAGAGCAGTTGCAGCGCGCCGTCTGCCGAAGTGGTCATGAAGAGCCGATCGCTGTCCGCGCCGAAATGCGGGTTCGAACCCGACCGGCTGACGAGCGTTTGCGCACCGCCCGATGCGGGCACGCGATAGATGCCCGGATCGTCGCTATATTCGGGTGCGGTCAAATATCCGCCTTCGCCGCGTTCGAACACTATGGTTGCACCGTCGGGCGAGAAGGCGGGGGCAGAGTAGTGGCCCGGACGGTTGGTGACGGTCCGTTCTCCGCGCCCGTTCGCACCGATGGTGCGAATTTCGCCGAGCCCGTCGTCGGTCCAGCGGACATAGGCGATGCGCGATCCGTCGCGCGACCAGCTGGGATAGAGCTCCATCCCGTCATCGGCGTCGGTCAGCCGCCGCATGGTGCCGCCGCCCGCAGGCATGGTGTAGAGCCGTCCGAGGCTCTCGAACACGACCGTGCGCCCGTCCGGCGAAACCTCGGCGAAGCGCGGCATGGTCACTTCGACGCTGGCCTGCTCCACCGGGATCACCGGATGCGGCGCGCTGGCGACGCCGCGTGTATCGTCGATGGTGAAGGGGATCACGCGCGCGTTGGAGCCGTCGGCATCCACCCGCATGATTTTGCCGCCCGCCCAGAACACGATCGAGGCGCTGTCGGGCGTCCAGTCCATGTTCGGATAGACCCCGGTAACCGCCCAGGTTTCCTGCACGTCCTGATCAAGATCGTCGAAAATCTTGTATTCCCGGCCGCTCTCGAGGTCCTTCACATAGAGCTTCGAGCGCGTGTTCTCGCGCCGGACAAAGGCGATTTTGCTGCCGTCGGGGGACGGCGTCGGGCGGACTGCGCCGCCGAGCCCGGCGACCGCGGTGGTCACCTCGCCGCGCTTCAGGTCGTAGCGTTCGATATGGAACAGGTCGGTGTTTGAATCCTGCGCATACTCGAAGATCGGTCCCGGCGTGACGTTGCGCGTGTAGTAGATTGCGCTGCCATCGGGCGCGTAGATCGGCTCGCCCAGTTCCTTCTGGTGCTGCGGGTTGGGGCGTTCCACCAGCGCGACGCCGCTGCCGCCGGACACGTGGTAGAGCCAGACCTCTCCGGTGCCGAGCGAGCGACCGGTGGTGAAGTGCTTCTTGGCGGCGATGTACTGTCCGTCGGGCGACCAGGTGGGCTGATGCATCAGGCGGAAATCTTCCTTCGTCAGCTGCCGCTTGTCCGATCCGTCCGCATTCATGATCCAGATATTGTCGCCGCCGCCCCGGTCCGAAGTGAAGGCGATGCGGGCGCCATCGGGCGAGAAGCGGGGCTGGACCTCCCAGGCGAGACCCTCTGCAATGCGCGTCGGCGTGCCGCCCGCGATCGGCATGGTGTAGATATCGCCCAGCACGTTGAACGCGATCGTGCGCCCGTCGGGCGAGACGTCGACATCGACCCAGGTGGCCTCATCCGTGCGGATTGCGACCTGTTCTATGGGCACCCCCGGTGGCGCGTTGACGTCCCATTCGGAATTTTCCTCGTCCGCCGCGATGCTCTCGCCGGTCGCGTCGTCCTCGGGTGTCTGCGCGGGCAGTGTGTCGGGCGGGGTGACCGGCCGCAGCGACTTGTCCTCGGTCGCCTCGGTTTCCTCCACCGGATCCGGCTGCTGCGTCGGCTGCGGCGCCTGCGCCAGCGCGGTGGTGGAAAGGAGGGAGGCGGTAAGGAGGAGAAGCGAATGTTTCATCAATGGGTCCCGCTGCTGGTTCGTGGCGCGCAGCCTAGGCGGGGCGGATCGAAGCGCAAGGGGCCGCTGCGAGACAGGCGCGGATAGTCGCGTCCAATGAAGGAAGGGCCCTGATCCGGCTGCTTTTTCTCCGGCGCATCCTCCCGCAATGATCGTGTCGTTTGCCGCTCGACGCCCTGTGGGGCGGCGGCCTCCGGGCCATCGCGTCAAGGCGGATCTTGCGATGGATTGGCGGCGGAGAATTGCACGACTTCACCCGGAACGCCGACTAAGCTATGGGCCGCCGGACACATGAACGAAGCAATCCTCCACCGCAGCACCAATTTCTGCGACGCCTGCACGGTCCGCAATCGCGCGATCTGCGGCGATCTCGACAATGAAGAGATCGTCGCGCTTAACGCGATCGGGCAAAGACGGCAGTTGACCGCAGGCGAGAACCTTCTGTGGGAGGGCGACGAGGCCGTCGTGGTCGCCAATGTCGTCGAAGGCCTGCTGAAGCTGTCGAGCAGCACGAGCGACGGGAAGGAACAGATCCTCGGCATCGCCTTTCCCGGCGATTTCATCGGGCGTCCCTTCGGCCAGTCCACACCCTATTCGGTCGAGGCGCTGACCGACGTGCTCGTGTGCGTTTTCCGGCGAGCCGATTTCGACCGCTTCGCCCGCGAACATCCCAAGCTCGAGCACAAACTGCTGGAGCGCACGCTTTCCGAACTCGACCGCACGCGCAAGTGGATGCTGCTGCTCGGCCGGATGACAGCGGAGCAGCGAGTAGCGACCTTCCTGCTCGACCTTTCTTCGAGGACGGCCGCGCAGGAACCCGCTGGAGTGCGGGGTGGCACTTTCGAACTTCAGCTCAGTCGCGGCCAGATCGCCGACGTACTCGGGCTGACGATCGAAACCGTCAGCCGCGAGTTCACCAAGCTCAAGAAAGCCGGGATCGTGTCTCTCCCCAACCGCAGGGAGGTCGCCATCGAAGACCGCTTCGCACTCGAAGACCTGGCCAGCTAGCAACCTCCCCGCATTGCGGGTCAGAACCGGTAGCTGAAACCGGCGCTCAGCACCCAGGGATCGAGGTCATGCTCGGTCTCGATCGCCAGCGTGTCCTCGGCGTACCAGGTCGCGGTGGTCCCCACGAAGTACTTCTTCGCATCGAGGGTCAGGCCCAGGCCGCTCTTGTTCAGCGGCACATCGACGCCCGCCTGAAGCACGAAGCCGAATTCGTCGGACAGGTCGGTTTTGGTGACGCCCAGCGGCACCGTCGCAGAACCGGGATCGACATCGACCCAGAGAAAGTAGGTCACGCCCGCCCCGACATAGGGCTTCAGGCTGCCCAGATCGACGTGCGCCTTGCCGGTTACCGTCGCCGGGATCAGCTTGGCATCGGCGACCAGTTCGGCCCCCGGCAGCCCGGCTACCGCGTCCACATCGTGCTGGGTCATGCAACAGATCGTCTCGACCGAGAAATTATCGTTCAAAAAGTATTCGAGGGCGATCGTCGGGACGAAATTGTCGTTTGCCTCGGTCTGCGTATCGGCGGGAAGGCCGACAGTATCGACATTGACCGAAGTAATCTCGCCATCCGGCGAGACGACCGTTCCCAGGAGCTTCACCTGGAAATTGCCCTTGTCTTCCTGCGCGGCAGCGGGCGTTGCAAGAACTGCGGTCCCAACAAGCAATGCGGCGAGCAGTTTCTTCATCTCTTCGGTCCTTCTAGAATTCCGTGTCGTTTAATACGGCCACTCGTTGCGAGCGACGGATGAAGAACTGCTCGCATCGCGGGGGAGCTGCATTGACACAGATCAAGAACCGAAAAGAGCGCGGTGCGGTGTGAAATTTGATCCACCGCAAAGACGTTGTCTGTTCGATTGTTAGGGTGAGGGCATGTGGCCTTATCATCCAGACCTGCTGGAAACGCCCGTTCCGCGTTACACCAGCTATCCGACGGCGGCGGACTTCGATGTCCTGCCTGCCTGCCATTATCGCACCGCGCTGGAACGGGTGGAGGGCGATGTGTCGCTCTATCTCCATATCCCGTTCTGCGAGCAAATCTGCTACTATTGCGGCTGCAACACCGGAAAGGCGAACAAGCGCAAGCGCCTGGAAAGTTACCTGCGCGCGCTGCACCGTGAGATCGAGACTGTTGCCGCCCTGCTGCCGCGCGGGACCCGCGTGCGGCGGGTCGCGTTTGGCGGCGGGAGCCCCAATGCAATCGCGCCGGTCGAATTCCTGCGGCTGGTCGATGCGCTGACAATCCATTTCGCGATGGATGATCCGACCTTTTCTATAGAGCTCGACCCTCGCACGATGACCGGCGAATGGGCGCGAGTGATCGAGGCGGTCGGTGTCGAGCGCGCCAGCCTTGGTGTGCAGACCTTCGCCGGGCATTGCCAGGAAGCGATCGGCCGGGTGCAACCGGAAGAATTGATCGTCCAGACGGTCGACTGGCTGCGGGAAGCAGGGGTCGGATCGCTGAACTTCGATCTGATGTACGGCCTGCCGGGCCAGACACTGGACGACCTAGAGGACAGCATGCACCGCACCCGCGTGCTGGGCGCCGATCGTGTGGCACTGTTCGGCTACGCGCATGTGCCGCATATCGTGCCGCGTCAGCGGGTGATCGATGCGACCAACCTGCCCGGCAGGAAGGCGCGTTTCGACATGGCCGCCGCCGGTTTCGGATATTTCCTGACGCACGGATATTTGCCCGTCGGCTTCGATCACTTCGCCCTCGCGGGCAGCGATCCGCTGGCCACCGCCGCGCTGGACGGACGTGTGAAACGCAACTTCCAGGGCTTCACCGACGACCCCAGCGAGATTCTCATCGGTCTGGGTGGTTCGGCCATCAGCAGCTTTCCCGGCCTGCTCGCGCAGAACGAGAAAAACGCCGGTAGATACCGGATGAAAGCGGGCGAGGGGCAACTGACCGTCAATCGCGGTATCCGGCGCACGGCTGACGACCGCTATCGCGGGGCGATCATCGAACGCTTGCTGTGCGACGGACGCAGCCGCGTAGGCGCGCGCTTGCTGGCCGAGGTTTCGCCCCGGCTGACGCCTTTCATCGAGCGCGAGCTGGCACGGATCGATCGCGAATGGCTGTGCATAGAACCCGACGGGCTGCCCTATGCCCGCACGATCGCCGCGCTGTTCGACGACTATCGCGCGGTTTCCCCGCGCCAGTTCAGCTCGGCGGTTTAACGATCGGGAAAGTGGGCCGGTCCGGGTCGGACCGGCCTGCCCGCTCTCGTACGTTCAGCCAGCGGTACCAGTCGTGCCGCACGTATTGCCCGCGATCGCGAAGACCCACAGCAGCACCCTGGCGATCCAGCCCCCGTTAAAAACGAGCACCGCGAACCATACCGCGCCAGGTGAGGCGAATTGCCTGCCCGTGCCGCGGACAAAAGCCCTGCTCTGTCCCGTAGAGAAAATGCGTGCGGCATCGGGCAGATGCATCAGCAGCCAGAGGCCGCATGTTAGGTAGAGCGTCGCAGACGATCCCAGCAGGGCGCCAGAGAACCAGAGCGGCATCGGCGTACTCCTTCAGGTAAGCTCCAGATCGGTCGATTTGCCCGAGCGCTTGCGACAGGTGCCGGCGTGGCACCCCTTGAAGCAAGACTGCGGGGGCGGCTGATCGTCGCCATCTTCCCCGAGCGGAATGGTGATCGTGCCGCCGCCGCACAGCGCGGCGGTGATCGCATTGTTACCCTCGGGCGCGGGGCCAACGACGAGGGGCACGAATGCCAGCAGGGCGAGCCATTCAGGCCTCATCATCGCATGCCCCCTCATCTGGCCCTACCTCTGGCTCGTCATCGATCAGGATCCGGTTCGCGGCTCCGTCCATATCGTCGAACTGGCCGTTGCCGACTGCCCAGAAAAAGGCGACCAGGCCAAGCGCTCCCAGCCCGAGAGCGATGGGGATCAAGAAGGTCAGACCGGTCATCGTGCGGCCCTTGCGAGGCGCAGCGAGTTTGCCACGACCACCAGCGAGCTGATCGACATGGCGATGGCGGCGACCAGCGGCGTGACCAGCCCGCACACGGCCAGCGGGATGGCGAACAGGTTGTAGGCGATGGCGAAACCGAAGTTCTGGCGGACGATCCGCATCGTGCGGCGAGCCGCGATGACCGCGAGGGCCACCGGCATCAGCCGTTCGCCCACGAACACCGCGTCGGCGGCCTGCTGGCTGACATCGCTGGCGGTGCCGGGTGCGATCGAGACATGCGCGGCTGCCAGCGCCGGCCCGTCGTTCAACCCGTCGCCGACCATCAGCGGGCGATGACCCTCGGCCTTGAGCCGTTCGAGCTCGGCAAGCTTGTCTTGCGGCGAAATGCGGCTGGCACCGGCGATGCCCAGATCTTCGGCCACATGGGCGACTGCAGCGGCCCTGTCGCCAGAGATGATCCGACTTGCCAGGCCTGCTTCGCCGATCCGCTCTATCGCAGCGCGGGCATCGGGTCGCAGACGGTCTTCGAAGGGTATCGTCCAGCTGTGGGCCCCGATTCTTAGTTCGACCGCGGTCGATCCCGTATCGGCGCTCGGCCGGGTGAGCGCTACGCGCTCTCCTTCGGCGAGTGCGAACACGCCTTCGCCCGCGACTTCCTTCCGCTCGAGCAACTCGGCAGGCTGAACGGCTTGCGCGTCGATGGCCTTGGCCAGTGCCCGGCTGATCGGGTGACGGCTGGACTGGGCAAGGCCGAGGGCGATGGGCAGGGCGCTGGCGGGCACCTGCGAGAGGTCGGCGGAAAGTTCGCCCAGCGTCAGCGTGCCGGTCTTGTCGAACAGCGCGATATCGGCCTCGGCCAGCCGCTCGAGCGCGCTGCCATCTTTCACCAGCAGGCCCTTCTTGAGGAGCGCGCCCGAGGCGACGACCTGCGCTGCAGGCACTGCGAGGCCCATGGCGCACGGGCAGGTGATGATGAGCACGGCGATGGCGATGACCAGCGACTGGTGCCAGCCCGCACCGGCAATCATCCAGCCCGCAAAGGCCAGCAGCGCAAGACTGTGCACGACCGGAGCATACAGGCGCGATGCGCGGTCGGCGATGCGGACGTAGCGGCTGCGCGATTGCCCTGCCTCCTCCATCAGGCGGGCAATCTCCGCGATCGCGGTATCCTGCGAGGCCGCAGTGATACGCACCCGAAGCGGCTCGAAGAGGTTAATCGCCCCTGCATGCACCACTTGGCCCGGCGCGACGTTTTCCGGCGCGCTTTCGCCGGTGAGCATCGCGTTGTCGATCGCGCTTTCACCCGCTTCGATCATACCGTCCGCTGCGAGCGCCTCGCCTGCTGCGACCTGCATCAGCATACCGGGCTCGAGCCCGTCGGCGTCAACCCGCCTGCTCGACCCGTCGGGCGACAGGACACTGGCGTGTCGCCCCATCCGGCTGAGCAGCGCGGCGATCCCCGCACGGGTCCGGTTGCGCATCGCTGCATCGAGCGCGCGGCCCGCCAGCAGGAAGAACAGCAGCATCGTCGCGCCGTCGAAGAAGGCGTGCTCCCCGCCCGTCGCGGTTTCATAGAGGCTGAGGCCTGTCGCGAGCAGGACGCCGATCGAGATCGGCACGTCCATGTTGGTCCGGCCGCGGCGCACCGCCCGGAGTGCGGAGCCGAAGAACGGTCGCCCGGCGTAGGCGATCACGGGGAGGGCGATCAGCGCCGAGAGCCAGTGGAACAGCTCGCGCGTCGGCCCTTCGGCACCTGCCCAAACACTGACCGAAAGAAGCATGACGTTCATCATGCCGAAGCCCGCCACGGCGAGCGCCTTGGTCAGCTCCCGATCGCGAGGGGCGCGCTGGTCGGCGGTTTCGTCGAGCGCCTGCGCCTCGAAACCAATGCGGTCGAGGGCCACAACGAGATCGAGGTCGTCGATGCCCGGCAAATGATCGACCGTGACCCGCTTGGCCGAGAGGTTGACGCGCGCCGCGTCGACCCCGTCGAGGGCAAGCAGTCCGCGTTCCACCTTTGCGATGCATCCTGCGCAGTGCATGCCCGGGATCGTCAGGCGGGTTTGCACAAGCGGCAGGGCATTCTCGCGATCGATGGCGAGGGAGACGTTCACTGGATTTCAGCCTCGATGATCCGCTTGCGAGCGCCATCCTCCAGAGCGAGCCGCAGCGTCCAGCGGCCTTCATCGAGGGGAACGGTCGACACGAAGCGATTTTCGCCGTCGCGAACGAACGGGAGCGCTCGGACGCCGCGCTCACCGAGGGGACGGCGCGCAACTGCGGAAAGTTCGGCGCTCTGTGGGGCGCCTTCGGTGGCGACCGCAATCGCTCCGTCCGGCTCGCGGGTGGCGGACATTGTCCAGCCTGTCGCCTCCTGCTCTCGCGCCTCTTCGAGCCACTGGTTGTAGTTCTGGCTGGCGACATAGGAGTTCTTGACCACGACCCCGCCGAACCCGCTCGTGGCCAGCGAGGCCATGTAGAAATTGACCGCGATCACGATCCCGAAGCCGCCGACCATAACGGCGGCCATGTGCTTGCCGGTGAACTTGTTCATCATGATCCTCCTGCGGGTGCATCGAAGCGTGTCTCGACCGAGTCGGTCTCGCGCTGTTCGTCGAGCGAGGTCAGCCGGAAGGTGAACTCGCGCGACGTCGTATCGCTCGGCGCGACGACATACGCGCGAACCGTACGGATCTGGTCGGCGGGCACGTTGAAGGTCTGGATCGGGGCGGCTTCGTCCCGGTTGATCGTGTCCGACCACAGCAGCGCGCCGGGCAGGCCTTCGATCGCGACTTCCATTTCGCGCGGGCGGCTTTCCATGTTGCGCAGCTTGAGCGTGTAGGAATTGCGGACCGAACCATCGCTCATCAGCATGAAGGGCGGATTGCGATCGGGCGAGACGGTCAGATCGGTGTGCGTCCGCGTGCCCAGCGCAAAGAGCAGCCCGGCACCGATACCGCCCCAGACGCCGAAATAGATGAAGGTGCGCGGATGAAGCAGCGCCTTCCACGCAGGCTTGGGTTCATGGCCGAGCGTTTCCTCACGGCAGCTTTCGAGCGTCGCGTAATCGATCAACCCGCGCGGGCGGCCGATATCCTTCATCACCTTGTCGCAGGCATCGATGCACAGTGCGCAGGTGATGCAGCCGATCTGCGGCCCTTCGCGGATGTCGATCCCCGTCGGACACACCGCGACGCACTGGTTGCAGTCGATGCAGTCGCCGAAATGCTCGGGGTCCTTGCGCGACTTCTTCAGGCTGCCCCGCGGCTCGCCGCGCCAGTCCTTGTAGGTGACGATAAGCGATTTCTCGTCGAGCATCGCGCTCTGGATGCGGGGCCAGGGGCACATGTAGATGCACACCTGTTCGCGCATGAAGCCGCCCAGCGTGAAGGTGGTCAGCGTCAGGATGCCGACGGTGGCGTAGGCGACGGTCGGAGCCTGGAGCGTGAAAAAGTCCGACAACAGCGTCGGCGCGTCGGCAAAATAGAGAATCCACGCGCCGCCCGTGGCGAGGCTGATCAGGAGATAGATCGACCATTTGAAAAGTCGCCGGGCGATCTTCTTGGGGCCCCACGGCGCCTTGTCGAGCCGGGCGCGCGCGTTGCGATCCCCGTCGACGAAACGGTCGATATGCTGGAACAGGTCGGTCCAGACGGTCTGCGGGCAGGCATAGCCACACCATGCGCGCCCGACCGCGCTGGTGACGAGGAACAGCCCGATCCCCGCCATGATGAGCAGGCCCGCAACGAAATAGAATTCGTGCGGCCAGATTTCGATGCCGAACATGTAAAAACGGCGATTGGCCAGATCGACAAGCACCGCTTGGTCGGGTGCGAAGGGGCCACGATCCCACCGAATCCACGGCGTGACGTAGTAGATCGCCAGGGTGACGAACATGACGAACCACTTGAAGCGCCGGAAAGGTCCGTCGATCCGCTTGTTATGGACCGCCTTGCGCTTTTCGTAGAGCTTTTCCGGCATCTGCGTACGCGGGGGCTCGTGCGGTTCGTGCCGCCGGGTTGTCGCACCCGGCTCGGCCACCGCGCTGGAGACGGGCTCGTTCGTCTTGGCAAGCCCGTCTTCGGTCATGACCGACCAGTCGCGCCGGTCGCCTTCGGGTTGGTCAGGGTTGTTCATCGACCTCCACCTCGGGATCCTCTGCGACCTCTACGAAGTCTTCGCCTCCCCCGAGCGAATGGACATAAGCTGCCAGCATCTTGATCGTGACCGGGTCCAGCCGTTCATGCCAGGCAGGCATCGCACCCATTTTGGGATTGAGAATCTGGCTGCGCAGCTGCTCGCGATCGCTGCCGCGCAGCCAGATCGCATCGCTGAGGTTCGGCGCGCCCACGTCGCGTCCGCCTTTGCCCTGCGGACCGTGGCACGCGGCGCAATTGTCGGCGAACAGCTGCGCACCGGCAGCATTGGGCTGTGCCTTGCCGCTGAGCGACAGGACATGGTCGATCAGGTCGTCGAGCTGCGTCTGGTCGAGCGCGCCTTCGAACGGCGGCATTTGGCTGAATCGGGTCTCGTCGTCTTCGGTCCAGCGAATGCCATGCGTGATGGTATATTCGATGGCCCTCAGGTCGCCGCCCCACAGCCAGGCGTCATCGTTGAGGTTGGGGTAGCCGAGCTGCTGATCGCCCGCGCCGCCCGAACCGTGGCACTGGATGCAGTTGACCTTGAAGGCGGCCTGTCCGCCGGCAACCGCGCGGGCCATCAGCTCGCCGTCATCGGGCAGTCGTTCGATCGGCGTCTTGGCGAGCTGTTCGCGGAAGCCTTCCTGTGCCTGATCGGCAACGCGCATTTCCTCGGCCAGTTCGCCGCGGCTCGACCAGCCGAGCACACCGTCGGTCGCCTTCTCCATCATCGGCCAGGCCGGGTAGAGGATTACGTAGACGATCGCGAAGATGATGGTGAGGAAGAACGTCCACAGCCACCACCGCGGAAGCGGCGTGTTCAGCTCCTCGATCCCGTCCCACTCGTGGCCGACGGTTTCGGTGTTGGTCGCCTCGTCGATGTGCTTATTCGCCATCGGTCTCATCCTTGAAAATGCTATGGGCCGCGTTGTCGACGCGCTTGTGGGCGCCGGGCCGGAATGGCCACAGACACAGGCCGAGATAGACGAACAGCATGGCAGCCAGACCGATGCTGTCCGCAAAGTGCCGCAGCTCTTCGTAGAAGGTCATCGGCCCGTCTCCTCAGCCAGCTCCTCGAGCGGGGCGCCGCTTTCGAAATCGACAAGGGTGCCGAGCATCTGGAGATAGGCGATCAGCGCATCCATCTCGGTCACGCGGTCGGGATCGCCGTCGAAGTCCCGGATCTGGGCCTTGGGATAGCGCTCTGCGAGATCGCCCGCGTCGACGTCGGGATCGGCCTGCGCGAACAGGTCGGCCTGCGCCATTTCGACGTCGCGATCGCCATAGGGAACGCCGACCGTGCGGAGCGTGCCCAGCATGGCGTCCGCGTCCGTGATCTTCAGGTCGCGTTCTGCAAGGAAGCCGTACTTGGGCATGATGCTTTCGGGCACCACGCTCTGCGGGTCGGTCAGGTGCTGGACATGCCATTCGTCGGAATAGCGTGCACCCACGCGCGCCAGATCGGGCCCGGTCCGCTTCGACCCCCACTGGAAGGGGTGGTCGTACATGCTCTCGGCCGCCAGCGAGTAGTGCCCGTAACGCTCCACCTCATCGCGGAACGGACGGATCATCTGGCTGTGGCACGAATAGCAGCCTTCGCGGATGTAGATGTCGCGCCCCGCTTGCTCCAGCGGGCTGTAGGGGCGGACGCCTTCGACTTCCTCGATCGTGTTGTCGATCCAGAACAGGGGCGAGATTTCGACTGCCCCCCCGATCGCCACGGTGACGAAGGTTGCTACGGCGAGGAGCGTGATATTGCGCTCCAGCTTCTTGTGTTGCTCTGTCAGGCTCATCGATCAGGTCCTATTCGGCGGGCACGGTTTCGGGCCGGGTGCCGACAATCGGTTTGTCTTTGTCCGCGTCGTACGGCGTTTCGGTCATCGGAGCCTCGTCGCGCAGCTTGCCCGACAGCGTCATCCAGATGTTGAACGTCATCACCAGAGCGCCCGAGAGGTACAGCAGCCCGCCGGTCATCCGCATGATGAACATCGGGTGCAGCGCGGCTACGGTGTCGGCGAAGCTGTTCACCAGGTAGCCGTCGGCGCCGTATTCGCGCCACATCAGGCCCTGGGTGATCCCTGCCACCCACATGCTCGCGGCGTAGAAAACGATGCCGACGGTCGCGAGCCAGAAGTGCCAGTTGATCATCCGCAGCGAGTACATCCGCTGTTTGCTCCAAAGGCGTGGCACGAGGTAGTAGACGCAGGCGAAGGTAATCATCCCGTTCCACCCCAGTGCACCCGAGTGCACGTGGCCGATCGTCCAGTCGGTGTAGTGGCTGAGGCTGTTGACCGATTTGATCGACAGCATCGGGCCTTCGAAGGTGCTCATCCCGTAGAAGGCGAGCGCCATGACCATCAGGCGGATGATCGGATCGGTGCGGACCTTGTCCCACGCCCCGTTCAGGGTCATCAGGCCGTTGATCATCCCGCCCCAGCTCGGCATCCACAGCATGATCGAGAACACCATGCCCAGTGTTTGCGCCCAGTCGGGCAGCGCGGTGTAATGCAGGTGGTGCGGACCGGCCCAGATATAGAGGAAGATCAGCGACCAGAAGTGGATGATCGACAGGCGGTAGCTGTAGATCGGGCGTTCGGCCTGCTTGGGCACGAAGTAGTACATCATCGCCAGGAAGCCGGCAGTCAGGAAGAAGCCGACCGCGTTGTGCCCGTACCACCACTGGGTCAGCGCATCCTGCACGCCTGCAAAGGCACTGTAGCTGCGCGAGCCGAGGAAGCTGACGGGCACCGCAAGGTTGTTGACCACGTGCAGCATCGCGACGGTCACGATGAAGGCGAGGTAGAACCAGTTGGCGACGTAGATATGCGGCTCGTTACGCTTGAGCAGCGTGGCGACGAACACCGCCAGATAGGCGACCCACACGATGGTCAGCCACAGGTCCACGTACCATTCGGGCTCGGCATATTCCTTGGACTGCGTGACGCCCAGGACATAGCCGGTTGCCGCGAGCACGATGAACAGCTGGTAACCCCAGAACACGAACCGCGCGAGGCTGGGTAGCGCCAGCTGTGCGCGGCAGGTGCGCTGCACCACGTAGAAACTCGTCGCCAGCAGTGCGTTGCCGCCGAAGGCGAAGATCACCGCCGAGGTATGCAGCGGGCGCAGCCGCCCGAAGTTCAGATAGGGTTCCACGTTGAGCCACGGGAAGGCCATCTGCGAAGCGATGAAAACGCCTGCGAGAAGACCCACGACGCCCCAGAACATGGTCGCGATCACACCCCAGCGGATGATCTCGTCGTCATATTTCGACGGGGTGTCGGGCATCTTGAAGAAACTGCGTCCGCCCGCGATCGGATCGAACCGCCCCGCGGTGATCCAGATCATGGCGAACGAGATAACTGCGATGATGACCGCATGTGCCGCGAATCCCGCGTCCCTGGCGGTGGCAGCGGCTGCCAGCGCCAAGAGAAGCAGGAGGAACCACAGCATTGCCCTTGTGAGCGCTGCTTCGATTTTCATGGATTGCCCCTTCTGTTTGCGGGCCGACTAGGACGGCGCGAACCACGCCGCATTGATCGAGATCAATTTGCTGGAATTTTATGCCGCCACTGGAAGTTCGCCGGCACAGCGGGACAGACCCTGCCGGTCCAGGACCCGCAGGGCCGAGCGCCCTTCGGTTTCGATCAGCCCGAGATCGCGCAGTTCGCTGAACTGCCGGCTGACGGTTTCGATCGTCAGGCTCAGGCAATCGGCGATCTCGCTGCGCGACATCGGCAGGTCCAGCCAGGCATCCTGGTCGGCATCGGCCGCAAGGCGATCATGGATGCCGAGAATGAAGGAGGCGACCCGTTCCTGTGCCGAACGGCGGCCCAGAATGATCGAGGTTTCCCTGCTCTTGGCGAGGGCATTCTCGGTCTCGCGCGAGGCCAGCTTGAGCATCGCGAAATTCTCCGGCCCCGCCTTGGACAGGCTGTCGGTCGGGATGGCGAGGGCTTCGCAGGCGGAAAGCGCGGTGAGCGCGAAGCCATACCGGCCCTGCGCGGGAACCTGCACGATGTCGCCTTGGAAGTGGAAGCTCAGGATCTGTTCGCGCTCGCTCGAAACGAAGGCGGAAAGCTTGCATGCTCCCGAGCCGACGAACACGTAGAAAGCGCGCTGCGGATCGAGATCGAGCCGCTTCCCTGCCGCCAGATCCGCCGCGAAAGCGTTGTGCCGCAACCGCAGAATGGCCGCGTCGGCCAGCTCGGGCGGGAGCGCGCGAGTCGCGAACTCGTCGAAGAGATCGGGGAAGTTCATTGGGTGTCCTTTCCTGACGGGGAGGGAGTACCCCGAAGGCGGACGTGCTTCCTTGATCTGTATCAATGTGTGCCGAGGGC
Source organism: Alteriqipengyuania triglochinis (assembly GCF_054655655.1). Lineage (NCBI taxonomy): Bacteria > Pseudomonadati > Pseudomonadota > Alphaproteobacteria > Sphingomonadales > Erythrobacteraceae > Alteriqipengyuania > Alteriqipengyuania triglochinis. The sequence continues at coordinate 468,506 of NZ_BAAHNC010000003.1, forward strand.
CCCCGGTGCCAAAGCGCCGCGTGTCGATGGCAAGGTCGTCGATTCTTCAGCCCGCGTTGGCGGCCTAATCTTCCCGCGCCAAATCGGCAGGCCGATCAATATCGAGCAGCATCCTGTCGCCACGCGGCTCGACGCAGCCTGCGCGCGAAATCTCGAGGCTGCGCGCGCCCTTGTCGCCCGTCAGGGTTTGCAATTGCGCGAAGCTTTCCCGATCGAATGCCGCCGGCGTGCCTGCGCTTCCATCCGCCTGACGCGTGAAGAGTGCGCCGCTGGCTTCCCCAAGCATGCGAAGATGACCCGCCTCGATGTTCGGCATGTCGGCGAGCGCGATGACGGCGCGTTGGTGACCGGATGCTGCGGTGATTCCGGCAGCGATCGAGGAGCCCATTCCCCGGCCCGCTTCGGGATTGAGGACCGTGTGCCACCCGCGCGGTGCGTGGAGGCAAGAATGATCGCCGACAACCAGATAGCGGCTCACGAAGCCCGCGCTCTCCGCCGCCTCCGCCGCCCATTCCCACAACGGTTTGCCCTGAAACCGGGTCGTGAGCTTGTCACTTCCGAAACGCCGGCTGCGACCCGCGGCGAGCAGGACGAGCGCGATCGATGGGTCAAGCGGCGTCAAGCAACCGCTCGTACTGTGCAACGATCTCCGCGAGAGCGGACAGCGCCAGTGTCGCGGGAGTCTTGCACGATGGGATCAGCCCTACCGGGCTGCGGATGCGTGCGATCTGCTCCTCGGCCAAACCGCGCCCGGCGAGCGCGAGTGCCCTCGCGATGCGCGCATTCTCGCCGCCCTGCGCGCCGATGTAGAACGCTTCGCTTTCGAGCGCCTGTTCAAGCAGGGCCAGCTCCCACTCGTGGTCGTGGAACAGCAACAGGGCGGCCGTCCACCGATCGAAACGACACGCCTTCGCGCGCTGGCCCAGTGTCAGCCCGTCCTTGTCCGCGCGTTGAACCGCAATGCCCATTGCGGTGGCGAGGGAGGCGAAGGATTCCAGCTCCGGCCCTTCGCCGAAAGCCGCGACCGCCAGCGGCGGGATGAAGCGGCGCTCCGCAAGCGGAGAAATCTCCGGCAGCGCCAAGCCAGCCGGCCGCCGGTCCGCGAGCAAGTCCGACACGCGGCTACAGGCGCTGCGGTCTGGTGCGGGATCGAGGAGGATGTCGAGCCCGCCGCCACAGGGCAGGCGGAAGTCGATCTTCGCAGATCCGCGCCCGTATCGCACGACCCTTGGCCTATCGAGGCGGCGCATGTCGGAAGCCAGTTGCGATTCAAGGCATCCGTCGGCGAGCGAACCGATCGTACTCCCGTCGGGGAGGACCGCCAGTTGCGCGCCCAGACGACGGGAGAAGCTGCCTTCTATCCCGACAATCGTGCACAGGCCGACGCCCGCTTTCGTCGCCGCGGTCAGCGCCGCATGGTCCTCCGTCAGTTCTCCCGGTTTCGCGGGCAGCGTCTCCATCATTCGGGCATGGCCGCCAGCACGCGGTCCGGGGTCATCGGATAGTCGAACAGGCGGGCTCCGCTGGCGTTGTAGATGGCACTGGCGATCGCCGCCGCCCCGCCGCACATGCCCAGTTCGCCGATACCCTTGGCCTGGATCGGGCTGGCCGCAGGGTCGCGTTCTTCGACCATAACGACGTCGAGGTCGGGCACGTCGCGATGGACGGGCACGTGATACTCGGCGAGGTCGCAGTTCACGAGGTGACCGTCGCGCGGATCGAATTCGAGCGCCTCGGTCAGCGCAAGGCCAATGCTCCACGTAATCCCGCCAAGACATTGCGAGCGCGCGGTCGTCTGGTTGAGCACGCGGCCGAAGCCGAACGCGCCGAGCATGCGGTCGACGCGCGTTTCGCCGGTAAAGCGATTGACGCGAACCTGCGCGAAGAAGGCGCCGAAGCCCGAAGCGGTGTAATCGTCGGCGATATCGCCCGGCTCGTAATGGCCTTCGCGGGCGAGGTCCTTGCCGTCCAGCAAGTCGGTCAGCGACTGCCCGTCAGATGTGCGACCGTTGGACAGTTCCAGCGCGGTCTCTTCCACGCCGGCGCGTTTCGCCAGTTCCTCGCGCAGCGCCTTGCACGCGACATAAACCGAGGAGCCGCTCGATGCCGCGCCCCAGCTTCCGCCGGACCCCGGCCCTCGCGGATGATCGGTATCACCTAGGTCCACCAGCACCTTTGCCGGATCCAGGCCGAGCATCTCGCCCGCGATCTGTGCCAGGATCGTGTAGGTGCCGGTGCCGATATCGGTCATATCGGTCTCTACCACCGCAGTGCCGTCGGACTTCAGCGTCACGCGCGCCTTGGCTTCGCCCACGTTGTGGACCCGCGCCGCGCTCGCCATGCCGGTGCCCACCCACCATTCGCCTTCCTGGCGCTGGCGCGGCTTGCGGGGGCCGGAGTCCCAGCCGAACGCTTCGGCGCCGGTTTTGAGGCATTCCGCCAGCTTGTGCGAGGAGAAGGGAAGGTCTTCTTCCGGGTGCCGATCGGGAATGTTCCTGAGCCGCAATTCGACGGGGTCGATCCCGGCTTCCTCGGCAAGCGTGTCCATTGCGCTTTCCAGCGCGGGCATACCCACTGCCTCACCCGGCGCACGGACCGATCCGGCCGTCATTTGATGGATACGCGCCACTTCGAGCAGCAGTTCGCGGTTCTCGGCAGCGTAGAGGAAGTGCGAGGATTGCAGAACCGGCTCGGCAAAGGTTTCTCCGGGCAGGTTGGAAACGAGCGCCTCGTGGCCGAATGCGGTCAGTTTGCCGTCCGCGTCACAGGCGAGACGCAGGCGTTGCGTCGTTTCGGAGCGGCGCATGATGCACTGGAACACCTGCTGGCGCGACATCACCACCCGGACCGGGCGCTCCAGTTCCATCGCGGCGACAGACGCGGCAACGACGTCCTCGCTCACGCCGAGCTTCGATCCGAAGCCCCCGCCCACGAAGCGAGAGACGAGGCGGACCTTTTCTTCGTCGAGATCGAGCGAATCCGCGAGTTCGGAGATGTTGTAGTTGGGCATCTGCAGCGATGCATGGACGGTCAGCTTCTCGCCGTCCCATTCGGCGATGGCGGCATGGGGTTCCATTGCGGCCGAAGCATGGCCCTTGGTGGTGCAGGTGACATCGACCGAGTGGGCAGAGCTGGCCATTGCATGCGCCAGATCGCCCTGGTGAACCGTCTCGTCCTCCTGCTCCTCGCGTTCGGCGGTCGCAGGATCGAGCGGTGCGCCGTCCTCCTCGCGATATTCGACCACGATGTGCTTGGCCGCGTCGCGCGCCTCCTCGAAGGTTTCGGCCACGACCAACGCGATGGGCTGGCCCCAGTAGCACACGGTACGCGGGGCCTGCTGCGGCGCCTCGCCGGCTGTTCCCTGTGCCGCGCGCGTGGTCAGGCGCGGGTCGTCGATCACCGCGATCACGCCGGGCATTGACAGGACGCTGTCCTTGTCGATCCGGGTGATTTCACCGCGCACGATGGTGGAGGTGACGAGCACGCCTTCGGCGCAATTCTCGATCGGGTATTCGGCTGCATAGGGTGCGGTGCCGGTGACCTTGGCCATGCCGTCGAGACGGGGCATCGCCTTGCCGATGACGCCCTGGGCCATGCCGTCGAGGCGGTTGGACGTGTCGGGCTCGTCCTGCTTGAAATGCACGGTCATGCGGCCTCCTGCGTTGCTTGCTCGAGGACGGCATGAAGCGTTCGCCGGGCCAGTGGGATCTTGAAGTCGTTTTCGCCGAATCCCTGCGCTCCTTCGAGAAGCGTGTCTGCGGCCTTGTCGAACAACTGTGCGGACGGTGTGCTGCCGACCAGCACTTCGCCAATGCGCGGATCGTGCCACGGCTTGTGGGCGAGCCCGCCGAACGCGAGATCGGCGCGCGAGAATACCCCGTCCTTCATTTCTACGATGGCCGCAATCGACACGAGCGCGAAGGCATAGGAAGAGCGTTCGCGCACCTTGCGATAGATCTGCGTTCCGCCGACCGGCGGCGGTAGCGTCACGGCGGTGATGACCTCACCCGCTTCGAGGACGTTCTCGATCCACGGCGTGTCGCCGGGAAGGCAGTGGAAGTCACGTACCGGAACGGTCCGGTTTGCGCCATCGGCAGAGGCGATCTGAACCTGCGCGTCGAGCGCGCTCATCGCCACCGCCATATCGCCGGGATAGGTCGCGATGCACTGATCGCTGGTCCCGAGCACGCCATGGAGCTTCGCGATGCCGTCGATCGCGCCGCAGCCGCTGCCGGGATCGCGCTTGTTGCAGGGCTGGTCGATATTGGTGAAGTAGAAGCACCGGGTGCGCTGGCACAGGTTGCCGCCGGTGGTCGCCTTGTTGCGCAGTTGCTGGGTCGCACCGGCAAGGATTGCGCGGGCAAGGACCGGGTAGTCTGACCGCACCCTTGCGTGCACCGCCGTTTCCGTATTGGTCGCCAGCGCGCCGATCGAAAGGCCGCCGCCATCCAGATCGTCGATTTCGGCGAAACCGATGCGATTGATATCGGCCAGTTGACCTGGTGTTTCCACCTGCAGCTTCATAAGGTCGACCAGATTGGTCCCCCCCGCGATCATCATCGCGGTATCATCGCTGACGATTTGCGCCGCGTGGGTGAGCGAGTCTGGCCGGGTATAGGCAAAGGGCTTCATGCGCTTTTCTCCGCAACGTCGCGGATAGCGGCGACAATGTTGGCATAGGCGCCGCAGCGGCACAGGTTGCCGCTCATCCGCTCGCGGATTTCCTCGCCGGACATGGCGATCTCGCCTTCCAGCGTCTCGCTTGCATCGCTGGGCCAGTTGGCGGCGATCTCGTCGAGCATCGCGGTCGCCGAACAGATCTGGCCCGGCGTGCAGTAGCCGCACTGGAAGCCGTCATGTTCGAGGAACGCCTGCTGCATCGTGCTCGGCGCGTTCGGAGTGCCGAGCCCTTCGATCGTGGTCACCTCGTCACCGTCGTGCATCACTGCGAGCGAGAGGCAGCTGTTGATCCTGACGCCGTTGACGATGACGGTACATGCTCCGCACTGGCCGTGGTCGCAGCCCTTCTTGGTCCCTTTGAGGTCGAGGTCGTCCCGAAGATAGTCGAGCAGCGAGACCTGCGGGTTTTCGGGAACGGCGTGCGTTGACCCGTTGACGGAGATTGTTCGAGCCAAATCGGCCTCCCTTTTCGGATGCAACCATCGGCGCGTGAAAAGTGTCCAGAGAACATGAACTTCCTACCAGAGGGGCGCATGGCAGGTGGGCCGGGATGGTGCAGGGCGCCAGACGGCCTGTTTGCGGAAACTGCCTTCTGGCAGTCTCCCTCAGGAATCGTCTGGCGTGCTGCTCGCGATCATGTCCATCATGTTGCGGGCCGCCTCGCGGTCGTCGGGGTCCTTGAAGGCGACGTCCAGATCCGGGGCTGCGTCGAGCATGTAGAGCAGCGTCCACAGAGCAAAACGCTTTCCCCGGTCGCGCTCCAGCCCGAAGTCGACGCGCATGCGATCGATACCCGCGGGCAGCGCAACGGGATCGACTTCGGCCAGATCGGGCGTTCCGAAATAGCGCAGCAGCAGGTCTTGCATCTCCATTCCGCAGCGCTAGCGCACCCGGAGCAGCGTGCAAACGACGCGGCTCCCATTTTCTTTGGGCACAGCGTGAATAGGCTGGTAGGGGCGCGCGCATGCTTACCATCGACGGTGTCACAGTGCGGCTTGGCGGCCGGCCAATTCTCGAACGCGCCAGTGCGACGGTGCCCGTGGGCGCGCGCGTCGGCCTGATCGGTCGCAACGGTGCGGGCAAGTCCACCCTCATGAAAGCGCTGATCGGCGAGATCGAGCCGGACGAAGGCGAAGTCAGCAAGCCGTCGCGCTCGCGCATCGGCTATATCGCGCAGGAAGCGCCCAGCGGGACGATGACCCCGGAGGAGGTCGTCTTGGCCTCCGCGACAGAGCGCGCGCAGCTGCTGGAAGAGCTCGAGACCTGCACCGACATGGACCGGATGGGCGACGTCCATGATCGCCTGCTCGCGATCGATGCCTACAGCGCTCCCGCGCGGGCGGCCAAGATCCTGAACGGCTTGGGCTTCGACGAGGAAATGCAGCAGCGCCCGGTGGAAAGCTTCTCGGGTGGCTGGAAAATGCGCATCGCGCTGGGCGCGCTCCTTTTCTCCGAACCCGACATCCTGCTGCTGGACGAGCCTTCGAACCACCTCGACCTCGAAGCGACTTTGTGGCTCGAGAACTTCCTCAAGTCCTACCCCGCCACACTGGTGGTGATCAGTCACGAGCGCGACCTGCTGAACAAGGTGGTCGACCATATCCTGCACCTGCAGGGCGGCCAGCTGACGCTCTATCCCGGCGGGTATGACGCATTCGAGAAGCAGCGCGCCGAACGCGCTGCGCAGCTGGCGGCGGCCAAGGCTTCGCAGGACGCGCAGCGGGCGCGCTTGCAGGACTATGTCGCGCGCAACAGCGCCCGCGCCTCGACCGCCAAGCAGGCGCAGTCCCGCGCCAAGATGCTGGCGAAGATGCAGCCGATCGCGGCGCTGATGGAGGACCCGAGCCTCAGCTTCGACTTCCCCGACCCGGAAGAGATGCGCTCCCCCATGATCACCCTCGAGCAGGCGGCGGTGGGCTATGGCGAAGCGCCGCCGATCCTGAAACGGTTGAACTTCCGCATCGAGGCCGACGATCGCATCGCGCTGCTGGGACGCAACGGCAACGGGAAGACCACGATGGCGCGGCTTCTCGCGTCGCAGCTCGCCCCGGCGGAAGGCGAGGTCAACGCGCCCGGTCGGCTGAAGGTCGGTTATTTCACGCAGTATCAGGTGGAAGAACTGGCCGGCGAAGACACGCCGCTGGACCTGATGAACCGCGCGATGGATGGTGCCTCGCAGGGTGCCGTCCGTGCGCAGCTGGGTCGGTTCGGATTCTCAGGTCCCCGCGCGCAGCAGCGGGTGGACAAGCTATCGGGCGGGGAACGCGCGCGGCTGGCGCTGGCACTGATCACGCGCGATGCGCCGCATCTGCTGATCCTCGATGAGCCGACCAACCACCTCGATGTCGACGCACGCGAGGCGCTGATCCAGGCGCTCAACGACTATTCCGGGGCCGTCATTCTCATCAGCCATGATCGCCACATGGTCGAACTGACGGCGGACCGGCTCATCCTGGTCGATGGCGGGACGGCGCGCGAATATGCCGGGAGCATGCAGGATTACATCGATTTCGTTCTCGGCCGGAAGCCCAAGGAAGACCGGAGCGGCGGCGGCAACGGCAAATCAAACGCCGCACGCGGCTCGAAGTCCCAGAAACAGGCGCAGTTCGCGCGCTCGGAGCTGACCAAGGCGGAGAAGAAGGTGGAGCGCCTGACCGCCGATGTCGAAAAGCTCGATGCGCTGATCCTCGAACGCAGCGGAGTGCCGCCTGCGCAGAACGGGGTATCGATGGAAGAGCTCCTGAGGCAGCGCGCCGAAGCCGCCGATACTCTGGCCAAAGCCGAAGAAACCTGGCTGGCCGCCTGCAGCGAGCTCGAAGCGATCGAGCAGGGCTAGCGCGCTCGGCGCGTGCGACGCCCACTTTGCGCGAATGCACAAAGTTAAAGCGGGCAAAATCGGGTGACCCCCGCCTATAGGCGGTGTTGCCTGGAGCATTGTGGACGACGAAGGGCTTTAAGCCGCGCCTTACCTGCAATAGACGGGAATTAATGATCCGACCGTTCCTCCGAAACGCGGCGCTCGGCTGTGCTGCATTGCTTATTGCCGCCTGTGCCTCTGCGGAGGAAGAGCGGGAGCAGGAGGCGGTTCCGGTGGTCGCGCAGGAGATACGCTTTCTTCCCGAGCGCTCGCAGGTCGAAGCGATCGGCAACGCGCGGGCCGCAACCTCCGCCGAATTATATCCCGAGACAGCGGGCCGCGTCACCCGCGTGCTGTTCAGCGCGGGCGACTACGTGCGCAGCGGCGCGCCGCTGCTGCAACTCGACGACAGGTCCGAGCGGCTCGGTGTCGAAGCCGCGCGGGTTTCCGTGCGGGAGGCGGACCAGCTGCTGGGACGATATCGCCGGATCGAGGATACCGGCGCGATTTCCGAAAGCCAGATCGAGGCGGGCGAAACCGCGCTCGCCGCCGCGCGTGTGCAATTGCGCCAGGCGGAGACGGCGCTCGCCGATCGGACGGTGCGCGCGCCGTTCTCCGGCCATGTCGGCCTGACCGAGATCGATGCGGGCGACCGCGTCAATGATTCCACCCCGATCACGCAGATCGACCAGCGCGGGACGCTCTATGTCGATTTTCCCGCCCCCGAAGAAGTGTTCGCGAACCTGAGCCCGGGCGACACGGTCGAGGTGACGCCATTCTCCGAACCGGGACGCACGATCGAGGCCGAAGTGATCGCGACCGACAACCGCGTTTCGCAGGATAGCCGCGACTTCATCGTGCGCACCGCCATACCCAATCGCGACGACAAGCTGCGCCCCGGGATGAGCTTCCGCGTCCGGTTTACCCAGAGCGGCACGATGCGCGCCGCATTGCCCGAAGAGGCGATCGTCTGGGGCGGGGAGGGATCGCACCTGTTCCTGGTGCGCGAAGGCAAGGCGGTGCGCGTGCCCGTCACCATCACTTCGCGCCGCGATGGCCGGGTGTTCGTCGACGGGCGGATCGCCCGCAACGACCGGGTGATCGTGGAAGGCGTGCAGAAGGTACGCGACGGGCAGGACATCCGCCTCGTCCGCCAGGCACGCCAGCCCGAACAGGATGTCCGCGTAGAGCAGGCGCCGACGCGCGGCGGCGATGGCGACTAGGTTCGATCTGCCCATGCTGGCGGTCAAACGACCGCTGCTGATCGGCGTTCTCAACCTGCTGATCGTCATCGCGGGGATCGCCGCGCTGATCGGCGTGGAGGTGCGCGAGCTGCCCAATGTCGACCGGCCGATCGTCTCGGTCACTGCCAGTCTGCCCGGCGCTGCGCCCGAAACGATGGATGCGGAGGTTACCAGTATCCTTGAAGATGCGGTCGCGCGTGTTTCCGGCGTGCGCCAGATCAGCTCTTCGAGCGAGGAGAACAATTCGCGCATCCGGGTCGAGTTCAACCCGGGCGTCGACCTCGACACAGCGGCAACCGACGTGCGCGAGGCGGTCAGCCGGACCCAGCGCGATCTGCCCGAGCGGGTCGAGCAGGTGACGGTGGTGAAGGCCGATCAGGACGCGCAGCCGATCATGACGCTCGCGGTGCTGAGCAGCGCCTATGATCAGGCCGAACTGACCCGGCTGGTCGACAATGACATCATTCCCGAACTGCTGACTGCGGAGGGCGTGGCCAGCATCGACCCGTTCGGCGCGCGCGAGCGGCAGATGCGCGTCGCGGTCAATCCGCTGCGCCTCAACCGCTTCGGCCTGACGCTGACCGATGTCGCCGATGCGCTGGAGAACGCACCCTTCGACGTACCGGTCGGCTCCTTCCGGTCCGATGCCCAGAGCCTGGTCGTGCGGGCGGACGCAAGCGCGACCGAGCCCGACCGGATCGAAAACGTGGTCATCAGCGGCAATGTGCGGATCGGTGACGTCGCGCAGGCCGATTTTGCGCCCGCCAATGCCACCAACTTTGTGCGGCTGGACGGGCGGCCGATCATCGGGCTGGGCGTGGTCCGGCAGGCCAGTTCGAACACAATCGAGATTTCAGACTCGATCCGCCAGGCGGTGGAACGGGTCAACCGGCGGTTCGACGATATCGAGGTAGAGATCGTCTCCGACGATGCGGAGTTCATCCGTATCTCGGTGCGCGAGGTGTTGATCACGCTTGGCTTCACGATCCTCGTGGTGGTCGCCACGATGCTGGTCTTCTTCCGCGCCTGGCGACCGACGATGGTCCCCAGCACGACCATCCCCGTGGCGCTGGTGGGCGTGATCGCGGGCATCTGGCTGATGGGCTTCTCGATCAACCTGCTGACCCTGCTGGCGCTGGTGCTGGCGACGGGGCTGATCGTCGACGATGCGATCGTCGTGCTGGAAAACTGCCAGCGCTTGCAGAACAAGGGGCTTGGCAAGCGCGCGGCGGCGGTGGTCGGCACGCGGCAGGTGTTCTTCGCGGTCGTCGCGACCACCGCCGTGCTCGTCTCCGTATTCGTGCCGATCAGTTTCCTGCCGTCGGAGACGGGCCGCCTATTCCGTGAATTCGGCTTTGTGCTGGCGGTGGCGGTGATCCTGTCCAGCTTCGTTGCGCTGTCGCTGGTGCCCGCGCTGGCCGCGAAGTTCGATCTGACGAGTGACGAAGAAGAAGGCGATGAAGCCGGCAAGAGCCGCCTGTCGCGCTTCGGCAGCGCTGTCACCGGGCGGTATGATCGGCTTCTGAAGCGTGCGCTCGACGCGCCGCGATCGATGATCGTCGGCTCTGTGCTGGTAGCGGGTCTGGCCGGGTTTCTCTACACCCAGCTCGACAACGAACTGGTGCCGGACGAGGATCGCGGGGTCGTTACGGTCGATGCGACCGGGCCCGATGGCGTCGGCCTCGTCTTCATGGACCGCGAGCTGGACGAGATCGAGCAGGTGCTCCAGCCTTTCGTCGACAGTAGCGAGATCGAGAGCACGTTCTCGATCGTCGGGCGATACGATCCCAACCGCGTGCGAGTGACCGCGCAGCTGGCCGACTGGGGCGATCGCGATCGCAGCCAGACCGAGATTGTAGAGGACCTGAACGGTCCGCTGGCGGAAATTCCCGGATCGCGCACCAATGCGCGCGGACGGGGCACGCTCAGCTTCGGTGGCGGGGGAGAGGGGCTGCAGGTCGCGCTGACCGGCCCTGAGTACGACCGTATCTACGAAAGCGCGGATGCGCTGGCGACTGCGATCGATACGCAGTCCGACATTCTCTCCAACGCGGACATTTCCTACCAGCCGACCCAGCCGCAGCTTTCGGTCCGTATCGACCGCCAGCGCGCGTCGGACCTCGGCGTCGATCTTGACGATCTGTCGCAAACGCTGCGCGCAATGGTTGGCGGGGAGGAACTGGTCGATCTGAACGTCGGCGATCAGGCGGTGCCGATCTTCCTCACCGCGCAAGCGGTCAGCGTGACCAACCCCAACGACCTGCGCAACCTGTACGTGCGCGGATCGGCCGGAGAGGCGGGCGGCAATACCCTGGTGCCCTTATCGGCGCTCACCACGATCGTCGAACAGGGCATTGCCGCCGAGCTCGACCGGACCGAGCAGCGCCGCGCGATCGAGGTCGATGCCGATATCGCGGCAGGCACGCCGCTGCGCGATGCAGTCGACGAGATCGAGCGGCTGGCGGACGGGACGGTGGCAGAGGACATCGACATGCTGCTGCAGGGCGACGCGCAGAGCCTGGAGGAAAGCTCCAACGCGCTGGCGCTGACCTACGGGTTTGCCCTCGCGATCGTCTTTCTGGTTCTGGTGGCCCAGTTCGAAAGCCTTACCAGCGCTTTGGTGGTGGTGCTGACCGTGCCCTTCGCGCTGGCAGCCGCCGTGTTTGCGCTGTTCCTGTCGGGCGTCTCGCTCAACATCTACTCGCAGATCGGTCTGGTGATGCTGATTGGCCTTATGGCCAAGAACGGCGTGCTGATCGTCGAGTTCGCGGACCAGCTGCGCCATCAGGGTCGCAGCGTGCGCGAGGCGGTGGAAGAGGCCGCCGCGATCCGCCTACGGCCGATCGCCATGACCCTGATCTCCACCGTGATCGGCGCGCTGCCGCTGATCCTCGCCAGCGGCGCGGGGGCCGAGGCACGCCAGTCGATCGGCTGGGTGATCTTCGGCGGGCTTGGCATTGCGAGCATCTTCACCTTGTTCCTGACGCCGGTGCTCTATCTCGCCATCGCCCGCTTCGGCCGGCCGCGCAGCGTCGATCTTGCCAAGCTGCGCGAAGAGATCGATTCACTGGACGAGGATATGACGGTAGCGCCCGCATGATCCGCTCTATCGCTCTCCTGTTTGCCGCCGCCACGCTGACGGCCTGCGCCACGTCCGATCCCTATCCGGTTGATCGTCCGCTCATCGCGCCGCAGGTCTACGCGGGCGATCTGCCGCCGAGCGGGGTGGCAGAGAACTGGTGGCAGGGCTTCGGCGATCCGGTGCTCAACGATCTGGTCGCGCAGGGCCTCGCCGCCAATCTCGACATTGCCATCGCCCGCGATCGCCTTCGCGCGGCGGATGCGCTGCTGCGGGCAGAGCGTGCGGATCGCCTGCCGCGCCTCGACGGAGCGGCGGATGCGGCGATCGGCCTCGGCACGTCGGACAGCGACTCTGCCGGGATCGGCTTGCTGGGCACCTTCGATCCGGACATTTCGGGGCGTCTCTCGGCGCAAATTCGCGCCGCCGCCGCCGACTACGCGCAGGCAGAGTATGTCCTGGCGGACCAGCGCAGACTCGTCGCCGCCGCCATCGCCGCGCAATATATCGAATATCGCCGCACCGGCGCGCAGCTGGAGCTGCTGGCGCAGTCCACCGAATTGCAGGAGCGCACGCTCCGGATCGTGACCCTGCGGTTCGAGGCCGGGCTTGCCGCCAATCTCGACGTGCGGCGTGCGGCCGCCGATCTGGCGCAGACGCGCGCCCGGCGCGGCCTGATCGAGATCGCGCGGGCTGGGGCCGCCAACCGTCTGGCGATCCTGCTCGGGCAATCGCCGGGGCTGTTCACGCCGCCGCCCGCGCCGGGCGAAACGACGATCCCCGATTATGCCGGCGGGCCGCCCGCAGGCACCCCTGCCGATCTGCTGCGACGCCGGGCCGATGTGCTCGCCGCTGAGGCGGCGCTGCTGCGTGCGTCTGCGATCGTCGGGGCAGAGCAGGCGGACCTGCGCCCCTCGCTGACCATCCCGGCAAGCGTGACATTGGGCGATGGCAGTATCGGCGGCATCCTCGACGAATTCATCGCGAGTATCGGCGCCGCGCTCGACTTGCCGCTGTTCGACGGAGGCCGCAGGCGTGCAGAGGTGGACGCGGCAAAGGCGCAGGCGGATGCGCGCTTCGGCGAATACCGGCTGACGTTCCTCGAAGCGCTGGGGGAGGTCGAGAACGCGCTCGTCGCGCTCGACGCGAACGGGCAGCGGATCGATGCGCTGGGCGAGGCGATTGAACAGAGCGAAACCGCGCTGGAACAGTCGGACGCGCTTTATCGCGAAGGTCTGACGACCCTGTTCGACGTGCTCGATGCCCAGCGCCAGCTGATCGCGAGCCGCCAGTCGCTGATCGACAGCGAGGCGGCACGGGCGAGCGCGCTGATCGCGTTCCACTCGGCGGTCGGAACCTGAGCGCAACGGCCGGTCGGCGGCGTCCGCCCGCCATCGTCTGACGGCTACCTAGTTGGGGCGTGTCACGCGCAGTCCGCCACGCATTTTTCCGCGAACGCCCAGAACATGGCCATCTCGCTATATTCCGTGCGAAGGTCGGCGCTTCCCTGATGCCCGGCATCGGGATCGACGTGCAGGATCGCTGGCTCGCTGTTCGTGGTGCGATGGCGGACCTGCGCAACGAGCTTGGCCGGTTCCCAGTAGGCGACCCGGTCGTCCTTCAGCCCTGCCGTGCACAGAAGCGCGGGGTAGGGCACCGGCTTCACGTTCTCGTAGGGTGAGATCGAGGCGATGTAGTCGTAAGCCTGCGGATCGGCGAGCGGGTCGCCCCAGTCCGGGCGGAACAACGGGACCAGCGGATGATCGGCATCGCTCATGGTGTTGAGCATGTCGACGAAGGGCACCTTGGCAATCACGCCCGCCCACATTTCGGGCGCGATGTTCATCGCCCCGGCCACCAGCAGCCCCCCGGCGGAGAGGCCGTAGGCGACGAGCTTGTCCGCCGCGCAGCGCTCCTGCGCCACGAGATGGCGCGCGCAGGCGATGAAGTCGGTCATCGAATTGCGCTTCTGGAAGCGGCGCCCTTCGAGGAACCACTGCCGCCCTTCCTCGCCGCCGCCGCGGACATGCGCGATCGCATAGACCCAGCCGGAATCGACCAGCACGGTGGCGGGTAGCGAGAAGACCGGCTCGCTCGACACGCCATAGGCGCCATAGCCGTACAAGAGCAGCGGGGCGGACGGATCACGGGGCCGGTCGCGTCGGGAAAGAACCGTCACGGGCACCATCGTACCATCGGCCGCCTGGGCCTGCGTCCGTTCGACCCGGTAGGCATCGGGATCGTAATCTTGCAGCTCGGTCTGCCCGACCAGCTCGCGCTCGCCCGAGGCGAGGTCGATATCGTACCAGGCCATCGGCCGGGCAGGGGTCTCGATCCCGACCCGCACCGAGGATACCGAATAGTCCTGCCCTTCGGGAAGGGTGAGCGCGAAAGCCGGCGCATCGAAGCCGATCTCGCGCTCCGCCCCGTCGGGTTGCATCAGGACGAGCCGATGCAGCCCGTCAGCACGCTCCAGCCGGACCATCCCGGCCGCGAACGGCAGCAGCGAGACAATGGGTCTGCCCGGACGGTGCGGGACCATCGTGGCCCCGGTTTCCAGCGTCTGCGGGTCGAGCAGCACCAGCTTGCCATCGAACGCGCCGTCCATATTGGTCAGCATCAGCAGCTGCCCGTTCCATTCATGGACCGAGTAGATGATGCCGTCGGCCCGCTCGCGCACAACGCGGGGGGATCGGCCTTCCGCACCGCGCGCGATCAGGCGAACCTCGGAGGTGTCGGGCCCGGATATTTCCAGCACCACGAACCCGCCGGCTGCGGTGCGGTGGACTTGCATGAACATCGCGGGATCGCGCTCTTCATAGACGAGCGTGGCATCGCCGCCATCGACCGGGCTGCGATACAGGCGAGTGGGGCGGTTGCGCGCATCGCGCCAGATCCAGAAAAGGTTGTCCGATTCCGGCGCGAAGGTGAGACCGCCATAGCCATAGGCGTCCCCCGGCACGAGCACGCGGACCGACCCGTTCTGCGTATCGAGGATGCAGATACGGTGGCGGTCGTTGCCGACCACGTCTTCGGCCCAGGCGTAATAGCGGTGGTCGGGGCTCGGCTGGAAATCGGTCGCCCGGTAATAGGCATGGCCCTGTGCCCGCACGGCCTCGTCGATCAGAACCTGCTCGGCCCCGCCGGGCCTGCGCCGAACATGGACCGGGCGCGCCGCGCCTTGCGGAACGTAGCTGTAATAGAGCCACTCCTCGCGCATCAGCGGCGGATCGGATTGCGCATTGCCGGAACGTGCGAGCATGGCCGAAACGAATGCATCGCGCCGTGGCTCGAGCGGGTGCAGCATCGCGTGTGCGTAGTCCGCTTCCTGCTGGAGATGGCCAGCGAGCCTTGGCGGCAGGTTTTCGAGCGAACGCACGCCTTCTTCGGGGATGAACTTCATCCACGAATAGGGATCGTTGCGGCGCCTTCCGAGCTGTTCGATCCAGTGATCCATACGCGGTGCGGCGGGCGGCGACGCGTTGGGCCAGCAGCCGGATACTGAGGATCGGCCGGAGCGCATGGCAGGGCCGACGCAGCCGGTAGTCATGAAAGCGGCGGCAGCGGTGCCGAGGAGCATGCTGCGCCTCGTCATACGGGATGGTGAAAAATTCGTCATCGAAGCGATCCTAGGCTCGGGCTTCGTGGGAAGGCGCGCTGATCCGGGCCGGTCATCGCACAGATCGGGCCACAAGCGACGCAAACTGCGGTTTTCAGGTTACAGATGAAGGAATGCTGCGTGCTATGGCCCAATCGAGCAACAATCTGACCCACCCTCAACTTCGGGCCACAGAGCCTGCTGATAGCATCACGGCGTACTCAGAGGGAGGCACAGCATGAAATCCGGGAAATTCTCGATCGCTCTCGCCGGAGGCGTTTCGCTTCTGGCGCTCTCGCAACCGGCGTTGGCTCAGCAGGCGAACGAGACCGAGGTGGCAGAGGGAAGGACGATCGTCGTCACGGCGACCAAACGCGCCGAGCGAATCGAAGACGTGGCCGCCTCCATCACGGCGGTTACTGCGGAGGAACTTGACGAACTCAACGCGCAAAGCCTGTCCGACTATATCACCCGCGTGCCCGGGGTGGTCTTCAACGACTACCAGCCCGGCGTCTCCGAAGTCGTGATCCGCGGCGTTGCTTCGACCACCTATCACGAGGCCAATCAGGCCACGACCGGCTACTACCTCAATCAGATCCCGCTCGTGGAGCCGGGCTTCCCGATCGTCATTCCCGATGTCGACACGTTTGATCTTGCCCAGGTCGAAGTGTTGCGCGGCCCGCAGGGCACGCTGTTCGGCTCGTCCTCGCTCGGCGGCGCGATCAATTACGTCCCGAACGAGGCGGATACCGGCGGTTTCGACGCCGGGTTCGAGGGGGTTGTCTCCTCCACTCGTAACGCAGGCGAGGCGAATTCCGCGATCAAGGGCATGGTCAACGTGCCCATCGTGGAGGACAAGCTGGCGGTTCGCGTCGTCGCGCTCCAGCGCTACGATGCGGGCTATCTCGACAATACGGGCACCGGCGTCGATGGCAGCAATGACCTGCGCGTGCGTGGCCTGCGCGGTTCGATCGTGTGGACGCCAAGCGCGATGACAACGGTCTCGGCGATGAGCATGTACCAGGAGTACGAGCTCGACGATCAGACCTATGTGGAATTCCGCGACGACTTCGGCCCGTTCGAGCGCCGCACCAATGTGCCCGAATACCAGAACACCAGTTTCCAGCTCCACAGCCTGCGGATCGAGCAGGAGCTCGGCTTTGCGACGCTGACCGGCATCGGCAGCTATACCCGCAAGGAGAACGACCTTGCCTTCGACGATTCGATCTTCGTCGGGATCGATCCGCGCACCGATACCGCGCAGCTGTCCGGCTCGGCGGGCGAGTCCGAGACCTACTACGCCGAGGCGCGGCTGACTTCGTCCGAGCCGGGGCCGCTGACATGGCTGATCGGCGGCAACTTCACCAAGCTGGAGGGTGACAGCACCGATCGCGTCTATATCGAGGGCATCGGCGATTATATCGACGCCAATCCCGGTGAATTCGGCGGACGGCCCGCCAGCGAGATCGCGCCGGGCGACTTCGTGCAGCGCACGGTCAGCAGCAGCGATGTCCGTGAGATCGCGCTGTTCGGCGAGGCATCCTATACGCTAGCCGACGTGCTCACCCTGACGCTGGGTGGCCGCCTGTTCGAATACCGTTCCGAACCGCGGCTGCAGTTCCTGCCCAACGCCAATCTGGTCGACCCGTTCGACTACCAGCCGGGCGAGCAGACCGAGAGCGGGTTCGTTCCCAAGGCCTCGCTCAGCTACCAGCCCAACGACAACTTCATGATCTACGCCCTGTATTCCAAGGGCTTCCGCATCGGTGGCATCAACGTCTATTCGGCTGCTGCGGACACGCCGCTCAATTTCGAGAGCGACTCGACGCAGAACTACGAAATTGGCGTGCGTTACCAGCCGGTGCCCGGTCTGCTCTCGCTCGAAGCGACGGCCTATCACATCGACTGGGACGATATTCAGGCGCGCCTGTTCGTGCCCGTCACCTACGAAGCCTACACGACCAATGGCGGCGGGGCCGAGATCGACGGGGTCGAATTCTCACTGAGCATGACGCCGGCACGGTTCTTCTCACTGTCGAGCAATGTCAGCTACAGCGATGCCCGGCTGTCCGAACTGCTGCCTTCGACCGATGTACCCGGTGGCGGTTATGCAGCTGGCAGTACCTTGCCGGGTGCAGCGGACTGGACCATTTCGAACCGGCTCGATTTCCGCCTGCCAGACTCACCGATGAAGCCGCGGCTGGGCATTGCGCATCGCTACCTCTCGGAAGCGCCTGTCGCTTTCGGCGATCCGACGACGAAGGGCGATTATCACCTGGTCGACATCAATGCCGACATCGCGGTGACCGAAGGGCTCGAGCTGGGCGTGTTCGTGAAAAACCTGTTCGACGAATACGCGATCCTGAACGCACCTTTCGGCTTCGCAGGATCGGTCACGCGGCCCCGCACGATTGGGGCGAGCCTGCGGTACGACCTCTTCTAGGACCTCAGGCCATCGAGGAAGGCGGTTACGTTGCGACCCAGGTCGTCGACTGCGTAGCCGCCTTCCATCACCACCAGCGTCGGCAATCCGATGGCCGCGATCTGCCTGCCCAGTGCGGGAAAATCCGCCGACGAAAGCTTGAAGGCTGAAATCGGATCGCCTTCGAAGGTGTCCGCCCCGAAGGACACGACGAGGAACTTCGCGCCCCAGTTTGCGATCGCCTCGCTCGCCTGCGAAAGCGCATCGCGATACGTGGCCCAACCGGTGCCGCGCGGCAGGGGCAGGTTGAGCGTGCTCCCTTCGCCTTCGCCTTCGCCGCACTCGTCCGCATGGCCCCAGTAGAACGGGTAGTCGGTCGCCGGATCGGCGTGGATCGAGGCGAAGAAGACCGATCCGTCCTGCCAGAAGATGTCCTGCGTGCCGTTGCCGTGGTGGTAGTCGACATCCAGCACCGCGACCGGCCCGAGGCCAAGCGAACTCGCCTGCCGGGCCGCGATGGCCGCGTTGTTGAGGTAGCAATAGCCGCCCATGTAGTCCGGCCCCGCATGATGGCCGGGCGGGCGGCACAGCGCGAAGGCACTGCGTTCTCCCGCATCGGTCATGTCCTGCAAGGCGGACAGCGCGGTTTGGGCCGACCAGTAGGCCGCGTCCCACGTGCCCTGCGCGATCGGGGTGCCCGCATCGTAGCTGTAGCGGCCGAGCTGCGCGTCGATCCGGTCGAGCGCAAGATCGCGGCGCCGGACCACCGGGAAGGTATATCCGATCGCGTCGCCATCACGTCCCGCGGCCTGCCATTCGGCAAAGGCACGCTTCAGGAGGGATACGTAGGCCTCGTCATGCACCGCCAGAATAGGCTCGAGGCCGTGATCGCGCGGGGGGCGGCATTCCAGCAGGGCGGCGATGTCGCGCGCCCGGCCAGGAACTTCGGCATAGTCGGTCCAGTCCCCGTTATGAAGCTCGCGCACCGGCGCGTGCGCCAGCTGCCGCTCATCGAAGACTGCCTTGATCATGCCATTCCTTCCACCATTTCGCGCATCCAG
The DNA here is from genome assembly GCF_054655655.1 of Alteriqipengyuania triglochinis. Lineage (NCBI taxonomy): Bacteria > Pseudomonadati > Pseudomonadota > Alphaproteobacteria > Sphingomonadales > Erythrobacteraceae > Alteriqipengyuania > Alteriqipengyuania triglochinis. The sequence continues at coordinate 487,447 of NZ_BAAHNC010000003.1, forward strand.
TTCGTCAATTGCCGGTCCGGATGATTGGCGACGATCTGCGCAAAGACATCCGCTTTCTCGTCCTGTCCCAGTTTGAAGACGGGCGTCCAATCGCACACATGTGCACGAAAGGCGATGATCCGGTCGAGCATGCCCTCATAGCGCGCGCCCAGTTCCGCCGTCGTCCAGCGGCCGGGCTCGCGGCCTTCAAGATGATCGAGCAGACGTTCCACCGAAGCGCGCGTCTCTTCGGGCCGGAATTCGATTTCGACCTTGAAGCGCAGAACGGCATAGTTCCAGGTCGGGCCCCAGTCGGTTTCGCTGATATGGCGGGGCGAGATGTAGCCTTCTGGCCCGTTGAACAGGACCAGCCCAGAGGCATCGAGCTTGAAATCCTCGTAGAGCGGATTGCCGCGTGCGCAGTGGCCGAACAATGCGCTGATCTCGCCCTTCGAGTTGCGCTCGGCCAGCAGGGGCAGGGGGCTGGCGTTGAACGCGCGCGAGACCACCCAGGCGAGCGGATATTCGCTGACGAGGCGCGCGATGCGGTCCGCCATGTCCGGCTCTTGCCCCGCCATGTCAGGACATCCCGAGCCGTTCGGCCAGCCATTGCGACTGCTGTGCAAGCGCCCGATTGGCGAGCGGGGCGATCGCCACCGCTTCGAGGAAACTGTGTGTGGCCCCGCGATAGATCGCACGCTCCACCGGCACGCCTGCGGACTCCAGCTTGTCGGCGAAGGCAACGTTGCTGTCGGCCAGGATGTCACACTCGGCAATGCCCACGAACGCGGGCGGAAGACCGCGCAGCTCGGCTCGGATCGGCGCGACGAGCGGATCGTCGAGTTCGTCCTCGCTGGTGACGTAGCCGCGCCAGAATGCATCCATCTCCTCGGCTTCGAGGGTGTATTGCGGGCCGGAGAAGATGTCGTAGCTGTCCCGGTGGCGGGGGTCGAAGGCGCCGTAGTTGAGCACCATGCCGGCAAGCTTCCGGCGCCCCGCATCGCGCCGCCGCAGGCATGCCGCGACCGAAAGGTTGGCCCCTGCGGAGTCTCCGCCAATGGCGATGCGCCGTGGATCGATGCCGATCTGCTCGCCCTCGCACTCCAGCCAGTCGAGCGCTTCGACGACTTCGTCGAGGGCGACAGGGTAGCGATGTTCGGGGGCGAGGCTGTAATCGATGCCGATCACCGCGATCCCCGCGCGCGCCGCATACTCGCGCATCAGCCGGTCGTGCGTGTCGATGCTGAAGATCGTCCACCCGCCGCCATGGATATAGAAGAAGGCCGGCAGGTCCTCCCCTTCGACGGGGCGGTGCAGGCGCGTGCGCAGGCCCCGCCGGGTCCATGTCCGCGTTTCCGCCATGGCCGGGCCGCCGCTGCGCCACTCTTCGCGCACGCGCTCGGCAATCGCGCGGCGGTCATCCGGATCGGCTGTCCCGGGTGCGCTATGTTCGGCATAGGCCTTGGCCACCCTGGCAACGAACGTGGCGATGTCCGGATCGACTTGAGCGCTGCCCGGTTCGAACTTGCCCATAGACCAATCCTTTATCCTTCGACCTTCCGGTATCGGCTAGGGGGAGCGCGGCGTCATCTCTACTCCGGACGGGTCAATGACGCGCACGATCAGGCCAAGCCCTGTCTCGCACTTGCAATATATCTGCCGGTGCCGTTCAGTCCGCCCGGAATAGCGAAGGTCCAATGCAGCACAGCTTCGACATTCTCGCGAGAAACCAGCCGGTCGTCGTTCTGGTCGACGAATATCCGGCAGGATATCTCGATCCGCTCCACCACCACGATCATATCCAGGTGCTGTACGCCTCTGCCGGGGTGATGTCGGTGCGCACGCCCGATATCAGCTATGTCATCCCCCCGCAGCGCGCGGTGTGGATCCCGGCGCACACCGATCACGAGGTTTATTGCCGCGGGCCGGTTTCGCTGCGCACGCTGTATCTCAAGCCCGAACTCAACGCCCGCGGGCACGATTGCCGGGCCTTCGAGGTCTCCGATTTTCTGAAAGCGCTGATCCTTGAGACGGCGCGGCTCGATCCGCAGGCAGCCGACACCGGTCGCGCCGGGCGAATAATCGCACTGCTGCTGGAAGAGATCGAGCGGATGCCGGATGCACCTTATCAGGTGACCATGCCGCGCGATCCGCGCCTGCTGAAGGTCTGCGAGGCGCTTCTCAAGGACCCATCCTGCAACCGCGATATCGACGAGTGGGCGAGCGAAATCGGCATGGGGCGCAGGACCTTCACCCGCTCTTTCAAGGCGGAAACCGGGATGGGGCTGGCGGTGTGGCGCCAACAGGTCCGCCTGATGGAAGCGCTTTCCCTGTTGAGCGAAGGCATGTCGATCACCCGCGCGGCGTACGAAGTGGGGTACGAAAGCGCGAGCGGTTTCAGCGCCATGTTCCGCCGCACCTTCGGCCAGTCACCCCGCCAATATCTCGAGCCGTGAGGGGGCTCCGGCGGCAGTCTGCCTGAAGAGTGCGGAGGCCGCCGCGCCGCCCGACCTGAAGTAGGAATGGACATAGCTCGCCCGCAGCGATCCGCGCACGAACAGCGCCTCACTGCGTCCGCCGTTGGGATTGCGGGTCTGGGCGAAGGGCGCGAGATCGGTCTCGATCCGCGAATAGTGAAAGCCGTGCCCGCGCAGCGTGCCGCCGGGCCACGGGCACTCCTGCAGGCCGAGACCGCCGAGCCGTGATTGCATGATCGTGCGACCGGGGAGGAGCCCCGCCATGGGGTGGGCCTGCCCGTCGATCGTCTCCAGCTCCTGCGCACAGACCATCATGCCGCCGCATTCGGCCAGAATCGGCTTGTCCTGTTCGTGATGGGCCCGCAGCGCATCCATAAACGCGCGATTGTTCGCCAGCGCTTCGGCATGGAGTTCGGGATAGCCGCCGGGCAGCCATAATGCGTCGCAATCGGGCAGGGGGTCTCCGCCAAGCGGGGAGAAGAAAGCGAGGTCCGCGCCCAGTTCGCGAAGCACGGCCAGATTGTCGGGATAGATGAAGGCGAAGCAGGCATCGCGCGCGATCGCGATGCGTCGTCCATCAAGGTGCGCCTGAAGCGCGGCGTAATCCGCAGCGGGGCTGAAGGTGACCGGCGGCGGCAGCTGGTCCACCTCGTCAGGCAGCCCTCGCGCGCACGTCGCAATCCGTTCGTCCAGCCCCGCGATTTCCTCTGCCATCAGCAGGCCGAGGTGGCGTTCGGGCAAGGCGAAATCCGCACTGCGCTCGATCGCGCCCAGCCACCGGACGGGCGCGCGCACGCTGTCTTCCAGCATGGTGGCATGGCGGGCGCTTCCCACCCGATTGGCAATCGCCCCGTACAGCTCGATATCGCTGCGATAGGTGGCAAGACCGTGCACGATCGCGCCGAAGCTTTGTGCCATGGCCGAACCGTCGATCACCGCCAACACGGGCAGGCCGAAGCGCGCGGCGATGTCGGCGGCGGACGGATCGCCGTCGAACAGGCCCATCACGCCTTCCACCAGGATGACATCCGCCTCGCATGCGGCCTCGTAGAGCAGGCGGCGGCAATCATCCTCGCCCACCATGAACAGGTCGAGCGAATGGACCGGATGCCCGCTCGCCCGCTCGAGAATCATCGGGTCGAGGAAATCCGGCCCGCATTTGAACACGCGAACCCGTAGGCCACGCTCACGATAGCGGCGCGCCAGCGCTGCGGTGACCGTCGTCTTACCCTGGCCCGATGCGGGCGCGGCGACGAGCAGGGCGGGGCAGCTTGCGCTGGCGCTCAAAGATCGATGCCCTTTTGCGCGCGGATCCCGGCGCGAAAGGCGTGCTTCTCATCGCGGATCGAACTGACGGTGTCCGCAGCCTCCAGAAACACGTCATGCGCCGCGCGTCCGGTGATGACGACATGCTGCATCGGCGGGCGCGCCTCGATCGCGGGCATGATCTCTTCGAGCGCGAGATAGCGATAGGTGACCAGATAGGTCAGCTCGTCCAGCACGACGAGGTGGATCGAGGGATCGGCAAGCGCCTCCTTCGCCTTTTCCCAGCCTGCACGGGCGGCGGCGATATCGCGGTCGCGGTTCTGCGTTTCCCACGTGAACCCTTCGCCGCAGCGTTCCCAGCGCATGTTGGGGTCGCGCGCGAAATAGGCGCGCTCGCCCACTTCCTCCTTGCCCTTGATGAACTGGAAGACCGCCGCCTTGTGGCCATAGCCAAGCGTGCGCGCGACCATTCCGAAGGCGGAGGAAGACTTGCCCTTGCCGTTTCCGGTCAGGACCAGCAGCAGGCCCTTGTCCTCCTGCGCGGCTGCAATGCGTTTGTCGACCACCTCTTTGTGCTTCGCCGTGCGGGCACGGTGGCGGCGGTCTATCTCTTCCTTGTCGGCCTCGCTCACCGGTTGCTGTCCGGTACGCGCTGGCCGGTCAGGCTGCGCGCCGCGACATGCGCGACCACTGCGATGCCGGTCCAGCTCAGCGTGGCGATCAGCGTGCCGGGGAAATAGCGTTCGAGGCGCGGCAGCCACCCGGCCAGGCTCGCATCGGGGAAATGCCCGCTGAGCGCGTAGAACCCGCCGCTGGAAAAGGCATTGGAAACGAACGCTGCGCCCGCGACGATGGCGATGAGCGCGGGCAGGTGTGCAGGCTTCACCTCGAGCCGGGCGGCGGCGAAACGCCCCGCCAGCCACATGACGCCATAGGCGGGCAGCAGCATCCAGTAGGCGATGGTGAAGCAGAAGCTCTGCCCGCCCTCGATCCCGATCACCGCAAGATCGATCGCGAAAGCGAGCGCGAACAGTGCGGGGAAGGCGAGGCGCGGGCGAATGTAGAACCCGGCGACGAGGAAGCTGGCGAGGCTGGTTTCGGGCAGGTGCACGAACTCGCTCAGCGAGTGCGGGCGGGTCGCCAGCATGACCACAGCAAGCGCGGCGAAGACGAGAATGTCGAACCGCCGGATCGCGTGATCGGACGGGGCTGGGCTGGATAGTTCTGACATCATTGGACTCCCTCGAAGATACAACGATGCGTTGCCCGGCGCGTCCGGCCGACAGGGCCGGGGCAACGGGACAGGAGACCATGACCAGCAGCCATGGCGCGCACATATGATCGCGAGTGCCGGATGACGGCCCTCTCCCTCCAACGCACACACAGGTGTCGTCCACCAAGGGATCGGACCCTCTTTCGACCGGTACATCCCGCCCGGGCGAAGAACGACGGCAACAGGCCGGTTTCCTGACTGGCCGGTTCGACGCGGAGACCGCCGCCTTCTCGAAAGGGCACGATGCCCGTTCAATGGCGCGATGGCGGTCCGCTCACCGGCTTACAGTTGCGGGAGCAGTGCCGGATTGGGCTGGTTATACCAGCCTGCCGGACTTCCCGATTAAGCCCTTTCGGGCACCCGTTACACCTCCCTGATATGGCCGATCGGCGGCGCAGGCAAGAGCTCGCGGCCGCAAAACGGGCTTGCCACGCACGCTGGCGCACCATATCCGGGTGCCAAGCTTCAGGTTCCCCGAGAGGGGATTGAAAGGGAACGCGGTTCAAGACCGTGGCTGCCCCTGCAACTGTGAGCGGAGAGCCATCGGCCATCATGCCATTGGGGCGCGCAAGCGGCCCGAGAAGGCGGCCCGACCGGCATCGACCCGCGAGCCAGGAGACCTGCCTGACGCCGTCGTTCTTCGTCCGGACAGGGTGTGCCGGCCGAACGGGGTCTTCCTCGAGAAACGACAGCCATAGCCTCGTGCGGCGTGTGCCGGACGGGATGGCTGGTGCGTGCGCCTCGCGGTGCCTGTTCCCGTCATTCCCCCTGACACGATCCAAGCGGAGCGTCGTGTCACTTGTGGGGAATGTTCATGCCCGAAAACTATCGTATTTCTATCTTGGCGCTCGCCGCCGTCCTGCCGCTTTCCACCGCCGCCCAGGCGGAGGAGGCAGAGGATACCATCGTCGTCTCCGCGCTCAGGACGCCGGTCGAGATCGATCGCGTGTCGTCGTCGGTAACCGTGCTCGACCTCGAACGGATCGAGCAGGAGCAGCCGATCGCGGTGTCCGATGTGCTCCTGCGTACGCCCGGCATCAGCCTGACGCGCAATGGCGGCTATGGCACATCCACCTCGCTGCGCGTGCGCGGGGCCGATCCGGGCCAGACCGTCCTGGTCGTCGACGGCATGCGGCTGGCCGATGCTTCCACCACCGATGGCGGCGCGGACTTCGGCAACCTGTTCGCCGACGATATCGAGCGGGTAGAGATCCTGCGCGGGCCGCAGTCGATCCTGTGGGGCAGCAATGCCATCGGCGGCGTGGTGAACGTGCTGACCAACCGCCCCACCGCCCCGCTGGAGGGCCGCGTCTCGATCGAGGGCGGATCGCGCAACACGCTGAATGCGCGCGCGGGCGTCGGCGGCAGCGGCAAGGTGCTCGACTGGCGCATCGCGGGCAGCACCTTCACCACCGACGGGATCTCTGCACGGGCCGGCGGTACCGAGCGCGACGGGTTCGACCGGCAATCGGCAAGCGGCACGCTGACCGCGAAGCTAGCACCCGCATTATCGGCCGATCTGCGCGGCTACTACTCGCATGGCCGCAACGATTTCGACGGCTCTTCGGGCGACACGCGCGCCTATGGCGTGACGCAGACCTGGGCGACCTACGCGGGAATCAATGCGACCGTGCTGGACGGGCGGCTGACCAATCGGCTCGCCTTCATCGAGACCCGCACAGACCGCGACAATTTCGATCCCGCAAGATCGGTCCGCAATCAGACCTTCGACGCGCAGGGGCGTACGCGTCGCTACGAATATCAGGGCGATCTGACCCTGTCAGATATGGTGCAGGTCTCCTTCGGGGCGGAGCGTGAAGAGCAGCGCATGCGTACCGCCTCCCCGCGCGACAATGATGCGCCGGTCGACGTGACAAGCGCTCAGGCCGAAACGAACAGCCTCTATGCGCTGGCGCGCATCACCCCGATCGCCGGGCTGACCCTCGACGGCGGTGTGCGTTACGACGATCACTCCCGCTTCGGCGACAACACCGTGTTCAGCGCGGGCGCGAGCTTCGAGCCAGGGAATCGCGGCACGCGGTTGCGGGCGAACTATTCCGAAGGCTTCAAGGCGCCTTCGCTCTACCAACTGTTCAGCCAGTATGGCTTCGCCGACCTGAAGCCCGAACATGCCAAGGGGTGGGAAGCGGGTGTCGAGCAGGATCTGCTGGATGACCGGCTGACATTCTCGGCCGTCTATTTCGAGCGCGACAGCGATAACCTGATCGATTTCGCCTATTGCCCTGCCGCGTCCCCACTCCCGGCAGAGTGCTTCATTCCCGGCAGCGATATGGAGCGCTTCGGCTATTACGACAATGTCGACCAAAGCCATGCGCGCGGCGTGGAAATCTCCGGCGATGCGCGGTTCGGCGCGATCTTCGCGCGCGGCAATTTCAGCTGGGTAGAAGCGGAGGATCGCACCGAGGGTTCCACCTTCGGCGACCAATTGCCGCGCGTGCCACATTACCTGGCCAATGGTACGATCGGCTATCAGGCAGCGGCGGGCCATTCGCTCAGCGTCGCGCTGCGCTATGCCGGTGAAAGCACCGATCGGGCAGGGGGCGACGTGCTGGACGATTATCTGCTCACCGACCTGCGCGGTGAATGGCAGGTAAGCGGATCGCTGGTGCTCTACGGCCGGGTCGAGAACCTGTTCGATACCGACTATGTCACCGCCAAGGGATACGGCACGCTCGGCCGCAGCGTGCATATCGGCCTGAGGGCGCGGCTGTGACGCTGGCGCCTGCCAGCAGCGGCGCATCGATCGTCGTGTGCAGCACCTGCCGCCTGTCCGCCGATCGTCGCGAAGACGATGACGGGCAGCGCGGCGGCGCGCGCCTGGCGCAGGCACTGCGCGAGGCGCAGGGCGCGAGCGAGCAATACGGCGCTATCGCGATCGAGGAGATGCCGTGCCTGTTCGCGTGCCAGCGGCACTGCACCGTGCACGTGCGGGGGCCGGGCAAGATCGGCTATGTCCTGGGCGACTTTACGCCCGATCGCGACAGCGCCGAGGCGATCCTGGAATACGCTGCCCATCACGCTGAAAGCGAGCATGGCAAGGTCGCCTATGCGAATTGGCCTGCAGGCGTGAAAGGCCACTTCATCGTGCGCGTCCCGCCCGAGGGCATGATCGCGACATGATTGCCTTCGCCGGTCCAGCCGCATTCGCGCACGCGCTCGCCACGCTTCCCAAGCCGGATGCCGATGCGCGCGCCGCCGCGAGCGCGCGGCAGGCGGAGCTGACCAAACCGGCGGGTTCACTGGGCAGGCTGGAGGAGATCGCGGTCTTCATGGCGGGCTGGCAGGGAACGGCCCGACCACAGTTGGGGCGGATCGATGCGGTCGTCTTCGCAGGCAATCACGGATGTGCGGCGCAAGGGGTCAGCGCCTTTCCGCCAGAGGTGACTGCGCAGATGGTCGCGAACTTCGAGCATGGCGGTGCAGCGATCAACGCGCTGACTTACGCCTGCGGGGCCAGCCTTGCGGTCCTCGCGCTCGACCTCGACACGCCGACCGCCGATATTTCGCGGGCACCCGCGATGACCGAGGCGGAATGCCTCGACGCGCTGAACCGCGGTGCTGCCTCCGTTCCCGAGGGATGCGAACTGTTCGTTCCCGGCGAGATGGGCATCGGCAATACCACTCCCGCCGCAGCGCTGTGTGCCGCAGCACTGGGCGGCGACGGTGCGGCATGGGTCGGCAGGGGCACCGGCGTCGATCACGAAGCACTGGGACGCAAGTGCGCGGTCGTGGACGATGCGCTGGAATTGCATGGCGCAGCCTGCACCAGTGCTTTCGAAACGCTTCGCCGGCTCGGCGGGCGCGAGATTGCCGCGATGGCGGGCGCGGTGCTCGCCGCGCGGCACAGGCGCATTCCGGTGATGCTCGATGGTTTCATTGGTTGCGCGGCCATTGCGCCGCTTGCGCGAGAGGCGCCGGCGATCGTCGATCACTGCCTCGCCGCGCACCGTTCCGCCGAGGATGCGCATGGTCGCCTGCTCGATGCGCTCGGGCTCGATCCGCTGCTGGCGCTCGACATGCGGCTCGGCGAAGGATCGGGCGCGGCGGTCGCGGTGCAGATCGTCCGCTCCGCGCTTGCGGCGCATGATCGAATGGCGACCTTCGCAGAGGCGGCGGTGGCAGGGGCGACATGAAGCCGTTCGAGCTCCACTTGCTGCGTCACGGGCCACCGCAGCGCACCGGCCTGATGCTGGGGCATCATGACGAACCGGCTGCCCCCGGCGCGCATCGGGCGCTTGTGGGGCATGCGGAGGGGCTGGGTGCGAAGCTACTTGTCTCGTCCGATCTCAGCCGCGCGAGCGACGCAGCGCGCGAGATTGCCGATGCCTGCGCGCTTTCGCTGCGGATCGATCCGCGCTGGAGAGAGCTGGACTTCGGCGCATGGGACGGCAAGCCATCCGCCGCGCTGGACCCGCAGCAGCTCAAGGGTTTCTGGTCCGATCCCGATGCGCACCCGCCGCCGGGCGGCGAGCGGTGGGGCGAGCTTCTCGGCAGGGTCCGCGATGCCATTGCCGACATTGATCGACCCGCCATAGTGGTCTCGCACGCGGGGGCGATGCGTGCCGCTGTCTCGATCCTTACGGGGCTGGACCACCGCGCCGTCTGGGCGTTCGACCTGCCTTACGGGGCGTTGCTCTCGATCCGTGTCTGGCGCGGCGTGGGGAGCGAACCGCCAAGCGGTCAGATCGTCGGGCTGCGCATATGAAGTCGCTCATCCTGGCAATCCAGTTCATGACCCGCGTGCCTCTCCCCGCCGTCGCCGCCGATATGCGCGACATGGCGGGGGCGATGCGCTGGTTTCCGCTGACCGGCGTGATCGTGGGAATGGTTGTCTGGGGTGCGGTCTGGGCGGGAGGATTCGTCGATCCCTTGGTCGCGGGCGCGGCGGGGGTGATCGCCTGGGCAGCCATCACCGGTGCGCTGCATCTCGATGGCCTGGGCGATGTGGCGGACGCATCGGGCGGGGCGCACAAGGACCCCAGTCGGATCTCGGAGATCCTGGCCGATCCGCATATCGGCAGCTTCGGCGTGGTCGCCATCGGCTTGCAGCTATGCGCCAAGCTTGCGCTGCTTTCGGCGCTGTCGAAGGGCGGCGCGCTGTGGGTGTTGCCCGCGATGTGCTGCATCGCCCGCATGGGGCCACTTCTCTGGGCCAAATCCCTGCCGCCGCTGCATGAGGGCATGGGGACGCAATTCGCTGCCGCGCTGCGCTGGTACCATCTGGCAGGCTGGATGATCGTCGCTGCGATCCTGTGCTGGCCTGCGCCCGCCTTGCTGGTTGTGGCTCCGGCCATCGGGCTGTGGGCGCTCTGGGTCCGCTCTCGGCTTGGCGGCATATCGGGTGACAGCCACGGCGCGGGGATCGAGATCGTCGAGAGCGTGCTGCTGCTCGCCTGGCTCGCTGCATCATGAGCGGCGCGTTCGACTGGCACGGCGGCAGGCTGGACGCGGCATGCGCGCATTTCGGCGGGGCGAGGGCGGACTGGCTCGACCTGTCGACCGGGATCAATCCGTGCCCCTGGCCTGTGCCGCGCGATCTTGCGCTCGACTGGCACGCTCTGCCTGAACCTTCGGCGCTGGCCCGGCTGGAAGGGATCGCTGCGACGTACTTCGGCGTCGATCCGTCGCTCTGCTGCGCGCTGCCGGGAAGCGAGATCGGGCTGCGGCTGATCGCCAGGATCCTTGGCCTGCCGGGGCGCTATCTCGAGCCGTCCTATCGCACGCATGCCGCGATGTTCGCGCAGGCGGACCCGGTGGTAGCGCCCCGCGCCGACGACGCGGCGACTGCGCTCGTCATCGCCAATCCCAACAATCCCGATGGCCGCGTCACATCGCCCGCGATGCTCCGCGAATGGCTCGCGCTACAGAAGGCGGCGGGCGGCTGGCTGATCGTGGACGAGGCTTTCATCGACACCATGCCGCACCTCAGCATCGGGGTGCAAGTCGATCCCGCGCGGCGGCTCATCGTGCTGCGATCCTTCGGCAAGTTCTTCGGGCTGGCGGGCGTGCGGCTGGGTTTCGCGATCGCTCCGCCGGACGTCATCTCGGCATTGCGCGATCTGCTGGGCGACTGGCCCCTGTCGGGCGCGTGCATCGCGATCGGCGAACGCGCCTATGCCGATAGCGCATGGATCGGCGCGACGCGCACCGCGCTTTCAGCCAGCGCCGCGCAGTTCGACCAGATGCTGTCGCAGCATGGGATGGAGCCGCAGGGCGCGTCGCCGCTGTTCCGACTCGTCCGTGCGGAGAACGCGGGTGCGCTGTTCGATCGCCTTGTCCGGCATCATATCCTGACGCGACCCTTCGCCGATCGTCCGGACTGGCTGCGCTTCGGCGTCCCGGCCGACGAAGCGCAGATGCAGCGTGTTGCGAGGGCGCTCGGCGATGGCTGATCCGGTGCTCGCCGCCGCGATGGCGCTGGATGCGGTGTTCGGCTGGCCCGGCTGGCTCTACCGCCGAGTGGGTCATCCGGTCGGCGGATTTGCGCGGATCATTTCGGCAGGCGCGGAGATTCTCAACCGGCCCCAGTACAGCGCATGGCAACGTCGCCTCGGCGGCATCGCGACCTTGCTCGCAGTCATGGCAGCTGCCGGTCTGGTCGCCTGGGCCGCGCAAGCCGTCGTCCGGCATACGCTGGGCGACAACGGATGGCCAGTCGTCGCGCTCCTAGCCTTTCCCGCCATCGCCCAGCGCAGCCTGATCGAGCATGTGCGCGCCGTGGCAGTCGCACTCGCAAGAGATGATCTTCCCGCCGCGCGGCAGGCGGTAGCAATGATCGTGGGCCGCGATACCGCAGCGCTGGAAGAGGCGGGCGTGACCCGTGCCGCGATCGAGAGCCTGGCGGAAAGCTTTTGCGACGGTGTCATCGCGCCCGTCTTCTGGTTCGCGGTGCTCGGCCTGCCCGGCATCTGGATGTTCAAGGCGATCAACACTGCCGACAGCATGATCGGCCATATCGAGGAGCCGTGGCGCGATTTCGGTTGGGCGGCTGCGCGGATCGACGATCTCGCAAATTTCGTGCCCGCACGCCTCGCCGCGATCCTGATCTGCACCACCGGGCGGCGCGGCTGGCGCACGCTGTGGCGCGACCATGCCCGCCATGCCTCGCCCAATGCCGGGTGGCCCGAGGCCGCCATGGCGGGCGCGCTCGGCGTTCGCCTTGCCGGACCGATCAGCTACGATGGGGTAGGGCACGACAAGCCTTTCATCGGCAATGGCGGTGAGCCGACGCCCCGCGATTTGCGCAAGGCGATCCGGATCGTCTCACTCGCTTGGGTTATAACTCTCATCATTGCGGGAACATCTGCATGGCTGGCCTGATGCTGCAGGGAACAGGCTCCGACGTGGGCAAATCGGTGCTGGTGGCGGGCCTGTGCCGCGCGCTTGCCAATCGCGGGCTCGCGGTGCTGCCGTTCAAGCCGCAGAACATGTCGAACAACGCCGCCGTCACGCCCGAAGGCGGCGAGATCGGGCGCGCGCAGGCGTTGCAGGCCGTGGCCGCGCGGGCGCCGCTGCATGTCGACATGAACCCCGTGCTGCTCAAGCCGCAGGGGGACCGGACCTCGCAGGTCGTGGTCCATGGCAAGATGCGCGGCACGCTGGGCTCGGGATCGTTCAGGCAGGCGCGCAAGGCCCTGCTGGGCGAGGTGATGGAGAGCTATCGGCGGCTTTCGGCGCGGTGCGATATCGTGGTCGTCGAAGGTGCGGGCTCCCCGGCTGAGATCAACCTGCGCGCGGGCGACATCGCCAATATGGGCTTTGCCCGCGCAGCGGAGGTGCCGGTCGTGCTGGTCGGCGATATCGACCGGGGCGGCGTGATCGCGGCACTGGCCGGGACGCGCACCGTGATCGACCCGGCAGACGCGGCGATGATCCACGGCTTCATCGTCAACAAGTTCCGCGGCGATCCCGCGCTGTTCACCGATGGCTATGCGGCCATAGAGCAGCTGACCCAGTGGCGGGGCTATGGCGTGGTGCCGTGGCTGGCCAAAGCGCATCACCTGCCGAGCGAGGATGCGGTCGTGCTCGAACGCGCAGCAGCCGCCAGCTCCGGCCCGAAACGCATCGCTTGCCCGATCCTGCCGCGCATCGCCAATTTCGACGATCTCGACGCGCTGAAGTCGGAAACCTCGGTAGAACTGGTTATGGTGCCGCCCGATACGCCGATCCCGGTCGCCGACATGATCGTGCTGCCCGGCTCGAAAGCCACCATCGCCGACCTGGCGTTCATCCGCGAACAGGGATGGGACATCGATATCATCGCCCACCATCGGCGCGGTGGCGCAGTGCTGGGGATTTGCGGCGGCTACCAGATGCTGGGTCGCTCGATCGCCGATCCGCACGGCATCGAAGGCGCGGCGGGACAGGCGCAGGGGCTGGGCCTGCTTGATGTGGAAACCGTGCTGTCCGGCGACAAGCGGGTAAACCAGGTGCGCGGCCAAGCGATGTCAGCCGCTTTCGAGGGATACGAGATTCACATCGGCGAGACGCGCGGTCCGGATACCACTCGGCCCTTCGCGGCGCTGGGCGAAGGCCGGTCCGATGGCGCGCAGAGCGCCGACGGCAGGGTGATGGGCACCTATTGCCACGGTTTGCTCGAGTCGGGCCCCATGCGGCGCGCGTTGCTGGCGAAGATCGACGCTCCTTCGCATGCGGAGCCGCATGCGGAGCGCGTCGACGCGGCGCTGGAAGATATCGCGGCGACGCTGGAAGAGGCGCTCGACATCGACGGGCTGATCGCGCTGGCCAGGGAGAATGCTTTATGACGAGCCTGCTGGTCCTGGGAGGCGCGCGCTCGGGCAAGAGCCGGTATGCGCAACAACGCAGCGAAGCGATCGGCGGACGCCTTGCCTATATCGCGACGGCGGAAGCGCGTGACGACGAGATGCACCAGCGGATTGACCGCCATCGTGCAGATCGCGGCGAACGGTGGTTTACCGTCGAAGCTCCGCTCGACCTGCCGGCCGCGATCGCCGAGGCGGATGCAAAGGCCGATGCAATCCTCGTCGATTGCCTGACCCTGTGGCTGTCCAACCTCATCCTCGCCGATTGGCCGGTGCCGGTCGACGCGCTCGAGCGTGCGATCGGCGCCTGCCGTCATCCGATCGCTCTGGTCGCGAACGAGGTCGGCTTCGGCATCGTGCCGGACAATGCCCTGGCGCGCCGCTTTCGCGATGAGGCCGGGCTGCTCAACCAGCGGATCGCGGGCTATGCGGACGAGGTGGTGCTGGTAGCGGCTGGCCTGCCGCTGGTGCTGAAGCCGTAATCCATCTGTTCCGCCGCCTCGCGAGGACGCGGACACTGTTCGAGCTCAATGCTCTATCAGGCGCTCCAGCCATTCGCGCAGCAGCGATTTTTCCGCCGTCGAAAGCCCGGTCGTGTCATCGAGGTGCGCGCGCAGGGCGATCGCGTGGGGAGCCAGCCCGGATTCTTGCGAAGCTGCCGTCTCGTCCACGATCGCAGCAGTCGCCGCGTCGCGCGCAAGGGCGAGCATCTGCTCGTCCCGTTCCTCGGGCGGCAAGGCCAGAAGCGTGGTCACGATGCCGACCGCGGAGGCATGGATCAGCGCGACGGCCCGCTCTTCCGCAATGCGGAGCCGGCCAGCTTGCGCGATCTGCGCCACGCGGCGGCGCAGGGCTGCCATCCCGGCCAGCGACGCAGGTGACTGCGCCAGAGGCGAACCGATTTCGTTCATGATCGCGAACACCTCCGGATTCTCGAGCCCGAAGGCGACGTAGCGGCTCCACCCCTGCCGCAGGTCCTCGACCGGATCGGGATGCGGCGGATGCGCTTCCTTTTCCGCCACGAACCGCGCCAGCCTGTCTTGTGCCACGGCGTCGAGCAGCCCGCGCTTGTCGCCGAATATGCGGTAGAGCGTGGGCGGCTGGATCGACGCTTTGGCGGCGATCGCGCGCGTCGTCAGCGCAGCTGTTCCCCCGCCTGCGATGAGTTCGGCAGCAGCATCGAGCACTGCCCGCCTGGTATCGGTGTCGGTGGCTTCGTCCTTCGTCATGGCCAATCATTATCGACGATACGGGAACAATGATAGCGTCGATTGCGTATCGCTGTTATCAACGATAACAAATCGGTAATATCAGTGGAAGGAGTGCAGCCATGATCCTCGTCACAGGCGCCAATGGCCATCTTGGCGGCGGGATCGTCGAATATCTTTCGGAACGCACCGCTCCGGCGAAAATCATCGCCGCCTCGCGCGCGCCGGATTCGCTTTCTCTCCCCAACGGGGTCGCCGTGCGGCACACGGACTTCGCCGATCCGGCCAGCCTGTCCGACGCTTTCGCGGGGATCGAGCGGATCGAGATCGTCTCGGTCGACAAGCTCGGGGAGGAGGCGCGCAGATTGCATCGCAATGCGATCGTCGCAGCCAGCGAAGCGGGTGTCGAACGCATCTTCTACGCATCCCATGCCGGTGCGCGCGAAGGATCGCCCTTTCCGCCCGCAGACCAGCACGCCAGGAGCGAAGCGGACCTCGAGGCAAGCGGCACGCCGTTTACGGCGCTGCGGCATGGCTTCTATGCCGAAAGCTGTCTCCAGATGATCGGCGAGGATCTGGAGGGCGGCGAGTTGCGCGTGCCCGAGGATGGCCCGGTCTGCTGGACGGCGCGCGACGATCTGGCACAGGCGGACGCGGCACTCCTCGCAGGCGAGGCGACCTTCGACGGGGCGACCCCGCCGCTCACGGCGTCGCGCGCATGGACCATGGCCGAGATTGCCGAGCTCGCTTCGCAGATCACAGGCCGCAAGGTTCGCCACACCATTGTTTCGGACGCGGAATGGAAAGCGGCGAAGGTCGCTGCCGGTGTGCCCGACCGATACGCCGAAATGCTGCTGGGCACTTTCCGCGCCTCTCGCCGGGGCGATTTCAGCACGGTCGATCCGACGCTCGAAAACCTCCTCGGCCGCAAACCCACACCGCTGCACGAAGCACTCGCCGCCGCACTGGCTCCGACACCCCAACCCGATCACGTATAAAGGAACTGCCAATGCTTACGACAGACAACGCCATCGCCCGTTCGGGCACCTTCGCCTTGGGCCACCGCACCGTCCATCGGATGGGCTACGGCGCGATGCAGCTCGCCGGACCGCATGTTTTCGGCCCGCCAAAGGACCGCGAGGGTGCGATCGCCGTGCTGCGCGAAGCACTCGCGCTCGGTATCGACCATATCGACACGAGCGACTTCTACGGCCCGCACCACACCAACCGCGTGATCCGTGAAGCACTCGCGCCTTTTCCCGAAGGGCTGACGATCGTGACCAAGCTCGGCGCACGCCGCGATGACGAAGGCGCCTGGCTTCCCGCAATGAAGTCGCAGGAATTGATCGACGCGGTCGAAAGCAATTGCGACAATCTCGGCGTCGAGCGGATCGAGATCGCGAACCTCCGGCTGATGTTCGGCGAAGGCGACGCGGGGCCTGCTCCCGGCGATGTGAGGCCGATGCTAGAACCCCTCATCGCCCTGAAGGAACGGGGCCGGATCGGCGCGCTGGGGATCAGCAATGCCTTGCCCGGACAGGTCGAGGCGGCGCGTTCGATGACCGAGATCGTCTGCGTGCAGAACATGTACAATCTCGCCAATCGCGGCGACGACGATCTGATCGATCATCTTGCAGGGGAAGGGATTGCCTATGTCCCGTTCTTCCCGCTCGGCGGGTTCGACCCCCTGCAGTCGGACACGCTGGAAAGCGTGGCTCAGGATCTGGACGCAACGCCGATGCAGGTCGCGCTCGCTTGGCTGCTCCAGCGCTCGCCCAATATCCTGCTGATTCCCGGCACGAGCTCGGTCGACCATCTGCGCCAGAACGTTGCGGCAGCCAATCTCGAGCTTTCAGCGGAGGCTGTCGATACGCTAAACGGTATCGGAGCAGGGGCGTGAACGCCGGATAGGGAAACATAACCTGCGCGGGATCCACGACCTCGGGTTCTGCGCTCCTGATGGTTAGGTGAGGCGGGGCTGGTCCAGCTATCTGGGCGCTCCGCCCACCGCCTGATAGAGCCCGACCAGCGCCGTCAGTTCGTCCGCTTTCGCCTGCACCAGCGACAGCTCCACGCCCAGCAGGGCGCGCTGGGCGTCGACCTGTTCGATATAGGGCGTGTAGCCGGCGCGATAACGGTTGCGCGCGTGGCGCAGCGCATCGGCGACCGCCGCCCGCTGGGCAACCAGCGCGGCCTCCTGATCCTTCAGATTGGCCAGCACCGCCTTGCGGTCCTCCACTTCCCGGAACGCGTCGAGCACGGTCGAGCGGTAGGCCCATGCCGCCTGATCGCGCTGCGCCGTGGCGCCGTCGAGCTGCGCCTGCAGCTTCCCGCCCTGGAAGATCGGCGCGAGGATGCTGCCGCCCAGCGACCAGATGCCGATGGGGTCGGCGAGCAGGTCGGACAGCGCCACACCGGCCGATGCTCCGAGGTCGATCGAGGGCATGAAATCGGCGCGGGCCACGCGCATTTTCGCGTCGGCAGCCGCAATGCGGTACTCTGCGGCGGCGACGTCGGGGCGGCGACGCAGCAGCTCGGCGGGGAGAGTCGCGGGGGCGGCAGGCTGGTGCAGGTCCGCCAGCGTCCCGCCGCGCACGATCGCGCCCGGCAGCTCACCCGTCAGCACCGAAAGCGCGTTCTCCTGCCGCGCGATCTGCGTCTTCAGCTGCGGGACCAGTTGCACCGCGGCCTGATATTCGGCCTCCGCCTGCCGCAGCGGTAGCTGCGAGGTATAGCCCACTTCGGCCCGGTCTCGGGCGAACTTCACCGCCTCCTGCCGCGCCTGGAGCGTTTCCTCCAGAATGGCGAGCCGCCGATCGAGTGCCAGCAGGGTGATGTAGCCGCTGGCGGTCGCCGCGCTGACCGAGAGGCGCGCTGCCTCTTCCGCGGCAGCGCTCGCCGCGACGCCCGCCTCCGCGGCATCCACGCGCGCGGCGTTCTTGCCGAAGAGGTCGACTTCGTAGGAGGCGCGGAACGCAGGCTGCGCGACCGCCGCTGTGCGCGGCTGGCCGAAGGGCGAGACTTCGCGGCGGTAGGCACCTTCCGCGCCCGCGCCGAGCGTGGGGAGCAGGTACCCGCGCGAGCCCAGCTCGGTCGCGCGCGCTTCCTCCACGCGGGCTGCGGCGATCTGCACGTCGGGATTGTTGCGCTGCGCCTGTTCGACGAGGCGCGAAAGCTGCGGATCGCCGAAGGCATTCCACCAGTCCTGCTCTACCGGGGCGGTGCCGTCGAGCTGGGTGCGCCACTGCGCCGGGGCGGAGACTGCGGTACCCGGAGGGGCCTGCTGCAGCGTGGGCGCGCAGGCGCTCAGGGCGAGGGCGGACGTGGCGACGAGGGCGAGGGAGCGGCGCTTCACGATCAGTCCTCCGTATGGACGGTGGCGACCACCGACATGCCGGGGCCGAGGCGCTTTGCGGCGGCCTGACCCTTGTCGAGTACGATGCGCACGGCGATGCGCTGCGGCACTTTCACGAAATTGCCCGCACCCGTGTCGGGCTTCACCAGGCTGAACTCGCTGCTGGCGGCGGGCGCGATGCTCTGGACGCGGCCCGTCAGCTTCGCCCCGCCGAGCGCATCCACCTCCAGCGTGGCGCGCTGGCCGACAGCCATCTCGGCCGTCTGCGTTTCCTTGAAATTGGCGACCACCCACAGGTCGTCGGGGACGATGAACATCAGCTGCGTGCCCGCGCTGACCAGCTGGCCGACGCGCGCGGCGACTTCGCTCAGCCGCCCTGCACGCGGGGCGCGGATCTCGGTGCGCTCCAGCTCGAACTCGGCCAGTCCGCTCGACGCCTCGGCTCCTGCGACCTGCGCCTCGAGCGCACCGCGACCGACGCTGACCGAACGCAGGTTCTCCGCCGCGATGGCCCGCTGCGCCTGCGCCTGCTGCACGCCGGCCTGCGCCTGTTGCAGTGCGGCGCGGGCCTGGTCGCGCTCCCGCAGCGAGACCGAGCCTTCGTCGACCAGTTCGGAAATGCGGTTCATGTCGGCCTGCGCCTTCTGCAGCCCGGCGCGTGCGGAAGCGACTGCGGCATCCTGCAACTCGAGCTGCGCCTGCGCCGAGCGCTGGCTCTGCGCGCTGTTGGCGAGCGTGGCGCGCTGCGCCGCCGAATTGGCCGCGCCCTGCCGGACCTTTTCGCGGAACGGCGCATCGTCGATCCGCGCGAGCAGATCGCCTTTCTCTACCCGCTGGAAGTCCACCACGGGCACTTCGACAAGATAGCCGCCGACCTGTGGGCTCACCACCGTGGTGCGACCGCGGACATAGGCATTATCGGTGGTCTCGTCGCCGCCAGCAAAAGGCGGCAGGCCCCAGGCGTAGAGGGCGGCGAGCACGCCGACCAAGAGGAGGAGAACGGCAACTGCGATGCGGCGGCGTGAGGGATCGGGCGACCAGCCCGTCCGGCGTTCGGGGGCGGCCGCGGTTTCGGCGTCCGTTTCGAGATCGGCTTCGGCCGGGGTTGCTTGCGTCATTGTTTCGTCCTTGCGCGCATGGCCTCCATGAAGGCCAGTTCCTTGGCGAGCGGATTGCGCCCGCGAATCTTGTTGATCAGCCACGGCACGAACAGCGCGGCAAATGTCACCGCCGACAGCGTGGCGATGAGGAAGAAGACGTCGTTGAAGGCCAGCACAGCGGCTTCGCGGCTAATCTCTCGCGAGACGTTCGCCATCGCGGTCTGCTGTTGCAGCGCGGGATCGCCCTGGAGCGATGCGACCCGGCGCCCGGCATTCCCGATCGTCTGCGCGAGCTGCTGGTTGGCCATCGTCAGCGTGCTGCCTGCGTCGATGAGATGCGCCTTGAGGCGCACCGTGTGGAAGGCGGACAGCAGCCCGATGCCGGCAAGGCCGCCGACCGATTGCGACAGCGAGAAAACGGCGATGAAGCTGATGACATAGCTTGGCCCCGCGGCCAGCGCGCGCAGCATGCCCTCCATCATGATCGGCCCCATCGCGAAGACGGCGGCGAAGGCGATCGCGGCCTGCGTCAGATACATGTCTTGCGGGCGGGTTAGCACGCCGCTGCGCGTATCGGCGAAGGCAGCGACGCCGATCACGAGAATGGCGAACAGCACCGGGCGTGTGAGGTCGCGCGGATCGAGACGCACCACCGACAGCGCTACCCCGGCAATTGTCGCGCCCGTCAGGATCCAGAAATAGCTCGTCAGCTGCTGGCTGCCGTAACCCAGGGCGGAGAACAGTCCGCTCGCGCCGAAGCCCTGTTCGGCGACGAGGACGCGCACGGTCGCCCCAATCAGCGCCAGGACGAGGATCGACCGGCTCGACAGCCAGCTGAGGTCGAGCATCGGGCTATGCCGATGGGCTTCGATCAGGAAGCATCCGCCCAGTCCGAGGATCGCGACCACCAGCGCATAGCCGAGCCATGGCGTGTCCCACCACTGGATGCGCCCCTGGATCAGGAAGGTGCACAGTGCCGCTACTCCGATGACGAACAGCGCGATGCTTGGGATGTCGAGCTTCTCGAACGTCGGCTTGCGGATGCCCGGAGGCAGGCGCAGCGCATAGACCAGCGCCAGCCCGACCAGCGACAGCGCAAACTGGAACTGGAACACATGGCTCATGTCACCATCTACCAGCAGCGCCGGCGACAGCGCGCGGGTGAGCGGGAAGGCAATCTGCGACAGGCCGATCGATATCACCAGCCCTGCCACCCGTATGGCGGAAGGCAGGCCCTGCATCAGGTAGTAGATGGCGAGCGCCGACAGCCCCGCCGCCGTCACCCCCGCAACCGCGCGCGCGGCGAGTTCGGGATAGTAGCCCGGGCCGATCATCTGCACGAAATTGGCCGCGACCAGCCCCGCCATGGCCCAGCGGATGAAGGGCTGGATGCCGAATTGCTGCCGCACGCGGAACAGCAGCATGCTCATCGTCGCATAGGTCGAATAGAAGGCCACGGTCAGCCATCCAGCCTCGACCGGCGTCAGCGCGAATTCGGCCTGCAGGGCGGGCGCATTCGCGAGCAGGAAGCCGTTCTGCGATCCGCCGAGCAGCCCCATGAAGATTCCGATTGCGAAATAGATCGCGCGGCGTGCGTGCGGATGGTCGGGATTCGCGGGCGAGCCGGGGAGGACCGGCATTTCGTGGGGCTTGAAGCGATAGCCGCCCACGGTGTCGACGAAATGAGGATGCTCGCTCATAGTGCCAGCGCCCCCTCGACCAGCGTGCCCTCGAGCGCGGCGGCAAACTCCGCATCGCCGGCAATCCCGTCGACAAGCTTGCCGAGACGCTCACGCCGGACGACCGAGCTCGCGGCGCAGTAGATGAAATTGGCCACGCGGAACTGGAGATAGGCGGGCGGATCGGCGCGGTCCTGCGCGGCCGCTTGCGCCAGCTCGTTGAAGTGGCAGTGCAGCGGCAGCGAAAGCGTCTCGAGCAGCCATTGCGAGCGGTCGCTGTCGAACGTGATGTCGCGCAGCAGCAGTCTCGGAATTTCTGGACGCTCGAGCAGATGCGCGAGGAATGCGCGCGCCGACCGGTCGAGCCGGGCTTGGGCACCGATCTCTTCGGCATCTGCCAGTGCCGCCTCAAGGGCTGCGCGCAGTTCGCGCCCCGCCTGCGCGACGATCGCCTTCCACAGGCCCTGCTTACCGCCGAAGTGATAGGAAATCATCGCTACGTCGACCCCGGCATCCGCCGCGATTTCGCGCAGCGCGGTCGCATCGAATCCCTGCGCGGCAAACCGGTGCATCGCTGCGCGAGCGATCGCCCGGCCGGTATCGGTATCCGTCTTGTTAGGGCGTCCACGCCCGCGTCGCTCAGTCATTCACCGTTCCTTGTGCGTCGCAACATAAGGGGCGGCAGGGCTATATTCAATGGCTGTTGAATATAGCGGCGGGGCCCTGCAATTCCATTGCCAAGCGTCCCGTAATTCTAGGAAAAACCGAGATCTGAGCGGACCTGGGGGAGAGAAAAATCACGTTTCGATATCGAACCAGCGCAGGCCAACGACCACGACCATAGGGCTGCATCGCGCCAAGCGCGCCGGATAAGGGCGCTATGCGCATCAAAGACGCCTTGCGCCTTTGTTTCGATCAAAAAGGGGCCGGATATGCCACTGGCTTGCCGCTGCACGATGTCGTCCGTGTGTGCAGGGGGCAGCCTACGGCAGCAAGGGCGGAGACGGAGGGATACTCAACCTCTGGATTTTATCGCTTTGGAAGCAGCGTCTTAGAGAATTGGGGTCTGCTGAAATTGTAGCAAAGATTGTAGCGCGGGGAGATCGCTTTTTAGTTTGCTTACGGCGATCTCTGCACAAAATGCGGCGAGCCTCAAAAGACCAATGTTCATCGAACTACCGGATCAGAGCCGGGAGATTTCCTTACTCACTTGGCATGCGCTGTTTTGAGCACCGAATTGCTACCCTTGTGGAAGCAAATCGATCCGGTCTTTGTGCCTAACCACGCGCAGACCATAGGCCGACTCAAGCAGGTCGAGAAAGGCATCGGCGTTGTGCGTCTGGAACGAGCCGCCGATCCTGAGCTGCTGGATATCCGGGGCCACCTGTATCGGCTTGCCCGAATAGCGGTTGAATTCCGTCACGGCGGTGCGCAGCGGCGTGTTGTCGAACACCAGCAACCCCTCGCGCCACGCGGTCATCGCGTTGACCTCGTCTCCATTGGATCCGACCACCAGCGTGTTCTGCTTGCGGATGTAGGCGACATCGCCGGTCGATACGATCGCTGCACCCGCGCTCTCGGCGCTGGCGCTATCTTCTACCTTCACCCGTCCCGAAACCACGGCCACCGTCACATCGTCGCCGGAGCGTTTGACCGAGAAGCGCGTGCCGAGAACCACGATCCGCCTGGGACCGGCATGGACGATAAACCGGCGATCCGGGCGGTGCACGATGTCGAAAAAGGCCTCGCCCTCATCCAGCCACACTTCGCGTGCGTCCCGGCCGCTGGCAGCCCGCAGCCTGGTTGCGGTGTTCAGTTCCACCGTGCTCCCGTCGGCGAGTTTCACCGCTTCGCGCGCCCCGCGTGCCGTCTCGTACCGGGCAGGGGGCTCGGTCGGGACCGGCGGATTCCACATCGCAATCCCGGTCAGTGCCAGGACGAGCGAGGCGGCCAGCGCGCCGACAAGCGCGAAAACCGTCCGGCGGCGGCCCGGAGCCTCCTCTTCCTCAACGCAAGACGGCGTGTCGCCCAATGCGGGAATGCGATCGGCCTCCCGCCAGCCGTGTTCAAGCCGCCAATACGCTGCCTTATGCGCCATGGAGCGGTCCATCCACGCGGCGAACTCCGCCTCGTCCTGCTCAGTCCAGTCGGACTCTTCGCGTCTTGCCAGCCAGCCGGCTGCTACATCTTCGATCTCTGCGGCGCTCATTGCGATTTGCTCCGCCGCGCGCGTTGGGGTTCTTCGCGCTGAATCCGACCCGATCCGCCCAGCATGGCGTCGGCCATGGCACGAATGCCGAGCCGCAATTGCCGGTCGATCGTGTCGAGCCCGACGCCCATCGCCTCGGCCGCTTCGATCCGCGACATCCCTTCCACCTTGCGCAGGCGGACCACTTCCCGGCAACGCGGGGGCAGACCTTCCATGCCCGCCTGCGCCCGCCGCAGGGCATCGCGCGCGGCAAGATGACGCTCCGAACCTTCGATATCTATGTGCGCGTTCGCCGCGCTTTCCAGATCGGCCACCTGTTCGAAGGAGACGATGCGGTCGCGCTTGGCCCGGTTGATCAGAATATTACGCGCGATCGTGAACAGATAGCCCTGCGTGCGATCGGGCAAGCCGCGACGCGCGCCGTTCAGGGCGGCCTCGTATACGTCTTGTCGCAGATCGGTCACGTCTTCCTCGGTACGCCAGTTTTTGCGCAAATAGCGCGTCAGCGAGAGTTCGAGGGGGAGAACCTCCTCGCAGAACCATATCTGAAGCTGGGTGTCGTCCACCATTGCCCTGCCGACGCCATTTCCTTTGCGGTCACGAATGCCACGACAATCGAACGCGGCAAATCCGTAACATCTTTTTGCACCCGACTTGAAAATTTCACGGCGGTGACATTTTTTTGAGAACGGCGTTACGGATCGGTGACGCTCGCTTGTCCCTGTGTTCGAGGCCGGCCCAAGTCAGGCGTGCCGGCAGGAGAAACCGGGGGGTTTTTATATGACATTCGCAAAATCAGTTTCACTACTGCTGGCCGGCGTCGCGGGCGGAGTGCTGGCCACGCCGACGGTTGCCTTCGCGCAGGAAGAGGTCGCTTCCACCAGGCAGGAATTCGCCATTCCGTCAGGCACGCTGAAGAGCGCGCTCGACCGCTGGACGCGCCAGTCGCGCCGCGAACTGGTCTATCGCGAGGCGGATATCGCAGAGGTGCGCACCCAGGGCGTCTCCGGGGTTCTTACGCCCGAACAGGCACTGATGAGGATTCTCGACGGAACGGGCTTCGGCGTCGCCTTCCACGAGAGCGGCGCGATTGCGATTGTCCGGCAGGAGGCGCGGGGAAACGCCACCCCGGAAATCCTCGTCACCGGAAAGCGCAACTGGTCGCTCAACACCGGCATCGAACGTAGCGAGGACGACAGCCAGCCGTTCATCGTCCTGACCCAGAAGGACATTCAGGAGTCCGGCGCGCCCGACCTCGACACCTTCCTGCGCAACCAGCTGAACGTGAATTCCGCACCCTCGACCAGCGATATGAGCGGGCGGACCAATTACACGCAGCGCGGCCTCAGCAATATCAACCTGCGCGGCCTCGGCTCGCGCGACACGCTGATCCTGGTCGACGGACGCAGGCAGCCGGGGATCAATCTGGGGCAGGGGCAGATCAACCAGCCGCAGATCACCGGCATCCCGCTGGCCGCGGTCGAGCGGATCGAGGTGCTCGCATCATCCGCCTCGGGCCTTTACGGCAGCGGCGCAAGCGGCGGCGTCATCAACATCATCCTGCGCCGCGACTACCAGGGTGCGGAGATCAGTGCCAACTACTCCGACACCTATGATTTCGCGCAGCCGGACTTCCGGATCGACTTCACCGGCGCGACGACCATCGAGGGCGGGCGGACCAACATCTCGTTCACCGGCAGCTGGCGCAAGCAGGCCCCGTTGCTCTACGGCGACCGTTCGGAACTGTTCGAGCGCGGGCGTCAGCGGATCCTCGAAAACGATCCCTCGGCCTTCTACGACGCGTTGCCGCCCTCTGGCGCGACCCCGAATATCCAGAGCATCGACGGCAGCCCGCTCCAGCTCGATCCCGAATATGGCGGTACGCTGTTCGACAGCCCGATCGCCTATGTGCCCAATGGCTATCGCGGGGTGGCGCTGGACGGGGTCGATCCGCTCATCGCGACGATCGGCAGTTACAATTTCGATCAGCCGATCAGCGCCGTTGGTGAGGGGAAGCTGGCACCGCTGCTCTACGGTGCGGAAAATCTCGCCGGTACGCTCGCCGTGCGGCGCGAGTTCAACGACTGGCTGAGCGTCTATGTCGAAGGCGCGGCTTCGCGGGCGATCTCGCGCAACACGGTCACCCGCGCGCCCTCGAGCGTGACGCTGCTCGCCGATGCGCCGAACAATCCCTTCGCACAGGACATCAACGTCGCTCTGCCGCAGGGCAATGCCGAGGCCGACGTCTCGAGCCGGAACGACCAGCTGCGCGGGGTCGCCGGCGCGATCGTGAAGCTGCCTTTCGACTGGCAGGCGGTGGCCGACTTTTCCTGGGCCAAGAACCGCTATACTGCGGACAAGTCGCCTTCCAACTACACCCCCGGCCTGACCATGCTGCTGGGGGCCGGATCGCAGGACGTGCTGCGCGACCTGCGAGATGATCCACTCGACTTAACCTATATCGACAGCGATTTCGGCTCGATCACAACGCCCGCCACCACCACCATCGCGACCCAGTCGCTGCGGCTGGCGGGGCCGGTGCCGATCGACCTGCCGGGCGGGCAGCCGCGCATGACGCTCAATGTCGAGCGTTCGGTCGAGGTGGCCGGCAGCGTGATCTCCGCGATCAATAGCGAGTTTTCGAGCGTGACCTACACGCCCGAGCGCAAACAGACCATTCTGGCCGGCTTTGCGGAGATTGCCTTCCCGATCGTGGGGGTGGACAACGAGGTTCCGCTGATCCGCTCGCTCGAACTGCGGATCGCCGCCCGGCACGAGCAGTACAAGGGCGAAGGCGCGCTGGCCAATATCATCTGCCAGTTCGGGTTCGGCGCGCTGCCCAGCGACGACATCTATCAGGATTGCCCGCCGCAGGGTGCGGACCTCGGCCTGGCGACGACCGAGAACAGCCATACGGACCCGTCGGTCAGCGTGCGCTGGTCGCCGATCGAAGACGTGACCTTCCGCGGCTCCTACACCACCGGCTACCTGCCGCCCACGCTCGACCAGCTGACCAAGCTTCAGGGCGTTCTGGGCGTGGAGGCCCGCGACCCGCTGCGCGGTGGTGAGCCGATCGGGACGCCGACCGCGTTCGGGTATGAGATTCAGGGCTATTACGGCGGCAACCCCGACGTGAAGCCGGAAAGCTCCGAGACATGGACCATCGGCGTGATCCTGACGCCGCGTTTCCTGCCCGGCCTGAGGTTCTCGGCC
Organism: Alteriqipengyuania triglochinis; assembly: GCF_054655655.1. Classification (NCBI taxonomy): domain Bacteria; kingdom Pseudomonadati; phylum Pseudomonadota; class Alphaproteobacteria; order Sphingomonadales; family Erythrobacteraceae; genus Alteriqipengyuania; species Alteriqipengyuania triglochinis. The sequence goes on from NZ_BAAHNC010000003.1 coordinate 514,010, forward strand.
GACTGGACACGGATCCGCAAGGAAGACAACTACTTCACGCCAAATCTGCTCTACGCGTACGACGATGCCACGCAGGAAGCGCTGGAAATCTTCCTCGAACGCTATCCGGACAGGGTGGAGCGCGGCCCCGCGTCGGACGGCTACGACGTCGGCCCGATCACCTCGATTGATATCTCGCTGGCCAACCTCGTCGGGTCGACGGCGGAAGCTGTCGATTTCTCGCTCGACTACAGCGACGAACTGTTCGGCGGGACGATCGATTTCTCCGCTTCGGCGACCTGGGTGCGCGAATTGTCTGTCGAGACCTATCCCGGCCAGCCCGAGGAAGACTACGCCGGCGTGAACACGGTGAGTTACGGCCAAGGCTATGGCGAAAACGGCGCGCTGCGCTGGCGCGGCAATGGCAGCATACGCTGGAGCAAGGGGCCTCTCTCGATCGCGTGGCAGGGCCGCTATGTCGACAGCTACTACCTTGAACTGGATCGGTCCTTCGTTGCGACCCAGGGTTCGGCCAAGGTGGATAGCGTGTTCTATCACGACATCGCGGCAACCTACGATTTCGATCGCGGGTTAAAGGTTCGTGCGGGGATCAACAATGTGCTCGGCAGCAAACCGCCGATCGACACGCTCGCATCGCCGATCTTCTACAGCCGCAATGCCGACCCGCGGCTGACGAATTTCTACCTGACGCTCACCAAGTCCTTCTGATTCGTGGCTGCGGGCTGGCGCAATCGCGTGCCGGCCCGCACCTGCGCGCATTCCCCCGGAGCCCCAACATGAACCTCAAAGCCCTCTTTCTTGCCGGCTGCGCTCTGTCGCTGCTTCCCCTCCCGGTCGCTGCCCAGGCGCAGGAAGTCGCTTCGCAAGCGACCGATGCTGCGGAGGTCGCCGCGCCGCTCGAAGCCTTCGTCTCGCAGATCGACATCCCCCATAGCGAGTTCACGCTGGACAACGGGCTGACCGTGATCGTCCACACCGACCGGACCACCCCCGAGGTCTCGATCGGCATTTGGTACGATGTCGGATCCAAGAACGAGCCGGAGGGGCGCAGCGGGTTCGCCCATCTGTTCGAACATCTGATGTTCAACGGGAGCGAGAATGTGCCGGGCGACTTTTTCAAGCCGCTGGAGGAAGCTGGCGCGACCGGGATCAACGGCACCACCAGCTATGACCGCACGAACTATTACGAAACCGTGCCGGTTTCCGCGCTGGAGCGCGCGCTGTTCATGGAATCGGACCGGATGGGCTACCTGCTGGGCGCGGTGACGCAGGAGGTGCTGGATGAACAGCGCGGCGTCGTGCAGAACGAGAAGCGGCAGGGCGATGACAACCCCTATTCGGTGATCAACGACCGGCTGATCACGAGGCTCTATCCCGCAGACCACCCTTATGGGCACAGCGTGATCGGATCGATGGCCGACCTCGATGCCGCGACGCTCGCCGATGTGAGGGACTGGTTCCGCAAGCATTACGGGCCCAACAACGCGATTCTTGTCCTCACGGGAGACATCGACGAGGGCGAGGGGCGCAGGCTGGTCACGAAATATTTCGGCGCAATCCCGCGCGGACCGGAAAATCCGGCCACCGTCGCGCCCGTCCCGACCCTTCCTGAAAGGATCGACGAGACGGTGACCGCGCCGGTCACGCAGCCCACCATCGTGCGCGCCTGGGCCGTGCCGGGCTATGACGATACCGAAGCCCTGGGCCTTGATATCGTGGCGGGCGTCATGGGGCAGATCGACAATTCGCTGCTCGAACGGGTGCTTGTCCGCGAGCGCAAGCTGTTCGACTTCATCGGCACCGGCAATTCGACCCTCGCCCGGGGCGGGACGTTCACGATCCGCGGGCAGGTGGCCGACGGTGTCGATCCTGCGTTGGCAGGGAAGGCGCTGGACGAGATGATCGCCGAATTCATGGCGCGCACGCCCACTCAGGACGAAGTGACCCGGTGGGTGACCCCGTTCGTTGTCGGCTATGCCATGGGGCAGGAATCGCTCGCCTCGCGGGGTGAGGCGCTGGCCACCGGCAAGGTGCTGATCGGCGATGCCGGGGCGTACCGCCGCGATATCGATTTCTACGCGAAGCAGACACCGCAAAATGTCATTGCCACGGCGCGCAAGTGGCTGACACGCCCGGTCTATGCGCTGACTGTCGTACCCGGCGCGCGGATCGAGGAAGAGGGGGCCGCGGCCCGACCGGGAACGCCGACTGCGGCGACGCCGTCCGATGAGCTGACTCAGGTCGAGCGCAAGCAGCGCATGCCGATGCCGCCGCTGGGCGAGCCGAGCGGAACGCGCTTCCCCGAAGTGACCCGCGCGGCGCTGTCGAACGGGATCGAGGTGATCTACGCGCAAAAGGACACCGTGCCCTTCACGCAGATCCTGCTGTCTTTTCCGGCTGGAACCGCAGTGGATGCGCCCAGCGAGGACGGCCTGTTCGGAATGATGATAGCGACGCTGGACCAAGGCATTCCCGGTCGCGATTCCGCCTCGATCGAAGCCGAGAAGGAGAGGCTGGGCCTCTCTCTGGGCGGAGGTGCCACGGTCGATGAAAGCTCGCTCTATGTCCGCGCCCCGTCGATCAACCTCGCGCCCGCGCTCGATCTGATGGGCAGCGTCGTGAAGGAGCCGACCTTCCCGCAGGACGAGATCGACCGGATCCGGCGTGATTACCTCGCGCGCTACGAGAGTAGCCGGATCTTGCCTGACGCTCTGGTGCAGGAAGTCCTGCCGGGGTTGATCGATGCCAATTCGCCCTATGCGATCCATAACGGCATCGGCGATCCTGCGGTGCTTGCCAGCATCACGCCTGCGCAGCTCGATGCAGCGCATGACGAATGGGTCAGGCCGGAGGGCGCCCGGATCTTCGTGGTCAGCGATCTGCCGCTGGCGCAGCTTCAGCCGCAGCTGGAAGAGGAATTCGGGACGTGGGAGGCCGCCGGTACGCCGCCGCCCATGCCCACCCGCGCGGAGCCCGATCCGGCCTCGCCGCAGATCGTGCTGATCGACCGCGTGGATTCGGCCCAGACCACGATAGCGGGCGGCCAGCTGGTCGAAGGCGTGACCAGCGACGATCTCGTCTCTATGGATCTCGCCAACCAGGTTCTGGGCAGCGGGTTCCTCAGCCGGATCAACATGAACCTGCGCGAAGACAAGCACTGGGCCTACGGGGCGAGCGGCAGCTTTGTCGATCAGCTGCAGGAAACGTCCTATGTTGCCGCCACAAGTGTTCAGCAGGACAAGGCCGGCCCCGCTGTGGGAGAGCTGCGCAAGGAGGTGATGGATTTCGTCACCACCCGCCCGATCAGCCAGGAAGAGCTGAATTTCGTGCGCGACAGCCGCCTGCGTTCGATGAGCAGCTGGTTCAATTCGGCTGGTGGCGTTCTGGCGGGCATGCAGGAAAACGTGCGTCGCGGACGGCCCGACGACTATTATTCGACGCTGGGCGAGCAATACAAGGCGGTGACGCTGGACGAGGTGCGGACCGACATGAACGCCGCACTTGCGCCTTCCCAATGGGTCTGGGTCGTCGTGGGCGATGCGGACATCGTCAAGCCGCAGCTCGAACCGCTGGGCCTGCCGATCACCGTGCTGAAGCCCGAAGATGTGTTGCCGCCGTTCCAGGACGATCAGCCCGAGGGTCAGGTGGACAAGGGAAACTGACCCCCGGCAAACATCATCGTTCATCAGCGCGGCAGGCCTACTCGGGCCTGCCGCTATCTAGACCGGAACTGCTGAGAAGAGGGGCCCTCGATCTTACGGTGACGCTCCTCCAATGTCAGCTTTCAGAGCGCTGTGGTCAAATTCGGGAGGAGAGGAGACCATCGACTTCCTAAGCGGCGGACGGCAAAAGCTGCCGTTCTCCTCTCATCGATACACTGGCGATTTATCCGCAGACGTTCTCGACAATCCAACGCCTCCTGAGAAGTCGACGTGCGACCGGATAGTGAGGCTGGCGGCTCGGAAGTTAGAATGGCTAGGCGCTGCCAGTCTCGGCCGACTGACAGAGCAGGGCGCTGGCGACGAGGTTGGACAGGCGATCGGCCCGATCCGTGAATGCTAGCTGGTCACCGATCCAGCCAGCAGCGCCGATGAGGGCGAAGAGATCCTCGCCGTCGATGTCCTGCCGCGCGATGCCAGCCTGCTGGGCATCATCCAGGAGTTTCGCGCCCGCTGCACGCAGATCCTTGCAGGACTGATGCAGAGCGGAGTCGGGATCGGCAAGGGCCTTGGCCATCAGATCGACGATCCCGTTGAAGACGTGGACGAACTTTGTCGCTTCGACAAACCAGGTGGTCAGCGCCGCGCCGGGCGCGTGTTTCTGCGACACGATCTCAGACTGCGCAATGAGGTCGCCAAGAGCCGTCTGCAGCAGGGTTTCCAGCAAGGTATCGCGGGTCGGAAAGTGGCGGTAGAGCGTTGCCAGACCAACGTCGGCCCGGCGCGCGATATCGCGCAGTGACGCATCGACCCCCTGCTCTGCAATCACCTCGCGCGCTACGGCGAGGAGGTGTTCGTAATTCTTCTTGGCATCAGCACGCATATGAAAACCAACTTCTGCCATTGACAAACGGATCACTGATCCACTTATAACGGAGCAGTGATCCGGATATAGCGAAGCCGCTTCGGATTGGAAAGGCGAAAGGTGCTCAAAGGACGGCACCATAGCCCAGCTCTGGAGACGATGATGCGTTGCAAGCTATTTGGCACACACACGGGGCTCAGGGTTTCGGAACTGGTGCTCGGCACCTCCAACTTCGGGACCCGCTGGGGACATGGCACCGAACTGCCCGAAGCCCGCTTGATGCTGGATGCCTATGAAGAGGCAGGCGGCAACATTCTGGACAGTTCGAACGGCTATCAGAGCGGCGAGGCGGAGGAATTCCTCGGGGAACTGCTAGCCGGGCGCCGCGACCGGTTCCTACTGGGAACGAAATTTTCCGTCGCCACCGACGAGACGGCGAACGTCCTGACCACGGGCAATAGCCGCCAGGCCATGGTCGCCTCGCTCGAAGCGAGCCTGAAGCGACTGAAGACCGACCGGATCGATCTTTACTGGGTTCACGTCGCGGACGGTGTGACGCCCATGGACGAGATCCTGCGCGGGCTCGAAGACCTCGTGCGACAGGGCAAGATCCTTTATGCGGGGCTTTCGAATTTTCCGGCCTGGCGCGTGTCCCGGGCGGCGACGCTGGCGGAGCTGCGCGGCACCGTCCCGATCGCGGGGCTGCAACTGGAATACAGCCTCGTGGCGCGCACCGCAGAAGCCGAGCTGATCGAAGCCGGCCACGGCCTCGGCCTGGGGATCACCGCCTTCTCCCCGCTCGGTGGGGGCGTCCTGACGGGCAAATATCGCAAGCCGCTCGACGCGACCGGTCGCGAGGAAGGGCTCAACGGCGCGGCCTTCCATCCCGAAGACACTGCGCAACGCACGGCAACCCTCGATACCGTGATCGCGGTTGCCAAAGACCATGAGGTCACGCCAGGCGAAGTCGCCATCGCATGGGTCGCCTCCAAGGGGATCTTCCCAATCATCGGCCCGCGCAGTCTGAAGCAGCTCCAGGAAAATCTCGCAGCCGCCGATTTGCGCCTGTCGGCAGAAGAGATCGAGCGCCTCGACAGGGTCAGCGCGATCCCGGAGATCTTTCCCTACACGGTCCTGAAAGATCCCCGCATCCGCGGCCTGATCACAGCCGGACAGGATGCCCGTATCGACACGCGGTCGCAGCCAGTGGCCTGATCGCTACGCCCCATGTGGGGCCGCGCAGGCCGCACTCCGCCTCCAAAACCAGGAAAACTGAAATGCTGACACTCTACTATCACCGTGGTGCCTGTTCGACATCGAACCACTTCGCCCTCGAAGACGCTGGGGTCGCGTACGAAGCCATCGAGGTGCATCTCGATCGCGAAGACGATCCCATCGCCCAGAAGGTGCGCACGCTGAACCCGATGGCGATGACGCCCGTCCTCGTGCTCGAGGATGGCGATGTCCTGACCCAGAATGCCGCGACCCTCGCCTATATCGCCGATCTCGCCCCGGAGAAGGCGCTTCTGCCGAAACCCGGCACGCGCGAGCGAGCCCATGCGGACAGCTGGATGGCGTTCGTGGCTTCCGACCTCCACCCGGTGATCATCGAATACATCTACAAGAGCTTAGGTGAGACCGAGGCCGAGCGGGCGCGTCTCGTCGATTTCTACGAAGGCCGGGTGGCGCGGCGCCTGAAGGTCCTGGAAGCACGGCTGGCCGACAACCGGTATATCCTCGGCGACGACTACTCGGTAATCGATGGATACGCCCTGATCGTTCTCAACTGGTCGCTGCCAGCCAAGCTGTCGCTCGATGCCTACCCGAACATCCGCGGTTACATGGAGCGGCTGGAAGCACGCCCTTCGATCCGAAAAATCCGGGAGGTCGAAGGCCCGATCAACTGGTGAGGGCCCTCTCAGTATTCGCTGATCGTCGATTAACGGGCTGCGATGGCGGATGTATCATCCGCCATTCTGTGTGCGGCTTTGCTAGCGCCAATTGTGTAGTATCGAAAGGCGGTGACGGACGACATTGAATATTTGGCGAATTACAAGCCAAACCAACTTTACACCTATCCAGCGCGCAAGGGCGCATTCGCGACGATTGTGGCCGAAAGCGAAGAAGATTTAGGCGAAGCGTCGGGCTGGCGAAGCCGCAAAAGGACAAAACTTGGGTCAATTCGCTTCCTTGGGCGGACCCGGCGCTAATCAATTCCTACAAAAACCGGCGGGACGCGGAACACCACGCCGCGCTTCTTGCACTTGCTCGTAAACAATATGCCAGACGCGGTAGGTTCACCGAAGCTTACACGGCGTATCTGAAATCAGACGCTTGGAAAGCAAAGCGGGCGCTAGTGCTAAAACGGTGCGGCGGCGTCTGCGAGGGGTGCGGGACCGCCGAGCGACCGAAGCGCACCACATGACCTATGACCATCTGTTCAACGAATTTTTGTTCGAGCTGTTGGGGCTTTGCCATGATTGTCACGAGCGCATCACAGCGGAAAAGCGGGCGCGTTGGGGCATCACCGACGAAGATTCGGACGATGATCATGGCGAGCCTGAAGCCGAAGACATCTCTTGATGGACCGTCGCCACAGCGGCGAAATCTCGCCAAATCAATCGTCTTCAAGCTGTGGGGCGGATTGTGCGACGGGGCAACCATCCTTCGGAAAAAGCTGTAACATCAACGATTTATGAAGGAAGGTGGCGGAGACGGAGGGATTCGAACCCTCGATACCCGTTACCAGGTATGGCTCCTTAGCAGGGAGCTGGTTTCAGCCACTCACCCACGTCTCCGCATCGCATCGCACCATGATCCATGGCGTTGCGAGCGGCGCGCTATAACCAGCACATGGGGTGGGCACAAGGGGGGCGTGGTCGCTTTGGTCGAGGTTTTCGAGAGATGACTCGCCTCGCCGCGTTTTCGATTCGCTTCGCCGCCAACCGGCTTGATGCGTGAGGTTCATGCGATTCAGGCTAAGCCCCTCCGGGTTCAGACAACGCAAAGCACGCAAAAGGAGCGCGGCCCATGACCCGCATCGACAGCATCCGGCGCTTCGCGGCGCTCTTCACCGCGATTTTCGCGATTGCCGCAGCGCCGCTTGCGGCCCAGTCGATCGAACAGGTCGATCCCAACCAGGCGATCGACGGCGATCTCGTCGAAAATCCCGGTGAGCCTTCGGTCTATGGCAACCCGGCAAACCAGCAGCCGCAACCCCAGCCGCAGCAGCCTGCGCCTGCCGAACCGCAAGCGGGCGTTTCGGGCTGGACCGATCTCTCGCCCGATCGGGACGACGCGGCCGCAACCGCAGCGCAGGGCGAAAGCTATGCGCAGCCCTATGCGGATACGCCCGCCGTGCCGGCGGCAGATGCCGAAACCTGGCAGGATGACGACCTGATCGGGGCGGCGCAGAATTTCTTCGGCGAGAATGCGGAAGGCATCGCACGGATGATCGAAGGGGTCCTGGCCGACCAGGGCAAGCCCAATGGCTATATCGTAGGCCGCGAGGCGAGCGGGGCCTTCATCGTCGGTGCGCGCTACGGATCGGGCACCTTGTATCACAAGATCGAAGGGCAGATGCCGGTCTACTGGACGGGCCCGTCGATCGGCTTCGATGTCGGCGCCAATGGCGGCAAGACCTTCGTGCTGGTCTACAACCTGTTCGATACGGAGCAGCTTTACGAACGATTCCCTGCTGGCGAGGGGCAGGCCTACCTGATCGGTGGCCTCACCGCGAGCTACCTGCGCAAGGGCGACACCGTGCTCATCCCGATCCGCATGGGGGCGGGGCTGCGGCTCGGCATCAATGCAGGTTACATGAAGTTTTCCAAGAAGCATCGGTGGTTGCCTTTCTGAGGCTGCCCCGGCGCATATTATCGGTTGCCCTCGCGCCCCGGCGATAGCATGGGGCGGGGCATGCTCGACCGCCTCAAAGACACCCCGCCCGATGCGCTGCTTGCGCTGATCTCGCAATTCGCCGCCGACGAGCGGGAGGACAAGATCGACCTCGGTGTCGGTGTCTACCGCACCGATGACGGCGCAACGCCGGTGTTCAAGGCGATCAAGGGCGCCGAGAAGCGCCTGTTGGAAGAGCAGGACTCCAAGAGCTACCTCGGCCCCGAGGGCGACCGCGGCTTTGTCCACGCGCTCATGCCGATCATATTCGGCGCCGAAGCCGGTGCGGATGGGACCATGGGCGGACTGATCGAAGGGGTACAGACCCCCGGCGGTACAGGCGCGGTGCGGCTTGCCGTCGCAGTGGCCGAACGTGCGGGCATCACCCGCGTGCATGTCGGCACGCCCAGCTGGCCCAACCATATCCCGATCATCGAGGATGTCGGGCTCAAGGCCGTCACCTTCCCGCATGCACGTGAAGACGGCAGCGCCGATCTGGACGCGCTGCTGGAGATCATCCGGCAGGGCCGCGAAGGCGATGCCGTGCTGATCCACGCCTGCTGCCACAACCCCTCGGGCATCGACTACACGGCGCAGCAGTGGGACGCGATCGCCGATGCCTTCGCCGACAGCCGCGTGCTGCCGATCATCGACAGCGCCTATCAGGGGCTGGGCGAAGGGCTGGAGGAAGACGCGTACGGCCTTCGCAAGGTGCTGGCCAAGGTGCCCTATGCGCTGGTCGCCTATAGCTGCGACAAGAACTTCGGCCTCTATCGCGACCGCGTGGGCGCCTTCTACGCCAAGGTCGCCGAGCCTGCGCAGATGAGCGCCGCGATGTCGAACGCCGCCGCGCTCGCGCGGGCCAACTGGTCCATGCCGCCCGACCACGGCGGCGCTGCGGTACGCATCATTCTGGGCGACGACGAACTGCGTGCGCAATGGCTGGAAGAGCTGGACGGCATGCGCCAGCGCCTGCGCTGGGTACGCGCCTATCTCGCTGCGGCGCAAGACAAGGTGAATGGCGTGCCGCTTGCCCACCTCGAGGAGCAGAACGGCCTGTTCGCGATGCTGCCTCTGAACAAGGACGAGATCGGCAAGCTGCGCCAGGATCACGCGGTCTACATGGCGGGTTCGGGCCGGATCAACATCGCCGGGCTGACCAAGGGCAATATCGACAAGTTCGTCGCCGCGCTGGCGGATGTCGCGGGCTGACCTGAACCGGCAGCCGGTCCTCGAAGGGGATCGGTACCAGCTCAGGCCATTGGCCGGGGACGACTGGGACGCGCTCTACGCAATCGCGTCCGACCCGGGCGTGTGGGAACAGCACCCGATGACCGATCGCTGGCAGGAGGACGTGTTTCGTGCGTTCTTCGACGATGCGTTGGCCAAGGGCGGTGCGCTGGCGATTGTCGACAAGGGCAAGATCGACAGCGGCGAGGGCGCCATCATAGGCTCGTCACGGTTTCAGGCGCTCAAAAGTGCCGAAGAGGACGAGGAAGAGCAAAGCTGGGTCGAGATTGGCTGGACGTTTCTCTCCCGCAGCTACTGGGGCAAGGGCGCCAACCGCGAGGTCAAGCGGCTGATGCTGGCGCACGCGCTGGCGAGCGTGGAGCGCGTCGACTTCCGCGTCGGCGAAGCGAACTGGCGCAGCCGGATCGCGCTCGAGAAGATCGGGGCCATACGGACACGGCGGACCGAGCTGTCCAAGCATCGGGGCAAGCGTGTCCTGCACATCGTCTACGCGATCACGCGAGCGGATTTCGCTAACGGGCCGTTGGCGCAAGGGACCGTCTAGGCAGGATTGTTCCAGGGCACCGGGCGGGGGACGATTACGCAAGAGTGGCCTGCGCGTCTCACTCCGGTCTCTGGCAGGCACGGACGAAGAGCCTTCATCAAGCCTGTCGAAGCCCTCGTCCGAGGCAATAACGCAGCAGACCGGCGAGGCTTTAAGCGCCGGTCGAGCCTTACATTCGGTTTCGATGCGGTCGCCGGGCGCAGGCTCGTGGCCCGGTACCGGCGGCGCATTTCATCCTGACTTTGCCTTCAAAGAGAGGTCTTATTGGTCGAAGGCGCATCGCTCTGATCCACATCGACGAACGGATGCCCCGCCTCCTCATCGGCGCGCTGGGCTGCTTCTATTTCCGCCTGTCGTAGCGCTTCGCGCTTTGCGGCCATTGAAAAGCCCTTGCGCAGCTTGAGGGTGGGCCGCTCCACGAAATGCCACGACAAGACTGCGAGCGCGAAGATGAACGGCATGGCGGTCACGAAAAGCAAGAGCGGCGAGACCATTCCAGTCGCCGCAACGATCGATTGCTGGATTGGGAAGCCGTACAGGTAGATGCCGTAGCTGTAGTCGCCGCGACGGAATGGCCACGGAAGCGGCAGCCGGGTGACGCCCAGAAACACCATCACATAGCAATAGGCCGGGATCGCGAGGATCGTGGCGATCGGCATCTGCGAGTAAACGGCCTGGGGAAGGACGAAGCCCGATCCGAAAATCGCCAGCACGCAGATCCCGAACAGCAGCGGCGAATAGGGAATCTTGTCGCGCTTGAGGTACATCAGCGCGCCGATCAGGAATTCCGGCACGAGAATCGCGCCCTGATATCCCACGACCTTTACCACGATCCAGGGAAGCGAATCCTCGAACATCGGGACGAGCGCGATGGCGACCAGCGCGGCCACGGCCGCCACGCTGACGAAGCGCCAGTCGCGTGCGAGCTTGAAGAACATCAGGCCGCACATCATCACGTAGCAGCCGAGTTCCGGCGGAATCGTCCAGAGCGAGCCGTTCACGACACCCGGAAGCGGATTGTCCTCGAACACGCCGGGAAGATAGTAGTGTATCTCCCCGATCATGTTCAGCAGATAGGCTGCGGTCTGCCAGTTGAAGAAATAGTCCGCGAGCGGAAGCGTGGTAAATAGCGCGCCGATCACGAGGACCGTAAACAGCGTGTCGACCGCGAGGGCGGGCACGATGCGCAGGACACGGCTTAGGACGAATTTGCCGAGCGACAGGCGCAGGGCACTGCCCGTGACCAGAAAGCCTGAAAGAATGAAGAAAATCGGCACGATCGCGAGCGTCGCCGTCCACAGAATGCCCGAGCTTGCGGCCTCGGTATTGCCGTAGGTCAGGGGGAAACAGTGCCTAAAAACGACCGCCACTGCCAGCGCGACACGCAACGAATCGAAGCCGGGGCCGATCCCCTTGTTGGCTTCCATGATTCCGCCGATCGTCCGGCGTTGTTCATTCGGCACGCGAATTATCCCCTCGAAAACTAAGGCGCGCCCGATAACCTATTTAAATACCTCCGCCAACACGCGTTGACCGCTCGCCATCCATCGGGCTGGCTCGTCTCGGCGTATCGCGGGTGCGACCGGGGTGCAGGCTGCGCCGTTCTGTCCGGTCGCAATCCTTCCGTCACGGCGGGAGGGAAGCAATTGCTCCGGCCCATCCGCATCATCGGGAGACACATGACCGAAGAATTCATCACGCCTCGAGCGTGTCTGTTCGGCCCCAGTATTTCCCTTCGAGTGGTATGTAATCGTTGACCAATATGTTAGCTTCGTCCGAACCAGAAAATGTGATGAGCCAATCATCGTGGTGAGAGGGAGAGGGCGATGCCCAAGATTGCAATCGTAACCGGTGGTACGCGTGGAATCGGAGCTGCCACATCCAAGGCACTTGCGCAGAACGGCTTCAGCGTCGTCGCAACGCATGTCTCGGATGGCGAGCATGTTGAACGTTTCGGGCAGGAGACCGGCATTCCCACCTACCGTTGGGACGTCGCTTCCTACGAGGCATGTCAGGATGGCGTGGCGCAGATCGAGCGCGAACACGGACCGGTCGATATCCTGGTCAACAATGCCGGCATCACGCGCGACCGCTCGTTCCTCAAGATGAGCCAGGAAGACTGGAGCGCCGTGGTCGAGACCAATCTGGGCGGCTGCTTCAACATGGCCAAGGCCGTGTTCGGCGGAATGTGCGAGCGCAAATGGGGGCGCATCGTCAATATCAGCTCGATAAATGGTCAGGCGGGGCAGTTCGGGCAGGCGAACTATTCGGCTGCCAAGGCCGCCTTGCACGGCTTCACGAAGGCGCTGGCCCTCGAGGGCGCCCGAAAAGGGGTCACCGTCAACGTCATCGCGCCCGGCTATATTGCAACGGACATGGTGGCCGATGTGCGCGAGGATGTGCTGGAGGCGATCGTGGCCAGGATCCCGATCGGGCGCCTCGGACAACCCGAAGAGATTGCACGGGGGGTCCTGTTCCTGTGCTCCGAGGAAGCGGGCATCATGACCGGTTCGACCCTCTCGATGAATGGCGGACAGCACATGTACTAAGGGGAAGGTCGGTTCGGTGTGGCCACGACCTTGCGCCTCGAAATCCTCATGCGCCCCTCCGACAGTGCGGTCGTCAGATTGGTGGACGACGGATCGAGATGATCTATATATGATCCATATCCGAATCGCTTAAGGGGTGCGCAATGGGGCTGGTGAAGATCGACGACGAACTGCACGAACAGGTGCGCAGGGCCAGTTCGGTCATGTGCCGCTCTATCAATGCGCAGGCCGAGTTCTGGATGAAGATCGGGCGGCTGGCCGAGGCCAATCCGTCGCTGTCGTTCAACGAGATCGTAAGCCAGCAGCTCGCTCTTGCCGAGGAGGGCGAGGGCGAGGATGGCGAAACTCGCGCCGCCGCCTGACATGGTCAAGACCACGGAAGAACTCGCGCTGATGCGCGCGTCGGGGCGGCTGCTCGCCTCGGTGTTCGAAATGCTCGACACGGTCGATCTGGCGGGCATGTCGACGATGCAGATCAACGACTTGGTGGAGCGCTTCATCCGCGAAGATTGCGCCGCGCGCCCTGCGAGCAAGGGGCAGTACGGCTACGAGTACGTGCTCAACTGCTCGATCAACGAGGTGGTGTGTCACGGCGTGCCGTCCGACGAGGTGATCGTGCGCGATGGCGACATCATCAATCTCGACATCACGCTGGAGAAGGACGGGTTCATCGCTGACTCCAGCAAGACCTATCTTGTCGGTGACGTCTCGCCGCAGGGCAAGCGTATCGCCCGGATAGCGCAGGACGCCATGTGGGCGGGCATCCGCGCGGTCCGGCCCGGCGCGCATCTGGGCGATGTTGGCTACGCGATCGAGAAACATGCCAAGAAGAACAACTGCACCGTCGTGCGCGAATATTGCGGCCACGGCATCGGGCGCGAGATGCACGAGGAGCCACAGGTGCTAAACCATGGCCGGCCGGGAAGGGGCCTGCGCCTGCGCGAAGGGATGACCTTCACCATCGAACCGATGGTCAACCTGGGCCGCGCGGCGACTGTCACGCGCGACGATGGCTGGACGGTCATGACCCGGGACGGGAAGCTCTCCGCCCAGTTCGAGCATACTGTCGCAGTGACAGCGGACGGGGTGGAGGTCCTGACGCTGAGGCAGGACGAGAAAGCGCCCGCCTAGCCCCCGGTCAGCTCCGCCGCAGCGCCACAGGTAGACGCCGGGTCATGCGGAGGCCGTCGCGCATGTTCAGCGCCAGCAATGCGAAATTCACCGCGCCCGCCACCAGTTCGAGCGCCTGTACCGCGTAGAACGCCGTATCGAATTCGCCGGCGCGCGCTTTCCATGCAAGAAACAGCGCCGCCGGGATCAGCACGATGATGCCGTTCGCCGCGACAATCGGCATGCGGCGCAGCTTGCGCCCGACAATCCCTCCACGGTGACCGCGCGACCGGATCATGCCCGTGCCACCGGTTGCCGCCAGCGCAGGGACGAGCAGTAGGAACGCCCACGGCAGGGCCATCTTCAGCGACGCGATCTGCGCGTGGGTGCCGATGGCTTCAACTGCGACGGTCGACAGCCAGAAGCCCGCGACGAGCAATGTCGCGAGGGTTCCGGCGATGGGGTGGACGAATTTCGACATTGTGGTGCTCCGTGATGCTAATGGCGCGTCGCGGGAAACGCGGCCTGCCAGATACATAGCTAGCTATTCTACATATAAATAGCAAGCTATACTAATCTTGCATCGCGTCTTGTGGCGATCTATCCGGGATCATGGAATTTTCGAAAGACACCTCTGCCGGCTATCTCGTGAACGATGTCGCGCGCCGCTTTGCCGCTGCGCTACAGGCGAAGATAAAGCCCATCGGGCTCTCGACCGGGGTGTTCCCGGTGATGGTTCAGCTGTGGGAGGAAGATGGCCTGACACAGACCGAACTGGTGCGCCGGATAGGGGTGGAGCAGGCCACCATGGCGAACACGCTTGCGCGGATGCAGCGCGACGGGCTGATCGCACGGCATCGCAGCCAGACGGACGGGCGGGTGCAGGAAATCCGTCTAACCGATCTGGGCAAGCGCCTGAAGGGGCCGGCGATCGATGCGGCGGTGAGGGTGAACGATGCGGCCCTGTCCGGCCTCTCGGCAGAAGAACGGACCCGCTTTCTGGACCTCGTTACCAAGATCATCGAGACATTCGACGATGGCGAACAGGCCGACATCGGGCGCGAGGCCCTGCCACGCGAAGAGCGCTGAGCCACCCGCAGAAACTGTCCTACAGCGCTTCGGACTGCTAGGCCCGGTCCTGCTCTTTCAAAGCGTCGAACCTGCCCGAAATTCGCCGCGAAGGGCCGGCGGGAATTTCTCTCTTAGACTGTGTGCCAAGTGTGTCAGGCCGCGATTGCAAAAGGCTGCGATGCCGCAACGAATCCGGTACCGGCTCGGTCGCTATCGTCGTCATTGGCCTTGGTCAGAGAGGCGGGCGCGTGCCGGGTGCGTTTGGAACGCGGTGTGGCCGCGCTAGCCTTGCGCTGGCCCCCGAGATTGCGCTCGAAGCGGGGCCGGTAGCGGGCGACTAGGCCCTGCGTCCGGCTCCACGACGTACCAGCAGCGGCAACGATCACGGCATCGATATACAGCGCGAGGTCCGCGGCATAGGAGAGCACCAGTTCCGGCCCGAAGAGGAGCACCATCTCGCCGCCGAGCAACAGCATGACGCCTCCAATTACCACGGCGAGGTATTGGTGCCGCTTCCTGGCCAGCAGGATGTGGAGAGGTCGCTCGACCAGATGCTCGTTGAACATCCGCCGGAAGGGGATGTCCGGGCCAAAGCGCATGAACAGCGCCAGCAGCAGCAAAAACCCGTATGTTATCACCTGTCTCCCGATCAGCCGGCCAAGGTCTGCATCCGCTTGAGATAACGCGCGAGCACATCGATTTCGAGGTTTACGTGGTCACCTTGCGTCAATGCGCCCAGCGTCGTGACCTCGCCGGTATGGGGGATGATGTTGAGCGCGAAGCGGGCCGAGCCGTCCGCCTCGTCTTCCACTGCGTTGACCGTCAGCGAGACGCCGTCGACCGTGATCGATCCCTTGGGCGCGATGAACGGGGCGAGCGTTTTGGGCGCGCGAATCTCGAAGTGGATCGAGCCATCGACGTTGCGCTTCTCCGCCACTTCGCCGACCGCGTCGACATGGCCGGTGACAAGGTGCCCGCCAAGTTCGTCGCCAAGGCGCAGCGACGGCTCTAGATTGAGGCGCGCGCCTTGCTCCCACTGGCCAGGCACAGTGCGTGAAACCGTCTCCTGCGAAACATCGACCGCAAACCACGCATCGCCCGGAGTGCCGCCGCGCTCCGTCACCGTCAGGCACACGCCCGAACAGGCGATCGAGGCACCGATGGCGATCCGTTCGGGATCGAAGGGGCAGGCGATCCGCACGTGCAGGTCCCCCCGCTGCTCGATCGATGAAACGGTGCCGATGGCGGTGACGATTCCGGTGAACATTGGTGCTCCTTCAGCGGATGCGGGCAAAAGCCTCGAAGGTGTCGGGGCCGAGCATCCGATGCTCGACCGGCTGCCAGCGTCGGTGCGCCTGTGCAAGCTCGGCAAGGCCGAAATCGGGCAGGGCGGGCATGCCGCCGCCGATCAGGATCGGGGCGCGGTAGATCTCCAGCCGGTCGACGAGGTCTTGCGCGAGGAAGCTGGCTGCGGTTTGCGCGCCGCCCTCCACGTAGAGGTATTGCGCGGGGATCTGCGCGATGTCCTGCGGTGTCGCAATGGCCTGCGCGCCGTCCACCCCCTGCGAGGTCAGCACCCAACGCTGCGGGCTGCTCTGCTCGAGGCCCGGGAGGCGCACGTCGAGCCGGGGCCGGTCGCCGCGCCAGGTGCCGCCGCCAACCAGGATCGCATCGGCCAGCGCGCGGCGCGAATGGACGTGCGCGCGCGCGGATTCTCCGGTGATCCACTGGCTGGTCCCGTCCGCCATCGCGATGCACCCGTCGAGCGAGAGCGCGAGCTTCAGGGTGACATGCGGGCGGTTCAGCGCCGCGCGAGTCAGGTATCCGGAAAGGCTCGCCGCGCTGTGCGGGCAGTCGAGCACTACGACTTCGATCCCCGCCGCACGCAGCCGTTCGATCCCCTGTCCGGCGGTGCGCGGATCGGGGTCGATCTCGCCGATGACGACTCGTGCAGGCTGCGCTTCGATCAGCCGGTCGGTGCAGGCGGGACCACGCGGAGACTGGTGCGCGCAGGGCTCGAGCGTGGCGTAGACATCCGCGCCGCGCGCCGCATGGCCCGTAGCATCCAGAGCCATCGCTTCGGCGTGCGGACGCCCACCGGCCTGTGTCCAGCCGCGTCCGACCACGCGGTCGTGCTGCACGATGAGGCAGCCGACCGGCGGATTGGGGTTGCTGGCGGGGCGAGCGCGCAGGGCCAGCCGCGCCGCGGCGGCGAGCCAGCGTGCATCATTCGGCGCTGGTGTCGTCAACCGATCCGCCCGTTACCTGCTCGAGACGTTCCTGCCGGGCGGCTTCCTCGCGCGCCTTTTCGGCCGCGATCTCGGCCTCCATCTTGTCGGTATCGAGCCCGGTCGCCTGGCCCAGCGCGCGGTACATCTCGCGCCGCTTCTCGATTCGCGCTTCTTCAAGACGCTGGCGCGCTTCCTTGCGCTCCTGATTCTCGAGGTTGGAAGCGATGATCTCTTCCTCGCTCCGGTCCGGCGCGAAGGTGGTGATATACACCACCTCGGGCGGGGCAGGGGGCACGAACACGCGCTCCTGCGAAAAGAAGTAGAGGAAGAACGCCGGGAACGCGCAGGACGCGATCAGGATCGGAATGCGGAAGGGCTGGGGACGCCGGATCTCTTTCCAGAAATCGCCGATCCCGCCGGCGACATCGTATTTGGGGCTGATGCGCATTCGCCCAACATAAGCGTTGCAGCGTGACCCCGCCAGTGCGGATGTGGCGCCCGTATCAGCCGAAGCGTGCGAAAAGCTGCGGCCCGTTCGCTTTCAGCCAGCCTTCCGCCTCCGGCAGGTCGCCTTCGAACAGGTCGGCCAGCAGGGCGTGGAATGCAGGCGAATGGTCGAAATGGACGCGGTGCGCGGTCTCGTGCGCGACGACCGAGCGGCGGACCGCATCGGGTGCCATTGCGAGCCGCCAGTTGAGGCGGATCGTCCCGTTCGAAGAGCAACTGCCCCAACGACGACGCGCGCTGCTGAGCGCGAAGTTCGGCATCATGAGCCCGGCGCGCGACGCGTAGAACGCCAGGTCGGGGGCGAACAACGCGCGCGCCTCGCCCTGCAGCCAGCGCTTGATGCGGGGGGCAAGGCTGTCATGCGGCCCGCCAAGCGAGAGGGTGGAGTCGCTGGCCACGATCCGGCGGGGCCGATCCTCGCGCCAGTCGATCACGAGATCGCGGCCCCTGAAGGGAAGCGTATCGCCGGGGCGCGGTTCGCTGTGACCCGGCCTGCGCTGGCGCTGCGCCTCCAGCCAGTCGGCCCGCGACTGCGCGAACCGCAACGCCTCGCGCGTGGTCCCCCAGCGCGGCAGCGTGACCGCGACGCTCTCGCCATCGTCGGACAGGCGCAAGGTCATCCGCTTGGCGCGCGGATGGCGCCTGATTACCAGCGGAAGGTCGCCCCCGGGCAGCGCGACCACCGGGTCGGCGGGCTCGCGCAGCCAGTCGATCACTGGCTCCACTCGACGATGTGATGCTCCAGTGGCCCGGCCTGCGTCTCGGAGACGACCCGCCCGGCAACGCCCGCGCCTTCGTGGTGCACGTCCTCGCGCGATCCGGTGAGCAGGTAGTGCCAGCCAGGTAGCGGGCGGTCTTCGGCGCGGCGGCGATAGGCGCAGGTTTCCGGCAACCACGGCAGCTTGTCGACCAGCGAGCGGGTCAGCCGCAGGCAATCGGGCACATAGCTCTTGCGGTTGGCATAGTCGCGGCAGCGCGCGGTCTTGCAGTCGAGCAGGCGGCACGCGACATTGGTCTCGGCGATTTCGCCGGTGTCCTCGTCTTCGAGCTTGTGCAGGCAGCAGCGGCCGCAGCCGTCGCACAGCGCCTCCCACTCTGCCTGCGAGAGTTCACTCAGCGGCCGCTCCCAGAAGCGGTCCCTCAGCGCACCCATCGGGCGAGTTCCGTAGCGACCGCTTCGGGGCCTTCGTCGGTCGGCAAGATCGCGATCGGTTCGCCTTCGGGACCGAACAGATAGGTGATGTTGGTGTGATCGACGAGGTAGCCGCCGCCCTCGCTCTTGTCACCGATCCGGTAATAGGCGGCGAAGTCCTTTACCGTCTTGTCGAGCTGTTCCTTGCTGCCGGTCATCCCGATCAGCCGGGGGTGGAAGGCATCGGTAAATTCGGTGAGTGCAGCAGGCGTATCGCGCTCCGGGTCCACGCTGACGAATAGCGGCTGGATCTTCGCCGCGCGTTCGGGATCGCTTTGCTCGAACCGCTTGAGCCCCGCCATCGCTCGCTGGACGTCCACCGGGCATACGTCGGGGCAGAAGGTGTAGCCGAAATAGATCGTGCGATACTGCCCGTCGAAATCGCTCCACGACACCTGTTTGCCATCTTCGCCCGTGAGAGTGAAATCGCCGCCGATCGCGGCCCCTTCGAGCGGTGGCGGGCCGGCAGGCTGCGTCCCTTGCGAACAGGCGGACAAGGCCAGCGCGAGCGGGGCGAGAAGTCGTATCGTGGTGGTCAGTGTGCTCATGGCAATCGGGTTCAGCGTCTGCTAACTGCGGATGGGGAAGGGCATGTCCCGAACGAACTAGGGGCTATAACAGGAGTGTGTAAGGTGTCGCTGCCGTTTTTCCGCAATGGGGCCCGCGTGGTCGTTCTGTCGCTCGTCGCGCTGGGAAGCGCGGTCGCCGCGCAAAGCAGCCTGCCCTCCGACGGCGCGAAGTTTCTCAAGGCCGTGCGTGATGGCGATGGCACCAAGGTGACCGAGATCGTCAAGCAGGCGGGCGGCAATACCGCGATCAATTCGCGCGACCTCACCAGCGGCGAGACTGCGCTCCATATCGTTGCGGCGCGTCGCGATTCGCAGTGGATCAAGTTCCTGACGGGCAACGGCGCCAATCCCAACATCGCGAACAAGGAAGGCGTGACGCCGCTGATGGTATCGACGCGTCTGGGCGATATCGAGAGTGTGACCGCGCTGCTCAAAGCGGGCGCACGGGTCGATCCATTGTCGAGCACCGGCGAGACCCCGCTGATCTTTGCGGTGCACAGCCGCGATGTGCCGTTGGTACGTGTCCTGCTGGCGAATGGCGCGGACCCCGACCATGCCGACAATTCGGGCCGCTCGGCGCGCGACTACGTTGCGCTGATCAACGAGCGGCGTCTTTCGGAGGAATTCGCCTCCGCCGAAGCAGCTCGCAAGGAAAACTCGACCCAGCAATACGGGCCGAGCCTCTAGGGGCCCAATCGCATCATGATCGATAACGCTGCCGACCTCACACTCGACGAACTGCGCATCGCGCTCGCCCCCGCCATCGCCGACTCGGCGATCTTCGACGGGTGGACCGATGCCGCCTTAACCTCCGCCGCCGAAATGGAGGGCGTCGATCCGGCGCTCGCGCGGCTTGCGTTCAAGGGCGGGCCGATGGCGATGGTGTCCGCGTGGATCGAGTCGATCGATGCGGCGATGGCGCGCGACCTGCCGCAGGACGTGCTGGCGGACCGCAAGATCCGGGAGAAGATTCGCGACCTCGTGCTCTATCGGCTCGATGCGGTCGCTGGCCAGGAAGAGGCGATGCGCCGCGCGCTGGCGATCGGCGCCATGCCCCTGAATGTGAGCGCATCGCTACGGGGGGCGTGGAAGAGCGCTGATCTCATGTGGCGGCTCGCAGGCGACACCGCGACCGATTACAACCACTATACCAAGCGCATGATCCTCGCCTCGCTCTACAGTGCCACGCTGCTCGTCTGGGTCGACGACCAGAGCGAGGGCAAGGCCGAAACCCTGGCGTTCCTCGACCGGCGGATCGAGAACGTGATGCAGTTCGAAAAGGCCAAGGCCCAGTTTATGGGCGGCGCACCGCGCGACGGATTCAGCCCGGCACGCCTGCTCGGGCGGCTGCGGTACCCGGCTCGCTAGGGCGTTTCGAGAAACCTCAAAGGTTTATTGATAATCAGTTGCATTATGATGGGCGCTTTGCCAGAAGCCCGGCCATGACGCTCGAGAGCCTTGAACCCGGTACCACCGCTCGCATCGCGACCATCGACTGGAACGCGCTGCCCATCGCCGACGCCAAGCGCATGCGCGCACTCGGCTTCGATAGCGGCGTGGAGGTGCGGATGGCGCATCACGGCGTGTTCGGTGGGCGCGATCCGGTCGCGATCACGATCGGGCGCATGACCATCGCGCTGCGCAAGAGCCAGGCGGCTGCGATTTCCCTCGAAGCTGCGTGAGCTCGAACAATGTCTGATTCCTTTCGCGTCGCGCTGCTCGGCAACCCCAATGCCGGCAAGAGTGCCCTTTTCAACAAGCTGACCGGTGCGCGGCAGAAGATCGCAAACTATCCCGGCGTGACCGTGGAACGGGTGGCGGGTGTCCTCGCGTTGCCCGACGGCTCTCAGGCCGAAGCGATCGATCTTCCCGGCGCCTATGCCTTCGATGCATCGAGCCCCGACGAAGAGGTGACGGGCAAGGTCGTGCGCGGCGAGTTTCCCGGCGAGGCGGAGCCCGATGTGCTGGTGCTGGTGCTGGATGCGGGCAATCTGGAGCAGCACCTCGTCTTCGCGCAGGAAGTGCTGGCGCTGGGCAAGCCCACCATCGTCGCGCTCAACATGGTCGATATGGCCGAACGCGACGGGCTGAAGCTCGACGCGACGGTTCTCTCGCAAGCGCTTGGCGTGCCCGTGGTCGAGACCGTGGCCGTGCGCCGTCGCGGGATCGAGGAACTCAAGTCCGCTATTGCCGCGGCGCGCGCCGATATCGGCACCGTGGCCGATCGACCGAAGATCGACGCGACCGAGCGGCGGATGGAAGCGCGCACGATCGCCAAGGCGGTCGTCTACCAGACTTCCAAAGCGCGCCGTATGGGCGACCGGCTGGACACGGTCCTGCTCAACCCTTGGATCGGCCCGGTTGTCCTGCTCGTCTTGCTGTTCGTGATGTTCCAGGCGGTGTTCGCATGGGCCACACCTCTCTCCGACGGGCTCGACGCGGCCGCCGGTGCGCTTGGCGCATGGGTGGAGGGCGCAATGCCCGAAAGCCTGTTGCGCGACCTGCTGACCGAAGGTGTCATCGCGGGTGTGGGCGCGGTCATCGTGTTCCTGCCGCAGATCGTCATCTTGTTCCTGTTCATCCTGATCATGGAGGCGACCGGCTACATGGCCCGCGCCGCCTTCCTGATGGACCGCCTGATGGCGGGGGTGGGCCTGTCGGGCCGCAGCTTCATCCCGCTGCTGTCCAGCTTCGCCTGCGCGATCCCCGGGATCATGGCGACGCGTAGCATCGCGGATCCCAAGGACCGGCTGACCACCATCCTCATCGCCCCGCTGATGACCTGTTCGGCGCGCCTGCCGGTCTATGCCATTATCATCGCGGCCTTCATCCCGCAGCGCACCGTGTGGGGAGGGATCGGTCTGCAGGGCCTCGTCCTCTTCTGCCTCTACCTTGCCGGCATCGTCGCCGCGCTGATCGTGGCGCTGGTGCTGCGCGGCACGGTGACGAAGGGCGGGGCGACCGGCTTCATCATGGAGCTGCCGCGCTACCAGCTGCCCAGCCTGGCCGACCTTGCCCTTGGCCTGTGGCAGCGCGCGTGGGTGTTCCTGCGCCGCGCCGGTACCATCATCTTCGCCGCCACCGTGATCCTGTGGCTGCTGCTCACCTTCCCGCAGGCGGAGCCGGGCGAAAGCCAGGTCGACGCTTCCATCGCGGGGAAGATTGCCGGCGGCCTCAGCGTGGTGCTCGAACCGATTGGCTTTAACCGCGAGATCAGCCTCGCGCTGGTGCCGGCGATGGCCGCGCGCGAGGTTGCCGTCTCGGCGCTCGCGACGACCTATGCGATCGATGCGGACGACGAGGAGGAAGAGGCCGAAGGTCTGGCCGGAACCCTGTCGAACCGGTGGAGCCTGCCGACCGCGCTCGCCTTCCTCGCCTGGTTCGTGTTCGCCCCGCAGTGCCTTTCGACCATCGCGGTCGCGCGGCGCGAGACCAACGGATGGAAATGGCCCGCCTTCATGGTCGGCTACCTGTTCGCGCTGGCTTATGTGTTCGCGGGGATCACTTACTGGAGCGCAGTCGCGCTGGGCCTGTAGCGAGCCTGTTCACATCGGCGCTTTCCCTACTGGCCCCGATGCGCCCCATTCGATAGGCCGGGCGCAACAGACACGAAGGGATACGAATCATGGCGGGCAGCCTCAACAAGGTCATGCTGATCGGCAATCTGGGCGCGGACCCTGAAATCCGCAGCTTCCAGAACGGCGGCAAGGTCGCCAACCTGCGCATCGCGACCAGCGAGACGTGGAAGGACCGCAACACCGGCGAGCGGCAGGAACGCACCGAGTGGCACACTGTCGCGATCTTCTCCGAAGGTCTCGTCAATGTGGTCGAGCGGTTCCTGAAGAAGGGCAGTAAGGTCTACATCGAAGGCAAGCTGCAGACCCGCAAGTGGCAGGACCAGAACGGGCAGGACCGCTACAGCACCGAAGTGGTGCTGCGCGGCTTCGACGGCACGCTGACCATGCTCGACGGCGCCCAGGGTGGCGGCGGCGGTGGTGGCGGCGGCTTCGGCGGCGGCCAGCGCGGCGGCGGTTCGGGTGGCGGCTACGGCGGCGGCCCGAACGGCGGCGATCAGGGTGGCGGCTGGAACCAGGGTGGTGGTTCCGGGGGCGGTTCGGGCGGTGGCTCGGGCGGTGGTGCCAATTACGACGATCTGGAAGACGACATTCCGTTCTAGGTCGCTGGAGAGATTCACTGACGATACAGCGCGGCGGGATAGTGTGAGCGGATGAACAAGCATTCGCTCCGTCTCGTCACGATCGCAGCGCTCGCCGGGGCACTCGGTGCGCCCGGCGTGCTTCATGCACAATCGCAGCCGGATCTTCCCGCCGAGCACCTGCGTTCTCTCGATGCGAGCGAGGCGAGCCTTGTGCTGGGTGCGCTTCGCCGCGAGCAGGCTAAGCTGAAGAACGGCGAAAAGGCCTATTTCGAACTCTCCAGCGGGGCGCCTGCATCCTATGACCAGAACCGCATCGGCCCGCGCGATGCCTTCGTCGATCTGAACCTCGACGATGTCTGGCTGATCGAGCGCAAGTCACCCAAGGGCGAGGTCTTCCCGCGCTACGAGATCACGGTCGCCCCCAACGGCGGCAACGCGCCCCTCTGGACGATCGAAGTCACGATGACCTGGCCGAGGGACGTGACCCGAATCATCGAGGTCACGATGTTCTACGGCCCGCCAGCGCCGTTTTGACGGGCTTTTTGTAGGGTTTCTGACACACCTGACACACTGTCTAAGGGACAAAAGGTTGGCCCCATCGGGGCGGAGATTTTCACCGGGATAAGACGACAGGAAAGAGCGGCGAACAGTCTTGCCCATCCGTGGCGAGTAGGAAAGCCGTATTGCCTTGTCTGCTGACAATTTGACCGAGCTTCGGAGGCTCGCCCGCAGGCCCGCAACGTTCGGATCGCAACAGACGCGCCCGGACCCGTTGTCCGCTTGCACTAGTCGCTCGCCCGATATCCGCTTTCGATGAAGTCCTGCTCCGGATTGTCGTTTCCGACGTCGTTGATCGAGATCGAGGGAGCGGTGGTCATCAACACGCCGAAAAGCTCCGCGACCTCGCCTGTCGGCCCGACCTTGCAGACCCCGCGTGCGATCACTGTCTTTTCCAAGGCGTTTTCGTCGACAAGCCGGGCCCTGATTTCGAAGGGACAACCGACCTCCAGCGATCGGTCTAGATTTTCGCGCACCATGTCGCGGTCTTCAGGGTGATAATAGCCGATGGCCTCCCCAAGCGTCGGAGTGCCCTCAGCCTTGTCTCGCGCGTGAATGGCAAAGACGCGGTCGGACCAGGTGATTTCCTGCCTGGCGACCGAGAGGCTCCAAGTGGCTATCGCGCCGACATCTTCGGCGAGCGCGAGCCATGCCTGGTCTCGTTCGGTGCTGTCGGTTGCCGCCCGCAGTCTTCCGCGTTCGAGCAGCAGATGCGCCGCTGCCGCCGCTGAGGTCAGCGCGAATGCAAGGATAAACCAGAATATCGGCGTCATGATGCCATGCTCCGAAAGTCATGCCCCTAGGGGAAGCGGCAAAACGCCAACCATGACTTCTATTTCAAAACATGAACGCCGCAAATCTCGTACATGTTCCGAAACTGGCACCCGGCAATCCTGAGGTGCAACCTCGCAGTCGGTGAAGTCCCGTCATCCCGCGAGCGATGATAGCGGATTATTCCCGTCTTCAAAGTGGTCTCAAGCAGCGGTCCGTGTGGTTTCTTCGGAAACCGGCTCCGGTCCGTGGAGTTCAACCGTGGTTTCGGGCACACAATTGGACGCCTGCAGTCTTTTTACCTGCGGCTGCGACTTTATGCGACGCAATCGAGCAAGCTTGATCGAGGTACTTCTGGAGAGAAGAAAAAACTGTTGCGCGGCGATTAGGATTACCCCGGAGGAGATCGCTGTTACCGTTCCGAAGAACGCAGCGAAAATGATGTCGACCATAGGTCTTACACCTCGTTCAAATATGCGATCCGTACCTCCGCCCTCGATTCTGTGATCCGCCGATAGATCAGAAGGTGTTGCGTTAACTATATTTGACGTAAAAAACTGTCAAGTAAAACATACGGATGCTACTTTGGATGCTCCTGTAAAAGCGCTCTGGCCAGCGGTTCGCTGTGCGGATTGTCTGCCTCGATCCGAATAGCCGGATATACCGCCTTGGCGCCGAACCTGCCGTATTCCGCCGGTGTGCGGCCGCGCAATCGGCCCGCACTGTAGCCGCTTGTATCGCGTCCGCCTGATCCATACATTCGAGCCGAGCCAGAGAAGGAAATTGTGCCGTGAATAGAAGGACGAACAACGCAAACCGCCTTGTCTCCACTCCTGTCACGGTACTCCATGTCTCCTTTTCTCACGCTCGATTCTCTTTCCGCACATACGCCTGACGGCCGCCCGCTCTTCCATGACCTGACGCTCACGATCGGTGCCGAGCGTGTTGGCCTTGTCGGGCGTAACGGCTCGGGCAAGTCGACCCTGCTCAACATGATTGCTGGCGCGGCGAGGCCTGCGAGCGGCAGCATCCACGGCTTGGGCACGCTCGGCGTCCTGCATCAGGATGTGCCTCCGGAGCTGACGATTGCGCGTGCACTCGGCGTAGAAGATCGTCGGGGCGCGGTGCAACGCATCCTGGCGGGCGAGGGGACGCAGGACGATTTCGCCAACGCGGACTGGTCGCTCGAAAAACGGGTCGAGGCGGCGCTGGCGAAGGTCGGCCTGCCCACCATGCCGCTCGACCGGCGGATCGGCACGCTTTCGGGCGGGGAGCGGACGCGCATCGGAATCGCGCGCCTGCGGCTGGACGCGCCCGATCTCCTGTTACTGGACGAGCCGACCAATAATCTCGATGCCGCCGGGCGCGCTGCTATCGCGGCGCTGATCGCCGATTGGCGGGGCGGAGTATTGGTCGCCAGCCATGACCGGCAGCTGCTCCAAGCCATGGACCGGATCGTGGAGCTGACCCCCATCGGCGTCCGCAGCTTCGGGGGCGGGTGGTCTGCCTTCGCTGCCGCGCGAGAGGCAGAGCGGACGCGCGCTGCCGAGGAGAGCGAGCGGGCCGATGCCGCGCTTCGCTCCGCCCGGCGTTCGGCGCAGGAGCGGCGCGAAGCCAAGGCGCGCCGCGACAAGGTGGGGCGGGCGGTCGCTGCAAAGGGATCGGAGCCGAAGATCGTGCTCGATGCCCGGGCCGAGCGGGCCGAGAACACCGCCGGTCGCGAGGGTGCGACAAGCGATCGGCTGATCGGCGAGGCCGCCAAGCGCCGGGAGGAGGCGCAATCGCGGGTGGAGATCGTGACCCCGCTCATAATCGACATGCCCGCAAGCGGCCTGCCATCGGGCGCGAGGGTGCTCACGCTGGATCGCGTCGAAGCCGCTGTCGGCACCCGCCGGCTTGGCCCGTGGAGCTTGCGGATCGACGGGCCCGAGCGCGTGGCGCTGACCGGCCGCAACGGGGCGGGCAAGACCACGCTTCTGCGGGTTGCGGCGGGCCTGCTGGATCCGGTCGCGGGCGAGGTATACCGGGCGCAGGGACGTATCGCGATGCTAGACCAGCACCTCGATCTGCTGGATGGGGATGAGACGATCCTCGCCAATCTGCGCGCGCGTCACCCCGAACTGGATCGGGAGAGCGCCCATGCCCAGTGCGCGCGCTTCGCCTTCCGCAATCGCGACGCGCTGCGCACGGTCGGTACGCTGTCGGGCGGCGAGCGCTTGCGGGCCGCCCTGGCGGTAACTCTGGCTGGCCCAACGCCGCCCTGGCTCCTGATCCTCGACGAGCCGACCAACCACCTCGACATCGGATCGCTCGAACTGTTGGAGGACGCGCTGCGCGCGTTCGATGGCGCACTTCTGGTGGTGAGCCACGATCCGGCCTTTCTCGAAGCGATCGGTATCGAAAGGTCGGTTTCGCTCTGACGCGCGGTCGTCGGCGACCCGTCGGCCTTGGCCTGCCCGGAACGTCCCGTCCGCCCGGTGGTCTTTCCCGGGCGTCTGGAAACACATCCTCCGCCCCCCCCCCCCCGGGCACCATCGCCTGGCTGATTGCGAGACGACGCTTGTTCGTCGCGCTCGCGCTGGTGTTCGACGGCCGCCCGTTCGATTTCAGCCAGGCCACTGGCTTTGGGCTCGGCGCGCTTGCCTTCCGGGGCGCGGCGACCAGCGGGCTCGCCCCGTCATCTGGTACACCGGCGTGCGCAAGGCCCCGGGCTGGCCGACGGCCATGGCGATCATGCCGATCACCGCGCTCGTCCTTTCCTACCTGCTGCTGGGCGAAGCCTTCCAGTGGCTTCATCTCGCAGGGTTCGGGCTGGTCTTCGCCGGACTGGTGCTGATGATCGTCGAGAACAGGCGGGGGCAGGCAAAGCGATAGGGCGGCGCGCGAAGCCTCTTTATTCCGGCGCGCGATAGGCGCACACGCGCCAATGTGACCGCGCTTCGCGACCCGATTCGTTTGATCCCGCTCCTTTTTCTCGGGGCGATCGTGATAGGGACGATCCTGCTCAGCCTGCCTTTCGCGACTAGCGAGGGCGTCCGCGCGCCCTTCCTGACGGCGCTGTTCACCTCGACCTCGGCCGTCGCAGTGACGGGGCTGATCGTGGAGGATACGCCGACCTACTGGTCCGGCTTCGGGCAGGGGGTCATCCTGCTGCTGTTCCAGGTCGGCGGGTTCGGCATCATGACCTCCGCGACACTGCTCGGCCTGATGGCGGGGCGCGGCTTCGGGCTGCGCGACCGGATGGCGACGCAGGTGGAACGCAACCGGCTGGAGACGAGCGATGCGCTCTCCGCGCTCAAGCTGATCCTCAGGATCACCCTTGTGGTGGAAGGCGTCGTGGCCGCCGTGCTCGCCGTGCGGCTGATGCTGGCCTACGGCGAATCGCCCGCACTGGCGCTGTGGCACGGGGTCTTCCACTCGGTCAGCGCCTTCAACAATGCGGGCTTCTCCAGCTATTCGGACAGCCTGATGGGCTTCCAGTCCGATCCGCTGATCCTGGTCCCGATCATGCTGTCCATCATCCTGACCGCGCTGGGCTTTCCCGTCATGCAGGACATCCGCACGAACGGCGTCGTCTGGCGTCGCTGGTCGCTTCACACCAAGGTCACGGTCGCGGGGACCGTCGCATTGCTGCTGGGCGGCTTCGCTGCGATCCTCGCGATGGAATGGCACAATCCCGGTACACTGGGCCCGATGGGGTGGGGCGCGAAGATCCTCAACGCTGCGTTCCATTCGGTCATGCCGCGCACCGCCGGGTTCAACAGCCTGAATGTCGGCGCCTTCCACGACGAGACGATCATGACGAACTTCTTCCTCATGTTCATCGGCGGGGGCAGTGCGGGGACCGCAGGCGGGATCAAGGTGACGACCTTCTTCGTCCTATTCGCGATCGTGCTGTCGGAGGTGTTCGGCCGCCGCGATGCGGGCATGTTCCAGCGCCGCTTCGGGCGCGAGATCGAACGGCAGGCGCTGGCGGTGACCGTGCTCTCCGCCTCGCTGATCTTTGCTTCCACCACCTATATCGCGTCGATCAGCCCGCTCCCGCTCGACGACATCCTGTTCGAGACAATCTCCGCCTTCTCCACCGTCGGCCTTTCCACCGGCATCACCGCCAAACTGCCGCCGACCGCGCTGCTGGTTCTGATCATGCTGATGTTCGTAGGCCGGGTGGGAACCATCACCGTCGCCACCGCGCTTGCCCTCGGCGGGCGCGAACGCCCCTATCGCTATCCGCAGGAGAACCCCATTGTCGGCTGACAGGCGCAAACCCATACTCGTGATCGGCCTTGGCCGGTTCGGCGGCGCAGTCGCCAAGACGCTGGAGCGGATGGGGCACGAGGTGCTGGCGCTCGATACCGACGGCGCGCTGGTCCAGGAATTCGCGCGCGACCTGACCAAGGTGGTGGAGGCCGACGCGACCGAGACGACCACGCTGGAACGCCTCGGCGCGAAGGATTTCGACGCAGCCGTTGTCGCCATCGGCACCGATATCGAAGCCAGCGTGCTGACCGTGCTCGCACTGGCGGACCTGGGGCTGACGAACATCTGGGCCAAGGCCACAAACGACAAGCACGCGCGGATTCTCGAGCGGACCGGTGCGACGCATGTCGTCTTCCCCGAACAGCGCATGGGCGAACGCGTGGCGCACCTGCTGAACGAGCGGTTGCTCGATTTCATCGCCTTCGGTGACGAATTCGCGATCGCCAAGCTCGCCGCGCCCGAGCCGATCCACGGCCTGCCGCTGGTGACCAGCGAATGCCGCAAGAAGTACGACGTGACGGTCGTGGGCGTGAAGCGCCACGGCGAAGATTTCATCCATGCCGTACCCGACACGATCATCTTCCCCGACGACGAACTGGTCGTCTCGGGCAGGATCCGCGATATCGAGAAGTTCTCGGCCATCTGACCGCCGCACCGGCGGCGGGCCGCGTCAGCCCTTCTTCAACGCCGCGCCGAGTGCTTCTGCCAGCGGTCCGCTGGGCGCGTCGTCGGTTTTGATCCCGGCCTTTTCGCGCGCGGCGTCGGCATTCGGGCCTTCGGCATAGGGGTCTATCGCCAGCGCGAGCGTCTGCGCCACGGCTTCCCCCAAGTCGAAGCTGTCGCCCGAATATTCGATCTCGTCGAGGTCGCCTTCTTCCAGCTCGATCTCGATATCGTCGCCCTCCTGCAGCGAGGGGTGGATCGATCCTTCGGGTACGAAACGCAGGGCCACGTCCTCCTCGATCGAGACGGGGAAGTCCTCTCCGGAGACCGCGCAGGGCTGCACGATGTCCGCCTCCAGTGTGCCCTCGGCCGAGATCCGCTCGCCCTGACGGTCGAGCGAGATGCGCGCCACCAGCCGGTCGACCGCGCTGATGCCGAAGCGCTTTGCAAGCGCCGTACGCTCGGCCTCGGTGGCCGTCAGCTCGACCGGCTGGCCCGGGATCTGGCGCAGCGAGATCGGGCGCCGGAATTCGGGTGCGGGTGCGGGGGCAGGGGGGATGGCGTCGTCGGTCATTCGGCCACCTCACCGCGCTGAAGCATGGCGTAATCGGTGCGGACCAGCCGCGCGTGCAGTGCCCGGAGCCCCTGTGCGATGGCGTGCGGTCCGTTTTCCTCGTCCGCAAGGTGCATGTTGCGCTCCACCACGCCGGCCAGTTCCTCGTCGCCGGGCTGCGCCAGCGCCACGCGCAGCGTGCCCGCCCGGCCGCCGAGCGTCGCCATCATCCGGCCCATCATCTTGCCAACCGTGGGATCGCCGATGCCCGCCTCGCGCATCTGGCCTTCCATATCCTCGACGAAAAGTTCGGTCAGGCGCGCTGCGGCGGGGATGCCTTCGGGCTCGCTCTCCAGCCGCAGCATGAACAGCGCGGTGAGCATCGAGATCATGTCGAACCGCCCGTCCAGCGTATCCGCCGCGCCGCGTGTCGCGTACCAGTGTTCCTCGCGCGCGATGCCCACCAACGTGTGCCACAGCGGGCGCCAAGACTCGCGCGGATCGGCTTGGGTGCCCAGCAGGCGGGAAAGAAACGACACGGGCGGGAGTCCTTATTCAGCGGCAATTCAAGCGAGCGGGCCACATCTGCCGCGATCCCTGCGTTGCGGACACTCGGTATGCGGTGCCATTGCGCGGGGACGGGCGAGGCCGTAAGGCTCGCGCCACGATATAGCGCGTGCGCCCGCGCACAAAAGGGCGCACGCTGGATTTGCTAAGAGGGTTTGACTGTTTATGCGCATCGTGAAGGCTATTGCTCCGGTCGTTCTGCTGGGGCTGCTGGTGTCGGCGGGCGGCTGCACGTCGATCCGCGAAAAGCGCGGCTATTTTGCCGATGGACGGCTGATTTCCCTCGTCCAGCCGGGGATTGACAACCAGCAGTCGGTCCAGGCGACGCTGGGCCGTCCCACCTTCACCAGCCAGTTCGGACCGGAAACCTGGTACTATGTGTCCAGCACCACGGGCCGCAAACCGTTCGTTCGCCCGCGGATCGTGGAGCAGAATGTTCTGGCGGTGCGCTTCGACGGTGCGGGCAATGTCGTCGCGGCCGACAAGTCGGGAATCGACGAGGTGGTCTATCTGACCCCCGATGGCGACGCGACGCCGACCCTGGGCCGCGAGCGCGGCTTCCTGGAAGATCTGTTCGGAAATATCGGTACCGTCGGTGCGCCGGGTGCCGGTGCGCCGGGCGGCGGTCCGGGCCGCTGATCGGCGTGCACTTGCGCTTGATAGCGCGCGCACCCGCCCCATATCGCGCGGCATGACAGACAGCGCATCGGCCCACGGCCTGCAACAATGGCACGGCACAACGATCATCGGCGTCAAGCGCGGGGACACCACCGTCCTTGCGGGTGATGGCCAGGTTTCCATGGGCAACACGGTGATGAAGCCCAATGCCCGCAAAGTCCGCCGGATCGGCGAGGGCAAGGTCGTCGCCGGATTTGCCGGTGCGACCGCCGATGCCTTCACGCTGTTCGAGCGGCTCGAGCGCAAGCTGGACCAGTATTCGGGCCAGCTGATGCGCGCCGCGGTCGAGCTGGCCAAGGACTGGCGGACCGACAAGTACCTGCGCAATCTCGAAGCGCTGATGATTGTGGCCGACAAGGACGTGCTGCTGGTGCTGACCGGCAATGGCGATGTGCTGGAACCCGAAGGCGGGATCGCCGCGATCGGATCGGGCGGCAACTATGCGCTCGCCGCTGCGCGCGCGCTTTCGGACTACGAGACCGACCCCGAAAAGATCGCGCGGCGCGCCATGCAGGTCGCGTCCGAAGTCTGCGTCTTTACCAACGACCAGGTCACGCTCGAAACGGTCTGAGCCACCCAAACCGCTCGTCACGACGCGCGGTTGTTGCGCTACTACCGGCCTGCGCATAACGCGCTTTGCGGGATCGAACGCATTACCGGGGGCACTGCTTTATGGCGGGTACGATGCTGGATCGTCGTCGGCTGCTGGCCGCAGGTGGGGCCAGCGGCCTTTCGCTCGCCCTGGGTGGGTGCGCCACGTCATCGACCGTTCCGGCGAGCGCGCCTGCGCCCCTTTGTCTGCCACGCGTGAACGTCAGCCCCGATCGTGTGATCCGGACCGTTGCTGGATTGCGGCCTTTTCGCGAAACTGGCTTCGTGGTCCGCGCGCAACAGCTGGGCGAGACGCGCGTCATCCACAACTATGGCCATGGCGGCGGAGGCATCACGCTGAGCTGGGGCAGCTCGCGTCTCGCGGTCGATCTGGGCCTGCCGGGGCATTCCGGCCCGGTCGCGGTGATCGGGGCCGGTGCGCTCGGCCTGACGACCGCGAAGCTGCTTCAGGAGGCCGGGTATCGGGTCCGCATCTATGCGGAGAACCTGCCGCCGCATACGACCTCGAACGTGGCGGGCGGGCAGGTCAATCCGACCAGCGTGTTCGATGACTCGGCGGTCGACGACGCGTTTCGCCGCCAGTACGCGGCGGCGGTCGATTACAGCTATCGCCGGTTCCAGATCTCGGTCGGCGAGGATACCGGGGTTCGCTGGCACACCACCTACGACGCGACGCGTGGGCGACCGCTGAGCGATCTGGACCGTCGGATCATGCCCGCCGCGCGCCTGCTGCGGGAGGGCGAGCATCCGTTCCCGCAACCGCTGATGCGCGAATGGCGCACGATGTATGTAGAGACCGGGCGCTGGCTCGCACACCTCACGCGCGACCTGCGGATCGGCGGCGCGACGATCGAGCGGCGCGCATTTGCCTCGCCCGCAGAGATTGCGGCTCTGCCCGAGCGGCTGGTGTTCAACTGCACCGGGCTGGGCGCCCGCGCATTGTTCGGGGACGATGGCCTGGTGCCTATCCGTGGCCAGCTGGCGATCCTGCTGCCGCAATCCGAGATCAGGCACGCCTATACCGGACCCGTCGGCTACATGTTCCCGCGGCCCGACGGCATCGTGCTGGGCGGTACCTACGAACGCGGGGTCTGGGACGCGACGCCGCAGCCCCGAGACATTGCCGGCATCCTTGCGGCACATGCCAGTTTCAATCGGCGGATGCGGTGCGGCGTGTAGGCTTTCTGCCCTGCCGCCTTGCGATGGAGGCGTGCGCCTCCCAAATGCCCCGGCGATGACAGATAACCTTACGCCCAAGGCCATCGTGGCCGCTCTCGACGAACACATTATCGGCCAGAAGGAAGCCAAGCGCGCGGTCGCCGTGGCGCTGCGCAACCGATGGCGCCGCCAGCGCCTCGGCCCGGACCTGCGCGACGAGGTGACGCCCAAGAACATCCTGATGATCGGCCCGACCGGCTGCGGGAAGACCGAAATCAGCCGCCGTCTTGCGCGCCTCGCCGAAGCGCCCTTCGTGAAGGTGGAAGCGACCAAGTTCACCGAGGTCGGGTACGTCGGCCGCGATGTCGAACAGATCGCCCGCGACCTCGTCGAAGAAGCGATCCGGCTGGAGAAGGACCGGCGGCGCGAGGCCGTGCGCGAAAGCGCCAGCGACGCGGCCATGGAACGCCTGCTCGATGCGCTGGTGGGCGACAACGCCTCCGAGGCCACGCGCCAGAGCTTCCGCGAACGGATCACGCAGAATGCGATGAACGACGTCGAGGTCGAGATCGAGGTGCAGGACCAGCCTGCGACCACGATGGACATCCCCGGCATGGGCGGCAATGTCGGCATGATCGACCTTTCCGACATGTTCGGCAAGGCGATGGGCAAGAAGCCCACCAGCCGCCGCAAGCTGCGCGTGCCCGAAGCGTGGGATCGCCTCGTCGACGAAGAGGCCGAAAAGCGCATGGACCAGGACGATGTCGCCCGCGTCGCGCTGCAGAATGCCGAAACGAACGGGATCGTCTTCCTCGACGAGATCGACAAGATCGCCGTCTCCGACCAGCGTGGCGGCACGGTGAGCCGCGAAGGCGTGCAGCGCGACCTGCTACCGCTGATCGAGGGCACGACCGTGGCGACCAAGCATGGCCCGATGAAGACCGACCACGTGCTGTTCATTGCGAGCGGCGCGTTCCACGTCTCCAAGCCGAGCGACATGCTGCCCGAACTGCAGGGCCGCCTGCCGATCCGCGTCGAGCTGCGCGCGCTGACCGAAGAGGACTTCGTGCGGATCCTCAGCGAGACCCGCGCCAACCTCGTCCAGCAATACACCGCGCTGATCGGGACCGAGAAGGTCACGCTCGATATCACCGACGAGGCGGTCCACGAGGTTGCCAAGATCGCCGCGCAGGTGAACGAGGCGGTCGAGAATATCGGCGCACGTCGTCTGCAGACCGTCATGGAGCGGCTGGTGGAAGACATCAGCTTCGAGGCCGAAGAGCACGCGGGCGAAACCGTCACCATCGACGCGGCCTACGTGCGCGAGCGGCTGGACGATCTCGCCAGGGATACGGATCTGAGCAAGTATATCCTGTGATCGCATGACGTTCGTCGATGGATCGCGTCGGCCGTTGGTTGCGGATTGACGCGGTCTGTCGCGCGGATAGCGTCCGGCGGATGAGCTCGATCACGCGATTTGCCGCCGCCCTTATGGTTCTTTCCACGCCCGCGGCGCCCGCGCTCGCGCAGGATGGGCGCGATCCGGCGACGCCTGCGTCCGCGGCGGAGCCGACCGACTGGGCCGACACGGCGCGGCGCGACGTGCTGGCCGCTTACGACGCCTTCGTGCGCAACCATCCCGGGATCTACGACCTCGCCAATCCGGGCTTCCCGGCGCAGCTGGCGCAGGCGCGTGCCCGCGGTCTGGAGGCTGCCGCAAAGGCGCAGGACCTGCGCGGCTATTCGCGGGCGCTCGCAGAGTTTTCCGCCGTGCTGCAGGACGGGCACGCCGGGGCTGGCGTTCCCTCCGGCTCCCAGAGCGATGGAGAGCCGGTATGGCCGGGTTTCATCGCGGTATGGCGCGGCGAAGGGCTGTTCGTGCGCACGCAGGATAAGGCAGATCCGCTCTACGGCGCGCGGTTCGTCTCCTGCGAAGGAGAACCGATCGAAGCCTTCCTGCGCGATCGCCTCACGATGCGGTACTTCCGCCCGAACGAGGCGGGGCAGTGGTGGGTGCGTCCCATGCAGCTGTTCTACGCTTCGGCCGGACTGCAGGACGAGCAGCCGAGATCGTGCACTTTCAAGCTCCCCGACGGCGCGCAAACCGAAGTTGCATTCGACTGGCGGCCGCTGAGCAAGGACGAGGAAAAGTGGCGCAGCATCGGCTTTTGGGGCGACCGCGAACCCACCGCGCTGAGCGAGAAACGCGATGGCATCTACTTCATCGGTCTGCAGGATTTCGACCCTGACGAAGCCGGCGTGGCCGCCTTCGACGCGCTCTATGCCGATGTGCGTGCGCGGCGCGACGAATTGAAGGACGCCCGCGCACTCGTGCTCGACCTGCGCCGCAATGGCGGTGGGGGCTCGCGGTGGAGCGAGCGGCTGGCCGACATCCTGTGGGGCGAGGACGCGGTCGAGGCCCGAACGGTATCCTCGGCCGATGTGCTCTGGCGCACCAGCCCCGGCAACACCGCCTATATCGCCTCGGTCGAGGCGGATTTCCGCGCCAATGGCGAAGATGAAGTGGCCGACTTCATCGCGCGCCTCGCCGAAGGAATGCGCGCCGCGCACGAGCGCGGCGAGGTGTTCTTTGCCGAAAGCGCGCTCGAGGAGGAGACCGCCGCTGAGACGGCGCGCGAGACCTCACCCGAAACCGACTTCGCGACGACCGTCTATGTCATCGTGGCGGGCAATTGCGCGAGCGCATGTCTCGACGCGCTCGACTATTTCACGCCGTTCGAGAACGTGACGCTGATCGGTGCGCCGTCTTCGGCCGATTCGACCTATATGGACGTGCGCACCGAAGACCTGCCCGCCGGGCCGGGCATCGTGACGATTCCGAACAAGGTCTATGTCGGTCGCAAGCGCGGCTGGGGCGAAGTCTATTCCGCCGATATCGAGATGACCGATCTCGACTGGTCGACCAGTGCCTTCCTCGATGCGATCGAGAACGACCTGGCGGCAAGGTAGCAGCGCCAGCCATCGCCGCTTGACCGCACTGCCTCCACCCCCGAAGGCGGACGCGCATGAACGAACCGACCCGTCTCACCACAGCGCAGGAATACTGGCTCGCCGTCGCGGCGGCGGTGGTGACTGCCAATGCCTATTACATCCACCCGATCATCGGCGACGTCGCGCGCGATTTCGGGGTCAGCGCGTCGCAGATCGGGCTGGTCCCGGCGCTCAACCAGCTGGCGCTGGCGCTGGGCATCCTGCTGCTGCTGCCGCTGGGCGATCGCTTTTCCAACCGTACGCTCACCATCCTGTTCACCATCGGCCAGTGCGGCGGGCTGGTGGTCATGACGCTGGCGCAGGGGCTGACACTGTTCACCGTCGGATCGACGCTGCTCGGCTTCTTCACCATCGCGCCCTACCTGCTGCCCGCCTACGCATCGAAGCGCGTCGCGCCCGAGCGGCTGGGCCAGGTGACCGCGTTGCTCACCGCAGGCGTGATTTTCGGCATTCTCGTCGCGCGGGTGGGCGCCGGCGTTGTCGCCGAACATTACGGCTGGCGCACCGTCTACTGGATCGCGAGCGGGCTGATGATCGCGATCACGCTGGCGCTGCCCACCATCATGGAAAAGGGCGTGCGCGACAAGGACCCGAGCAGGCTGAGCTATGGCGCGCTGATCGTCTCGCTTCTCGCGCTGGCGCGCGAGAGGCGCGAGATCCTGCTGTCGGGCGCCATCCAGGCGATCGGCTTCGCGCAGTTCATCGCGCTGTGGCTGGCACTGGCGCTGCACCTGACCGGGCCGGAGATGGGATACGGGACCGATGTGGTCGGCTACCTCGCCGGCTTCGCGGCGGTGAGCGTGTTCTCGACCCCCTATTGGGGGCGGCTGGCGGACCGGATCGGCCCGCGCAAGGCGCGCGTGTGGTTCGCGGTGGTGCAGGCGGCAGGCATTTCTCTGCTGCTGCCCTTCGGCGACAACCTGTGGCTGCTGATGATCCCGATCCTGCTCGGCAATATCGTGGGCCCCGCGATCGACGTGACCAGCCGGATGACGTTCCTCTCGCTCGAGCCCGAGCTGCGCACGCGACTGACCACGATCTACATCGTGATGATGTTCATCGGCGGCGGCATCGGCAGCATCGCGGGCACCGCGCTGTTCGAGGCCTATGGCTGGCACGGCACCGCGCTGGCGATCCTGCTGTCGTGCCTCACGCTGACCGCGATCGCCTTCATGGGTTACCGCCTGTACGGGCACAGAGACCGGCCGACAGGCTAGGCCCGCATCTTCACGGATGCGGCGCCAGGCCGATCTCCACGCCCGTGCGGTCGGTCGCGCCGTGGCGGTCGACCAGGTCGGCGCTCGCCTCGTTCAGCCCGACGACTTGCACGCTGCGGCCATGCATCCGCATGCGCTCCACCACCTTGTCGAGCGCACCGATGGCGGAGATGTCCCAGAAGTGCGCGCGGCTGACGTCGATGATCACGTGATCGGCCGGGTCGGGCTGTAGGCTTTCCGGGCCCAGCGCGGCTTCGAACCGTGCGACGCTGCCGAAGAAGATCTCGCCATGCGCGGTGTAGGTGGCGGTCTCGCCTTCCTCTGTCACCGTGCGGGTGCGCTCCACCTCGAACATGTGCATCACCTTCTGGACGAAGAAGATGCCCGACAGCAGCACGCCCACCAGCACACCGATGGCGAGGTTGTGGGTGAACACCACCACCGCGACGGTGACGAACATCACCATCGAGCTCTGCCACGGGTGCACGCGCAGGTTGGGGATCGAGTTCCAGCTGAACGTGCCGATACTCACCATGATCATGATCGCAACCAACGCGGGCATGGGCACCTGGCCGACGATCCCGCCGAGCAGGACCAGCATGATGAGCAGCGCCAGGCCTGCAGTGAAGGTGGAAAGCCGCCCGCGGCCGCCGGACGTCACGTTGATGACCGACTGGCCGATCATCGCGCAACCGCCCATGCCGCCGAACAGGGCGGCGACGATGTTGGCAATGCCCTGTCCGCCGCACTCGCGCCGCTTGTCGCTCCCGGTGTGCGTCATGTCGTCGACGATCTGCGCAGTGAGCAGGCTTTCGAGCAATCCGACTGCCGCCATGGTGAGCGAATAGGGCGCGATGATCGCCAGGGTCTCCCATGTCAGCGGGACGTCGGGCAGCATGAAGAAGGGCAGCCCCTGCGGCAGCTCGCCCATGTCGGACACGGTGTTGACCGGCGAACCCAGCCATAGCGACAGGCAGGTCAGCACGATGATCGCCACCAGCGGGCTGGGGATCGCGGTCGTGATCCGCGGCACGAGGTAGATCATCGCAAGCCCGCCTGCGACCATCGCATAGGTGATCCAGTTCACACCCTCATTGGTAGGATCGAGCTGGGGCAGCTGCGCCATGAAGATCAGGATCGCGAGCGCGTTGACGAAGCCGGTGATGACGCTACGGGATACGAACTGCATCAGCAGGTTGAGCTTAAGCAGCGCGGCAATGCCCTGAAAGATGCCCATCAGGATCGTCGCTGCGAACAGGTATTCCACGCCATGATCGCGCACCAGCGGCACCACGACGACCGCCACCGCAGCGGTCGCAGCGGAGATCATGCCCGGGCGCCCGCCGGTGAAGGCGATCACCATCGCGATGGCGACCGATGCGTAAAGCCCCACGCGCGGATCGACGCCCGCGATGATCGAAAAGCCGATCGCCTCGGGGATCAGCGCCAGCGCCACCACGATGCCGGCCAGCACGTCCGCGCGGACATTGCCGAACCAGTCGGCCTTCCAACGCTGGGTTCTGGATGCATGCGCGTGCGCGCCGGTGGTGGGCGTCATGTAAAAGTCCGTCGATTTAGATTGAAACGCATGTCTCGTGCACGATGCTGCGCTGCAACACAACCCCACAGGATGGGCCGTCCCGCGGACTTGGAAGCGCTTCGCCGTTCCGGTAGCGATCGGGCAACGGGGAGAAAACTGTGAAAGCTCTGGGATATACGCTGCTCGGCCTCGCCACCGCGATGCTCGTTGCGGTGCTCGTATCGCTGTCGAGCACCGATGCCTGGTTCGTGCGACAGGTCGATCTGGTGCGCGAGCCGATGTCATACCTTGCCGCGACCCTGCTGTTCGCCGCGTTGTTCGTGTCGTTCCGCTGGCGGTGGCTGACCGTCGTGCTTCTGGCATTGGTGATCGCGATCAATGTCTGGCGCATCTGGCCCTACAGCTTCCTTGCCGGAACACAGCTGGCCTACGAGAATAACGGGCAGGCCGCAGGATCTACCTGTTTTTCCGCCCTCTCGGTCAACGTGAAGGTCAAGAACGACCAGTATGCGCAGGTCGCAGAGCAGATCCGGCAGATCGACCCCGACCTGCTTTTCCTGATGGAAACCGACAGCGAATGGATCGAACAGCTCGAGCCGGTGCTGGCGGAGTATCCGCATGTCGATCGGCATCCGCAGCCGCATGCTTTCGGCCTCGTCTTCGCGACCCGGCTTCCGGTGATGAAGAGCAATATCGTCGAGAACACCCACCGAGACACGCCGACGCTCTACGCCACGCTGCGGCCCGGCTCGCGGCCCTTGGAATTCATCGGCCTGCATCCCAAGCCGCCGTTGCCGACGTGGAACACCCAGATGCGCGACCGGAACATCGTGAGGGCAGGCGCGCAGACGCCGGACCGGCTGCCAGACGCCTTCGTGATGGGGGATTTCAACGATGTTCCCTGGTCGCGGACAACCACGAAGTTTCGCGGCACCGGCAAATGGCGCGATCCGCGGATCGGCCGGGGCTCCTACCCTACGTTTCCTTCCGCTTTCCTTGCAGCGGGCTGGCCGCTCGATCAGATGATGCTGAAGGGCGATCTGGAGCTGACCGAGTTCGAGGTGCTGCCGGACAATAGCTCCGACCACCGGGCGCTGTATGCGCGGATATGCACGCCTTGAGCTAGTCGCCGTCGGCCTGCTGGCGCATCCACATCTCCGCATAAAGGCCGTCGCGCCTGAGCAGCTCGACATGGCGGCCCTGTTCGGCGAGACGGCCATGGTCCAGCACGAGGATGCGGTCGGAATCGGCGATGGTCGAAAGGCGGTGCGCGATGGCAAGCGTGGTGCGCCCGCGCGCAACGCGGTTGAGCGTCGCGAGGATTTCCTGCTCGGTCCGCGAATCGAGCGCGCTGGTCGCCTCGTCCAGGATGACGATCGGCGGGTCTTTCAGCAGCGTGCGCGCAATCGCGACCCGCTGCTTCTCTCCGCCTGACAGCTTCAGCCCGCGTTCGCCCACCTGCGTGTCGAAACTTTCGGGCAGGCGTTCGATAAAGGGCAGGATCGCGGCGCCGCGCGCGGCCTCGCGGATCGCGACCTCGTCCGCATTCGCGCGTCCGTAGCCGATATTGTAGCCGATCGTGTCGTTGAACAGCACGCTGTCCTGCGGGACGATACCGATCGCGGCGCGCAGGCTTTCCTGCGTCACCTGCGCGATATCCTGCCCGTCGATCAGGATGCGCCCGGCATTCGGGTCGTAGAAGCGGAACAGCAGCCGCGCGATCGTGCTCTTGCCCGCG
Organism: Alteriqipengyuania triglochinis; assembly: GCF_054655655.1. Classification (NCBI taxonomy): domain Bacteria; kingdom Pseudomonadati; phylum Pseudomonadota; class Alphaproteobacteria; order Sphingomonadales; family Erythrobacteraceae; genus Alteriqipengyuania; species Alteriqipengyuania triglochinis. The sequence continues at coordinate 554,941 of NZ_BAAHNC010000003.1, forward strand.
CCGGAGGGGCCGACCAGCGCGACCGTTTCGCCTGCGCGGATCTCGAAGTCGAGCCCGTGCAGGATTTCGCGATCCTCGTCGTAGCCGAAATGCACATTCTCGAAGGTGATGCCGGGGCGGTCGATCCGGATTGCGGGCGCGCCGGGCACGTCCTTCACCTCAACCTCGGTATCGATCAGGCGGAACATGGCCGCCATGTCGATCAGCCCCTGCCGGATCGTACGGTAGACGAAGCCAAGCATGTCGAGCGGGCGGAAGAGCTGGACGAGGTAGGTATTCACGAACACCAGGTCGCCGGTGGTCAGGCTGCCCTGGCTCCAGCCCCACACAGTGTACGCCATCGCGCCGCCCATCAGCAGATTGGTGATGAGCGCCTGGGCGATGTTGAGCAGGCCGAGCGAGGAATCGGACTTGATCGCCGCTTCGGAATATTGCCGCGCCGCGTGCGCATAGCGTTCTTCCTCGCGCGCCTCCGCCCCGAAATATTTCACCGTCTCGTAGTTCAGCAGCGAATCGACCGCGCGCGACAGGGCTTGCCCGTCGAGATCGTTCATCTCGTGGCGCAGTTTCGTGCGCCATTCGGTGATGATTTGCGTGACGGTGATATAGGCGACCACCGTCACCGCGGTGGCGAGCACCAAGCCGATCCCGAAATTGAGGTAGAAGATCACCGCCACCGCAACCAGCTCGATCACGGTGGGCGCGATGTTGAACAGCAGGAAATAGAGCATCGTGTCGATGCTCTTGGTCCCGCGCTCCACCGTCTTGGTCACCTCGCCGGTGCGGCGCGAGAGGTGGAAGCGCAGCGAAAGCCGGTGCAGCCGCTGGAACACGTCCTCGGCGAACTGGCGGGTGGCGTCCTGGCCGACCCGTTCGAACACCATGTTGCGCACATTGTCGAACGCGACGCTGGCGAAGCGCCCGGCGGCGTAGGCGGCCACGAAGGATATCGCGACCATGGCGGCGGTGTTGGCGGGCGTCTCCATCGCGTCGACCGCCGCGCGGTATGCATAGGGCAGGGCAAGCGTGACGCCCTTGGCAACCAGCACCATCAGCAACGCGATGACGATGCGGATGCGCAGGTCCGTCCGGTCTTTCGGCCAGAGGTAGGGGAGGAAGCGGCGCAGGGTGGGCCACCCGTCGGCCGGGCGCTGCTGCGAGGGAGTTTCGGGAGGCATTGCCGCAGAAGATGGGCTGTCGGCTCGCCGTGAGCAAGGCTTGCCCACCCGCTTAGCTCCTCCCGATGCGCGAAATGTCATGGACTGATTGGTAATCGGCTCGGCCTCCCTCTGACCTCCTGCTGCTGTGGGCGGTTCGATCGCGAGGCATGGTGACGGATGGCGGCGGCAGTCTGAAAACGGGGCCCGTACCGCGTCTGCGAAGCGCATTCGCGGCCCGCAAGCTATCCTTAACGGCGGATCGCTAATACCCGTCGCGCAATGAGACATGTCTTCGACAAGATTGCCGAGCGGATCGCGCAGGCCCGATACAACAAGGCTGCGCGCGGCATTCTGGAGACCGCGCCGATCGTGCCGCGTGAGGACGGCGTGATCCTGTTCTCGATGATGGGCACCCGCGTGCTGCTGCCCTACCTCGTCGCGATCAAGTCGGTCCATGCGGGCCTGGGGCAGGGGCGTGTCGTCATCCTCGACGACGGCACGCTGACCGTTGACGATCGCGAGCTACTGGCACACCATTGCGGCGATCCGCGGATCATTTCCATCGCCTCAGTCGATACCGGGCAGTGCCCGCGCGGGGGCACATGGGAACGCTTGCTGACGATCCTCGACCTGCGGCGTGGGGATTACGTGATCCAGATCGATTCGGATGTCGTCGCCTGCGGACCCATGCCCGAAGTCGTGCAGGCCATCGCCGATGGCCGCTCCTTCACCTTGCGGGGCGAGGTCGAAGCGGAACTGATGGATGCCGCGGCGATCGCGCGCCAGCAGCAGGTCTATGACACCAGCCATGTGCAGGGCCTGATCGAACAGCGCATGGACCGGGTTTCGATCCCCGGTATCGGCGATGTGCAGTATGTCCGGGGCTGTTCGGGCTTCGCGGGTTTCGCGCCTTGTTCCGCCGGACGCAGCCTTGCCGAAGCCTTCTCCGCCGAGGCCCAGCGCCTTCTTGGTAACGCGAAGTGGGCCGAGTGGGGCAGCGAGCAGGTGACCAGCAATTTCGTCATCGCGAACACGCCCGATCCGCTACTGCTGCCCTATGATCGCTACATGAACTTCTGGGACGAAGGCGTGCCGCCCGATGCGCGCCTCGTCCACTTTATCGGTACCTATCGTTACCACCGCGGTACCTATGCCCGGGCGACACGCGCCGCGATCGCTCGCCTGCGCGAGGCGCAGTCCGAAGCGCTCAGCCTCTTGCCTGCCTGAGCTCGAGCAGTTCGAGCACCCGGTCGCGCCCGATCAGCAGCATGACGGCGCAATAGACGATGCCGCCGAGGGCCACCTGCGCTGCCAGCTGGACGATCGTGGGGAAGTCTCCGGTGAACGGCGCGATCACGCGCACGCTCGCCCACATGACGAGCCCGGCGGCCAGCGGCGGTGCCAGCGCCGCAAGATAATCGCGCGCGCTCACACCGAGGACCGGCAGGCACAGGCGCGCCGAACATGCGATCAGCAGCGGGTAGCCGACCAGCCACGACGCCGCGAGGCCGACCATGCCCCATTGCAGGCCGACCGCGTAGCTGGCGGTCAGCAGCACGGCGGCGATGATCGACGTCTGCGTCGTGATGCCCGGTCGGCCGATGGCGCTCACCGCGGGGCCGAACACCACCTGCATGCCCATGAAGGGCATCGCGAGGCCGAGGAAGAAAACCACCGGCGCCGCCGCGGCCCATTTGTCGCCCAGCAGCACCGCGACCATGGGCTCTGCCACCGCGCTCATGCCGAGGCAGAAGGGCATTGCGGCGAGGAAGACGATCCGCACCGCTTTCAGGAAGCTGCGCGCGACCGCATCGCGATCGTCCTGGATCCGTGCGAAGGCGGCAAAGGCAATCTCGTTGATCGGCGGAACGAACTTGGTGACGAACATCTGCGTCAGGAACAGCGCGGTCGTATAAAAGCCGAGCTCCGCCGCGCTCAGCAGCCGCCCGCCCAGCAGGATGTCGGTCTGCGTCGCGACGAACCAGGCGAAGCTGCCTCCCAGAACGGTGATGCCGTATCTGGCGAGATGGCCCGATCCCGCGAAGGAGAAGCTGGGCAGGATGAACGCCCGCGCCTTGATCGTCGTGAGGAGTGCCTTGCTGGCGAACATCGTCAGCGGCGCGGCGACCAGCGCCCAAACGCCCATGCCGAGCCACGCACCGCCCAGGGCGACGATCGCGCCGAGAATTGCCGAGACCAGGTTGGCCTGCGCCTGGCTGCGAAAATCCATCCGACGACTCAGCAATGCATAGGCGAGGGCAGAGAACGGGTTGGTCAGATAGAGCAGGCACTGGACCCGCAGCAGGTCCGCCACCATCGGCTGGCCGAAATAGTTGGCGATCAGACCGGCGGCGGAAAACTGCACGAGCGCCAGGCCCGCATTCAGCAGCACGAGCATGCCAAAGACCTGCCGGATCGTGTGGGGCTGCAGCTCGCCTTCACGGATCGCGGCATTGGCGATTCCGAAGCCATTGATGAGGCTCAGCAGGTTCAGCACCACCGCTGCCATGGCATAGAGGCCATAGTCCGCCGGATCGAGGATGCGGATCACCAGGAAGGTCGAACCCCACGTAATGATCTGCCCGACGATCTGCGTTCCGCTGCGCCAGATCACCGCACTGCGCACGAGATCGCGCAGCGATGTGGAGGGGGCCGGTTCGAGTCCGGGGGCAGGGGCGTCTTTGCTGGTGGCCATCACGCGCGAGTCTTACGCAGGGACGCATTGGGATAGGGTAAACGGGACGAGCATGTTTCCGCCGTGGAGAATCGCAGATTTCCGTGTGAGTGCCAAAAGAGTCCTATCGTGCTGGCTGGGCCGGGCAGCTCCGTAGGCATCCGAAACCCTA
>NZ_BAAHNC010000004.1:0-131067 GCF_054655655.1 Alteriqipengyuania triglochinis
CAGCCTCTCGCCCTCGTGTTGGCGGGCCGAAACGGGCGGTCGCGCGCGCCGCACGGCCCGCCACGCAGCGGCGCATGGCCGCCGGGAAAAACCGTGCCGGTCGGCCTTTCTGCCGGGATATCGCCGCGGCTTCGACCGTTGATAGGACAGGACGACAACAACCGAAAGGAACCCCCGTCATGCAGGTCCAGTTCAATTCCGACAGCTCCGTCATGGGGACCGAAAACGTCGCGACGCGCATCGAGGATGCGGTCCGCACCAAGCTCGCCCGGTTCGAGGATCGGCTGACCCGGCTCGAAATCCATGTGCGCGACGAGAACGGGCCGAAGGGCGGGGCCGACGACAAGGCCTGCACGATCGAGGCACGGCCTTCGGGCGGCAAGCCGATCGGGGTGACCGAACACGCCGCCACGGTCGACGATGCCGCGCGCAAGGCTGCGCACACGCTTGCCCAGCGGCTCGAACGGCATTTCGGCAAGAGCGATCGCCACAGCCACGATCCGCGCCCCGAGAAGGTGCTCTAGCGCCCGTGGCCGATCTCTATCTCAAGAACCTCGAATCCGAACGGCGGCAGCTCTGGGCGACCTGCCGCCTCAAGGGGCTCGCGCGCGACACGCCCGAACGCCAGCGGATCGCCGCGATCGACGAAGCGATTGCCGCGCACAAGGAGAAGAAGGCCTAGTCGCCGCGACCTTCGGCGTTTCCGTCGGTTTGAGCGGTGCTGCGATCCGGCGGCGCAGGTGAATTCGCTCAGCCGCGGGAGAGCTTCACCAGCACCCGGTCGAGCGATTGCAGGAAGCGCGAACGGTCGGCCTTGCTGAACGGCGGAGGGCCGCCACCGCTCGCGCCGAGCGGGCCGTCCATCCCGCTGCGCAGGTCCGCCATGATCGCCCGCGTGGCGACCGCCGATCCGATGCTTGCGGCATCATATTCGCGGCCATCGTGCTTGAGGACGCTCGCGCCCGTCTTGATGCATCGCTCGGCAAGCAGGATGTCGGCGGTGATCACGATGGTGCGGGGCGATGCGTGCTCGGCGATCCAGTCGTCGGCGGCATCGAAGCCGTCGCCCACCACGACCCGCCGGACCCGTTCGTTCACGGGCACGCGAAAGGCGCTGTTGCTGACCACGCGAACATGCGCGCGGTGGCGTTGGGCGACGCGGTATATCTCGTCCTTCACCGGGCAGGCATCGGCATCGACGAGGATCGTGACGGGGGCGGTTTCGGGTGGGTCGGCGCTGTCCATGGCGCCCGCCTTAGCGGGCGCGCATGGCGGTCTCTAGCTGTTCTTCATATTCTCCAGCCCCTTGATCGCGCCGGGTTTGACGCTGGGGTTGGAGGCGTTGGTCTTGATCTTTTCCTTCTTGGGCTTGCGTGTCTCGCGGCTCTTCTTGCTCTGGCTCTTGGCCATATCGGTTCCAATCGGGGCGGTATGTCCCACTTTCATCAATAGGCGCATTCGTGCCGAAGCCTCGCATCAATTCGTACGACGCCCGATGTCCGGGGCATTGGGGTGCTCGGCTCGCCCGTCACCGCGCCGAGGCGCGGGGCCGTCCGGCGCGTACTAAAAGACCCGCCCCGGCGGTGTGCCGAAGCGGGTCTTTCGTGTCATTGGCCAGCGCGGATATTACGGCGCGGTTTTGGTGATCTCCGCATCGGGCAGCGCGGCGAGCTGCTTGGCGGTCATCGTGGTCTGCACGTCCGTGTCGTCGCCATCGGTCCGGGAAACCATCCTCTTCATCGGTACGACCACGTAACGTTCCGCCGGGGTGTCTTCGAGCTCGACCACCAGACCGTCGACCGTACCCATCGCGTTGCGACGCACCTGCTCGACTTCACCGAGCTCGTTGCCGTCCTCGTCGACCAGTTCGGCCTCGATCAGCTGCGCCTCGGTCATGCCGAGCGCGGCTTCCTGCGGGCCGGCCTCGACAGCACTCTGTTCAGCCTGCATTTCCATCTGGTCCTCGGCCACGTCGGCCTCCTGCTCGGCCTGGGAATCGCAGGCGGCGAGGGCCAGCGCGGCAAGCGGGAGGGCGGCGAACGTCATAACTTTCATCAATTTCTCCTGTCTTTTGGCCCACAATGACCGTGTCGAGCTCGCGTTCCTGACGATGCGCACCATTTTTTTCAATCCGGGGCGGCCGGGTTACCACCTGCTCGCAATGGCGCATTCGCGAAGGGAACCGGTCATCACGAACGCGAGGACATGCACTGGTGCTCGAAGCTTCGGGGCCTCCCGCTACTCGGCCCTCGCTATCTCCCCGGGCGTGTGTTATACGGCTGCCGCTGACGTCGAAATTTGCGACGGACTTCGGAATTTGCCTTCGCCGCTGCCACTTGAGCCACCAGCTCCAACCGGCTTCGGCGCACACCAGACGACGTTTTCCTTTCATCGGACGATTTGACGCCTCCGGGTCGCACTCTGCGCCCGGCTGTACCTTGCCCCTGCACGGCACGCCTGCGCAGGGGGCACTCTCGTTCCATGAAAGGGACACTCCATGGCCAAGACTGGCACCGTAAAATTCTTCAACGCCGACAAGGGCTACGGCTTCATCCAGCCCGACGACGGCTCGGCCGACAGCTTCGTGCACATCACGGCCGTCCAGGCGGCGGGGATGCAGACGCTCGATAAGGAGCAGCGCCTCAACTACGAAGTTGAGCAGGGCCGTAACGGCAAGGAAAGCGCGATCAACCTCTCGCAGGCCGATTGATCCGACGGGGCGCCCTTCCAACCGGAAGCGGCGCCCTTTCTTTTCAGCCCCCCTTCCACCACACGCCGGAGACCAGCCCCCATGGCCCAAAGCTACGAATTCTACTGCGCCCGCGCGGATCAGGCAGCCGCTGCGGCGAAAAAGGCGGAGCTCGCCAATGTGCGCGACCGCGAGCTGCGCGCCGAGAAGACTTGGCGGGGTCTCGCCGACCATGCCCGCGCCGTGGCCGAGGAACGCGCGAAGATGCTGCGCGAAAAGGAAGTAGACGCGGCCGAGGCGGAGGCCGAAAAAGACCCGGCGGCCTAGCCAGAAGGCTTTCCTGCATGCACCGTCACGTGGGGCATGCTGCGCAATGATCCACCGCAGGTCACTCCTCGGCCCGACTGCGCCTGGTGCGCCCGGCGCGAGAGAGTTTCACACTCAGGAAACTGTGACAGGTGCGTAGGGGCGCGTCCGGCCCACGCCGCGTTCGATATGGCAGATGCCTTGCCAATGGCCCGAACCCGGCGCACCATGGGCCGATCCATCCGGATGACGGCGCCCGATGAAAGCACCAAGGCACGGCGCCGTATCAGGCCAAGGAGGCTGCCATGTCCCGTATCATCGCGCCAATCGCCATTATCTGCGTCGCGAGCGCGCTCGCATCGTGCGCCCCGGTGCCCGAACCGGGGCCGGAGACCATTGCCGGCCTCGACACGGATCGGCAGTGTTTCCCCACCCGCATAGTCAATGGCTTCTCGGAAGCGCCGGACGCGCCCGATGGGGGCGAGCGGATTTTCGTCGATGCGGGGCCGAACAACAAGTTCGTGCTCGATCCCGTCGGCATGTGCCACGACATCGACTTCGCCCTGCGGATTGCGATCGACGATCGCTACGGAACGGCCCTGTGCACGGGCGAGACGACCGAACTGATCGTCCCCTCGTCTATCGGGCCGCAGCGCTGCACAGTGCGGGTCGTGGGCCGCGTGGCGGAGTAGGAAACGGGGAAAGCGCTAGCGCCGGGCGAGAGAGTACCTCTTTTGGTCCAGCATCGCGCCATATTCTCGCCAAAATCGGAACGAGTGGTGCGCGCCGTCCATTGTTTGGGTGAAGGGCGCGGCAACAGGCCGCTCCCCGCTTCACCCAATCACCAAGGACGACCCCCGATGAAGACATTCAGCTTGATGCTTGCCTCGGCCGCGGCCCTCTCGCTTGCCGCCTGTGGCGACCCCGTCGAAACCGAAGACACGACCACTGCGGACGACATGACCGCCGATCAGATGGCGGTCGACGATATGGCTGCCGGCACGATCGTTGAGGTGGCGCAGGGCAACCCCGACTTCTCGACTTTGGTAGAAGCGGTGACCGCTGCGAATCTCGGCGAAACGCTTTCGGGCGGTGAATACACCGTGTTCGCGCCGACAAATGCCGCGTTCGAAAAGCTGCCCGACGGCACGCTCGAAACGCTGACCACCGAAGATACCGAAAAGCTCGGCAGCATCCTGACCTACCACGTGGTGGAAGGTGACACCGATGCGGCGGCGCTGACCGCTGCGATCGAGGCTGCGGGTGACGAAGGCTACAAGCTGACCACCGTTAACGGCGGCGAACTGACCGCTACGCTCGAGGGCGGCAATGTCGTGCTGACCGATGCGGCTGGCAATACCGCCACCGTGACGCAGACCGATATCGATGCGTCGAACGGCGTGATCCACGTGATCGATACGGTGCTGATGCCCGAATAAGGCACGCTTTTTTTCCAACGAGAAAGGGCTCCCGTTCGGGAGCCCTTTTTGTGTGCGGCGGAGTTCGGAAAGCGCGCTCAGCGCACCATTGCGCTGGTGTCTTGCACTACGGGACGCGAGACAAACTCGACCTGAGAATCGGCTACCCTCGCAGGACGTTCCAGTTTCAGCGGCTGGCGCGCCGCGGAGCGCTGTTGCCGGTCGCGAACACGCTGGGCGACTGCCCGGGCCTGCTCTGCCTCCCACTGCCGCTGATCGGCTGCCGCAGCATCGAAATCGAACGCATCGTCCGGGTCCTCGACATAATAGCTGCTGGCGTAGCGATCCTGGCTGTAGAGCCCGCGCTCGCGCAGCTCGGCCACGTCGATGGTGGAGCCATTGGCTTCGAGCGGATAGTGATTGGCGGTGAGGGTCTGCGGCTTGCCTGCCTGCCCGAAGTCGATGCCGCTGCCGGCGGGCATCGTGGGGGAATCGTGGATCTTGCGCGGAGTGGTGTCGATTGCTGCTCCGGCAACCGCCCCGCCGATCGCAACGACGATGGCGGCGCCCACGAAATAGGGCAGAACGCGCATGGTGTTGAACTCCTTCGGTTTCCAGGCTTGCCCAACCAATTCGCGAACGCCGCTCGACGTTCCCGTGCGATGGCTCTTGCGAGGGCGCGGTGCAAGCGGTGCGCCGCTTTTCCTGCGGCACGTCTCGCGGTAGATGTTCCGCAGACAAACGAAGCACTCACGTCCCGCAAAGGAAAGCCCATGCGCCCGCTCCTCATCTGCACCACCCTGCTATTGGCCGCATGCCAGACCGAGGATACGGCGGGAGCGCCGGGCAATGCGCCCGAAGGTTTCACCGGCATCGAGGAGAACGAGACGGTGGAGTTCATCGGGACGGAACCCTTCTGGAGCGGATCGGTCACCGGCACACAACTGGTTTACAAGACGCCTGAGGACATCGCGGGCGCAGCGATCGAGGTGAAGCGTTTTGCTGGGCAGGGCGGGCTCGGCTATTCCGGGCAGCTCGAGGGGGTGCCTTTCGACATGACGGTCACCCCAGGCGCATGCTCGGACGCGATGAGCGAGCGGAGCTATCCCTACACGGTAACGCTCCGCATCGGGTCGAACATCCGGCGCGGCTGCGCGTGGACGCAAGGCGAGCCGTTCGACGGACCGGCAATGTCCTAGGCTAGCGACGCTGGGGCGTGCGCTCTTCCACGCCGGCGCGTTCGAGCTCGGGCCCGAGCCGTCCGGAAAGCCACAGGAAAAACATCCGGAAATCCGCCGCGAGGCTCCACAGCGGATAGGTAAAGGTCGCCGGTCGGTTACGCTCGACCCCGAAGTGGGCGAGCCAAGCGAAGAAGTAGCCCGTGATCGGCAGGGTCAGCAGGAGCCACCACAGGCCGCTGGCCAGCGCCAGAACCGCCAGCGCGATCACCAGCCCCGTACCGGCATAGTGCAGGGCCCGCGTCGCCGGGCGGCTGTGCTCGCGAAGGTAGAACGGCCAGAATTCGGCAAAACTGGTGTAGGTGCGCTGTGCCATGCCCGAAGCGTATCATGCTCCCCGCGCGCCAGAAACGCTGTTTTAAAACGATTTTGTATGATTCTTGCTCTCGGCTGGAACGGGCTGCCTTGAACAGCGTTCATCGCACAGAATAAACCCCGGCGCGGGTATCTTGTTTCAACTGGATTTTTGATGGCCGACAGACCGGACGGGTACAGCCAGGCTTCCTTGAACGATCCGCAGGCGCGTCCGCGGCGCGATATGAAGGATGTCGGCCAGGAAGATCGTTTCTCCGACACCTCCGGCGTGCTGTTCGAACAGGCGATGGCCCAGACCCGCATGGCTGTGTGTCTGAGCGACCCCAACCAGCCCGATATGCCGATCGTCTTCGCCAACCGGGCCTTTCGGCGTCTGACCGGCTACGAGGAAGAAGAGATTCTCGGCCGCAACTGCCGCTTCCTGCAAGGCGCCAGGACGGATCGTGATTCGGTCGCCCGCGTACGCCAGGCGATCGACGACGAGGACGTCATCGTGGTCGAGCTGCTGAACTACCGCAAGGACGGCACGCCGTTCTGGAATGCGTTGCACCTCGGCCCGATCTACGATTCCAAAGGCAACCTGATCTACTTCTTCGGCAGCCAGTGGGACGTTTCCGACGTTCGCGCTGCGCGCGCGGAGGAGCAGCATGCACGCGAAATGGCGCGCGAACTGTCACATCGGATGAAGAACATGTTCTCCGTCATTTCGGGGATCGTGAACGTCATGGGCCGCGTGCGCGGGGTCGAGAAGGAAGCGTCGGAGATCAACAGCCGCATCCACGCGCTGGGCCGCGCTTACGAGACGACGCTGGACGAAGCTTCGGTCGGGGTGATCGATCTGGGCCCTGCGGTGAAAGCCATTCTCGAACCCTATGCGGTCGATGAACGCCTCCTGTTCCTCGGCAATGGCGCACAAGTCCCGTTTTCGGCCATGTCGCTCATCGGGCTTGTCCTGCATGAACTGGCTGCCAATGCTACCCGCTTCGGGGCATGGGCCGATGGTCACGAAGGGCAGGTGAGCCTTAACTGGGAGCGTGATGGCGGAGATGTGGTGCTGACCTGGATCGAGACCGGGGGCCCTGTGCTTGACGGGCCGCCCGAACAGATCGGAACCGGCAGCACGATCATGGACCGGATGGTCGCCGCCGCGCGCGGGACGATTGAGAGAAACTGGAAGCCGGAAGGCCTACACGCGGTGCTGACCGTGCCGATCGACGGGGGACGCGCATGAGCGAGGGATGCCACATCCTGCTGCTGGACGACGAACCGCTGATCCTGATGGATCTTGAATTCGCGGCCGAGGACGAGCGTTGTCAGCCCCTCACCGCCACCAATGTGCGCGAAGCACTGGCCCATATCGAAGCGCATGAAGGGCTTACCTGCGCCGTACTGGACGTGACCCTGCGCGATGGAGAGACCTGCGTCCCCGTCGCCCGCGAGCTCGAGCGGCGCGAGATTCCCTACCTGTTGCATTCGGGCGATCTGAACCGGCAGGAAGGCACGCTTGCGACACTGAATGCGCAACTCATCGCCAAGCCGGCATGCTCGACCCGCGTAGTCAAGACCGCGCTTTCGCTGGCGAGCGAAGCGACCGCTGCGCGCTAGGCGCGAACCGCCTCAGAAAAGACCGGGTATCTGATACTGCGCCGCCGTCGGCGTGGTGGCCTGCAGCGCCTCGATCCTGGGGCCGCGCTGCCGGCGCTGCTGCACGCGGATCGACGTGCTGCCGATCGCGGTGCAAGGCTCGCCGCGCAGGAAGGTCAGCGATGTGGCGGTGGATGCCTCGCTCACCGATCCCAATGGCTGAAGGAAGTCATCCGGGGCTGCGCAGGTCTGCGGGTAGACGCTGGCGAGGCCGTTGTAATAGTCCCCGCCATTCGCCGCGTTGACGGTGCGGAAGGCGAGCACGCGCAGCCGGTCGTCGCAAATCTGTCGGTCCCGCGCGATCTGGCCCGACGGCTTGCCGAAAGTGTTGCTGCCGACCAGCGCGGTGTTGTTGCCGAGATAGGGGATGAACGCGTTGCCGACCAGTTCGCTGGCGGACGCGGTCGACCCCGTGCCGATCAGCGCGATTTTGGTCGCCGCGATGGCTTGGGGCTGGCTCTCGAACAGCTCGGTGCTGTTGTTGCTCGACAGCGAACTGCGGAAGAGCGTGCGGCTGAACGCCTGGCCCACCTTGTCGCGCCCGAGCAGGTCGCCGAGGAGCTCCGCGACCGAAACGAGGCCGCCCCCGTTGTAACGGAAATCCAGGATGACCTCGTCGATGCCTTGCTGGCGGAAGTCGTCGATTGCATCGCGCAGTTGCGGCCCGGCGTCCTCGACGATGAAGGTCCGCAGATTGATATAGCCGACACTGGTGCCGTTGTTGTCGATCACCTGTGCGCCATAGCGATCGGATATCGGATCGAGCGCATATTCTGTCTTGGTCACGGTGACGCTGCTTTGCTCGCCGCCGGGCTGGCGGATGGTGAGGCTGCGTGTCACTCCGGGTTCGCTCGGCCCCAAGGCGTCACTGAACGCCGCCGCACCGCCCGATGCCAGCAGGCTGGCGGTGCTCGTCCCGTTGACCGCAAGGATTTCGGTGCCGCGATCAATGCCCTCGGGATAGGCGGGGGCGCTTTCGAAGGCTTCGAGGACGAAGACCCGGCCATTGGCGGTGTCGTAGCCGAGCCTGATGCCGAAGCCTGCGGACGAGCCCGAATTGATCAGTTCGTTTTCTTCCCGGATCGAGGTGATAAAGGTGAAGCCGCGATCGCGCCCCTGCGCCCGTGCAGGGGCGACCAGTGCATCGATATAGCCCTGCAGCGTGCCGTAGCGGGCAGGGTCGACGCTGGTGTCCAGCAGGTCCGGAAAGAGGTAGTATTGCTCGAGCTCGTCGAGGACCCAGGCCTTTCGGTCCGCGAGCGAACAGCTATTGCCCGTTGCGCCGCCACCTGAGCCGACGGAGGGCGCGCCTGTTCCATCGCTTCCGCAGGCTGCCAGCGAGGCCGCGAGCAGGACCGAAAGCGAAGCGCGAGCGATAGACATCTGCAAAACCCCCCTGCAAACCTTTGAGCTGCAACATATTATCGGATGTCGTGGAGAGTCCACGACTATTGAGGGGACGATGTCAGGACTGTGGGTGCATAGTATGGGGCTATTCGCCATTCGCGGCCCTTACATCGCCGCGCGCAAACGCCTAGCAGAGAGCCAAGTTAAGGAGATTCGACCCATCATGACCGACTGGCTGACCGCCGTTCTGCCCGCATCCTGCCCCGCCAATGCCGGGCTCGCCATCGCCCGCTTCGCGACACGTGAAGCGATCGGCCGCAATGGCTTTTCGCTCTCCAGCCCCGCTTTCGCCAGCGGTGCGGAGCTGGACCCGTGCTTCACTGCCGATGAGGAAGATGCGGTTGCGCCTCCGATGGAATGGACCGCGCCGCCCAAGGCAGCGGAAGAAATCGTCATCGTGGTCGAGGATGCGAGCACCGACGAGCCGACCTGCCACTGGCTGGTTTGGGGCCTGCCCGCGCAGCACGGCAAGCTGCTGGAGGGCGAAACGCCGCCGCGCACCGGTAAGAACGACCAGGGCAATTCGGACTGGCTCCTGCCCAAGGTCGATCCAGCGGGGGATCCACACTGCTTCGTGTTCCAGCTGTTCGCGCTCGACCTACCGATTGCGTTGATGCCGGGCGCAGGCAAGACAGAGCTGTTCGCGGCAATGGAAGGCCATGTGATCGCGGCGAGCGTGCTGACCGCGACCTATAGCGGTGAAGACGACGGCGACTTCCTCGATCCCGAAGAAGAGACCGCGGGCTAGGCCCGTCTGGCGAACGGCCAGTCGATCACGCATCCGGCCCAAAGGGCGGCCCAGATGATGATCGGCTGCGCCAGCATCCGCGGTACGTGATAGGCGAGGCCCAGCCCGCCGTCGCCGCCAAGGTCGCTGATCATGTGCTGGATGTTCGCAGGCCAGACGCACAGCGCGTAGAGCGCAAGCCCGATACCCGCCGCGCGCCTGAGCTGCGGTGAGATGGCTTGGGCGAGGCCGATCGCCCCCAGGATTTCTGCCACTCCGGTCCAGAAGATCATGGCTTCGGGGAAGGGTACCGCGCGCGGCATGATGCCTAGGAAGGGCTCCGGCACGGCGATGTGCAGCACGCCCGCCGCGAAATAGGCGATCACCAGAAACCATCGGGTCGCGATCCGCGCCATGGCTTAGGCTCTCCTCGGTGCCCAGCCCGGCGGCGCCAGCTCGAACCCGTCGAATTCGAAGCCCGGGGCCACGACGCAGGATACGAAGGCATAGCCGTGCGGGCCAGCCAGCGGCATTGCCGCCTGCCACTGCCTTTGGGGCACGACACCCTGCCAAAGGCGAACCGTGCTCTGCGGATCGCCGAGCACCAGCGTGTCCACCACCGCGTCTTCGTTCTCCGCGATGCGCAGGGCGAGCGGGTCGCCCGCGTGCCACAGCCACAGCTCGTCCGCATCGACCCGGTGCCAGTGCGAGGCCTGCCCCGATTCCAGCAGGAAGTGGATCATCGTCGCCGTGGCGCGGCCGTCGCGCTCCGGCCCGCGGAAGGTCTCGCGGTACCACCCGCCTTCGGGATGCGGTTGCAGGCCATGGGCCTCGATCAGGTCGCGCGCTTCACTCATGCTTCGCTCGTTAGGGGAGGGGCGCGCGATGCGATAGGGGCAGCCCCGGTCCGGTATCCTTCCCTTTTGCCGCCGAGGCGGTATGCCTTGCGCACCCCGCAATCCGGACCCGAAAGGATCACATCATGTCGCGCCGTTTCGCCACGATCGCTCTTGCTGCCAGCGCTCTCGCCTGCACGATCGCCGCCCCGCTGGGTGCGCAGACGCCCGAGGAAGTGGCCGAGGCTGCGCTGGAGGCGGCACCGGTATGGGATGGGCACAATGATGTGCCGATCCAGCTGCGCAGCCGCTTCGGCAACGAGATCGGCGAATTCGATTTCGAGCACACCGGCCACACCAAGACCGACGAGCGCGCGCAGATGCAGACCGACATCGCGCGGCTGAAGGCGGGCAGGGTCGGGGCGCAGTGGTGGTCGGTCTATGTGCCCGCCTCGCTCGACGAACCCGAGGCGGTGCAGATGACGGTCGAGCAGATCGACGTGACCAAGCGCCTGATCGCGCGCTATCCGCACGAAATGTCTCTCGCGCTGACGGCGGACGATGACGCGCAGGCGGTGGCCGAGGGGCGGATTGCGGGGCTGATCGGCATGGAGGGGGGGCATTCGATCGGATCCAGCCTCGCCGTGCTGCGCCAGATGTACGATCTGGGCGCACGCTACATGACGCTGACGCACAGCAAGAACACGCCGTGGGCGGACAGCGCCACGGATGCGCCCGAACATGACGGACTGACCGACTTCGGCAAGGATCTGGTGCGCGAGATGAACCGGATCGGCATGGTGGTCGATCTCAGCCACGTGTCCGAAGCGACGATGATGGACGCGCTCGATGTGGCGCAGGCACCGGTGATCTTCAGCCACTCCTCCGCCCGCGCGATCAACGGACACGCGCGCAACGTGCCCGACGCGGTGCTGAGGCGCCTGGCTGCCAATGGCGGGATCGCGATGGTGACGGCGGTGCCCGGTTTCATCAAGGAGGCGGCGCGGGTGTGGAATGCTGATCGCGCGGCCGAGGAAGCGCGGCTGGAGGCTCTGTGGCAAGGCCAGCCCGATGCGGTCGCAGCGGGTCTCGCGGCATGGGACGAGGCCAATCCCTATCCACCGGCCGACATCGGTGACATGGCCGATCATATCGACCACGTCCGCGCGGTTGCCGGGATCGATGCGATCGGCATCGGCGGGGATTATGATGGCATTCCCTTCGCGCCCGACGGGCTCGAAGATGTCTCGACCTACCCCGCGCTGTTCACCGAGCTTGCGCGGCGTGGCTATAGCCAAGCCGACCTCGAGAAGATCAGCTTTGGCAACATGATGCGGGTGATGCGCGCGGTGGAAGCGGCAAGCGCGGGCATGGCGGGCGTTCCGCCATACGAATATCCGGTGGGGGAGCAGCGCTAGGCCGCTAGGCCCCGGCTGGACGACAAGCTAGTCGTCGTCGTCGGCTTCTTCGGGAAGATCCTCACGGTCGGTCGAGGCCATTTCCTCCAGCTCGTCCTCGGTCATGCTTTCGTACATGCCGACCGAAGCGCCCTGAAGGTCGGACTTCTTCGTTTCTCCGCGCTTGGCGGAAAGGGCGGCACCCGCCGCCTTCTGCTGCCTCTTGGACTTGGCCTTGGGCATGTCAGGTGTCCTGTGCCTCGATTTCCGAACCGAGCTTGAGCACCTCGTCGCCATCATCCTGCTTGATGAGGTAGGCGGGATTGTCCTCGGTTCCGTTCTTGGTGACTTCACTGCCCTTGAGGGTGCGGGTCACCTCGCGTTCGAACCGTTCCTTGATCTGACCCTTCGCGGTGCCGTCGCCCCAATCCCACTTCACATACTGATTGCTCTGGAAGCTGTTGGAATTGCTCATGGAATCGGGGCTCCTGCGCGATAGGTTTTCGGTCGGATCAACCGCCTCAGTCGGCGGTGGGTTCCTCGGCGAAGCCATCGTCGCCCAGATCCTGTTCGGTCACGACGCCATCGGTATCGCTGCCTTCTTCGGGGCTGGTCGCCTCCATGGTGCCCGAAACCGTGGCTTCCTCCTCCGCGTCGCCCTGCATCAGCGCGGGTACGATCCAGATCAGCGAGAGGGCGACAACTGCGAGTACCAGTCCAATACCCAGAATCCAGCGCACCACGCCTTCCTTGCTGCCGCCGCTGACGTTTTGTTCGTCTATGTGAATTTTGCCGTCGTGGTCATGTGCCATTATATTTTTCCTTTCCCGTCCACCGAATCCATTCAACGGCCCTCGGACCGCCCAGTTCCGCGCCCGCCGGTTGTTGCAAGGGTCAGTCGCGCAGCAGTTCGTTGATCCCAGTCTTCTCGCGCGTGCGCGCATCGACGGTTTTCACGATCACCGCGCAGGCGAGCGAGGGCCCACCGTTTTCGGACGGAAGCGTGCCAGGGACAACTACCGAATAAGGCGGTAGTTGCCCGCGCAGGACCTCGCCCGTCTCGCGCACGACGATCTTGGTCGACTGGGTGATGAACACACCCATCGCGACCACGCACCCTTCGCCCACGATCACGCCCTCGACGATCTCCGAACGCGCGCCGATGAAGCAGTTGTCGCCGATAATCGTCGGGTTGGCCTGCAGCGGTTCCAGCACGCCGCCGATCCCGGCCCCCGCAGAGATATGGCAGCCCGCACCGATCTGTGCGCAGCTGCCCACGCTCGCCCACGTATCCAGCATGGTGCCATCGCCGACATGGGCACCGATATTGGTGAAGCTGGGCATCAGCACGCAGTTCTTGCCGATATAGCTGCCGCGCCGCGCGATCGCGCCGGGTACGACCCGGAAGCCCGCCTCGCGGAAGCGTTCTTCACCCCAGCCGGCGAACTTGCTCGGCACCTTGTCGAAGGCTGGCGAGCCTACCGCACCATCCATCAGGCGGTTGTCGCTCAACCGGAACGAGAGCAGAACCGCCTTCTTGAGCCACTGGTTGACGGTCCAGCCGCCATTTCCGTCGGGCTCGGCCACGCGCGCGCTGCCACTGTCGAGCGCGGTGATCGCGGCGTCGACCGCGTCGCGCAGGTCCCCATCGCCGGTGTCCAGTGACTCGCGCGTATCCCACGCCTGTTCGATCACCTGCCGATGGTCGTCACTCATCCTCATACACTCCTTTTTCTGGCGATGGCCGCAGCAAGACCTCGTCTCGCGCTATAAGAAACGGGAGTGCTAGCTGTGCGTCGGCGGCTTCACAAGCGGTGCCGGCGATGCGAGCGGTTGCTTGAGTGGGGACCACGCACTGCTGGGCCTGAGAGTTCAGCATGCATTTACTCGCGCGGCCTAGCATTCGGTAGGACGCTCTTGAAATCGAGCTGAAATCGGGGGTCGGGATGGTGAACTGGAAAAATCGGTCGGCGTGGAATGCCGGTGCTGCGCTGGGTGCACTCGCCCTGCTGAGCGCATGTTCGGGAGGATCTTCCAACGGCCCGATCAACCGTAATCCGGGCCCGGCCCCAGCACCAACGCCCACCCCGGTTCCAACGCCTACTCCGAGCCCGACGCCAACCCCGACGCCCCCTCCTCCCCCCAATGTGAACACGGCGGAGGTTCGCCGGTCCGACGGGCCGCAGTTCCACAACGCGGTTACCCCGTGGCAGCAGGGCATTACGGGGCGCGGTTCCACGATCGCCATCATCGATACCGGGATCGATATCGACAGCCCCGAATTTGCCGGACGCATCCTGTCTTCCTCGCGCGATGTGGCGGGCGATCGCGGGGTCGACGCGGTGGACGATCATGGCACCAATGTTGCGCTCATCGCGGCGGCTGCGCTCGACAATACCGGTATCGTCGGCTTGGCCTATGATGCGAGCCTGCTGGTGCTGCGGGCGGACAGTCCGGGCAGTTGCACGTCGGATGAGACCGACCCCGATCTGGCCGGCTGCCGCTTTTTCGATCGCGATATCGCACGCGGGATCGACGCCGCGATCAATGCGAATGCCCGGGTGGTCAATCTCAGCCTGGGCGGCGGCACGCCGGGCGCGTCGGTTCTCGACGCGATCCGGCGGGCGACCGCAGCCGGGATCGTGGTTGTCGTCGCTGCGGGCAATGACGGGGATACCGACGATCCCGCGCTCGATCCCGACAATCCCGATCCCTTCGCAATCGGTGCTGCCTCGCGGGGTAACGGCGCGGTCATCATCGTGGGATCGGTCGATCAGAACGGGGTCATCTCGGGTTTCAGCAACCGCGCGGGCAACTTCGCCGAGGATTACCTTACCGCGCGCGGCGAGCGGCTGTGCTGCGTGTACGAGAACGGCGAGTTGAAGGTTGCCGAGCAGAACGGTGCCCAGTTCGTCACGCTGTTGTCCGGCACCAGTTTCGCCACCC
Source organism: Alteriqipengyuania triglochinis (assembly GCF_054655655.1). Classification (NCBI taxonomy): domain Bacteria; kingdom Pseudomonadati; phylum Pseudomonadota; class Alphaproteobacteria; order Sphingomonadales; family Erythrobacteraceae; genus Alteriqipengyuania; species Alteriqipengyuania triglochinis. The sequence goes on from NZ_BAAHNC010000004.1 coordinate 14,924, forward strand.
CGCAGGTGGCGGGCGCGGTGGCGCTGCTGGCGCAGGCGTTCCCCAACCTGACCGGCCAGCAGATCGTGGAGATCCTGCTCGATACCGCTCGCGATGCGGGGAGCAATGGGACCGATCGGGTCTACGGGCGCGGGATTCTCGATCTGATCGAGGCCTTCAGCCCGCAGGGTGCAACCCGGATGGCAGGGTCGCAGAGCACGCTTTCGCTGGCCGACGATATCGCGATCGCATCCGCGCCGATGGGCGATGCGCTGGCCGGCGCATCGCTGCCCGGCATCGTGCTCGATAAGTACGAGCGCGCCTATCTCTACCAGCTCGGCACGCGCACCCGCATCGCGAGTGCGGAGCCGCTTCTGAGGAGTGCCGCGCAATCGGGTCTGCGCCGGGTTTCGGTAGGTAGCCAGACGCTGACGATGGCCTTCACGCTCGACCAGCGCAGGGCGGGCGATCAGGACAGCCCGCTCACGCCGCTGCGGCTGTCGCAGGCGGATAGCGAGGCGGCGCGGGTGCTGGCCGCACGGGTCGCGCTCAGGATCGCGCCCGACATGCAGCTGGGCTTTGCCTTCGCAGAAGGGCCGGAAGGGCTGGCCGCGCAGATGCAGGGGCACGATCGCCCCGCCTTCCTCGTCTCGCGCGGCGGCGCGGATGAGCTGGGCTTCACCCACCGCGATCGCCAGAGCGTTGCGATGCGCCGCGATCTCGGCAGCTTCGGCGTCACGCTGACGGCGAGCCGCGGCGAGGCGCTGACCGGCGCGGTGCGCGAGGCAACTGACTATATCGGCGACCGGCGCGAAGGGTTCGGCTTCACGCGCATCCGCCTCGCGGCGGATCGCAGCATCGGCCCGCTTGACCTGACGATCGGCTCCGAACTGCTGAGCGAGGATCGTACCGTACTGGGTGCCTACCTGCACGACAGCTTCGGCGGTCGCGGTTCGCGCAGCGTCTTCCTCTCCGGCACCGCCGCGATCGACCTGGGCGAGGGCTGGCGGCTGGGAACGCAAGGCCGGATCGGCTCGACCAGCGCACTTGCCGGGGACCGGATTTCCGCCGGTTCGCGCTTCCGCAGCCTGTCCTTCGCGCTCGATGCGAGCAAGCGCGGGGTGCTGCAGGAGGCAGATCGGATCGGCCTGCGCCTCTCCTCGCCGCTGCGGGTGACCGGCGGGCAGCTGCTCGTCGATCTGCCGGTCAGCTACGATTATGCCACCCGAACTGCGCAGTACAGGCTGATGCCGTTGGCCCTCGCCCCCGAAGGACGCGAGCTGATGGGTGAGCTGACCTGGTCCGGCGACGCTTTCGACGGACTCCTCGCCGCGAGCCTCTTTTACCGCAGCGAGCCGGGCCACCTGCGCTACGCGGCTGCCGAACGGGGCGTGTTCGTGCGCTGGAACCGGGGCTTCTGACGGCTCCGGCGGCCGGTCAGTCCATCCCGGCGCGCTTCGCGAAGCCGTAGGCGGACTGCACCAGCGGGCGCACCCGCTCGCTCATCTTCTTCGCATGGGCCGAGGATGCGGTGCCGTCGATCACACGCTTCTTGATGCCCTGGATGATCCCGGCAAACTTGAAGAGGTTGAACGCGAAGTACCAGTCCATGTCCGGGACGGGGTAGCCGGTGCGGGCCACGTAACGTTCTGTGGTTTCCTCGGCGCTCGGGATGCCAAGCTCCTGAAGATCGAGCCCGCCGAGCCCGGCGCGGCCATCGGCCGGGTTGTGCCAGTTGAGCACGAAGTAGCTGAAATCCGCGATCGGATCGCCCAGCGTCGAGAGCTCCCAGTCGAGCACGGCGGCCACGCTGTTGCGATCGGGCTGGAAGATCATGTTGTCGAGCCGGTAGTCGCCATGGACGATGCCGCTGGCGTGCTGATCGGGCACCGTCTCGGGCAGCCACGCGATCAGCGCTTCCATTTCGGGAATCTCTTCGGTTTCGGACAACTTGTATTGCTTGGTCCAGCGGGCGATCTGGCGCGCGCAGTAATCCTGCGGCTTGCCGTAGTCGCCAAGGCCGATCTTCTGCGGATCGGTGGTGTGCAGATCGGCCAGCGTGTCGACCATCGCGTGGTAGATCTCGCGCCGCTCGTCCGGCGTGGATTCGGGCAGCGAGCCGTTCCACAGGTTGCGTCCCTCGATCAGTTCCATGACGAAGAACTTGGAGCCGATCACATCCGCGTCCTCGCACAGGCCGAAGGTGCGCGGCACGGGGAAGCCCGTGGGGCCGAGCGCGCTCATAACCTTGTATTCGCGGTCGACCGCGTGCGCCGATGGCAGCAGCTTGCCGAAGGGCTGGCGGCGCAGCACGTAGCTGCGATTGCCGGTCTGGGCCTTGTAGGTGGGATTGGACTGGCCGCCCTTGAACTTCGAGAGTTCGAGCGGCCCGGTGAAGTCCTCTACATTGCTTTCGAACCACGCGGTCAGCGCGGTTTCATCGAGCTTGTCGGCCTCGGGCACGTCGACCGTGCCGACCATTTCCTTCTCGTAATCGATCGTGCTCATGCTCTTGCTTCCTGCAACCTCTCCTGCCGGTGGTGGCACATGCACCCCCCGCTTATTCGAAAATCCCGCAACCCGCTCCCGCCCCGGTCTTGCGCCGGAAACCGCCCGCTTGCCGGGATACGAGTGTCACCTTCCATAATCGACCGGCGCGGCTGGTATCTTTCTGTTCGCCCGACCTTACCTTTCGCCCCGCCAGTAGGACAGCCACCTGCCCTGTGGGCCTGTCAGTCGAACACCACGATGCTGCGCGCGGAGTGCCCTTCGCGCAAGCGATCAAACCCGGCGTTGATATCTTCCAGCCCGATCCGTTCGGCGATGATCGTGTCGAGATCGAGCAGGCCGCGCATGTAGAAATCGACGAGGCGCGGCAGATCGACCGGGAAGTGGTTCATCCCCATGATCGCGCCCATCAGCTTCTTGCCGCCGAGCAGGTCAAGCGCGCCGAGGCCAACCTTGCAGTCGAGCGGCATCATGCCGAGGACCACCGCGGTGCCGCCGCGGCGCAGGCATGCCACCGCGAGGTCCGCCGATGCCTGCCGGCCGACCGCCTCGATCCCGTAGTGCACGCCGCCGCCGGTCAGCTTGATGATCTGGGTCGCGGCATCGTCGGCCAGCGCATCGATCGTGTGCGTCGCGCCCAGCGTTTCGGCGAGCGCGCGCTTTTCGGGCAGCGGATCGGCGGCGATGATCATCCCCGCACCTGCAATCCTGGCGGCGTTGATCGCGGCGAGGCCCACGCCGCCGCAGCCGATCACGGCCACGGTTTCGCCCGGGGTCAGCTCGACCGCGTTGAAGATCGTGCCAGCGCCGGTGGTCACCGCGCAGCCGAGCACCGCGGCACGGTCGAACGGCATATCCTTGTCGATCGCCACGCAGGCATGTTCGTGGATCAGCATCTGCTGCGCAAAGGACGAGAGGTTGAGCAGCTGGTGCACCGGCGCCCCATCTCTCGACAGGCGCGGCGCGGCGTCCTTCGCACGCCGGGTGCCCTGGCCCAGGCACAGCGCCATACGCCCGGTGACGCAGAACTCGCACTGGCCGCAAAAGGCGCTGAGGCAGGTGACCACATGATCGCCCGGCTTCACCATGGTCACTTCGCTGCCGACCGCGCGGACCACGCCTGCGGCCTCGTGCCCGGGGATCAGCGGCAGCTGGTGCGGATACTTGCCGTCGATGAAGTGCAGATCCGAATGGCACAGCCCGCAGGCCTTGGTGTCGATCAGCACCTCGTGGGGCGCGGGATCGGCGACGTCGATCTCGCCGATCACCATCGGCTCGCCGGGTTTTTCGAGAATTGCTGCTTTGGTCATTTTTCCTCCATCCACTCCCGTTCACGGGAGGGGCAGCGAGACTTGAGCTTGCCTCGCAAGTCCTAGTCGCAGCGGGGTGGGCCCTTGCGAGGCCCACTCCGCTCCGGGGCCCACCCCCGACCCCTCCCGCAAGCGGGAGGGGAGTTTGCTAGCGCGTGGCGCCCATGTCGCCCGAGCTGTAGGTTTCCATTTCTGCCTCGGTCGGCGCGTGGCGGGCAAATTCCATGCGCGCGATGGAGCGTGCGTGGACCTCGTCCGGGCCGTCCGCCAGCCGCAGCGTGCGCTGGTGGGCGTAGGCTTGCGCGAGGCCGAAATCGTCAGACACGCCGGCACCGCCATGCGCTTGGATCGCATCGTCGATGATCTTCAGAGCCATCGTCGGCGCGGCGACCTTGATCATCGCGATTTCCTGCTTGGCGGCCTTGTTGCCGACCTTGTCCATCATGTCGGCGGCCTTGAGGCACAGAAGGCGCGTCATCTCGATGTCGATGCGGGCCTGCGCGACGCGCTGTTCCCAGATCGAATGCTTGTAGATCGGCTTGCCGAAGGCTTCGCGCGCCTGAAGGCGCTTGCACATCTTCTCCAGCGCTTCTTCCGCCACGCCGATGGTGCGCATGCAGTGGTGGATGCGGCCTGGCCCGAGGCGACCTTGCGCGATCTCGAACCCGCGGCCTTCGCCCAGCAGCATGGCCGAGGCGGGGACGCGAACGTTCTTCAGACTGATTTCCATGTGGCCGTGCGGCGCGTCGTCGTAACCGAACACGGGCAGGTGACGCTCGATCGTCACGCCTTCGGCATCGAGCGGCATGAGGATCATCGACTGCTGCTGGTGACGCTGCGCCGAGGTGTCGCTCTTGCCCATCACGATCGCGACCTTGCAGCGCGGATCCCCCGCACCGCTCGACCACCACTTGCGCCCGTTGATGACGTATTCGTCACCTTCGCGGATGATCGAGGTTTCGATATTGGTCGCGTCCGAGCTTGCGACCTGGGGTTCGGTCATCAGGAAGGCGCTGCGGATTTCGCCGTTCATCAGTGGGCCCAGCCACTGCTCCTTCTGCTCGCGCGTGCCGTAGCGGTGGAGCACTTCCATATTGCCGGTGTCGGGCGCGGAGCAGTTCATCGTTTCGCTGGCGAAACCGATGCGGCCGAGCTCTTCGGCGACCATCGCGTATTCGAGGTTGGTGAGGCCCGGGCCTTCGAACTCGAAGCTCTCGTCAACGTGATGGTGGCTGTCGTTGCGCGGGGGCATGAACATGTTCCACAGGCCCTTGGCCTTGGCCTTTTCCTTCAGCTCCTCGACCACCGGAATGACCTTCCAGCGATCGCCCTCGGCGTCCTGCTGGCGATAGGTCGGCACGGCGGGGCGCACTTCCTTCTCGATGAAGTCGCGCACGCGGTCGCGCCAGTGGCTTTGCCGTTCGGTGGGTTGGAAATCCATGTCTTGCCTCTCTTGCTTCGGTCTGTCTTCGAATATCAGGTATGCGGTCGAACCGTCTCGTGGCAGAGCGGCGCGTACGCGCCAACCCCGTTCGATCAATTATGGCGGCAGGACCTCGCCTTCCGCGTCGGTACGTGCAGCATCGTCGAGGAGGGCGAGCCGCGCCTCGTGGCTTTCGCGGGTGATCGGGAACCGCGCGAGCCAGTAGGCGGCGATCAGCGCGAGGATCAGCGATACGCCGGCGTAAAGCAGGATCATCGGGCTCAGCACGTCCATGCCCACCTCGCCGGCCTTTGCCCGGGCGGGCATCTGTGCGAGCGCGATGATCTGGCCGGAGATGAAGATCCCCGCGCCGGTCGCGCATTTCTGGACCAGCCAGTTGCCGGCGTAGAACTTGCCCTCGGCCCGCTCTCCGGTGCGTTCCTCGAACAGTTCGATGATTTCGGCGACCATCGAGGACGCGGAAATCATCGACACGATGCCCGATGCGTTGGCGAAGACCAGGAACAGGTAGAACAGCATGGTCGAGGTCAGCGTGCCGACCTGAGGCCACGCGCCGAGCAGGAACAGGAAATAGGGCGCGAAGCCGAGCGCGAAGGCGGCCAGCGCGCCGCCGGCTGCAGTATGGGCCTTGCCGTACCGGCGATGCAGCGGGCTGACCACGACGAACATCAGCACCGCGCTGAGGAACAGCACCAGCGGATAGGCGGTGAGCCCGGTCAAGCGGATCGGCAGCCCGGGAATGTCCACCTGGTCGAGCTGCCAGACGAACACGTTGAGGTAGTTGGAGATCGAGAATGTCGTGCCCTGGCTGATATAGGCCGCCATCGCCCCGGCGGCGAAGATCAGGAACGCCTTCTCGCTGAACGCCTCCTTGATCTCCGCGAAGGCATCGCGCCAGTGGAACGGCGGCGGGCGCTTGGCCGGCGGATGCGCGACAAGCCTGTGCAGTCCCAGCGCCGAGCCGACGACCGAGAGCGCCATGATCGCAGCGCCCGCTATGCCGAAGCCGGCATAGCCCTCCGGCTCGAGAATTCCGTCCGGTCCGCTCATGAATACCGTGTAGGCGAGCACCATCATCAGGATGCCGCCGCCCCAACCCATCAGGTAGCGATAGCGGAACAGCGTGGTTCGCTCGTCATAGTCGGCGGTAATTTCGGGCAGCAGGCTGACCTGCGGCACTTCGCACGCCGACAGCAGCACGCGCACGCCCACCGCGATGCCCAGCAGGCCGAAGAAGCTGGGTGCCTCGCCGCCCGGCGGGGACCACAGCAATATCCACATGATCGCCAACGGCCACGGCGCGATGTACAGCCATGGCAGGCGGCGGCCCCAGCGGGTGTAGGTGCGGTCGGAGAAATAGCCGATCAGCGGATCGAGCACCGCGTCGAACACCAGCGCCAGCATCAGCGCGAGGCCAACCAGGCCGGCATCCATCCCGAGTACCTGATTGTAGAAAATCAGCAGGAAGAACGAAAAGCCGTTGTCCTTCACGCCGAAGGCCATCGCGCCAAGACCCTGAGTCAGCCGCAGGCGCGTCGGCAGCGGGCCTTGAGTGAAAGCCATGGTGTGAAAATCTCTCCCGGCGGCGCCTTGCTGGCCGCGTCTTACGTTCACGTAACACTACGGGTTGTGTGGTCGCGTGCAAGCGCAATCGGCCTGCCGCTACGGCATACCGGGTTTACGAATCCACGCTTGCGGCGGGGCCTCGCTTGCCTTTACGTAGGCGTGAGCAAAAGCACCGGCGGTGAGAGTCTACGATCGCTCCGCCGCATCCGAGGAGAGAGATACATGGCCGATCTGGAGCAATTCCGCGCGGAAACGCGCAGCTGGCTCGAAGCCAACTGCCCCCCCGAAATGCGCAAGCCCGTCGAGGACGAGAACGACGTCTACTGGGGCGGGCGAAATGCCAAGTTCAAGAACGATGCGCAGAAGGCCTGGTTCGAGGCATGCCGCGACAAGGGCTACACCGTACCCGCATGGCCCAAGGCCTATGGCGGTGCGGGCCTCTCGCCCGCCGAGGCGAAGGTGCTGCGCGAGGAAATGGCGCGCATCAACGCGCGTCCGCCGCTCAGCTCCTTCGGCATCTGGATGCTTGGCCCGGCACTGCTGCACTTCGGCACCGAAGGCCAGAAGCAGAAATTCCTCAACGAGATCGCGCGCGGCGAGATTCGCTGGTGCCAGGGCTATAGCGAGCCAGGCAGCGGATCGGACCTCGTCTCGATGCAGACCTATGGCGATGACAAGGGCGATCACTGGATCGTCAACGGCCAGAAGATCTGGACCTCCTACGCCGACGAAGCAGACTGGATCTTCTGCCTCGTCCGTACGGACAAGGAGAACAAGTACCAGGGCATCACCTTCATGCTGTTCGACATGGCGGGCGACGGCGTCTCGACCAAGCCGATCAAGCTGATCAGCGGCAACAGTCCGTTCTGCGAAACCTTCATGGACGATGTGAAGGTCCCCAAGTCCTACGGCGAGGATATCCCGGCCTATGTCGGCGAGATCAATCGCGGGTGGGACGTCGCCAAGTACCTGCTCGGCCATGAGCGCGAGATGATCTCCGCCACCGGCGGCGGAGACCGGGCATCCTCGCTCGGCGCCGTGACCAGCCGCCGGGGAGAGCTCGACCCGGTGCTGCGCGCCGAAATGGCGATGTTCGATGTCGACGCGCTGTCCTTCACCGCGATGAGCGAGAAGTTCCTCGACGAGGTCAAGGTGGGCAAGGGCCATCCGGCGCAGCCGAACATGCTAAAGTATGCGGGCACCGAGCTCAACAAGCGCCGTCACGAGTTGCTGATGGCGGCAGGCGGCAGCCGCACTCTCGAATGGGAGAGCGAGGAGACCGAGCACGGCAAGCCCGCCCGCAGCTGGCTGCGCACCAAGGCGAATTCGATCGAGGGCGGCACCAGCGAGGTGATGCTCAACGTGATTTCGAAGCGCATCCTCGAACTGCCGGGCGCGTAACGAGCGAAAAAAATCAATTCGTCATCCCTGCGAAGGCGGGGATCCAGATAACGCTTGCGGCGGAAAGCCAAGGTTGTCTGGGCCCCTGCCTTCGCGGGGGCGACGCGGAAGGGATGTGGGAAGGAAACCCGAAATGCCACTTTATTACGACGACGATCAGGCGATGCTTGCCGACAGCGCGAGCGATTTCATCCGCGAAGAAGGCGCGATCGCGAAACAGCTGCGCCACTGGCGCGACCGCGACTGCAAGGACGGCTTCGGCCACGCCCTGTGGGAGCAGTTCGGCGAAATGGGCTTCACCGGTATCCTGCTGCCCGAAGAGGATGGCGGGCTGGGCATGGGCCAGGTCGAGGCGAACATCGTGATGGAAGAGATCGGCGCGAACCTCACCCCGTCGCCGTTCCTCAGCAGCTCCGTGCTCGCCGCGACGGCGCTGAGGCACGGCAGCGACGATACGCGTGGCCGCTGGCTGCCCGATCTGGTCGCTGGCAAGAACGTCTATGCGGTCGCGATCGACGAAGGCCCCAAGCACCGGCCCGAGAAAATCGCCTGCAAGGCGGAGAAGTCGGGCAACGGCTTCAAGCTTTCCGGCAAGAAGGACTTCGTGGTCTATGGCGCCAGTGCCGAGATGATCGTGGTCGCCGCGCGTACCTCGGGCAGCGACAGCGATGCCGACGGCATCACGCTGTTCGCGGTGCCGCAGGACGCATCGGGCATGAGCCACGACAGCGTGCGGCTGGTCGACTCCTCGATGGCGAGCCACATCACCTTCGACGGGGTCGAATTGGATGGCGACGCGGTGATCGGCGAAGTCGATGGCGGCCGCGAGATACTCAATGCCATGCTACGTGCAGGCCGCGTCGGTGCATCGGCCGAAGGCGTCGGCGTCGCACGCGGCGCGATGGACATGACGGTCGACTACCTCAAGCAGCGCAAGCAGTTCGGGCAGCTGATCGGCAGCTTCCAGGCGCTGCAGCACCGCGCCGCGCACCTCTATTCCGAAGTCGAGATCGCCCGCGCGGTCACGATCAAGGCGGCACAGCTGGTCGATGCAGGCAGCGAGAAGGCCGACCTGATGGCCTCGGTCGCCAAGGCCAAAGTCGCCAAGGCGGCCGGCCTCTCGGTGCGCGAAGGCGTGCAGATGCACGGCGGCATCGGGATGACCGACGAATACGATATCGGCCTCTACATGAAGCGCGACCGCGCGCTGCAGGAGTTCCTCGGCGACCAGTACTACCACGCGGGCCGCGTGGCCGAGCTGAGCGGGTATTGAATTGGTCTCCCCTCCCGTTCGCGGGAGGGGGCGGGGGTGGGCATGGGCTCGCAAGAGCCCACCCCGCTGCGACTAGGACTTGCGGGACGAGCCCAAGTCTCGTTGCCCCTCCCGTAAACGGGAGGGGAGGAGAACTATTATGATGAAACTCACCGACCTGTTCGGCCTAGAAGGCAAGGTTGCACTCGTCACCGGCGGAAGCCGCGGCATCGGCAAGATGATCGTCGAGGGCCTGCTCGAAGCGGGCTGCGCGAAGGTATACATTGTGGCCCGCAAGAAGGAGCAGGTGGACGAGACATCTGCCGAGCTGGGCGACAAGGTCATCGGCCTCGTCGGCGACCTGTCGCAGATGGAAGGCATCCAGAAGCTGGCCGACGAGCTCGCGAGCCGTGAGGACAAGCTCGACCTGCTCGTCAACAATGCGGGTGCCGCCTGGGGCGAGCCGTTCGAGGAGTTCACCGAGGCCGGCTGGCACCGCACCGTGGACCTCAACATGAAGACGCCGTTCTTCCTGACGCAAAAGCTGCTGCCGCTGCTCAAGAAGGCAGGCACTGCGGAGCGCCCCGCCAAGGTGCTGATGATCGCCAGCATCGACGGGATGAAGACCAATCCTTGGCCGACCTATCCCTACCAGGCGAGCAAGGCGGGGCTGATCCACCTGACCCGGCGGATGGCTGCCGAGCTGATCGGACACAATATCGTGGTCAACGGGATCGGCCCGGGTGCCTTCCCCTCGGCGATGAACCGCGCGGCGCGCGACAATGAAGAGACGGTCAAGCGCGGCATCCCGAGCAAGCGCGTGGGCGTGACCGAAGATATGGCGGCAGGGGCGATCTACCTCCTCAGCCGCGCGGGCGACTACGTGGTCGGCACGACGATCCCGATCGACGGCGGCGTAGTCAACGCCAACATGTCGACCAGCTTCGTCGATCCGTCGGGGGATTAAACCCCAAGGGGCCTGATTTCGAGCCTCGGGACGGCCTGAAGGCCATGTGTCCCGGGGCTGGCGTTACCCCATAAGTTCGCGCACAAACGGAATCAGCCCCGTCTGGCGCGTGCGGCGCATGCGTTCGGCATGGAGGATTTCGCGAACCTTGGCGAAGCATGCGTCGACATCGTCGTTGATGACGACATAGTCGTATTCGGCCCAGTGGCTGATTTCGGCGCGGGCGCGTTCCATGCGGCTGTTGACCACCTCTTCGCTGTCGAGCGCGCGCGCGGTCAGGCGGCGATGCAGTTCGGGCAGGCTCGGAGGCAGGATGAACACGCTGACCGTGTCCTGCTGGTCCTTCTGGTAGAGCTGCTGGGTGCCCTGCCAGTCGATGTCGAACAGGTAATCCTGCCCGCGCTTCAGCCCTTCGCGGATGTGGCCCTTGGGCGTGCCGTAACGATTGCCGAACACCGGCGCCCACTCGTAGAATCCGTCTTCCTCGATCAGCCGGTCGAATTCGGCATCGCTGACGAAGTGGTAATCCTTGCCGTCGATCTCACCCTCGCGCGGGGGGCGCGTGGTGGCAGAGACCGACAGCATGATTTCCTCGTCCGAGGCGAGCAGCATGCGCGACAGCGTCGTCTTGCCCGCGCCCGAGGGCGAGGAGAGAATGAACATCAGGCCCCGTCGGTGCAGGGTATCGGATTCGGATGTGGAGGAAGGCTCGGCCATGTCCGCCATTGGACCGGCGGTTGCGGATAGATCAACCCTCGCGGGTGAATAGTTTTCGCTATCGGTCTTGGAAAGGGCGCGTCCGCAAAGGCGCGGCAGCAGGGGGCCGATCAGTCCTCGGCTGCTTTTTCCAGCAGTTGCGCATCGCCCTTGGCCCGCGCTTTCTTCGCCTGTCGCCGATCATAGAGCGTCTTGGCCAGCATGCCGCTGCCAACCATGAACGCACCGGCCGAAGAGCGCGAGGCCATCTTGGCCAGCGCGAAGCTGGTGAGGGTAGAGCCGAGCCCCTGATTGTCGGCGATCGATTGCGCCGTCTCCTTGCCGTAGCGGCCCTTGAGCATGCGCTTGTCTACCGCCTTGCGAAGCAGGATCGAGCCCGTCCGGACCAGCGCATTTGCCATGATCAGGTTGCTGGCCGGGTTGGGCGATAGACCGGGGACAGGCTCGCCGCGTGCGCGTGCCTGCCCTCGGGCAACCTTGTGGCGCAATTCTTCGCGGCGTTTGCTCATATCGTGGTCCCTTGATTGGCGGGCTCACGACGCGACGTCTCGCGTGAGCCCTATTTCTTGCGACCGAAATCGACCGTGACGACGTTCGATCCATCCTCGCTCTTGCCAACGGGTGCGTCGCTCGCGCGTTCCCCGGTATCGTCGCCATCGTTCCCGGCGGGGTCGGTCAGGCCGGGCGTCTCCTCATCCGCAGTCGCCTGGAACTGGAGGCCGAAATCGACCGCCGGATCGACGAAAGCGGTGATCGCGGAGAACGGCACCGCGAGGTGGGCGGAAATCCGGTTGAAGCTCAGCCCCACCGAAAAGCCTTCGTCGGTCACGTTCAGGTCCCAGAACTTGTTCTGGAGCACGATCGTCATCTCGTCGGGGAAGCGTTCGCGCAGGTGATCGGGAATCTCGACCCCGGGGGCCGCGGTCTTGAAGGTGATGTAGAAATGATGGTTGCCGGGCAGGGTGCCGCCGCCCGCCTCGATCTCTTGCAGCACGCTGCCGACCACGGCGCGCAGGGCCTCCTGCACGATCTGGTCGTAGGGGATCAGGCTGTCGGGTGTATTGTCACTCATATTGGTGGTTTAGGTGGCGGGGAGTGCACCCGCGGTCAAGCGCAGAATGGCGCAGGCGCACAAAGGCGCCTGACGCAGAATGCTTGCGCGGGGCCGCGCAGCCCGATAGCGCGCTGACCCATGCGAACAGGTCTTATCGAGCGGGACACGGCGGAAACCCGCATCCGCGTGGCAGTGAATCTCGACGGGTCGGGTGCCTACGACGTGCACACCGGGATCGGCTTCCTCGATCATATGGTGGAGCAGTTCTCCCGCCATTCGCTGATCGATGTGGAGATGCGCGTCGATGGGGACCTGCATGTCGACCAGCACCACACGACCGAGGACAGCGCGATCGCGCTGGGCCAGGCGCTGGCGCAGGCGCTCGGCGACAAGGGCGGGATTGCGCGCTACGGCCAGGCCTTCTCGCCCATGGACGAGACGCTGGCGCGCGTCGCGCTGGATATTTCAGGGCGGCCCTGGTGCGTGTGGCGTGCGGGCTTCAGCCAGACCAAGCTGGGCGAGTGGGACACCGAACTGATCGAACACTGGTTCCAGTCGGTCGCGCAAACCGCCGGCCTGACGCTGCACGTCGAACTGCTCTACGGCAGCAACAACCACCATATCTGCGAAGCGATCTACAAGGGCTTCGCACGCGCCATGCGGCAGGCGGTGGAGATCGACCCGCGCAAGGGCGGGGCGGTGCCAAGCACCAAGGGTATCCTGGGTGGCTGAGGCTGTTGCGCTGATCGATTACGGCGCCGGGAACCTGCATTCGGTCGAAAACGCGCTCAGGCGGGTCGGCGCGGATGTCGCGCTGGTTTCGGATGGGGATGCGCTGGCCAGGGCGGAGCGGATCGTGCTGCCCGGCGTGGGCGCGTTCGGTGCGTGTTATAGCGGCCTCGCCAGCCTGCCCGGCATGATCGAGGCGCTGGAGGGCCGCGTGCTCAAGGACGGCGTGCCCTTCCTGGGCATCTGCGTCGGCATGCAATTGCTGGCGGATCGCGGACTGGAGCATGGCGAGACCGAGGGGCTCGGGTGGATCGGCGGGCAGGTGCGCGCGCTCGAGCCGTCCGGGCACGTGAAGGTACCGCACATGGGCTGGAACGATGTGGTCGTGGCCGACGATGCGAGCGGGCTGATCCATCCGGGTGAGGCCTATTTCCTCCATTCCTACGCCTTCGATGTCGCGGACACCGCGCATGCTGCTGCGCGGACCGACCACGGCGGATCGGTGACGGCGGCGGTCGCACGCGACAATATCCTCGGCGTGCAGTTCCACCCGGAGAAGAGCCAGGCCTACGGGCTGGCGCTGCTCGAGAGGTTTTTGAAGTGGAAGCCCTAACTCGCGTCATTCCCGCGCAGGCGGGGAGTCGAAGACAAGCGAAGCCAATCCAGCCAAGGGACGTGGCATGTCCCAACACCGCCATCTGGACCCCCGCCTGCGCGGGGGTGACGAACAAGGACTCGGTACTGTGATTATCTTCCCCGCCATCGACCTCAAGGGCGGCAATGTCGTCCGCCTCGCCGAAGGCGATATGGACCGCGCGACCATCTATGGCGACGATCCGGGCGAACAGGCTGCGCGCTTCGCCATGGCCGGTGCGAGCTGGTTGCATGTCGTCGACCTCGACGGAGCCTTCGCGGGCGAGCCGGTCAATGCGCACGCGGTCGAGGCCATCCTGCGCCGCTTCCCCGGCAAGGTGCAGCTGGGCGGCGGCATCCGCACGCGCGAGGGGGCCGAGCGGTGGCTCGAGCTGGGCGTGGCGCGGGTGGTGATCGGCACGGCGGCGCTCAAGGACCCCGAACTGGTCAAGGCGCTCGCGGCGGACCATCCGGGCCGCGTAGTGGTCGCGGTCGACGCGCGCGACGGAATGGTCGCGACCGAGGGCTGGGCGAGCGTGTCCGACCTGCCGGTGGAAGACTTGGCGCGCCGGTTCGAGGATGCGGGCGTCGCTGCGCTGCTGTTTACCGATATCGGCCGTGACGGCCTGCTCAAGGGCTGCAATGTCGAGGCGACCTTGGCGCTGGCCGAGGCGCAGTCGCTCCCGGTGATCGCCAGCGGCGGTGTGGCGGGGATCGAGGATATCCGCGCGCTCGCCCCGCATGCAAAGGACGGGATCGAAGGCGTGATTACCGGCCGCGCGCTCTACGATGGGCGGCTCGATCTGGCTGAGGCCTTGCGCGTGGGGGCGGGCGAATGATCCTCTCCGGCAGAGGGAGGGGGGCCGCGTGCAACGCGGTGGAGGTGCCCTGTGCTCCGTCTTGCCCCTCCACCAGCCCGCGGCTGGTCCACCTCCCCGTCTCGCGGAGGAACTCATGACCGTCCGCATCCGCGTCATCCCCTGTCTCGATGTGGCCGAGGGCCGCGTGGTGAAGGGCGTCAACTTCGTCGATTTGCGCGATGCCGGCGATCCGGTGGAGCAGGCGCATGCCTATGACCTCGCCGGGGCGGACGAGCTGTGCTTCCTCGATATTTCCGCCAGTCACGAAGGGCGCGCGACGCTGGCCGATATCGTCCGGCGCACGGCGGAAGTCTGCTTTATGCCGCTGACCGTGGGTGGCGGGGTGCGGTCCGTCGAGGATGCGCGCACGCTGCTGCTCGCGGGGGCCGACAAGGTCGCGATCAACTCCGCCGCCGTGGCGCGGCCCGAACTGGTCGACGATATCGCGCAGCGCATGGGCAGCCAGTGCGTGGTGGCCTCTGTCGACGCCCGGCGCGGCGAGAGCGGGCGCTACGAAATCTTCACCCACGGCGGCCGCCGCGCGACCGGGATCGACGCGCTCGAGCATGCCACGAAGCTGGCACAGCTGGGCGCGGGCGAACTGCTCGTCACCTCGATGGACCGCGACGGGACGAAAGACGGCTACGACCTCGAACTGACGCGGATGATCGCCGATGCGGTCGATGTGCCGGTCATCGCCAGCGGCGGGGTCGGCACGCTCGATCACATGGTCGCCGGCGTGCGCGAAGGGCATGCCAGCGCCGTGCTCGCCGCCAGCATCTTCCACTTCGGGCAGCACACCATAGCCGAGGCGCAGGACGCGCTGCGCGCGGCGGGCTTGCCGGCGCGCCAGACCTGAGGCTCTTCGATTGAAAGATCGATCGATTTTCGAAACTATCCGCCAGCGCAAACGTCTGAAGATGGATTGCTCGCAATGACGAAGGAAAATGGTTTGAACGACACGCTCGCCCGCCTGGAACAGACCATCCTCGAACGTCGCGATTGCGACCCGGAGACGAGCTATGTCGCGCTGCTCAGGCGCGATGGGCGGTCCAAGATGGCGCGCAAGCTGGGCGAGGAAGCGGTCGAGGCGGTGGTCGCCGGGCTTTCGGGGAGTGACCAGGAACTGGTCGGCGAAGCCGCGGACGTGCTGTTCCATCTGATGGTCCTGCTGGCCGATCGCGAGATCGCGCTGGGCGACGTGCTCGCCGAACTCGACCGGCGCGAAGGCATCTCGGGAATCGAGGAAAAGGCCAGCCGCGCGGAGCAAGGGGAAACGACCGATGCCGATTGATCCGACTGCGCCCTACGACGACGACAATATCTTCGCGAAGATCCTGCGCGGGGACATCCCCTGCACCAAGGTGTACGAGGACGATTATGCCTTCGCGTTCGAGGATATCGCCCCGCAGGCGGAGATCCACACGCTGGTGATCCCCAAGGGCAGGTATGTCAGCTGGGACGATTTTTCGGCAAAGGCATCGGACGAGGAGATCGCGGGGCTGGTCCGTGCGGTGGGCATCGTGGCGCGGGCCAAGGGGCTGGTCGAGCCGGGCTACCGCCTGCTCGCCAATGTGGGCGAGAACGGCGGGCAGGAAGTGCCGCATTTCCATGTCCACATTTTCGGCGGGCAGAAGCTGGGCCGGATGATCGCCTGAGCTTTACGCCTTCGCTTCGGGGGGCGCTGCTGCACACAAGCCGGTCGAAACGCACCCGCAGTACGACGGACCGCCCGAATGTGATTGCCGCTGCGAGTCCCTTTCCGGTAAAGGCGCGATCCGCATGACCGACGCATCTCATCCCGTACAGCCTACGCCGCCGGGCGGCGTCTTCGACGGCCCGCTGCACCTGTATGCGGTGCGGGTCTATTACGAGGACACCGATCTTTCCGGCATCGTCTATCACGCCAACTACCTGCGCTGGTTCGAACGCGCGCGCTCCGACGTCTTGCGGATGCTGGAGATCGACCAGCGCGCCGCGATCGAGGCGGGGGACGAGGGTGGCGCCTACGCCGTGGCCGACGTCCAGCTACGCTATTTGCGTCCCGCACGCCTCGACGACGACATCGTTATTCATACGCGGTGCAGCGAAATAAGGGCAGCGAGCGTGCGGATGGTGCAGGAGGCGAAGCGCGATGGGGAAACGATCTGTACTGCGTCCTTGCGCGTCGGCTTCGTCGCACCCAATGGCCGCCCGCGCCGCCAGCCAGAAGCATGGCGCGAGGCCTTCACCAGCATTCTCGATAATCAATCCTAACCTTGGCCCGACGGGGAGCCTGCCCGAATGATGTTTCTCGACCTGCTTGCTGCTGCCACTCCGGCCCCGCCGACCCGGCTGGAGCCGATCAAGCTGTTCCTCGACGCCGATATCGTCGTCCAGGCGGTGATGGCGGGCCTGTTGCTCGCCTCGATCTGGAGCTGGATGATCATTATCTCCTTCACGTTCAAGCTGGGCGGAGCGAAGAAGCGCGCCGCCAAGTTCGAACAGGATTTCTGGGCCTCGGAGAATT
The DNA here is from genome assembly GCF_054655655.1 of Alteriqipengyuania triglochinis. NCBI lineage: Bacteria > Pseudomonadati > Pseudomonadota > Alphaproteobacteria > Sphingomonadales > Erythrobacteraceae > Alteriqipengyuania > Alteriqipengyuania triglochinis. The sequence continues at coordinate 31,853 of NZ_BAAHNC010000004.1, forward strand.
ATGAGGAAACGCTCGACGCCTATCGCAACCGCGATGTCGGGTCCGCGCGCATTGCATGGGCGGCGATCACCGAGTGGAAGAAGTCGACCAAGGGCGGCGTGAAGGATGTGCGCGGCGCGCAGAGCCGGATCGCGGCGGTGATGGACAGCCATGTGGCCGAAGAGGCCGACCGCCTGGCCGGACGGCTCAACTTCCTCGCCACGCTAGGCTCGGTCGCGCCCTTCGTGGGCCTGTTCGGCACCGTCTGGGGGATCATGAACAGCTTCTTCCAGATCGGTGCGCAGCAGAATTCCTCGCTTGCGGTGGTTGCGCCCGGGATTTCCGAAGCTCTGTTCGCAACCGCGATCGGCCTGTTTGCCGCCATTCCCGCGGTCATCGCCTACAACCGCTTCGGCGCGAGCGTGAACAGTTACGAAGCGATCCTTCAGCGCTTTGCCGACCGCTTCAACGCGAACCTGGGCCGCGAGTTGGAGCGCGTCTGATGTTTTATTGGCACCGCAGAGGAGAACTCTGATGGCGATGGGCGTCCACACCCATAAGCGCGGGCGCAATGCCAGGCGCGCGCCGATGGCGGAGATCAACGTCACCCCGCTGGTCGACGTGATGCTGGTGCTGCTGATCATCTTCATGGTCACCGCCCCGCTGATGACCGCGGGCGTGCCAGTCGAACTGCCCGACAGCCGGGCCAACGCGCTGCCGCAGAACGACGCGCCGGTGAACGTCTCGATCGCCAGCGACGGCATGATCTACGTGGGCGAGGATGCGGTCGCGCCGGGCGATCTGGCTGCGGCGCTGGCCGCGGAGGCCGATGGCGATCCGACCCGCGAAGTGATCCTGCGGGCGGACCGCTCGCTCGACTATGGCCGGGTGCTGGGCGTGATGGGTGAACTGAACCGCGCGGGCTTCAACTCGATCTCGCTGGTCAGCAACTCTTCAGGCGAATCGCTTTAGCCGGCGGACAGATGCAGGCGAAATCCTTCTCCGGCCCCGATGGCATTGCGCTGATCGTAGCGATTGCGCTGCACGTGGCGCTTGTGGCCGCGCTGTTGCTGCAGGGCGCGACACGCGAGCCGATGCCGGAGCCCAAGCGGATCACCGTCAACTTCGCGGAGGAGGTCGGGACGACTTCCGCCGCGCCCGATCCGGTGCGCGAATCGCAGGCGTCGGTCGCGCCCGAACTGGGCGAAACTGCGCCGCCACCGATCGAATACGCGCCGCCCCCGCCGCTGCCTGCGCCAGCCCCGCAGCCCACCAGCGCCCCCGCTCCCCAGCCGCGCCCTGCGCCGCGCGCCACCAGCCGCCCGCAGCCGCGCCCGTCCCCGCGCGCGAGTGCGCAGCCGAAACCTGCGCCAAAGCCGACCACCCGCGCGACCTCCGCCCCGCCGCGTCCGGAGCCCACCCGCGAGACGCGCCGATCCGGCGGCAGCCGCGTGGGGAGTGACTTCCTGGCCGGGCAGGGCGATAGCGCAAACAGCAGCGAGACACGGACACCCGCCGATACGCTCGGCCCCACGGCGCTCGCGTCGCTGGAGGCTGCGATCGCGCGACAGGTGAAGATCAGGTGGCAGGGCCGCGCGCCCCAGGGGCCCGATGCCGAAAAGCTTGTGACCCGGGTCCGGTTCAGCCTAAACCCGGACGGGTCGCTGGCAGGCACCCCGCAGGCCGTCGGCGAGACTCTGGGTCAGACCCCGCTCAACCAGAACCAAGTAAGCCGCCACCGTGAAGAGGCTGTGCGAACCATCCGGCTCATCGGGCGTTTCAATCTCCCGATCGAAGTGCCGCCCGGCCAGAACACGTTTACCATTAGATTCGAAAAGGACTGACCGTGAAAACCAGCATTCTTGCTCTTGTTGCATTGATGGCTTCACCTGCGGTCGCCCAGGATCTGGGTACGCCGCTGCCGCCCAGCGAGCGGGTGGAGACCATCGAGGAAGCGCCCGAACAGGGCGATATCGTCGTCACCGACGAAAGCATGTGGGACGACCTGCAGCTCGCGATCCCCGCCTTCGCCGCCGAACGCGATGTCTCGACCGCGGCCAATGCCAGCGGCACGGCGGCGCTGGGTGCGGAGCTGGCGCGCGTGGTGACGGCCGATTTGCAGAACAATGGCCTGTTCGATCCCACCGGTCCCGATGCGTTGCCCAAGCCTTCCTTCCCGCAGATTACCGATCCGGTGTGGGGCGTGTGGGGCACGCGCGGTGCGGAAATGCTGGTGCAGGGCTATGTCCGCCCCCGGTCCGACGGCAAGCTGGTAGTCGGCTGCTATCTCTACGATGTGGCCTTGCAGGAAGAGCTGACCCGTTCGGGCTGGGTCGTCCCGCCATCCGACTGGCGGCGTGCCGCGCACAAATGCGCCGACCTCATCTATTCGCGCCTGACCGGCGAAAGCCCGTTCTTCGACAGCCGTATCGCCTATATCGCGGAGACGGGCCCGAAGGATAACCGCACCAAGCGGCTCGCGATCATGGACAGCGACGGTGCCAACCACCGCTTCATCACCACGGGCCGCGCGACTGCGCTGACCCCGCGCTATTCGCCCGACTACCGCAAGCTGATGTACCTCAGCTATGTCGACGGTAATCCGCGGATCTACATCTACGACATCGGCACGGGGCAGCAGACGCTCGTCACCGAAAGCGCCAACCCCACTTTCGCGCCGCGCTGGAGCCCCGATGGCCGCTGGGTGCTCTATTCGATGGCGGTCAACGGCAATACGGACATCTACCGCGTCTCCGCCAATGGCGGATCGAGCGAGCGGCTGACCACCGCGCCCGGTATCGACGTGGGCGGGTCCTACTCGCCCGATGGCAGCCGGATCGTGTTCGAAAGCGACCGGTCTGGCGAACAGCAAATCTACATGATGAATGCCGACGGTTCGAACCAGCGTCGCATCACCTTCTTCAGCGGACGCGCGGCGACGCCCGAATGGAGCCCGCGCGGCGACCAGATCGCGTTCACGTACATTGCCGGCGATTTCAACGTCGCCACGATGAGCCCCGACGGGAAGAACTTCCGCAAGCTGTCCGATGGCTGGCAGGACGAGGCGCCGACCTGGGCGCCCAACGGCCGCATCCTCCAGTTCTTCCGGACCGAGCGCAACACCGGCCGCACCGCGATCTACCAGGTGGACCTGACGGGCGATAACCTTCGTCGCCTGCCCACCCCGGTCGATGCGTCGGACCCGGCCTGGGGCCCGATCCTGCCCTGAGACGTTGCAGCAACAACCGCTGATTTCGTGGGGTCGCACCGACGAAGCTGAAGGCATTTTTGTAAGGAGAGACCTATGAACGCGCGTATCAAGCTGGCCATCGTCCTCGCCACCACGGCCTCCCTCGCGGCCTGTAAGTCGCCGACGCCGGAAGAACTGCCGCCCGAACCGGGTGTCAGCCAGCCCGGCAACACGGGCGGCGACACCAATTATGGCGCCGGCGTTGGTACGCAGGAGCATTTCGTCAATGCGGTGAACGGCCAGAACGTGATCTATTTCGACACCGATCGCTACAATGTCGACACCGCCGACGCAGCGGCGCTGCAGACGCAGGCAGCGTACCTGTCGCAGTATCCCAACATCACCGTCACGATCGAAGGCCATGCCGACGAGCGCGGCACGCGCGAATACAACCTTGCCCTGGGCGAGCGGCGCGCGAACTCGGCCAAGAACTACCTCGTCAGCCTCGGCATCGCGGCCAACCGCATCCGTACGGTCAGCTACGGCGAGGAACGCCCCGTGGCGACTGCCTCCACCCAGCAGGCATGGGCTCAGAACCGCCGTGCGGTGACCGTGGTCATCGACTAGGCATTCTGCCCGCAACGAAACGGGAGGCGGGCGGTCCGGTGCGGATCGCCCGCCTTTTTTGTGCGCCGATCGGTCGACGCATGGTTGAAGGAACGCCGCGGAACCCTAAACTGGACCGATGGCGAAACCGCGCAGATCGAATGACTGGGGATTTCCGCGCTGGCGTGGCTACGAGGAAAGCCGCGAGGCCGCGACCGTGCGTCTGTGCGACCGGCATGGCTGCGACGAGAAGGGCGATTGCCCTGCGCCCAAATCTCCCAACAGCCCGGATCGCTGGTATTTCTGCCAGAAGCACGCGGCGGAATATAACAAGGGCTGGGACTACTTCGAAGGGCTGGACAAGGAGCAGGCGGCCGAGCGCGCGCGCACCGAACAGCGCGACAATGCGGGCTATGCCGAGGCATCGCATTACAGCTGGGGCGGGGCGGGCGACGGATCGCGATCCGCGGACGAAATGCGCGCGCTCGACGTGCTCGAGCTGGAGGCCGATGCCGATTTCGCCACGATTAAACGCGCGTGGCGCGAAAAGGCGAAGACGGTTCATCCCGATGTGAAGCCGGGCGACAAGGAAGCCGCGGCCGAATTCCAGAAACTGCAGGTCGCCTACGAGGTCCTGAAGGCCGCCGAAGCGCGGCGCGAATGGATGGGATAGCGATTTAGATCGCAAGTTCACAAAACCGTAATGGTCACGACGCGGAGCAGTCACGCGCCCGCACTAACGCCCCGCTCGCAATCGCAGCATAAGGGGTCTCACCATGCGTTCTCATTCCATTTCCGCCATGCGGCTCGTCCTTCTCGGAACCGCTGCCCTCCTGCCCGCCAGTGTCATGGCGCAGGCGCCCGTCGAGCCTGACGAAGGCGATCCCGCCGAAACGGTCGGCGCGAACGAAATCGTCGTTACCGCACAGAAGATCGAACAGCGCGCGAAGGACGTGCCGATCACGATCAGCGCGCTGAGCGGGGAAGCGATCGCCGAACTGGGCGTGACCGATCTCGACGAATTGTCGAATTACGTGCCCGGCCTCAACATCCAGGAACAGAGCGCCAACAACCCGGGCATCGTCATCCGCGGGATCACGTCGGACAGTGGCTCCGCCCAGCAGGGCCCGCGCGTCACGCTCTATTACAACGGCGTCGATATCTCGCGCTCACGCGGGTCGTACCAGGCGATCTACGATCTTGAGCGGGTCGAGGTCATCAAGGGCCCGCAGGCCACGCTGTTCGGCACCGCCTCTGCCGTGGGCGCAATCAGCCTCGTCTCGGCCAAGCCGAAGCCGGGCGCGTCCGCCGCGATTACCGGCGGCTACGGCAACTTCGACGCGAAGCTGCTCTCAGGCTACGTCAATCTGGGCAACGACGTGATTGCGGGCCGCATCGCGGCCGAATGGCGCCAGCGTGACGGGTATGTCGAGAATCTGGCTGATAGTCAGGAAGAAGAGCTCTACGCCAAGGACCAGTTCGGCGTACGCGGTTCGCTGCGCTTCACGCCTAGCCCGTTCGTGACGGTCGACCTCGTCGGCACCTACGACCAGCAGCGCCATGGCGGCACGCCCTTCATCTCGGGCTTCTTCCCCGCCTTCGAAGGTGCGCCAGGCGGCGCGGCCAACGCATTCGAAGACGCTAACCTCGGTGGCTCGCCCTACTCAGCAGAGGCGCTGGGCGACGACCAGCTCGGCCTCGACCGCGAAGTCTACGACGTCAACCTGACCGCGCAGATCGAGCTGACCGACTCGCTTACCTTCACCACCGTCAATGGCTACCGCAAGTTCGATAGTGCCGAGGTGTTCGATGCCGACGGTTCGGCTGCTCCGTTCCTCGAGTTCGCGGAAATCGCGGAGGGCGAGCAGTTCAGTCACGAAGGCCGTTTCAGCTATGCCGATTCCAGCTGGCGCGCGGCGTTCGGCTGGAACTTCTTCACCGAAGACGGGCGTCAGAACGTGCCCTTCTCGACCGAGGAAGGCACGTTCCTGCAGTGCCTGACCGGCCTGTTTGGCGTTCCGGACGCGGACCGTCCGTTCGGTGCGCTGCCTTGTGTCGCCGCCGATGGCAGCGTGCCCTCACTCGGCCTCACCAACATTCCTTATACCTCCGTGTTCGAGAACCAGGGCGAGAACTCCAGCTACTCGTTGTTCGGCGATGTGACCTACCTCGCTACGCCGAACCTCGAACTGACGGCAGGCGCGCGAGTCCTGATCGAGGAACGCCAGTCGTCCTACTTCGCCGATGTGCCTGATTCGGTGCTGAGCGGAGCGCCGCTGGTCCCCGGTCAGGCCGATACGGGCGGGACGATCACCACGGAAGACAGCTTCACCGCCGTCCTGCCGCGCTTCAACGTGCTCTACCGCATCAGCCCCGATGTGAACGTGTTCGCCACGGTATCGAAGGGCCGCCGTTCCCCGGTGGTGCCGGTGAGCGCGACCGGAGTGCAGGACCTCATCCCCGAAGAGACCGTGTGGAACTACGAGGGCGGGCTCAAGCTCAGCTCGGGCCCCGTGTCCGGCTCGCTCGGCGTCTATTATCAGGTGTACGACAACTTCCAAGTCTCGGTCGCGGAGCTCGACGACGATGGTTTGCCCACCGGCTCCTTCGTCACCGAAAGCGCGGGCGCGGCATCGAACCTCGGTGTCGAGGCAGAGATCGCGCTCGAGGCGAACGACTGGCTGCGTGTGTTCGGCAATGTCGGCTACATCGCCGGCGGGATCGACGAGGATGGCGCGTTCTCGCCAGAATACTCGGGCGCGCGCTTCCGCCTCCAGCCCGAATGGCAGGCCGCAGGCGGCTTCACCATCGACTACCCGGTCGCCGAGGGTGTCCGCTTCTTCGCGACGCCCAGCGTGACCTATCGCAGCCGCATCTTCTTCGAAGTGCCCAATGATCCGCTGATCTCGCAGGGGCCGGTCACGCTGGTCAACGCGCGTGCGGGTATCTCCTTCGCCGACGATCGCTTCGAACTGGCGGGCTTCGTCCGCAACGCTTTGGACGAAGACTATCTGCTCGACGCGGGCAATACGGGCGGGGCCTTCGGGGTGCCGACCTTCATCCCCGCCGAGCCGCGCCTGTTCGGCGTGGAGCTGACCGCGCGCTTCGGGAACTGACACAAAAAATGGGCGGGGGCCTTTCGGCCTCCGCCCATTCATTTGATCCGCTTAGCGATCAGACCGCGTCGAGCGCCTGTTCGAAGTCCGCGATCAGGTCGTCGGCATCCTCGATCCCGATGCTGATCCGCACCAGGCTGTCGGTAATGCCAAGCTCCTGACGGCGCCCGTGCGCCACCGAAAGGTGCGTCATGCTGGCCGGGTGGCTGGCGAGCGTTTCAGTACCGCCCAGGCTCACCGCAAGCTTCGCGACCTTGAGCGCGTCGAGGAAGCGGAAGCACTCCTCCTCACCGCCCTTGATGAACAGCGAGAAGGTCGACCCTGCGCCAAGGCAATGGCGGGCGTAGATGTCTTTCTGGCGATCATCCTTAAGCATGCCGAGATAGCCGAGCCCGTCGACCTTGGGATGCTTGGCGAGGAAGTCGCACACCTTTTCGGCATTCTCGCCCGCGCGCTGCATCCGCAGTTCGACCGTTTCGAGGCTGCGCAGCAGCATCCAGGCGGTGTTCGGGTCGGCGATGCCGCCCATCGTGTTGCGGATCATGCGCACGGGCTTGATCCACTTCTCCGCCCCCGCGACGCTGCCCGCGACGAGGTCCGAATGGCCGCCGACATACTTGGTCAGCGAATAGCACACGAGGTCCGCGCCGTGGTCCAGCGGGCGCTGCCACAGCGGGCCGAGGAAGGTGTTGTCGATCGCGATCGGGCAGTCGGGGGTCAGTGCAGCATCGCGCGCATCGCGCACCATCTCGATATCGACCAGCGCATTGGTCGGGTTGCCCGGGCTTTCGAGGTAGATCATCGCGATCTTGCCGCCGTTCTCGTCCGCCATGGTCTTGGCCTTGCCGAGAACCTCGTCGAATTCCTCGCGCGTCGCGCCCGCCGGGAAGTCGATATACTTCACCCCGTAGCGCGACAGGATCTTGGCAACGAAACCTTCCGTCGCCGCATAGAGCGGGCCGGAATGGACGATGACGTCGCCCGCGTTGCAGAAGGCCATCATCATCACGCAGATCGCGGTCATCCCGCTGGAGAAGCACAGCGCGTCCTCCGCGCCGTCCCAGATGGCGAGTCGATCTTCGAGAATTTCCTGGTTGGGGCCGTTGAAGCGCGAATAGACGAGCCCTTCGGCCCCGCCTTCGCGCATGCCGGTGATCCCTTCGAAGTGGCGCTTGCCTGCGGCGGCGCTTTCGAAGGCGAAGGTGCTGGTGAGGAAGATCGGCGCCTTGAGCGATCCTTCGGAAAGGGCGGGGTCGTATCCGTGGCCCATCATCAGGGTCGACGGCTTGAGCTGGCGTCCTTCGATCTTCGTGATCTCGGGCTTGGGTTTGCGGCGGGGGGTAGGTGTTTCGACGGAATCGACGGCGTCGGTCATAAACTCGGCTTCCTCAAATGTGCCCCCAGGAAGGCGGGGGCTCGGTTTCGAGGCTGGCCGGAGGCGGCCCGTTCCTAACCTCCGCAGGAACGCATCTCCACCGGCTGCCGGTTGTCGAACGCGCACCTACCGTTGCGGGTTTCCGCGATCAAGCCGAAGCGCCCCCTTCGCCCGGGCCGAATGCGGCGTGCGCAGGCTGGGCGCGCGTGGTATAATCGCGCCCGGGGTCGCTCCGCAGGGAGTGCATGCAAATGAGCTTCGACGATCCGTTCCAGATGCAGCGCGAGCTGCGTTACGGCGCGCCGGTATGCGATCAGATCCTGACCGGCCGCTATTTCACCATCGGTTATTCGTGGTATTTCCGGCAGGCCAAGTGGACGCTGGAAATCGTCCGCCGCGGGGGCAAGGAATTCATTCCCGAGGTCTTCAACAAGACCGAGCGGCTCGACAATTTCCGCGCCGATGTGCGCATCCCGCACCGTTTCCGCGCATCGCTCGCCGCGTACAGGAACAGCGGCTATGATCGCGGGCACCTCGTCGCCAGCGCCAATGCGCATCTGCGCAGTGTCGAGAACAGCGAGACCTTCCTGCTGTCCAACATGTCGCCGCAGACGGCGGACTTCAACCGGCAAGGCTGGCGGGTGCTCGAAGAGGCCGTGCGCACCCTCAACGAGCGTGAGGATGTGCTGGAGGTCTATGTCCTCAATTGCCCGTTCTTCGATTTCCTCAAGCCGATGAAGATGATCGGCAACCACGAAGATGCTTACGGGATCAACATCCCGGTGCCGCACGGCTTCGTCAAATCCGTGCTGGCCGAATATCGCAGCGGCAAGCTGGACCTGTGGACCTTCCTGATGCCGAACGAGAAGATCGACCGCGATCTGGGTTCGTACCTGATCAATACCTACGACGCCGAACAGCTGATCGGCGGGCGCTTCTGGGATCGCATCAGCGGCAACGACATCCACGACCTGAAGAAGTCGAAAAACCGGATGTGGAAGATCGACTAGCGGGCCCCGCCAGGGGCGCCGCAGTGCCGGTCATTCTACCTCTTCGGGCTCTGGCTCGGCAGCCTCTGCCGCGTCGCCCACAAGCACGTAGACCTTGCCGACCCGATCGCGATTGCGCAGCATCTTGAGGACCTTGGCATCGCGTTCCGCGACCATGCGCAGGATGTTGGCCGGCGTCTTCGAACTCTTCGGGGAAAATCCGCCGGTTTCGTCCTGCGTGACGACGTAATTGTACCCCGGTTCCTTCTCTCCATTCGCAAGGTCGGCAATCGCGTTCTCGTACAGAACCGTCTCCACCTGACCGGTTTTCGCGAGGATGCCAGTCACTTCCTCGCTCGCGTAGGTGCCGATGTGCGTACGAAGATCGGCAGGCCAGTCGGTGAAATAGAAGGGGCGAGCTTCCTCGTAGATGCGCGAGACTTGCATCGTCGATCCACGCTTTTCGACACCGCGCAGCGAGTTTACGAATTCCTTGGCCGCGCTGTCGAGGAGTGTGTCGACGTTGGCGCCGGTGAAGGCTTCCCGGCGTAGCGACGGGCCGCCGATGTCGCCGCGGAAGAAGCCATACATTACCTTGGGATCGGACCAGTTGGGGTAAACGATCTTGGTGCGGATGTCGTGCGGGCTCATTGCAACGCCGGCCACCGTGATGAACGGGGCTTTATCGAGTGGCAGACCATACCCCTCGATCATCAGTTCGGACGGATTCTTGAGCGGATAGTTTCGCGCAATCTGTTCGATGATCGCGGCGTTGTGCAGGTTGATCCAGTAGGCGAGCTGTTCGTTACGCGGAAGCTTCGCGATATCGATCTGGTCGCCCAGGCTTTGCAGATCCTGACGATAATCGGTGAGCGACTGGATCACGTCGTCTTCGAGAAAGGAGAAAGTGACCCGGTTGCCTTCGAGCCTGTACCGCGATGTGTGCCCGTAAACGATCCGGGTACCCATGCCCGGCGGCACGCTCGGCGCACCCTCGCGCAGAGAAACGCCCATCGAGAACACGAAGTAGTTGAGCGCCTCCTTCCAAACGGTGAAGTCGAGACGGCTGGCGTTGCTTTGGTCGGCTGGCACGAAGCGGACGAAACGCGGGCCGCTATCCTCGCCTGCCTGCATTGCCACGGCTGTCGGCGCCTGCGCGCTCCCATTCGTGGCGGTCAGAAGGAGGCTTGCGGTGCAGATGCCAAGGGCGGTGCTTTTGCCAAAGGATCGAATCGAAGTGTGCATGGAAGGCTCTCTTGTCTCTATGCGTGCGAATCAAGCACGCTAGCGGCTGTTGAGCAAACGCCAATGGGAGCAGCCGAAATCGCTGCTCGATCAACGACATTTCTGACCTTCAGGAGCGGGGCACGCAGCCTATTCGACTTCGAGCGGCTCGCCCGTCTCGTCGAACAGATAAACCCTGCCATAGCGATCTTCCCGAATCAGGCGCTTGACCTTCTGTAGTCTCTCGGCGCTGAAGTCCCTGACGAGTTTGGGAATGTAGCTGTTCTGATAAGTACAATTAACACTTACCCCGACATTATCGTCGAGACCCTTTCCTTGGTTCCCTGTCGCTGGGTCATACCCTCTGGTACATGCGAACGACCATGCCCGGGCCTTTTCGCCATTGCTGAGATCCGCGATGTCGTGTTCGCGGATATCGGCTTCGATCGCGTCCGTGCGCCCAACCATTTCGCCAACATCGCCTTCTGCCAGTGCCAGTAGATGCGTGCGAAGGTCAGTGGGCCACTGGCGAAAGTAGAAACCGCGTGCTTCGTCATAGATCGTCGACACATGCAGACTGTCACCTCTCGCCTGCGTCCCGCGCAGCGAATTGACGAACTCGTCGGCCGCAACGTCGAGCAGCATGTCGACGTTTCTGCCCGTAAACGCCATTTCCTGGATCGAGGGGCCACCGATTTCACCGCGGAAGAAGCCGTAAATCACCCGGGGGTCGCGCCAGTTCGGATAGACGATCTTCGTGCGGATATCCTGTGGGCTCATCGCGACTCCATCCACCGTGATGAAGCGTGCCTCATCGAGCGGCACGCCATCGATCCGGATATCCCTTGGCTCGCCAACTGGATAGGCGCGTGCGATCTGCTCGATCATCGCGACATTGTGTAGGTTCAGCCAGTAAGAGAGCTGCTCGTTACGCGGCAGCGTGGACAGATTTAGCTCCGTCCCGATCTGTTCGAGACCCCGGCGATACTCTGCGAGTGCGGAAAGTTCGTCTTCCTCGATGTATTCGAATGCGACCCGGTTGCCTTCCATCCGATAACGCGACTCGTGTCCGTAGCGCACGCGCGTGCCGATAATTGGCTGGATACGGGGCGCAGACTTGCGCAGTGACGGACCCATGTAGAGGACGAACCAGTCGAGCGCCTTATCGTAAAAGGACCAGTCTAGCCGCGTATTGGTTGTCTGTCTGGCAGGCGCAAAGCGGTCGAATTCTGCCTCTGTCGCGGAAGCGGAGGCCTGCATCGTGGCTGCGGAAGAGACGGTTGGGTCGATCGCTACAACTAGGGCGAGCATCGACAGGGCAACGGAAAGCGTGCGGGTCATACTATCCTCCAGTATTCCGCGGATACTATATTTCTAAGAATTTGCCTATTGTCTTCTATTGTTGCCCTGCCCCGGAATCTCGCTAGCCCGTGATATCAAAATCCCGGATGCGCCATCGTAATTGCTCGGGCGCCGCTCCCGGAACGTCGTTGACACGCGAGAGGACGATCTCGCCCGACAGCTCCTGCCCGTTCGATCCGGTGATGGTGACCGGCGCGGAATAGTAGACCGTGCCTGCAGCGCCTTCGATCGTGCCGTCGGGCGCGGCGACCGTGATCTTGCCGAAGCCGTCGAACCGGTCTGCGAAGGCGGCCCTGCTCGTCTCCTGCCGGGCGTTTTCGCGCATCAGGTCGTACGCCTGATCGAATTCCTTGAGTTCGATCGCACGGGTAAAGGCGATGAGCACGTTGCGCGCGCCCTTTTCGCCTTTCTCGGCGTCGGAGGTAAGCGGTGCGGGCGTCAGATCCGGCTCACCATCATTGACGCCGGACGTCTCGGCAGAATCGGCGGGGCAACTGTCTTGCGGCGGTGCTTCGCCAGCTGTGGCGGTGTCGTCACTCGCGGCAGTGGCCTCGTCCGCCGTTGGAGCGGGCTGCGGCGCATTTGCCGCATCGCAGGCGGCCAGCGCGAGGGCCGAGATAGCGAGGGGGAGGGCGGCGAGGTGGCGTCGTGCGATCATAATCACATCAATCGGCCACCCCCCGCACATGTTCCGCACCAAGAGTGCGGTCGTCTTGGGCCGCTTACTTCGGTGCGAGCACCATCAGCATCTGGCGGCCTTCGAGACGGGGGAAGGCTTCGACCTTGGCGATTTCCTCCACGTCTTCCTGCACGCGGCGCAGCAGGTCCATACCGATCTGCTGGTGCGCCATTTCGCGTCCGCGGAAGCGCAGGGTGACCTTCACCTTGTCGCCGTTCTCGATGAACTTGTTCACGTTCCGCATCTTCACGTCGTAATCGTGCGTGTCGATGTTGGGACGCATTTTGACTTCCTTGATGTCCTGCGTCTTCTGCGTCTTGCGCGCCAGATTCGCCTTCTTCTGCGCCTCGTAGCGGTGCTTGCCGACATCGAGGAACTTGCACACGGGCGGATCGGCGTTCGGCGAGACCTCGACCAGGTTCAGGCCGACCTCCTGGGCGCGTTCAATGGCTTCGCGCGTGGTAAGGACGCCGATGTTCTCCCCGGTATCGTCGATGACGCGGACCTTGGGGCTCTGAATAAAATTGTCGTAGCGCGGGCCGCTTTTGATCGGCGGCTGAAGGGAACGACGGGGTGGACGTGCTATGGGAAGTTCTCCTGAAATCCTGAAATATCGAGCCCGTATTTAGGGCTTTTCGGCGCGATGCGAAAGGGGGCTGCGCAAGCCAGCCCGAGAATCGCGACAAAGAGGGGCCTTTACGCGGCGCGTTTTTCGGCATGCCAGAGCGCAAAGCGCACCAGCTGGCCCCGCACGGGGCATGCAGCCTCGATGGTTTCGGCCGGACTGAGGCTCCGGCGAATCGCTTCGTGCGCGGCATCCATTCCGCCCGTCAGCGTGCCGAAGGCGGGCAGGACCATGCGCGGGCCGTAGTCCCTATGCCGCGCGACCACTGCGCAGGGGCGGCGGATGCGGCGTCCGCGCACGGTAATGTCGAGCTTGGGGTGCCAGTGGCCCGACAGCTCCGGCCGCGTTTCGCCCGGCTGCGCCTCGTGACGGCACAGGACGCCGCCGATTTCCAGTTCATCGTGCAGCGTGCCGCCGCACTCGGCGGCCGCTCCGGCGGCATCGGCGGGGCCATCATGGTTGCCGGTGATCCAGATCCACTCGACCTTGCGGGTGAGGGCGCGCAGCATGTCGCATGCCACGGGTTCGAGCCGCGTGGCCCCCTCCGCATCGTGGAAATTGTCTCCCAGCGTGACGACCCGTTCGGCGCCCGTCTCGCGCACGGCGATGGACACCCGTTCCAGCGTTTCGCGGCTGTCGTAGGGCGGCAGCGGCTGGCCGTGCTGTGCAAAGAAGCTCGCCTTTTCGAGGTGCAGGTCGGCGACGAACAGCGTCCGCTCACGCGGCCAGTAGACCGCGCGGTCACTGCGCAGGAGCAGTTCCGTGTTGCCGAACGAAAGGGGAACCATGGGGCTCACTTGCCCTAGGCTGGCAGGATTGGCAAGGGATGCACGACGCTACGCAAGGATGCGAAGACAATGCCCGACTGGTCTGCCCAAACCCAAGAAGCGCGCACCTGGTTCGAAAATCTGCGAGACCAGATCTGTGCCGAGTTCGAGGCGATCGAGCGCGAGGCCGGGTCGGACGCGTCCTTCGAATATACGCCCTGGAATCGTGACGAGGAAGGCAACGACAACCCCGGCGGTGGCGTGCAGGGCCTGATGAAGGGCAAGGTGTTCGAAAAGGTCGGGGTCAACGTCTCCACCGTGCACGGCACCTTCGCGCCCGAGTTCGCCAAGACGATCAACGGGGCCGAGGACGATCCGAGTTTCTCCGCCACCGGCATCAGCCTGGTCGCGCATATGGCCAACCCGCACGTGCCCGCAGTGCACATGAACACGCGCTTCCTCGTCACCGGCAAGGCGTGGTTCGGCGGCGGGGCGGACCTCAATCCGCCGATCCCCTACGAGGAAGATACGCAGGACTTCCACGCCGCCTTCCGCGCCGCCTGTGCCAAGCACAACCCGACCTATTACGAGCGTTTCAGCAAGTGGGCGGACGACTATTTCTACATCCCCCACCGCGGCGTGCATCGCGGGGTGGGCGGGATCTTCTACGACCACCTCGAATGCGGAGATCAGGCCGGCTTCGCGCGCAACCTCGATTTCACGCAGGATGTGGGGCGAACATTCCTCGAAGTGTTTCCCAAGCTGGTGCGCCGCCGTATGGACATGGAGTGGGGCGACGAGGACAAGCTGACCCAGCTCCAGTGGCGCGGGCGCTACGCAGAATTCAATCTGGTCTACGACAGGGGCACCCTGTTCGGCCTCAAGACCGGTGGCAATGTCGATGCGATCCTGATGAGCCTGCCGCCCGAAGCAGTGTGGAGCTGAGGCTTCTCCATCCGGTCCCCTGCACCGGGAGCCGCGGTTCAGGCCCGGTTCGCAATCGATTCTGTAATAAATGCTTCAAATAATATACAATTTCCGGAGAACCCGATGTTTCGTGCCACCCTGCTCGCCACCGCCGCCCTGCTTGTGACCGGATGCACCACGATGGATGGCGCGCGGAGTTCTACTTCCTCGCAGAGCAGTGCGATGGTCGCCCCGATCCTGACCACGCCCGACGCGGTGGACGACCAGACCTATGCGCAGCCGCAGATCGCGCGGGTGACTCACGTGGCGCTGGACCTCGATCTCGATTTTGACGGAAAGATGATCGGCGGTACGGCGGTGCTCGATATCCTGGCGAAAGACGACGCCGAGGAAATCGTGCTCGACAGCAACGGTCTCCAGCTGGGCGAAGTCACTGATGGGGCGGGCAATCCGCTCCCCTTCGCTCTCGGCGATGACGAGGAGGGCAAGGGCACGCCGCTGACCGTCCAGCTGAATGGCGCGCGCCAGCTGCGAATCAACTATCGCAGCGCGCCCGATGCCGCCGCGCTGCAATGGCTGACGCCCGAACAGACCAAGGGCGGCGAATATCCGTTCCTGTTCAGCCAAGGGCAGGCGATCCTCAACCGCACGTGGATCCCCACGCAAGACAGCCCGGGCATCCGCCAGACCTGGGAAGCGCGGATCACCGCGCCCAAGCCGCTCGATGTCGTGATGAGCGGCGTGCGGCAGGGCGAGCCCGAGGATGTCGGCAACAACCGTCGCGCCTTCCGCTTCGTGATGGACAAGCCCGTCCCTCCCTACCTGATCGCGATCGCCGCGGGCGACGTTGATTTCCGTGCGACCGGCCCGCGCACCGGCGTGTGGGCGGAGCCTGCAACGCTCGACCGCGCCTACAACGAGGTCGCCGATACCGAGCAGCTCGTCGAAGCCGCCGAGGGGCTTTACGGCGATTATCGCTGGGGCCGCTACGACATGATCGTGCTGCCGCCCGCCTTCCCTTACGGGGGCATGGAAAACCCGGTGATGACCTTCCTCACCCCCACCTTCATCGCGGGCGACCGGTCGAACAACGGGCTGGTCGCGCACGAGCTGGCGCATAGCTGGTCCGGCAATCTGGTCACCAACGCGGTGTGGGGCGACGGCTGGCTGAACGAAGGCGTGACCTCCTATTTCGAGAACCGCATCGTGGAGGAAGTCTACGGCAAGCAACGCGCCGAACAGGAAGCCGCGCTCTCCTTCGCCAATATCGAGGAAACGCTGGCAGAGGTCGGTGCCGATGCGCCGGGCACTGCGCTACATAACGACGGCGAGGGCGAGCTGATCGGCAGCGCGATCGCCTACGACAAAGGCCATTTCTTCCTGCGCTCGGTCGAGCGGATCGTCGGCCGCGAACGCTTCGACGCGTGGCTGCAGCAGTGGTTCGACAACCACGCCTTCCAGCCCGCGACGAGCCGCATGATCCTGGAAGACATGCAGCAGAACCTCGTGCGCTCGCCCGCCGAGGCGGAGAAGCTGATGCTGCGCGAATGGATCTTCGAGCCCGGCCTGCCGGGCAATGTCGCCAGGCCCGACCCCGCCGCCTTCGCGCAGGTCGACGCAGCGGTGCAGGCCTACGCCACCGGCAATACGATACCCGAGGCGTACAAGGGCTGGACCGCAGCCGAGCAGATGCGCTTCCTCGACAATATTCCCAAGGAGCGAACCGCCGCGCAGCTTGCGGAGCTCAACAATGCGCTGGGCCTGTCCGAGACGGGTAACAACGAAGTGCTGTTCCTGTGGCTCGAGCTGGCGCTGGCCAACCGCTACGATCCGGCGGTGCCGCAGGCGGAAGTGTTCCTGAGCGAGATCGGCCGGGCCAAGTTCGTCCGCCCGCTTTACGCCGTCCTGCTCGATCAGGGCGAATGGGGCAGGCCGATCGCCGAGCGGATCTATGCGAAGACGCGCGACGGCTATCACGCGGTGACGCGTGGCGGGATCGACCGGTTGATGGAACAAGGCGGATGAGGCCGCACGGACTTTGGGTCGTCGCTGCGCTTTTTGCGGTCGGGCCCATCCACGCGCAGGATTTGCCCCGCGAGGCGCCGCGTGGCCATCCGCCCGGCTTTTTCGCCGGGCCCGACCGCTTCGAACCCGGGCCATTCGTGATCTTTTTCGATCCTGGCGAGACGGAGGTCTCGTCCGGCGCGGACCCAATCCTCGACAATGCGTTCGGCTACTGGCCGGAGACCACACGGCCGCGCTTCGTGCTGTGTTACGATCCCGCGGGGGAAGGGGAGGCGGGTGCCACGCTGGAACAGGCGCGCATGGCCGAAGTGCGCGCGCAGCTCCTCAAGCGAGGTGCGCTACAGGTCCTCTATTCGACGTGGGATTGCTACGCCGGACACCGTTCCTTCGATCACGATCTTGCCCGGATCGCCATGGTAGGCGTGCTAGACCCGGTCGACAGTCACCTCCCATCGCATTGACCGGTTCCTTTTTCGTTGCATTGCAGCGGCGTTTAACCACATCGTGATCTTAAGATGCTGCGCCAGTATGAACTTGTTGAGCGGGTAAAAGCCTACGACCCGGACGCCGACGAGGCGATGCTCAACCGCGCCTATGTGTATACCGTGCAAAAGCACGGCACGCAGAAGCGGGCGAGTGGCGATCCCTATTTCAGCCACCCGGTCGAAGTCGCGGGCTTGATGACCGACCTCAAGCTCGATCAGGAAACCATCGCCACCGCGCTGCTGCACGATACGGTCGAGGATACGCTCGCCACGATCGACGATATCGAGGAGAATTTCGGGCCGCAGGTCGCGCGGCTGGTCGACGGGGTGACCAAGCTCTCCAAGATCGAGGCGATGCCGGAGAACGAGCGCGCGGCGGAGAATCTGCGCAAGTTCCTGCTGGCGATGAGCGAGGATATCCGCGTGCTGCTGGTCAAGCTGGGCGACCGGCTGCACAACATGCGCACGCTGCATTTTATCCAGAAGCCGGAAAAGCGCCGCCGCATCGCGCGCGAAACGATGGATATCTACGCTCCGCTGGCAGAGCGCGTGGGCATGTACGAATACATGCGCGAGATGCAGGCGCTGGCCTTCGAGCAGCTGGAGCCCGAAGCGTCGGCGACGATCACCGAGCGCCTGGCCGAAATCCGCAGCCAGGACAGTGGGCAAGTCGATGCGATCGCGCTCGCGATCAAGCAGGCGCTGGCCGAAGCGGGGCTGACGGTCGAGGTGTCGGGGCGCGAAAAGCACCCCTATTCGATCTGGAAGAAGATGGCGGAGCGGCACCTCCCGTTCGAGAAGGTGACCGATATCTTCGCCTTCCGCGTCATCACCGACAGCGTGGAGGACTGCTACCGCGCGATGGGCCTGCTGCACACGGTGTGGCAGTTCATCCCGGGCAAGTTCAAGGATTACATCTCGACGCCGAAGAACAACGGCTATCGCAGCCTGCACACCTCGCTGATCTACGAGAATTCGATGCGGGTGGAGGTGCAGATCCGCACGCGCGAGATGCACCGGACCAATGAATTCGGCCTCGCCGCGCACTGGGCCTACAAGCAGCACGACCGTCCCGACGGGCAGGTCAGCTGGCTGCGCGATCTGATCGAGATCGTCGACGCCAGCCACGATCCCGACGAGCTGCTCGAACATACCAAGCTGGCGATCTACCAGGATCGAATCTTCGCCTTCACCCCCAAGGGCGCGCTGTTCCAGCTGCCCAAGGGGGCAACCCCGGTCGACTTCGCCTTCGCGGTGCACACCGATCTCGGCGCGCAGACCGTCGGGGCGAAGATCAACGGGCGGCACATGCCGCTGCGCACGCCGCTGGCCAATGGCGACGTGGTGGAGATCATCAAGGGAAGCGAGGCCGAGCCGCAGCTTTCGTGGCTGGGCTTCGTGGTGACGGGCAAGGCGCGCGCCGCGATCCGCCGGTCGGTGCGCAAGAAGGAGCGCGAGGAGGTCGCCGAGCTGGGCGCCAAGCTTTACGACCAGATCGCCTCGCGCACGCCTGCCAAGGTCGGCAAGAAGGCACTGCGCGAAGCGCTCAAGCGGCTTGAGATGGAGGACGAGGAAGACCTCATGTATGCCATCGGTGCCGCCCAGATCGGCGATCACGAGGTGATGGAAGCGCTGGTGCCCGGCAGCACCGCCGATTTCGAGGAAGACCCCGACTGGACGCAGCGCCACAAGAAGACGATCTCGATCCGCGGGCTCAAGCCCGGCAATGCCTACACGCTGGCCGATTGCTGCCATCCGGTGCCGGGCGACCGGATCGTTGGGCTCAGGCGCAAGGGGGAGAGCGTCGAGGTCCACAACATCCAGTGCCTGAGCCTTGCGAGCGGGATCGACAACGACTGGCTCGATCTCGACTGGGGCAGCCGCGCGGGGCTTGCCACCGGACGGCTGCTGGTGACGCTCTACGACAGGCGCGGGACGATCGCCGAAATGGCGAACATCGTCACGCGCAGTCACGGCGATGTCCGCAGCCTGCAGCAGGTGCGGGTCGAAAATCCCTTCGCCACCTACGAGATCGATGTCGAGGTGCAGGACCTGGCGCACCTGACAAGGATATTGAGCGCGCTGCGGGCGAGCGATGCGGTCGCGCAGGCGGAGCGGATTTGAGCGTCCTGCTGGCATACGACCATGTCCAGCTCGCCATTCCGCGCGGGGGAGAGGATCGGGCGCGCGCCTTCTTCGTGGACCTGATAGGGATGCGCGAAGTTCCCAAGCCTGTGACGCTTTCACCGCATGGCTGCTGGTTCGAGGCTGGAGCGGTATCGCTGCATATCGGCGTCGACCCGGATTTTCGCCCGGCAACCAAGGCGCATCCGGCATTTCTGGTCGCCGATCTGGAAGATTTGCGCACGCGACTGGAAGCAGCCGGGGTCGCGTGCAGGGAGGACAAGCCGCTCGCCGGTTACCTTCGTTTCTTTGCCGAGGATCCCTTCGGCAACCGGCTCGAATTCATGCAGAAGGTCTAGCGTCCCGCCAGAGAGGCGGCGTTGGGCCAGTGCATGCGATAGCGCACCTCGTGCGGTGCCTTGTCCCAGTCGGACATGATCCTCTCGGCGATCCGGGCGCCGAGCGCACGGTAAAAGCCGACCGCGCTTTCGTTGCGTTCGAACACCCACAGGTAGAGGCCCCGGTCGGCATCGCGTTCGGCGACGCGGCGCGCCGCCTCGACCAGCAGCGCCTTGCCGATGCCCTGGCCGCGCACCCCGGCTGCGCTGTGCAGGTTGTCGACAAAGCCGCCCCAGCCAGGCTCGCGCTCGTGGAAGAGGCTGGCAAAGCCGACGATGCTGCTCTGTGTCTGCGCGACGATCACTTCGAGGTCGGGGGAGGGGGCGGTCAGCCGTTCGTGCCACACCGCGCGGCGATCTTCCTCGACCGGCCCGGCGAGGTAGCCGGGGTCGAGGATCTCGGCATAGGCCTCACGCCAGTTGGCGGTATGCAGCGCGGCGATGGCTTGCGCATCGTGCGCCGTCGCATCGCGCAAGGTGAAGCTGCTCACTGGCTCTCCACAACGTCCACACGACGCACGGGCACCGGGATATTGCAGATATCCGCACCGCCGGCGGGCTGGATGAAGAACGGGTCGCGGCGATTGGCGCGCGCGTCGGCGTATTGCGCGAAGCTCTCGCTCTCGGTGGAGAGGTATTCGAAGCGCGGACGCTCGCCGTCGGGCAGGTCCGCGGCCATGCGGACCGAGACGATCGGCACGCGTTTCGCCGGGTCCTCGTAGAAGCCTAGCGGACCCTTGCCGCGCGGCAGGCTGGAGAGGTGCTCGATCCCTTCGACGATCCGTCCGACCACCGCGATGTTGCGGTCGAGATGGCGCGGCGCCTGACCGATCACGGTGTAGAGTTGCGAGCCGTCCCCGGTATCGGGCGACATGTTCCGGCCAACGCCGACCATGCCGTAGCAGTGGACAGGCCAAGCGCTCGCGTTTTCGCGGGAGAAGGCGGTTGGCCATCCTTCGGAAAAACGACTGCCTTCGGCGTATGCGTCGCGGGGATAGCTTCGTGATGCGATACGCTCGATTTGCAGCCTGGCTGCCTCGGGCAGGTCTGAGACGCTACACCTGTTCTTGTTCTTCTTGGGACATGCCTCGAAAATTTCGGTCATTGAGGGACCGCTACGAGGCAGGGCCGCTATTCTGACGGTGTAATCTCCCTCATCCATCACATTCAGCCCTTCGGGCACCGGCTTGGGCTCGACGCCCATGTCCGGATCGGGCTGGCCCCACTGGACCACGTAATTGTCCTGAACCCGCAGGATATCGCTGCCGTCCCAATAGCCTGCGCGGGCGAGGGTGCGGATGTTTTCGACCCAGCCCTGGCTGAAGGGCGCGCCGATCAGCTGCATCACAACCTTTCGCTCGGTGCCATCCTCCAGCGGGGGGAGCGTCATTACCACCAGGTTCTCGGCATCGATCGCGACCCATGCGTCGCTCGGGGCGGTATCGACGATCTCGCCCGGAGACAGCGCGGGGGCTTGGGCCTCCTGCGCGAAGGATGCGGTGGCAAGCGCGAATGTTGCGGCGGCGGAGAGCGTGATGGCGTGCTTCATGCGGCAAGGTTTGCCACCAAAACCTGGCATCGCAAACCGCTTTGCTACGCCTGTTCGTCGACCAGGTTCTCCAGCGCGTGCATATCGTCGTCGGACAGGCCGAAGTGATGGCCGATCTCGTGAATCACGACATGGCGCACGAGATGCTCCAGCGTTTCGTCGCCGCGCTCGGCCCATTCGTCGAGGATCGGGCGGCGGAACAGGCGGATTTGGGTGGGCAGCTGGCCCGACATCTCGATGCTGCGCTCGGTCAGGGCGTGGCCTTCGTAGACGCCGGTCAGTTCGAACGGGTTCTCCATGCCGAGATCGCGCAGGGTCTCCTCGTCGGCGAAGTCCTCCACCGCGAAGACGACATCGCCCAACTGGTCTCGGAAGGCATCGGGCAGCGCGGCGATCGCCGCACGGCCCAGCGCTTCCATCTCATCGAGCGTAATGGGGAGACCGAAATTTCGCATGGGATGTTCCTAGCGCCGACACGACGCCTTGCGAAGCGGGAGGAACAAAGCTAGGTGCGCTGGCTTCCCGAACGGGCGATGCGGAGCGGTGGCCGAGTGGTCGAAGGCGCACGCCTGGAAAGTGTGTATACGGTAACCCCGTATCGAGGGTTCGAATCCCTCCCGCTCCGCCATTGGCCATCACCGTCGTCGTTGGCAGCCTGATGGCCAACTGTATCCTGCTCGACAATGTCCTGCTGCTGGATGCTATCATCGCAATGATGGTGATCGCACTGTGTCAGTGGATCGTCACCTTCGCGGTTATCCGTACTCGGATTGCCAGAAGGATCATAAAGGCGGTGCCTGCTCTCTTGCTCCGTGAAGGCAAGATGCTCCGTAAAACGATGAAACATGCTCGCATCTCTGAAGAGGAAGTCCGCATGGCGTTGCGTGAGAATGGGATCGTCGATCTGGAAGGCGCACAATGGGTGGTCTTGGAAACCAACGGCCAGCTTTCGGTAATTCCGACACAAGAAGCGTCTCTGACAGGGTGTGATGCCATGAAGGACGTGGCCGAACCAATGCGCGATTGGCGCTAAATCGTGCATCCCCGCTCCCGTCAAAAGATGGGTTGGGGAACGCATATAAGGGCCATCGGCTATGGCCCTGGATGCAATCACTTTTCATCATGCATATCGCGTTGGGCGGCTGTTTGCGGGGCGCCCCCCGCTACGGACTGACGGAGGATACCGGCGGCCACATCACCTATATCCTGGGTGAGGCGAAGGCCATGGCGCGGCGCCGGGACGTAGGCCAGTGCGAGATCGTGACGCGGCTTTTCGAGGACGATCGGCTTGGTACGATCCACGCGGAACCGAGAGAACACGTTGCGCCGAAACTGACAATTACGCGGATTGATAGTGGCGACAGGCGTTACCTCGCCAAGGAAGCGCTGGCCGCGGATCGCGACGCGTTTGCTAAGGCGCTGATCGCCGACCTGCATCAGCGAGACCGGTTGCCGGATGCTATTCACGCCCATTTTGCCGATGCGGCGGATGTCGCCCTGCGTGTGCGCGAGATTTTCGGGATCCCCGTGATCTATACGCCCCACTCGCTGGGTCGTGACAAGCTTGACGCCGGGTGCGCCGTGTCACGCGGTTTTGCCGACCGGCTGGCGGAGGAAGACCGGGCCATCGCAGGGGCGGATGCCGTGATCGCATCGTCGCGCGACGAGTGTGAGCGGCAGGTCACCTCCTATCCCGGCGCCCGCCCGGAAAGGATATGGCGCGTCCATCCTGGCATCGACCAGACCCGGGCAAGCCTGGCGGACGAACGGGCCGCAGGCAGCCTGATCGAACCTTTCCTGCGCCATCCCGGCAGGCCGATCATCCTCGCGATCGCGCGCCCCGTTCACAAAAAGAACCTCGCCGGGCTAGTTCAGGCCTTCGCTGACCACCCTCAGCTGCGCGACATGGCCAACCTCGTTATCCTGCCCGGGCTGCGCAGGTCAGTCGAGAGCGGCGAGAGCGAACAGGTCGCGGTTATGCGCGAACTGATCGATCTGATTGACGGGCACGACCTGCACGGATCGGTCGCCTACCCCAGGCACCACGACGCGTCGGCCGTGCGCGGGCTCTACGCGCTGGTCGCAAAATCCGGCGGCATTTTCTGCAACCCGGCAATGTTCGAACCCTTCGGTCTGACCATCCTCGAAGCGGCCGTTCATGCGCTTCCTGTGGTGGCGACCGACCGTGGCGGGCCGAGCGACATCTTGGGCGAGATCGGCCACGGCCTGCTGGTTAACCCGGGCGATCCCGCGGCCCTTGGCGCAAGCCTCCATCGTTTGCTGTCGGATCGCGAACTCTACGCCGAATGCGCCCGCAACGCTGCGCGCAACATCGGCAAGGTCACGTGGGGCCGCTACGCCGACCAGTGCATCGCGATCCTGCGCACGCTCCGCAAGGGCCCCACCCGCGTGGTGGATATGCCCCGTTCGCGCAGGATCCTGCTGTGTGACATCGACAACACGCTGACCGGGTGCCGCCGCTCCGCCCGCGAACTGTCCGATTACCTGAAAACCCGGTCCGACATTACCTTCGGCGTCGCTACCGGGCGCAGTCTACCAGAAGCGCGACGGCTATTGCTGGAATGGAACCTGCCGGCGCCCAGCGTCCTGATCACTTCTGTCGGCAGTGAAATCTATTGGGACGACGAGCACGGTCTGCGCGCAGACATGGAGTACGATGCCAGCATATCAGGGGGATGGAGCACGTCGCGGATCGAGCGACTGCTGAGCAAGCGCGCGGACGTCCCGCCGCAGCCTCCCATCGAGCAGCGGCGCTTCAAGCGCAGCTATTATTGTGAAGATCCCGCTTTGCCGGGGCAGATCGAACACGACTTGATGCGCGAGGGCCTGCCCGCCAAGGTCATCTACAGCCACCAGCGCCTGCTCGACATCCTTCCGGCAAGGGCGGGCAAGGGCGAAGCCGCGCGGCACGTCCTCAGGCGCCTCGGGCTGCCCGACGAGTGTCTCATCGTAGCGGGCGATAGCGGCAATGATGCGGACATGGTTCGCGTGTGCCGCAGTCCCATCATCGTCGCCAACAGCGAGCCTGCCCTTATCGAGCAGGGCCGCAATCACCCGGGCGCTTTCATGGCGACCCGGCCCTATTCTGCGGGCGTCCTCGAAGGACTGCTCGCGGTGACTGAAAAGCGCATTTCGAGGAGCGCGGCATGAGCAGAGAACAGGGCCCGGTCGGGTACTTCGTCCACCACCAGGGCCGCGGCCATGCGGAACGGGCCGCGGCGATCGCCAATGCACTCGCGCCGAAACGCCCGGTGACGCTGTTTTGCGCGCGCGACGACATCTTCCCCGAACTGGTCGATGGCATCGAGTGCCGTGTCATCCCATCACTTTTCGAAGAAAGAGAGCCGTCGCCGTCCGGACTAGCCGGTCTGGATACACCCGATACGCTGCACTGCGCCCCGGTCGGATGGCCGCAGATCACCAACGCGATCGCACAGATCATCCAGTGGTTCGACGAAGCGCGCCCCGCGCTGTTCATCACGGATGTCTCGGCGGAATTGGGGCAGCTTGCGCGGATCGCATCGGTTCCACACGTTGCGGTACTGCAGCACGGGTTGCGGGACGATCCCGGTCACGTGGCCGCCTATCGCGGTGCAGCCGCGCTGCTGGCTCCATACGACAGCACGCTCGACCAGCCCAATGAGCCGGGGTGGAAGCGTGCCAAGACGATCCACGCACCCGGCCTCGGTGTGGATACCGCGAGGCTGGGAGACAAGACAGCCGCCAGACGTCGGCTAGGGCTGGCGGACAATAGGGAATACATAGTGGTCGTGGGCGGCGGCGGTGGTCGCGGCCTGTCTTCGGCTCCTCTTACGCTTGGCGCACGGGCCGAGCCCGACACCCAATGGGTAACACTCGGAAAAATCGAGAGCGAATGGCACGAGACGCCACCCGCGAACCTGACCCATCTGGGCTGGGTGGAGAACGCCGAGGACTGGATATCGGCGGCGGACCGGATCGTGTCGAGCGCGGGGAACACCACGGTCCACCTCGTTGCTGCGGCAGCCAAGCCGTGGATCGTGGTGCCTGAATGGCGCTATTTCGGAGAACAGGTCTGCAAAGCGGAGGCGCTGGATCGAGCTGGCGCAGCGGCACACGCGCGCATCTGGCCTTCCAGCGCGCAGGAATGGGCGGGGTACTGGCAGGCGGCTTCGGGAATCGAACCCGAAAACCAGCGCGGGTTGGTCAGCAAGGGGGCGGACCGAAAGGTGGCCGGCGAAATCGAAAGCCTGATTGCGCGACTCTGGTCGGTCGACCGACCTCTCTCGGCCATTCGGGCAACCTCCGGAGCCAGCACGCAGTGAGCATCTCGGTCTGCACGCTCGCCTTCGGCCGCGAAGAACATCTCGCAAATCTCGTGCGGGGGCTGTGCGCCAGTACGCGCATGCCCGACGAGCTGGTGATCGCCGCCATGCAGAGTGCGCCCTTCCGGCTGCCGGATGCGCCTTTTCCCGTCAGGCAGATCATGCTGGGCGAAGATGGCATACCGCTGGCGGCAGGGCGCAACCGGGCGGCGGCCGAAGCCATGGGCGACCTGCTGGTGTTTCTCGATGTGGATTGCATCCCTGCTTCGCGCTGCGTCGAGGACTACGCGTGCCACGCCGAAGGCCTAGGCGGGCTGCTGATGGGCGAGGTCGCCTACCTGCCCGATGGGGCCGCCATGCGCGGGATAGACGAGGCCCGGTTCGAGCAGGTCGGGGTAAAACACTCCGAACGCGCTGGAGCACCGAAGGGCACTCACGCTCCTTGCAGCGACTATCGCTGTTTCTGGTCGCTCAATTTCGCTATGACGAAAGATGATTTCATGCGGACCGGGGGCTTCGACGAGAGGTTCGTCGGATATGGCGGCGAAGACACCGATTTCGGCCGGACCGTGGCGACACATGAGCTGCCAATATGGTGGGTTCGTGGAGCCAAGGCTTTCCACCAGTATCACCCGCATCACATGCCGCCGGTGCACCATCTGGACAGCGTGCTCGCCAATGCCCGTCAGTTCGCGGCGAAGTGGGGTGAGCCGACGATGCAGCACTGGCTTCGCGCCTTTGTCCTGATGGGTCTGGTCGAGAGAACCGGCGACGGGTGGCGTAAGCTGCGCGAGCCCGAAGAAAGCGACCTCGAACTGACCCGTCAGCAAGAAAGTGCGCCCTATGCGAGCAGCTCTACCGTGCTCGACTGGCTTGAGGCCAAAGCAGCCTCGCCACACGCGGGCGGCGGCCCGGAAGCTGCCTCTGCACCGGCGATCGCGAGCGCGTAAATCGCTTCGTAGCGCTTGATCATCCGTCCGACGGAAAAATGCGTGCGCACCCTCTCGCGGCAGGGCGCTCCATCAAGCTGGTCCGCTGTAGCCATTGCCTGTGCAAGCGCAGCGACGTCGCCCGCAGCCACAAGTCGCCCGCATCGGCCAAGCACCTCGCGCATCGCGCCGCGATCGAAGGCGATGACCGGAACGCCAGCCGCCATCGCCTCCGCCGCGACGAGGCCGAAGGGTTCGTCCCACATGGGGGTGACCACTGCCGCCCGGGCCTGCGCGACCATCGCGGCCAATGCGCTACCGCCAAGGTGGCCTTCGTAGGTTATGCGATAGTCGAGGAACGGCTCGACATGGTCCTCGAAATAGGGCCGGTCCTCGATGGCGCCTACGATCTTGAGACTGACCCCCGCGATCCTGGCGGCAGCCACGGTCTCGCGCAGACCCTTGGTCGGGGTTACTCGCCCGAACCATAGTAGGTATTCGGACCGTGCCGGTGCCTCGTGCCAATCCTCCAGCGCAATGCCGTTTGGAACAACGTGCATATTGTCACCCGCCCGCCCGCTCCACAGCTGAAGCTGGTGGTTCGATGTCACGGTGAAGTGCGACGAGCGCGAATTGCGGCCGCTCGACACCGCAGCGCTCATCGTCGCGAAGGGTGGAACGTGGTGCGACGTCACGATGGGATGGCCGCTGGCCAAGCCCCACTCGATCATCGCTGGCGAAAGCGAATTGTTGTGCACGATGTCGAATGAGCCGCGCTCGATCGCTCGTTGCGCCCGGCCGAAAGCATCGTCCTGAAACATCTGCAGCCGGTCCGTGCCATGCCAGTCGCGCCAGGGGAGACAGGTTTCGTAGGGGACCTCGCAGATGGGATAGAGCTGGCCCGCATCGCTGCCGGGCGCGGCGAATAAAGTTACCTCGTGCCCACGCCGTTCCAGCGCACCCACCAGCTGATGACAGTGGGATTCCATACCGCCCATGAAAGGGGGGGAGATGGGGTGGCGTATATGCCCGACAACGGCGATCTTCACAGGCGTACTCCGGGAGATGGGAGATCTTCCCAACCAGAACCGTCTGCAGTCTGACTGGCTCCACAGACGGACAAAAGTTAACCTGTGTGAGAGTTGGAACGCGCCGTGCGAACGCGCGTAAAAACGCTATGAGGGATGATAGGGGTACGATGCGCGATGAACTCGCGCAGTTTCCGATGACCGGGCGGTTTCTGGCAAGCCGCCTGCGTCATGCCATGACCGTGATGGAGAAAGAGCTTCTCGAAAGCCTGGTCGAAGAGGTGCGTGAGACGAACGGGTACACGAAGATCCTTTCGCGTGGCGATTTCTGCGAATACTCCACCATCCTGATCAAGGGCTTCATGACACGCGTCATCGAAGATGGAACAGACCGCAGCATCGTCGGCTTCCAGGTTCCCGGTGATTTCGTCGATCTGCATGGATTTGCGCTCAAACGCCTCGATCACGACCTGTGCGCACTTGGCTACACGCAATTCGGGATCGTCCCACACGAGCGCCTGCGCGATGTGCTCGAGAACGAGCCGCATCTGGCGCGGCTGTTCTGGTTCGGAACCCTGCTTGATGCATCGATCCATCGAGAGTGGCTGTCCAAGATGGTGCGATTGCGCGCGGTGGGCCGGATAGCGCATGTTATTACCGAGCTCTGGTATCGCCTGCGCATGGTTGGGTTGGGCAATTCGTCGGGCTTCAACACTCCGTTCACGCAAGTGGATTTGGCTCATATCTGCGGGTTGTCGGAAATCCACGTCAACCGCTCGGTCCGCGATTTGCGCGAGGGTGAAGTGGTCGATTTCCGTCGCGGAAGAATAACGATCCTCAATGCCGATCGCCTGAAGGAAATGGCACGATTCAACCCAGCCTACCTCTACGGCGAAGGTGGGCTCGAGGTCGGTTCGGCGCTGAACAAGGAAGCGGACGAAGGACAAATGGCGAAGTGAGCATCTATCCGGGGCGTTATGTTTTTGTAGCGGGGCTCCATCGAACTGGAACGAGTCTTCTGGCACGATTGCTCGGGGACCATTCCCGTATTGCCGCGATCGAGAACGCGCCGGTCCCGGAAAACGAGGGCTGTTATCTTCAGGGCGCCATACCGCATACCGCTCTCCACGGACGACCCGGCCACTTCGCGACCGACCCTGCGCAGCATCTGATCGAGGGATGCGCGTTCGATACGCTCGAGACCAAGCAGCGCATCGAGTCGGACTGGGCCCGCTGGTTCGGCGCGGGTTCGCCTCGGCGGGTCGAGAAATCGCCCGTCAATCTGACGCGCATGCGATTATACCAGCAGCTGTTCCCAACCTGTCAGTTTGTAATCATCCTGCGCCACCCCGCAGCGATGGCGGCAGCGCTGCGAAAGTGGATGGCCGATGACGCGTCCGAGTTGATCGACTACGGGCTCGACGCTTACGATATCGTCGCTCAGGATTTGCTCTACCTGCATTCGGCATTGGTGATCCGGTACGAGGATCTCGTGGCACGCGACCTGCGGCCCGCCCTGTTCGGATTCCTCGGTCTCGATCCCGGCGTGCCGACAGCGGTCGCACTGCGCGATGGGAACACAGATTACGATGACCTTCCCCGCATGAGGCAGGGCCAGATCAACCGGGCGAGCCAATGGGGCTATGGAGCGGACGGAGCAGCGTTGCCCTTCGAGCCGATCGTGCGCCATCCTTTGCGCGCGATCCGAGAAGCGACCATCGGGGCGTTGGCCCAGTAGCCGTTCCGCCTATAGCCTAGGTATCGTGCCGAGGCTTCGCCAGCCGCTCGTGCATTTTCGCGACAAGCTCGTCAGGCAGGATATCTGCGAACGTATCCTGCAGCTTGTTCATGAAGCCGCTGACTTCCTGTGTTTCGCCTTTGAGAAGCGCCTCGTAACCATCGCGCGCGACCTTGGCCGGGTCCGCCTTTTTCGACTGGCCCAGCGTGGTGTCCTCCATGTCCGCCCGCTCGAAGAAGCGGGTGTCGGTGATCCCGGGCAGCAGGCACGTGATGACAACCGGGGTTACCTTCAGTTCGT
Organism: Alteriqipengyuania triglochinis; assembly: GCF_054655655.1. NCBI lineage: Bacteria > Pseudomonadati > Pseudomonadota > Alphaproteobacteria > Sphingomonadales > Erythrobacteraceae > Alteriqipengyuania > Alteriqipengyuania triglochinis. The sequence continues at coordinate 61,593 of NZ_BAAHNC010000004.1, forward strand.
TCGCGAGACCCACGCAGAAGTTGTCGATGAACGCCTTGGTCGCGTTGTATACCAGGTTGAAGGGACCTGGCATGCTCCCGGCGATGGAACCCGTCACAAGAATGCGGCCCTCCTCGCGCAGAACCATCCGACCCCCGATCTTGTGGATCAGCGAAATCGTACCGGTGATGTTGGTATCGATCGTGGCTTTAATATCGCTCCACGAATGGCCGAGGAAAGCGCCGCCCTGTCCTTGGCCAGCATTGGCCATCAGCACATCCACGGGCCGATCCCCGACCGTGTTCATCAGTTCGTCGACGCCGCTTTCCGTGGCGAGGTCGGTCTCGAGATACTCGACCGAAGCAGCGCCGCACTCGCGTACGGCACCGGCGGCGGAGGCAAGATCGCGATCCGCCACCAGCAGCAGGTCGCATCCGTCCGTCGCCGCGAGCTTCGCCAGCTCAAGTCCGATACCGCTGGACGCACCGGTGACGACGCACAGACCCGAAAGTTTTTTGACCGGGTTCTTGCTCATGCGGTGGCTCCCGCATCCATGCCGGGCTTGAGGACCACCTTGGTCCAGCTGTCCTGCTCTTGCCGGAAGTTCTTGTAGCCGCGCGCGGCGTCTTCCAGCGGCAAGCGGTGCGAGATGAGGAAGGTGGTATCGATGGTGCCATCCTCGATCTTGTCGAGCAGCGGTTTGGTATAGCGCTGTACGTGGGTCTGGCCGGCGCGCACCTGCAACCCCTTCTCCATCAGCGCACCCAGCGGGAACTTATCGGTCATTCCGCCATACACGCCGGGGATCGAAACGCGCCCTCCGGGGCGCACCGCAAGGATCGCTTGCTTGAGCGCCGCTGCACGGTCCGCTCCCATGCCGACGGTCTGCTTGACCATGTCGAGCATGTTGTCGACCGCGAAGCCGTGCGATTCCATGCCGACCGCATCGATCACCGCGTCCACACCGATCCCGCCCGACATTTCCATCAGCGCCTCGCGCACTTCGGTCGTCTTGAAATTGATCACCTCCGCGCCGAGTTGTTTGGCCAGTTCGAGCCGGTGTGGATAGTGATCGATCGCGATCACCTTGCTCGCGCCCATGATGATGGCGGATTGGATTGCAAACAGGCCAACCGGGCCGCAGCCCCACACGGCGACCGTGTCATCGGGCTGGATGTCCGCATTCTCCGCCCCCATCCAGCCGGTCGGCAGGATATCGGACAGGAACAGCACTTTCTCGTCCTCGAGATGGTCGGGGATCACGATCGGTCCGACATCGGAGAACGGCACGCGGACATATTCCGCCTGACCACCCGAATACCCGCCCGTCAGGTGCGAATAGCCGAACAGCGCGGCCATCGGATGGCCGTAGAGCGTGGCCGACATGTCCTGCTTTTCCACCGGATTCGAGTTCTCGCACGCGGAATATTGCTTGATCTGGCAATGGAAGCAGCCGCCGCAGCTGATCGTGAAGGGAACGACCACGCGCTGGCCCTTCTTCAGAGTGCTGTCCTTGCCGGTTTCCACGACTTCGCCCATGAATTCATGGCCGAGCACGTCGCCCGGGACCACGCCGGGAATGACCCCGTCATAGAGGTGCAGGTCCGAACCGCAGATCGCGGTCGAGGTGATCTTGAGGATCGCGTCGCGCGGATTGATGATTTCGGGATCGGGAACGCTATCCACGCGGACGTCGTGCGTTCCGTGCCATGTGAGTGCGCGCATTATGCGTTCTCCTGCTGTTTTGCTTGGCGCGTTTCGCTCTTGCGATGCGCAGACGTGGCGATCTCGCCGGTTTCCATGAGCATCTTGAAGCGCTTGAGGTCGTGGCGGGCCTGGACTTCGGGTTCGCGCAGGAAGGCCTTTGCAATCCCGCGTCCGATGGCACCGCCCGGTGCGTCGTATTCGATCCGCAGCGATACGCGGGTACCGCGATCACCGGGTGCCTCGGTAAAGATAACCTCGCCGGTGGTCTCGATTTCGGAACCTTCGACGGATGCCCAAGCGATCCGTTCGTTCTCGACATCGTCGGTGATCTCGGTTTTCAGGTCGACCGTTGTCCCGGCGGGCGCCTTGATCGTCCAGTTCGCACGGCCCTTCGGGCCACCTTGCTCGGTGACCTGCTCGACGTTCTCCATGAACTCGGGCAGATTTCCGAAGTCCCGCCAATAGGCATAGAGCTCGGCGGCGGGCTTGCGGATGGTGACCGTCCGCCCCACCAGCGCGTGTTCACCCTGGTTTTTGCGGCGGGCGATCTTCGGCGCATCGTCGCTGCCGCCATCATGCCGGCGGGACAGGAAGGCCCCGAAGGCGACGGCGCCCAGCGCCACGCCCGCGGCGGCTACACCGCCCGCAATGCCGATTTCTCGATTGTTTTTCATGTCGGTATCCTTTCCGCTCAGTCTTGCTTCACGCTTTCGCGGTCCCAGAAGCGCAGCTCGCCGCACTTCTCGATGAAAGCGCTCGCCGCATCCTTTCCGGACGAGACATCGACGAAGCCGTCGTCCATCCAGTTCCACACGCCCGCCGTCTCGAAGAGCGGTTTGACCGCCGGGACGTAGGCAACGAATTTGGCATGGGCGAAGGCGTCGTTGACGAAGTCGATGCTGGGTTTGTCGGTGTTGTAGCGCTTGGCCGAAGCCTCGCTCATCACCACGGCCACCGCGTCGTAGGTGACCGAAGGACCGCCATCGATCTTCTCGTCGGCTTCCATGATCTTGCCGTCGGACAGCTTGGCACCGGCAATGTGCGGTGCGACGATTTCGACCATGCCGCCTGCGCCGGTCGCGGCGTCTTTCAGCGCCTTGACGACATCCGCATCTGCGCCTTCGGCAATATAGATGCCCAGCTTGCGCCCCTTGAAATTGCCGGGGCCGTTCTTGAGGATCGAAAGTGCGGGGCTTTCCGCCAGATCGGTGATCGGGTCGCGCGCCGCCGGTACCTTCTCGGGCAGCTCGGTAAGGCCGATGCCGTCGGCAACCTCTTGCGCCAGGCCTTCGTCGATATGCCGCAGGTGGCCGATCATCCGCTTGCGAATGCTCATGCGGCCGACCTTCGAAAGCTCGAAGGTCAGCGCGTTCGCCATATGCGTCTGCTCGACCGGGGTCTGGCTCACATAAAACTGGCGTGCCTGGCTGTAATGATCGGCAAAGGTCTCACTGCGCACGCGCAGTTTGGGCCCTTCGACCGGAGCTTCGTAGCTCTGGAACCCCTTTATCGGGCAGGCGCGCGGGCCGCGATCTTCCTCCGCTCCGTCGCCATCGCCCCAGCTATTGGGCTCGTAATTCACGCGGCCCTTGGGATTGGTCATCGCCATGTGACCATCCTGCTGGAAGTGGCGCACCGGGCACTTGGGGGCATTGATCGGCAGATGGGTGAAATTGGGGCCGCCCAGACGTTTCAGCTGCGTGTCGAGATAGCTGAAATTGCGGCCCTGCAGCAGCGGATCGTCCGAATGGTCGATGCCCGGCACCAAATTCTGCGTGCAGAAGGCGACCTGCTCGGTCTCGGCGAAGAAGTTGTCGACATTGGCGTCGAGCGTCAGCGTGCCGATGATCTCGACGGGCACCTCTTCTTCGGGGATGATCTTGGTCGCATCGAGCACGTCGAAATCGAACTTTTCGGCGAATTCCTCGTCGAACACCTGGATACCCAGGTCCCATTGCGGGAAATCGCCCGCGTCGATCGCATCCCACATGTCGCGGCGATGGAAGTCGGGGTCCATCCCGTTGACCTTCAGTGCCTCGTTCCAAACGACCGACTGGAGGCCCAGCTTCGGCTTCCAATGGAACTTGACGAAGTGGCTCTCACCCTTCTCGTTCACCAGCCGGAAGGTGTGGACGCCGAAGCCTTCCATGAACCGGAACGAGCGCGGGATCGTGCGATCGGACATGATCCACATGACCATGTTCATCGCTTCGGGGCTGAGCGAGATGAAATCCCAGAAATTGTCGTGCGCGGTCTGTGCCTGCGGGAAGCCGCGATCGGGCGCGGGCTTGGCCGCGTGGATCAGGTCGGGGAACTTGATCGCATCCTGGATGAAGAATACCGGGATGTTGTTGCCGACGAGGTCCCAGTTGCCTTCCTGGGTGTAGAACTTGGTTGCGAACCCGCGCACGTCGCGCGCCAGATCGGGCGAACCCTTGTTGCCCGCCACGGTCGAAAAGCGCGTGAAGGTGGGTACCTTGACGCCCTCTTCATTGAAGATCCGCGCCCGGGAATATTGCGGGATCGCTTTCTTCAGCTCGAAGTGACCGTGCACGCCATAACCACGAGCGTGAACCACGCGCTCGGGAATGCGTTCATGGTCGAAATGGAAGATCTTCTCGCGGGCGATCTGGTCTTCGAGCAGCTGTGGCCCGCGCGGACCGGCAGTCAGCCAGTTCTGATCGTCGGCAATCGGATGACCTTGCGCGGTGGTCATAACATCGTCGTCGCCCATGGGCTTCTGATGGTTCGCGCCGCCTTTGGACAGGTCGAATTTGTCGGACATGAAAAGCTCCCGGGTTGAGGGGTAATCCCTCTCCAACGGAGCCTTTCGTCTTAGGTTGCGTCCCGTCTCAAATATTCTTGACGCATTCGCAGTAAGGCGTCGAATAATAACATTTGCGGGTTTGTAAAATCTTCATCTGGACGGAATTTTTCCTGGGTGTGGATCATGTAAAACTGATAAATGATGCCCTTTTCCTAACGAAGGCTTAGTTCAGGAACCATCCCGCCCCTCATCCTTAGCGTTTAAAACGTCACGCGCGAGCGGATGACATGCCAAAGCGCGAAGGAAAGACAAATGCTCCGCTTCTGTAATACGGCCTGTAGTCGGATCATCGGCTGTTCGTCCGAACCAGCGAAGCAATGAAAGCGCAGGCCCTCATGGACGATAGGCCCGTCCGCGGGCTGAAGAACGGCTATGCTTCCGATGCACGGCCGATACCCGGCCTTGGCTCCATTCTCGGTGCACCACCCTTTGCGGAACGAACGCGCCTGTCGGGCGCGGAATGGATCAATCCTTCCCACCCGGCCTATACCGTCGCTGTTCCGGTCCGCGACGAGATCGAGTTGCTGCCCCGTGCCCTTGCCGCGTTGAGGGTCGCGATGGATTCGCACGTCGATGCCGGTACGCTCGTCTTCGCAGTCAACAATACCACGGACGGTTCCGCTACGCTCCTTCGTGCGTGGGCGCGTGAAACCGGCTGCTCGTGCGTTGTGCTGAACGTTACCTTCGCCCGCCTCATCCGCAACGCACCTCATTCGCGGCGTATCGCCATGGATGTTGGTGCCGCGATCGCTCCCGATGGCGATCTGCTCACAACCGATGCGGATAGCTACGTGGGCGCGAACTGGATCGGGCAGGCCCGTGCCTTGCTCGCCAACGGGTTCGACATGATCTGTGAGGACGTTCGGCTGGACGAAGGCGAGCTGGCCCTCCTGCCCCGTCAGGTGCGCCACACCGGCGAGGTCGAACGCGCGTATTTCGCGGCGCTCTCGCAGTTGTGGGAACGCTGGACAAGCGGCGGCGCGGGCGCTTTCGCTTTCCGTGCCTCGGGCGCCAGCATAGCGATACGCAGCCGCGCTTATACAGACGTCGGCCGCCTCCCATTGCCCGCTCACGGCGAAGATTCGGCACTGTGCGCCCGGATGGTCGAGCGCGGATACGCAGTCGCGCAAGCCAATGATCTCGGAACGCGCACGTCGGCCCGACTTCAAGGGCGGGCCAGCGGCGGATGCGGCGAAGCACTAACAACTCGCTCGATCGCTGCCGACCCTGACTGCGATGCGGCGCTCCTCCCGATTGCGGCGCTGCGGCAATGCGCGGCCGATGGATCGCTGGCGAGCCTTGATGCTAGCCCACCCATGCGACTAAGTGAGGTGGAACGCGAACTGGCGCTGGCGCTGCGTATCCTTGCACACGGAGACCGGGCGGTTGCCTGAGGATGCGCACCTGGAAATGGTCGCAAGCGTGATTGCCAAGCGCGCGGGCGAAGCTGACGTCCACGATGGCGAACTCTCGAATGAGATCGAACTCCTGAGGTCCGATGGCTGGCTCGCCGCGTGCCTTCCGCGCTCCAGAGGAGGCGAGGGCTGGGGCACCGAGCCCGAAGGCACGCGGCCGGCCTTCGATGCGCTTCGCGCGTTGGGGCGGGCCAACCTTTCGGTCGCGCGACTCTTCGAAGGGCATATGAATGCAGTTAAGCTGCTGCACCTCTACGGTTCGGACAGCCTGAGCGAAGCGGCCTTCGCGGACGTAGCGGACGGGGAATTGCTGGGCGTCTGGGGAGCAGACGATCCCGCTGCACCGTTCGGTTTCGTCGAGCGCGACGACCGGCTGCACCTGAGGGGGGGCAAGCGGTTCGCCTCCGGTCTCGGCCTGGTGGGTCAGGCGGTCGTCACCGCGCAGGACGAGGCAGGTCTGAGGTTGTTGTTGCTACCCACGAAGGATTTGGCTCGCGCCGATTTTTCGGCGTGGGCGATGGACGGGATGCGCGCGACCCAATCCGGTCGTTACGATTTTGGCGGAGAGAGCGTGTCTGCCGAGCGCACCTTCGGCAAGCCCGGCGACTATTTGCGCGAACCCTTTTTCGAAGGTGGCATATGGCGCTATTGTACAGCACACCTCGGGGCAGGCGAGGCGCTGTTCGGACTGATGCGAGACGTCCTCGTGGCGCGCGGACGAGCGGACGATCCGCATCAGCAGCGCCGGATCGTCGAAGGCGCGATTGCGATCGAGACCCCGCGCCTCTGGCTGCAACGGGCGGCAGATGCGGTGGAGGCGGCAAACGCCGACCCGGATGCGGCGATCCTTTCTCTTCTCGCGCGCGAGGTCACCGAGACCTGCTGCCGCGATGTTCTCCGCATCGTCGAGCAGGCTTTGGGAATGGGCGCGCACCAAGCGGGTACCGCTGTCGAACGCATCGCGCGCGACCTGCGGCTGTTCCTCTGCCAGGCCGCGCCCGACGCCAAACGCGCCCGTGCCGCCGAGGCGCTGATTGCACGCGGCACGACGGCAGAATTCCTGTGAGCGTTCCCGACAAACCCGAAGGCGCGCTGCTTGACGCAGCGGCGACTGCGCCCGCTATCCAAATCGAAGCGCTGGCCCCTCCCGGCGGACTGTTGATCGTCTCGCCGCACCCCGACGACGAGACGCTCGGCTGCGGCATGGCCTTGGCGAGCGCTGCCGCAGCCGGAAGGCGGATCGCGATCCTGCTCCTGACCGATGGCGAAAACTCCCATCCCCATTCGCGACGCTACCCACGCGCCAAGCTCATCGCGATTCGACGCGAGGAATTGCAGACAGCGTTACACTCGCTCGCGCCTGGCCATGACACCACTGTCGAGCGTGCGCAGCTAACCGACGGCAACAGCACCGCTGAAGCTGGCCGGCCGGAGTTTATCCAATACACCTGCAACTTCGCCCGCAGCATGGCCCCGGCGGCGGTGTGGTCCACGTGGGAGGGCGATCCGCATTGCGACCACCAAGCCGCGGCGCACATTGCGCGGGCTATTGCGAAGGATCTCGACATTCCCTCTTGGAGCTTCGCCGTCTGGGGCCGCTTCGGTAACGGCGAAGTGCCATCGGCCATTCGCACTTTCCGCAACGATCGATTCCTGACCGCGAAGGGGCAGGCCATGGCAGCGTATCGGTCCCAGCTAACGAACCTGATCGACGACGATCCGCAGGGCTTCGCAATGCCCCTGGCGTTGGCTGAGCACTTCCGCTCTCACGCGGAGATTTTCATTCGTGAATAGCGCAACGCCTGACCGGCGAAGTACGTTCGACGCGCTTTATGCGAACGATCCCGATCCTTGGGACTACGAAACAAGCGTGTACGAACGGCAGAAGCGCCGTAGCACGATCGCCGCACTGTCACGGAAGAGATACGAACGAGCATTGGAGGTAGGATGCTCGATCGGCACGTTGACTCAGGAACTCGCCCCCCGTTGCAAAAGCCTTATCGCGATCGATGTGGCCGAAGCAGCGATCGAACGGGCGAGCCGACGGTTGGCGGCGAGCCGTAATGTCGTGTTCTATCTCGGGGAAATTCCCTCGGAGTGGCCGGAAGGTTCATTCGATTTGATCGTTCTTTCGGAGGTCCTATATTTTCTTACAGCCGCCGAAATCGAAACCACCTCGCGCCTTTGCTATCGCTCGCTTCGCAAAGGAGGTGAATGTCTCCTGGTCAACTGGACGGGTCACAACGATCTTCCGATAGACGGTATCGAAGCCTCGAATCTCTTTACAGACGCCTCCCCCTGGAACCGGAGTCTGAAATTGGATGAGAACCGATACAGGATCGACCTGCTCCGAAGTTCGTAGATAAATGCGGGGTATGAGTAGGGGGGTAACGGTGATGCCGGCTCTTATTTTGACTTCGAAATCAGCCTCATCGGTGATTACATCGAATCCCTCTCGCTCCGCCACTGGCTTTTGCAGGCCGATCCACTCTCCTCCGTCATTTGCGACGCCTGTGCGGCGTCTGCAGCATTCGCTCCATCTCTTTGCAGATCCTCGATGGTCTTGTGCATCGACCGATTTGAGTGAGAGATCGAGATGCTCGACCGCAGCACGAGCTTCCCGACGAAAACCAGAGACTAGGCGAGAACCCAGGTCTCAGCCCGATGACGGAAGAAGAGGTGCAGTTCTTGCATTCAACTGTCCGAGGCGAAGCACGCCCGTGCGTGTCCCGCCTCACATGCGGTGTCACAATCCTGTTAGGTTAGAGGTTTCATAGGCGCGGCCTGCGAAACGGAGAACGCGCATGCACGCTCTGCGGATCAGCCTGGCGAAACAGACAAGTCGCGTACGCAGATCGTCGGTCTTTCTTGGTCTGTCGCTGACTGAATTCTGGGAACGGTTTGCACTTGCCGGCCTGAAATCGATGCTGACCCTGTTGCTGATCGAGCAGGTTCTTCCCCACAACGACGAGGTGCCCGGCCTGGGCGGACTGCGAAACCTGCTGGGAAGTGAAACCGATGATGTCGGCCTTGCTTCCCAGATTTACGGCCTGACCACTGCCCTGGTCTATCTCTCCATTCCAATCGGCGGAATGATTGGCGATCTGCTGATCGGACGGCGGCCATCGGTGCTCACGGGCGGCTTTTGCATGCTTGCCGGGCTGTTGCTGGTCGCGTCGCTCTGGGGCTTCCTGCCGGGCCTCTTCCTCTTTGCCTTCGGCACCGGACTGCTGAAGGGCAACCTGTCGGTGGAGGTGGGCAAATTGTTCGAAGGGGAGGCGAAGCGGCGACGGGCGTACTCGTATTATCTTCTCTTCCTGAACCTCGGGGTGATCTGCGGTCCTCTGGCCTTGGGGGCGGTCGCTTTCGCAGCTGGCTGGCGGTCGGCCGTGCTGATGGCTGCCGCCGGCGTGGCGATGGCAATCGTCACTTACGTCCTCATGCTCGGTCGCGCGGCGCTTGACGAGCGGACTGGTGAGCCAGCTGACGGTGTGGCACCCCAACCCGGCCAATCCGACAGCTCCGCCCCTTCGAGAACCCTCCTGCTCGGACTCGCGATCATCGCGGTCTATCTTTGTTTCGCCGCCTACGGGCAGATCGGCAATATGGTGCTGGTGTGGAGCCGGCATAGGGTCGATCTCTCGATTGGTACCTGGCAAATGCCCGTCGGCTGGTTGCTGGCGATGGACGGGTTGCTGACGATCGCGCTCATCTTCGCAACGCAGGCCGGTTTTCGAGCCTTGCAGCGGCGAGGCATCGAAATCGGGGCGCTGTCGCAGATCGCGTTGGGCTGCGTCGCGTGCGCTGCCGGCTATTCGGTGCTCGCCTGGGCCGAAGCAGCGTCAGGGCCGGATACGCCGCTGATCTGGGTGGTGCTCTATCTCGCGCTGATCGACCTGGGGATCGTTCTCGTCTGGCCTTCGGGATTAAGCCTGGTCACGAGCTTCGCGCCGGACCGGCAGGTCGGGCTGTGGGTGGGATTGTTCTACCTGCATGGCTTCTTCGCAAGTCTGTGGGTCGGGTTTGCAGGCAGGTTCTTCGATGCCGGACAAAGCACCGGCTTCTGGTTGCTCCATAGCCTGATCGCGTGTGCAGGGGCGGGTGTGGCGTTGGTGGCCCTGCTGTTCGCGATCGCCACGAGCGGCCGCGATTATGCGACCACCACCTCCGCGTGAGCGAAGGCCTGATCGAACTCTGGATCGAGTGGCTTTTCCGTCACCAAGACATCGACGCTCGAAAGTGGTGCCGTGCGGATCAGGCCATGACGGCCGAATTTCGATGAATCCGCGGCCAGGAGGACTTTCTGCGAGGTGGCATAGGCGATCCGGCTTACCGCAGCCTCGCCGGGGTGAAAGTCCGACAAACCCCGATCGAGGCTGATCCCGCCGACCGAGAGGATCGAAAGGTGGGGGGTGAAGCCCGATATATATTCCTGAGCCGAGGCGTCAGAAAAGGCGCGGTATTCGTAATCCATCTCGCCAGCGGCGAGAAACAGGCGGTTGTTGTTGATCCCGCCGAGATCGGACGCGACCTGGAGCGAATTCGTAATCACCGTAAGCGATCGGCGATCCACCAGCTGGCGCGCGATATAGCAGGAGGTCGTGCCGGAATCGATGAACACGATATCGCCATCGGAGACGAAGTCCGCCGCAGCACGTGCGATGCGAATCTTTGCATCGGAGTTTTCCTCCATCCGCTGGTTCAGCGGACCCTCCAGCGTCGGTGCAGCGAGGCGGGCACCGCCATGCTCACGCAGGATCGCGCCCTGTTCTTCCAGCACGCGAAGCTCACGCCGGATGGTCTCGTCCGAAACTGCCAGTTCCTCGGCGAGGCCTGTGACCGACAGCGTGATCCCGCTGCGCAGCATCGCGACGATTTCACGTTGGCGGGCGGATCGTTTCAACTCTGGCTCTCCTCGGTCGTCGGGTTAAGCAAACCTGCGGGGTTTCCCGCAATCTCCGATTGAAAAATTGCGAGGTAATAGACTCCCGCCCGCCGCGTGCAGGCTGCGGGCGGGAGTTGCTGCAAGGGTCAGAACCCAAGCCGGAACTGCAAACGCACATACCGCGGCGTCTGGTAGGCTTCGGGTTTCCTGTAGTTGGAATTGGGGGCATCGTTCCCCAACTGGCCGAACTCGTTATATGCGGTCACCGACTTGCTGTTGAATAGATTGAACACATCGAACCGCAAGGATGCGTCGAGCCCATCGAGCGGAAGGCGGGCAACCGCGCTAACGTCGAACTGGTACAGCCAGTCTCCCTTGAAGGCACTGCCGCGCGGGACGAGCTCGCCGTTACAATAGTAGCTGTAGCCGTGATAGCCGTGGGCATAGGGGTCCACCTCCTGCGGCACCGTGCCGATACAGCTATAGCTGCGCGGCGACTGCACCAGCGAATTGACGCCCAGGTCGAGGAACTCGAACGGGCGATAGCTGCCGTACAGTTTCACGGTATGGCGCCTGTCGTTGGGCAGGTAGCCGTAGGATCCGTTCTGGAACCCGGGCGAATCGAAATCGGACACGCGGTTGACCGCCAGCTGGCCGTTTTCGGAGCGGATGCCGCCCTCGTAATTGCCCTTGTCCATCGCCCAAGTATACGTGCCGGACAGGCCCCATGCGCCGTCGAACTCGCGGTCGAAAGTCAAGGTCACCGCGTTGTAGTTCCGCTTCGGCTCGTCGTAGAGCAAGTCTTCGGCGGCCAGCGTCACCGTGGGGGTGGAGCCGTCGGGCAGCGGATTGATCTGCACGGTGATATCGCGTCCGGGATTGGCGATTACCCAGTTGCTCCCGCCCGGATAGGCGGCGGTGCAGTCGCTCTCGGAAAAGCCCTGTTCGATACAATAGGCGCGCGCGCCGAAATCGACCGTAAGATCCTCGATCACGTTGTCCAGTTCGCGATGGGTGAAATAGGCGCCCACCTTGATGCGGTTGCTGAAGCGATGCTCGGCCCCGATGATGAATTCGTTCGACGATTGCGGCGAGAGGTTTTCCGCAATCGCACCTGAGGGATCTGACGGCGAGCCATCGGCCTGGACCTCGCAATTGATTGTGCCGGTATCGGGGCAGGCGCCAAAGCCCTCGGCACCGGTGATCGGCGCGCCTTCCAGTGGCGTTCCCTTGGCGGCATCGAGCCCGTTGAGCAGGTTGTACCGGGTATAGGTAACGCGCCCGCCCATGACGTTGAGATTGATGTCGCCGGCAAGGGGCAGGAAATACTTGCCATAGAACCCGTAGAGCTTGGTCCGTCCGTCGCCGAAAAGGTCGTACGAGGCGCCCACGCGCGGTGCCCACTGGTTGCCGCTTTCGTAATAGGATTCGCCGTTCACGCCCTGGTTGGAGAAGCGGTCGTTGCGCAGGCCCAGCTGCAGACGCAGCCGGTCGTCCAGAAGCGACCAGTCGTCCTCGATATAGAACGCCTCGTTCTTGACCGTGCTGACGCCGTTGTTGCGATAGACGCGCGTCGTGTAATAGTCGGTGCCCTCGGCGATCCCCAGCCGTTCCGCCATGTCGGTGTTGGCGGTATATATCTTGAAGAAGCCCTGTCCCATCGTCTGGTGGACCTGCTCCGAAGTATCGGTTTCGTGGTCGTAGCCCAGCCGCAGGTGATGGAACCCGGCGGCTTCGAAGGTCAGGTCGATGTCGCCGCGGAAGAACTCGCGCTCGTCCGTCGTGTAGCCGTAAGCATCGGTGACCTTGTTCAAACCGATATCGATCCCGGCATCGTTTTCGCGATAATCAAGAACGCGCTCGTTATCGGTATCCAGCGGAAGCGTGCCGTCGCGCAGCTTGTTCACCCCGTAGGCGCCCGAGACGGTCAGCCACGGAGCGAAGGTTCCAGTATAGCGCGCAACATAGTTGGTGCCCCCTCCGCGCGAATTGGTGCCGCCGGTTTCAGCGCCTTCCTCCCCAGTCTCCCGATCGTACTCGATGCTGCGGGTGCGTGTTTCGTTGCTGGTGTCGAAATACGTGAATTCGAGATGGTGGTCGTCGGTCACGTAACCGTCGACCTTGCCCCCCCAAAATGGGCTGTCATTTTCGACCCGCGTGGCATTGTCCTGGTCTTCGTCGGGCGTCAGCCGGTCGAACTTGCGGACCGTATAGAGACCGTAGACGAACAGCCGATCGCGGATGATCGGACCGCTGCCCTGCATGACGATTTCGTGGCGGTCCTGCGTCGCATCTTCGTTGTTGGTGGAGTAGGTTGCGGGTGAGGATTCGCGCATATCTTGCGGTTCCCACGTACCGAGCACGCTGGCGTGGAAATCGTTACTGCCGGACTTGGTCACGGCGCTGACTACGCCGCCGGTCGCGCGACCGAACTCTGCGGGCATGCCACCCGTCTTCACTTCGACCGTTTCGTAGAAGTCGTAGGGCACTTCGACCGGCTGCAGGCCCATGCGGAAGTTGGTGATATTGAGGCCGTTTACGTAATAGGCGTTCTCGATGAAGGATGCCCCGCTGATCGCCACCTGATCGGCAAACCCGCCGTTGGCGCCCGAAGAGCCGCGGACAGTGCCGGGGGACATCAGGATGATGTCCTGCAACGAACGCGCTATCGGGACGCGCTGATCGATCTCGGCCAGGTTGATCGTCGCGCCGGTTGTCGCGTCTTCGAAGTCGGTAATTGCCTGGCGTGTTCCCTTTACGACGATGGTCGTCTCGTCGCTTTCAGGCAGGGGGACCAGCGTGAAGCTGTTCGCCGCACCGCTACTGCGGGTAAGGGAGACGCCTGCTTCCTCATAGCGCGCAAAACCAGGAGCGGTGACCGTGATATCATAGTCTCCCGGGGCGATCTGCGTGATCGTGTAGGCACCTGTATCGCTAGTGGTGGCGGTGCGAACGACGCCGCGGTCGCTCGATGTAAGCGTGACCGTGGCACCCGCGATCGGCATGCCACTTTCGTCGGCCACGCGACCGGACGCGGAAACATTGGTGTAGTCCTGGGCATGCGCTTCGGCTGTTACGCCGATCATTACCGGCAAAGAGGCGCCGAGCAAAAATGCGGCGCGACAGACGGCGGCGTGCCGCTTCGTTTTCATGAACTTGGTCATCGATTGTCCCCTGGCTGAACTGTCCGTGAGGACCCGGCAGCCTGCCTCCGTCCGGCAACTCCTGGTCCGCGAGAGGCCGCTAGTGGCGATGCGTGCACTTTTTGTGACAGTCGGACAATTATCCAACATCAGCGTTGGGGTGAGCGGTCATCCATCTGAGGGGCTGGCGACGCATGAGGTTCGTCTTGAGCGACTCATTGCCGGCATGGGCTGCCATAAATTCGCAATAAAATCCGGCAATAGAGCCGATTGAGTCGTGGGCGGCACGGCGAGACTCTGTCTCGACTCGGGATGGCGGGCATCGCTCCGACTTCCGTAATGTGTGCGTTTTCTGTTGATTTTGTGGGTGGCTACATGGGTAGAGAGACGATCGGCCGGCGCGTACGCCATGTGCTTGCGAGTGGCAGTGCAGTAATAATCGCGCAGTCGTGTGCGGGGGCGTCGGCCCAGTCGCCGGAGCCGCCCTATTTCGCTGGGATCGATGTCGTCTCGGGCTCCTCCCCAGCCCCTCGCGAGGCAACCGGGCGCGTGTTCGAGGATGCAAATCGCAACGGGAAGCTCGATCGCGACGAAAGCGGCATTGCGGGCGTGAAAGTCTCCAACGGCCGGGACATCGCAGTCACCGACGACGCGGGCCGATATGATTTGCCGGTGCTCGACGACATGAGCCTATTCGTGATCCAGCCCTCGGGCTGGCAGGTTCCGACCGACGAGAACTTTGTCCCGCAATTCGCATACCAGCATAAGCCCGCAGGGTCCCCGAAGCCGCTGCGCTTCGGCGGGCTGGCCCCGACCGGCCCTTTGCCTGCCGCGATCAATTTTCCGCTGATCGAAAGCCCCGTCGGCGCCAATTTCAATTGCGCGATTTTGGGCGATACTCAGGTCACCGCAAGCCGGGAAGTTGGCTATGCCCGCGATACGATCGTGCAGGAACTCAAGGGACGCGAGAATCCGCCCGCCTGCATTTTCGCTCTGGGCGACTTGGTGGGCGACGATCTGGGGCTCATCCCGCGTCTGGCGGATGTAATGGGCGCGGCGGAGATTCCACAGTGGTGGGTGCAAGGCAATCACGACTACGATTCCGATGCGGATCGCGACAGCGACAGTTCGGACACCTGGCGCCGGGAATATGGCTCTGCCACCTTCGCGTTCGAAATCGGCGATGTCGTCTTCATCGGGCTCGACAACGTGATCTATCCCTGCGGGCTCGCGGATTACCGGGACTTCGGGCGCGATTTCTGCGGCGAGGATCCGCGCAAGACGTATAATGGCCGCTTCACCGACGACCAGATGACCTTCGTCGCGAACCTGCTGGAGCGCACGCCGCAGGACCGCCTCATCGTCATCGGCCATCACATCCCGCTGGTCGGCTTCGACAATCGCGAGAGCTGGCAGCATCAGACCGATAACGCCGCACAGCTGCACGCGCTCCTGCAGGGCCGCAAGGCGCTCGATCTGTCCGGGCACAGCCACACGCTGGAAAATCTTGCTCCGGGCGATTCCTTCGCCGGGTGGAAGGAATCGGTCGGCGTCGAGACTATCCCCTTCCGTCATGTCGTGGCGGGCGCTGTCGCAGGCGCATGGTGGGGCGGCGACTTCGATATCTCGGGCATCCCGATGAGCCTGCAGGGCGACGGATCGCCGCGTGGCTATATCGACATGGAGGTCCGCGGGACCGATTACAGCCTCGACTATCTTGCGTCGGGGCAGCCAGCCGACAAGGCGATGTGGCTGTCGATAAACACGCCCCCATATCGCGAATGGGCCGAAAGGCTGCTCGCATGGCGGGATTCGGAGGCTTACAGGAACGACGAGGTCCCGCCCCTGAGCGTGCAGGACCTGCCGGATGTCAAACTGCTGACGCCTGCGGATATCGAGGCGGGTAGCTGGCTCACCGCCAATATCTGGCTTGGCGATAGCGATACGAGCGCCATGATATCGATCGACGGTGGCGAGCCGGAAGCGATGACGAGGACGCAGGAGGGGCGGGGGGAAGCCGCCCGCACCGGCCCTGAGTTCTCCGACCCCTTCGCGCTCCAGCGACAACTTAATGTCGCCCGCGCCGCAATACAGAGCCAGTCCGGCATCGCTACCAATCAAGGGTACATCCAGGGGCGTCTGGACCGATTTACCCCGGCGCCGCCACGACCAGAGGGGGCCGCTGCCGCCCAAAGTTCGCACCTGTGGCGCTTTCGTATTCCGGAGGGGCTTTCTGTGGGAACGCACAGGGCCATCGTGTCGGTTCGCCGCCCGCAGGGAGCGCCGGCCACCGAAGCCCTGATCTTCGAAATCCGGAACGAGCGCCCGCAGCCGACCTTCCGGTTCGATATCTGGGACGCCTTCGAAGACGGCCCTCGCGTACCGGAGGAAGTCGACCAATAGTGAAAATCGGCGGAGCGGGCTCCTTGTGAATGGGGCACCGGGCCAGCCGAAGGAGGCCTTATCGTCCTCTGACCCGACCTCGTCCCGCCTCTATTCGAAATTCAGCAAGGGCGATCTGACGGATGCGAGGCTCTATTGAGGAACGCCAGCGCGGCCAGGACGAGAAATACGCCGGCGCTGAAAACCATTGCTGCATCGACCGAGAATCTGCCGACGGCAATTCCCGCGAGCGATGGCATCAGCGCGGCTCCGCCCAGCTGAAAGGCGGTGATGTAGAGCACCGCCCGGCGCGAGGGGTCGATTTCGATCAGCCATCCCGCAAAGAACGGGAGGGTGAACAGCCAGAAGAAGCCGAACGCGACGCTGACCGCCAGAATTGCCACCGAGTCATCGCCGACCATCAGGAACAGCATCGCAGAGACTGCCGCAGCGAGAGCGCAGGCGATAATAGTCCGGCGGTTCGGCAATCGCTCACCGAACTGCGCGGCGGTGAGCGCGCCCACCACCTGCGCGACGAGGCACAGCGATATCGCCGTACCCTCGAACGTGGGAGGATATCCATTGCCGAGCAGCCAGAGGCCGAAATAGCTCCACACCGAAACGATCGCGCCAAGGAACAGGCCTGCACCCACAAGGGCAGCCAGGCTTGCGGGCGTGAGCGCGCCATGCTCGCCGTTCGACGGAGCTGGTCGTAGCTCTCGCGGAAGGGCCAGGGCGCAGAGCGTCGCAATCCCGCCGACGAAGGCAAGGACTAGCAGGGCGGTCCCGGTGCGCGAACTTCCCAGCGCCATGAAGGGGAGGGAGGCCGCCGCGATCGCCTGCATCAATGTCTGGACCGCGAGGAAAATGGCGCTGGCCCGCTCGACCCGCGCCACGCGGGAGATCGCGACGAGCGTGGAGGCAACCAGAACGCCCTCGCTCAAGCCCGCGAGCCCGCGACAGGTCGCAATCACCGCCATGCCCGAAAGCTCGGTCATGAAGAGGTTGATGGCGGTGAGGGCGATCGCCGTCCCGCCAACGACCACGCGTGGCCCCATCTTGCGGAGCAGCCAGATGCCGGCGAGCGAGCCGACCACGATCGCGATCATCTCGATCGTGACGAGATTGCCGACCTGTGCCTCGGCAATCCGCCCCTCTTCCACCATCGCGCCGAGCAGGATCGGATGCACGCCGAGAACGAGCAGGGCGCAGGCCCCGATCAGGATCGAGGTGGCCAGCGTCCTGCGGGTCACCGGATCGAGCGCGGCGGTCAACTCGGCGTCTTCCGGTCTGCTCGTAGGGGCAGGTACTCCGGCAGAAACGTTCGCGAATAGGCGATCCGCGCCCGGCGCGCCTGTTCTTCCATCGCGTCGGTAATCAGGCCGTAGCGGTGGATCGACAGCGACCAGATCGCATCGTTGATCACGATGATCTCGACCAGCCGGTCATGCAGGTCGGGGATTTCGGGCATGACGAAGGTCTGCGTCATCAGCTCGATGCTGCGGCCTGCGGTGACGAGGTTGCTGTCGAGATCCTGCAGGCGGATGTCCGACGACCAGGCCGGACCTTCGAGCAGAACCTGGCGCGCGGCGGGGTGCTCGTTGAACCATTTCTGCCCGGCGCGGTACTGCAGCGTCTGAAGCTCCTGCCAGCTCTCTACATCCTTCGGTGCCTCGTTGAGCACGCTCGCTTCGAAGCGCTTCAGATACCGCTCCGCCAGGGCACTGAATACCAGCTGCGGCTCGGGGAAGAAGTGGTAGATCGACGGCGGCGAAATCCCGACTTCTGCAGCGATTGCGTGGATGCTGATTGCGGAAGGCGGCAAATTCTCGAGCAGCCTCTCGGCCCCGTCGAGGATCGCCTCGAACCGCGCCTGGCTGCGTTTTTGCGAGGGTCGGCGGATTTCCGCTCGGGTTGTTTCGCTGGTGCTCATCTGCGCTCCTGTTGCTCGCATCCTTCCGCACGTCTGGCTAAAAAGCAATCGTTTATCCGGTTATTCGGGCCAAAAACCGAACGCCCTTGACTCATCCGCGCCGCCTTGCTCTCTAAACCGGACAAATATCGGATTATTCCTGGGGAGGGGAGTCGATGAAGCGTACCTTTGCAGTCCTGTCGGTCTCGATGCTGGCTCTGATGCCTGCCGCTGCGGTTGCCCAAGAAGCGGGTGATGCGGCTTCCGGCGAGCCGGAGGCTGCGAGGGGCGGCGACGAGGGCGGTCTCAATGTCATCGTCGTGACCGCGCAGCGCCGCGAGCAGGACATTCAGGACGTTCCGATCAGCGTCACTGCCATCGGCGGCGACGAACTGACCGAAGTCGGCATCCGCGATCCGCGTGATCTGACGATTCTCGTGCCGGGCCTGTCGGTTCAGGCGGGGACATCCTCGACCACGACATCGCTGTTCCTGCGCGGCGTGGGCATCGGCGACTTCAACTCGAACACGACGGGCGCAGTGGGCGTCTATGTCGATGACGTGTTCCTCGGTGCGAATGCGGGCAAGCTGTTCAACGTGTTCGACAGCGAGGGCATAGAGGTTCTCAAGGGTCCGCAAGGGACACTCTACGGCCGCAACACCACCGCAGGCGCGATCCGCTTTTCCTCGCGCAAGCCGACCGATGAGTTCAGCGCCAATGCCGCGATCTCCTATGGCCGCTTCAACGAGGTGCAGGCCGAAGCGGGCGTGGGCGGTCCGATCATCGGCGATGTGCTGAAGGCCCGCGTTGCCGGCACCTACCTGCGGCGCGACGGCTGGCTGCTCAATCGGGTGACCGGCAACAAGCTGAACGCGCTCGACATGTGGGCGGGGCGCGCGATCGTCGATTTCACGCCTAGCCCGGATGTCCTCGTCCGCGCGATCGTTCACGGTGGTCAGAACCGCGGCGACGCACGGCAATTCCAGCACCGTGGTTCGGGCATCGATCTGGAAGGCAATCCGATCGTCGTCGACGGAGTGCCGCTGGACGGGCTGGGTTATGCCGACACTGATGGCGACATCGATGCGGGCGACTACAATATCGAAGGGCAGGAACGCGTCGATGTGTTCGGCGCGTCGCTGACCGGCAAGATCGATATCGGCGACGTTACGCTCACCTCGATTTCGGCCTACGAGCAGGTCCGCCGCAACACGCTGGAAGATACCGACGCCAGCCCGAACGATGTGCTGACGGCGACCTATATCGACCGGCCCGAGCAATACAGCCAGGAAGTGCGGCTCCAGTCGAACGACAGTGGCCCGGTCAACTGGATCCTCGGCGGCTTCTATTTCCACGACAAGCTGGTGACGGACAGTTCGTTCGATATCCTGCGCGTCCTTCGCGATCCCGACGATCTCCTGGGTACGCTCGATCCCGTCAATTCGATCGGCAATTACGCCTATCCCTACACCCAGAAGACCGAGAGCTGGGCTGCTTTCGCACAGGCCGATGTCGAGCTGACCGACCGGCTGACGCTGACCGGTGGTCTGCGTTATTCGGTCGACAGCATCGACTTCGATTATGAGGCATTTTTCGACGACGTGGTCGTCGTGCCGGTGCTCGATTTCGAGGGGTCGGAGACGTTCAGGGACCTGTCGTGGCGCGCCGCGCTGTCGTTCAAGGCGAGCGACGACGTGATGATATATGCGTCCTCGTCCAAAGGCTACAACAGCGGCGGCTTCGCGGGCGGTTCGTCCAGCGATCCCGCGCAGTTGCA
Source organism: Alteriqipengyuania triglochinis (assembly GCF_054655655.1). NCBI lineage: Bacteria > Pseudomonadati > Pseudomonadota > Alphaproteobacteria > Sphingomonadales > Erythrobacteraceae > Alteriqipengyuania > Alteriqipengyuania triglochinis. The sequence continues at coordinate 81,620 of NZ_BAAHNC010000004.1, forward strand.
GCCGTTCGATTCCGAAACGCTCTACGCTTACGAGGCGGGCTTCAAGAGCGATCTGCTGGGCCGCAAGCTGCGCTTCAACGCCGCAGCTTTCTACTACGACTACCGCGATCTCCAGGTATTCGTCTTCGACACCTCCGGCGTGCTCCCGGTGCAGCGCAAGCTCAATGCGGGCAATGCCGAGATCTATGGCCTGGAAGTAGAATTGCGGGCGCAGCCCTCGCGCTATTTCAACGCCTTCGTCAACGCCAGCTTCCTCCATGCGGAGTACAAGGACTTCATCGCGCTGGCGGCGGAGGACTATTCCGGCAACGATCTGGTCAACGCGCCCGATTTCTCGATCTCGACCGGGTTTTCGGTCACCCAGCCGCTGGCGGGCGGGAGCGCCCTGCAGTTGCGCGCGGACGGCAGTTTCCAGTCGGAAACCTTCCTCACCCCCGACAACGCTCGGGCCAATCGCGTGGAGCCCTACGGCACTGCGAACGTGCGCTTCTCTTGGCTGTCGGCTGACGAAAAGCTCGAGCTGGCGCTGTGGGGCAAGAACGTCACCGGCACTCGATACATCACCTACATCTCGCCTGTCGTGACCATGGACCAGATCAACTACAATGATCCGTCTACCTATGGCGTGCAGGCCGTCCTCAAATTCTGATTGGCAAGTGAGACGGTTATGAACCGAACGAAGGATGCCGCGCTGCGTGAGCGTGCGCTGAAAGTCATTCCCAACGGCATGTATGGCCACCAGTCGGTGCGGATCATGCCAGCAGGCTTCCCCCAGTTCTTCGAGAAGGGTGAGGGGGCGCATATCTGGGATGTCGATGGCAATCGCTATCTCGACTTCATGTGCGCCTACGGCCCCAACCTGCTGGGCTACAAGGACGAGCGGGTCGAGGCGGCGGCGCGGGCGCAGGCCGAGATCGGCGATGTGCTGACCGGGCCTTCACCCCTGCTGGTCGAGCTTGCCGAAACCATGGTTGCGATGGTCGACCATGCCGACTGGGCCATGTTCTGCAAGAACGGCACCGACGCCACCACGATGGCGATGAGCAGCGCGCGGGCGCAGACCGGCAAGCGCACCGTACTGGTCGCCAAGGGCGCGTATCACGGGGCCGCCCCCTGGTGCACGCCGATCCCGGCCGGCACCGTGGCCGAAGACCGCGCGCACCTGAAGGCCTACGACTATAACGATGTCGCCAGCCTCGAGGCCGCAGTGGCCGAGGCGGGGGACGATCTGGCCGCGATCTTCGCCTCTCCTTTCAAGCACGACGCCTTCATCGATCAGGAAGAGCCCGAGCCTGCCTACGCCCGCCGCGCGCGCGAATTGTGCGACGAGACCGGCGCGATGCTGATCGTCGACGAGGTGCGCGCCGGATTCCGCCTCGCGCGCGGCAGCAGCTGGAGCGCGCTGGGCGTTCAGCCGGACCTCAGCGCATGGGGCAAGTGCTTCGCCAACGGCCACCCGATCTCGGCGCTGCTCGGTTCGAACAGCTGCCGCGAAGGCGCGGGGTCGATCTATGCGACGGGCTCGTTCTGGCTTTCGGCAGTGCCTATGGCTGCCGCGATCGAGACGCTGCGGATCATTCGTGAAAGCGACTATCTCGAACACTCCGAGCGCCTCGGTACACGCCTGCGCGAGGGCCTGGACGCCGCAGCGCAGAAGCACGGCTTCACCCTGCGCCAGTCGGGCCCGGTCCAGATGCCGCAGATCATGTTCGCCGACGATGCCGATTTCAGCGTCGGCTATGCGTGGACGCAGGACATGCTCGCCCGTGGGTTCTACTTGCATCCCTGGCACAACATGTTCCTGTGCGCAGCGATGACCGAGGGCGATATCGAGGACACCATCGCCGCGGCCGAGGACGCCTTCGCCACGTTGGCGGGCAAGCTGGACGAGATTCCGCCGCACCCGCTGATGACCGCAATGGCCGCGGCATCGGCATAATGGCCGCGCCGATCGACCTGCTGTGCGTCGGCCTCACGACGCTAGACATCACGGTTCGTCCGGTGGAGTCCTTGCCTGAAGGCGAAGCGGGGCAGATCGTCGAGAAGATCGCCCTCTCGCCAGCCGGCACGGCGGGGGGCACAGTCTACGTCGCGCAGGCATTGGGCCTGAGCACCGCGCTCTCTTCGGCCGTCGGCGACGATCCGCAGGGGCAGATCGTGCGTTCGATGCTGCACGGGGCTGGGGTCGATACGAGCATGCTCGCGGTCGATCCAAACTGGCCGACATCGACCACGGTCCTTCCGATCCGGCCCAATGGCGATCGGCCCAACTGGCACATGATGGGGGCCAGCGTGTTCGCGCCCGTGGACGAAGCGGAACTGGCCGCGCTCGACCGCACCCGCAACGTCCACTGGGCTGGCGTGGGCTTTCCCGGCACCATGGGGAAGGGCGCGGAGTACCTGCGGGAGGCGCAGGCGCGCGGCGTGTTCACCACGTGCGACCTGATCGCACCGACGGACGCTGCGCAGACCGATCTCGACACGCTGCTGCCGCATGTCGACCTGTTCATGCCCAGCCTTGCCGAAATGCGCGAACTTGCGGGGACGGAGGATCCGGTCGAAGGCGCGCGCCGCTTCATGGCGCGCGGCGCGAAAGGCTGCCTCGTCAAGCTGGGCGGCGATGGCGCGCTGCTCGTCTTGCCCGATGAACAGATCCATGCGCCCGCGCACCGGATCGATCCGGTCGATACGACCAGTTGCGGCGACAGCCTGTGCGCCGGATATATCGCGGGTCGCGCCCGCGGCCTTGATCAGGCGGAGGCGCTGCGTTTCGGCATGGCGACCGCGGCGCAGGTCGCGCTTGGCGTGGGCACGCTCGGCGTGCTTGAAGATTACGACACCACGCTTGCATTCATGCGCGAAACGCCGGTGAAGGACCAAAGCCGATGACCGAAGACGAAGCCCGCCAGCAGCTGGTCGATGCGATGCGCATACTCGATGCGCGAGGGCTCAACCGCGGGACCTCGGGCAATATTTCGATGCGGTTCGGCTCGGGCATGTTCGTGACGCCTTCTGGCGTGACGCCGGATCGCCTGACGCCCGAGCTGATGGTTTTCGTCGACGGCGATGGCAGCGTTGCGCAAGGATCGGCCCGCCCGTCGAGCGAGTGGCGGATGCATATGGGGCTGTACCGGCGTCGCGCCGATGCGAACGCGATCGTCCATTGCCACGCGCGCTATTCGACGATCCTTGCCTGTGCTCACCGCGAAATTCCGCCCCTCCATTACATGGTCGCGGTGAGTGGGGCGGCCAGCGTGCCCGTGGCGCCCTATGCAACCTTCGGCAGCGAGGAACTTGCTGCGGGCGTCGCCGAGACGCTCGACGGGCGCTATGCCTGCCTGATGGCCAACCACGGCCTGATCGCGCTGGCCCCTGCGCTCCCGCTCGCCATGGCGATCGCCGAAGAGATCGAGGAGCAGGCCGCCGTCTATTGCGGAACCCTCGCGCTGGGTGGACCGAAGCTGCTTGAGGAAGCTGAGATGGAGCGGATCATCGGCGCCTTCCGGCAATACGGCCAGAAGGATGCCGACGGCTGAGGGATTGGGGTTCTCCAGCCTTGGCAACGCGCGACGAGTGCGTGCCCAGATGATGCGGAAGAACGGCGGGAGTGCGGACCGGGCCTGGATGCCCATTGGTCGAAAATGCCAGTCTAGTCGCCCTCACCCGTACGCAAATTCATGAGGGAATCGAGCAGGCCTTCGTCCGAGCTCGAGCATACGCCCAACACCACGGCCTCTTCGCAGTTCGCGGCGGTCACGTAGGCATGGCCCATCGAGGAGTCGAGATAGATGCTCTCACCCTGCTTCAGGGTCACCGGGTCGTAGAACTCTGAATGGACCTCGATCGCGCCTTCGATCACGTAGATAAATTCCTCGCCGTGGTGCCTGACCAGGTCGCCGAACTCTTTCGCGCTTTGCGCGCGTATGCGCGTGATGATCGGGATCATCCGCTTCTGGCGCAGGTCGGTGCACAGGTAGTGGTAGTCGTAATTGTCGGTCGTGACCTGGACCGCGTTCTCGATCGTGCCGATCGAGCGCCTGCCGGTCACCATCGCGGCCGAATCGTCATTCTCTTCCGCGAACAGGTCCGACATGCGCAAGTCGAGCCGGTCGCTGACCTGCTGAAGCTTGTCGTAGGTCAGCGTCAGGCGACCATGTTCGACCTTGGAGAGGGTCGAGACGGGAATGCCGCACTTGTCGCTCATCTGCTTGAGCGTCCAGCCGTTTCGCGTGCGAATGCCCCTGATGACGTCGGCGAGGGTCGGGCGCTTACTCGGGGCCACCATGGCGTTTCGATCTCTTCATTTGACAATTTTCCAATCAGGATCATTATGTCCCGACGAGGACTGCTATTGTTATAGCGTAAAACGACACGCGCCTGCTCGCAAGACGGGCAATGGTCGAAGAAGGGGACGGGAAATGTTCAAGAAGCTCGCGATGGTGCTGGCGCTGCTCGGTCTGGCGCCGCTGCTGGGGCTGGCTCCAAAGGCGGCTCTGGCGGATGCGCCGGAGACGCGTGCGCCTGCCGCGTCCACCAGTCGGCAAGCCGTCCCGATGACCTCCGAGGATGTCGGTGCCTGGCTCGACGGGCTCATGCCCTATGCCTTGGCCGATGGCGACATCCCGGGCGCGGTGGTGACCGTCGTGAAGGACGGCGAGGTGCTGGCGAACAAGGGCTATGGCTATGCCGACCTCGCCCAGCGCAAGCCGGTCGACCCCGACGCCACGCTGTTTCGCATCGGTTCGATCTCCAAGCTGTTTACCTGGACCGCGGTCATGCAGCAGGTGGAGGCGGGGCGGCTGGATCTCGATACCGACGTAAACGAATATCTCGACTTCGAAATTCCTCCCTACGAAGGCAAGCCGATTACGCTGCGCCAGATCATGACGCACACTGCGGGCTTCGAGGAATCGGTGCGCTACCTGATCTCCAGCGACCCGGACGATCTGCTGCCGCTCGACCAGTATGTGCGCAAGGCCTTGCCCGCGCGCGTGTTCGCACCGGGCACGACGCCTGCCTATTCGAACTACGCGACCGCGCTGGCAGGCTACATCGTGCAGCGGGTCAGCGGCACGCCCTACCATTCCTATATCGAAGCGAAGATCTTCCGGCCGCTCGGCATGAGCTATGCCAGTGCGCGGCAGCCGCTGCCCGATCGGCTCAGGCCTTTCGCGTCGGGCGGCTACCAGAAGATGTACGGCGCGTCCGAGCCTTTCGAGATCGTCATCCCGGAACCGGCGGGCAGTTTTTCGGTCAGCGGGGCGGACATGGCGAAGTTCATGATCGCGCATCTCGAAAACGGCGGCCCGCTGCTCAAGCCCGAGACGGCGAAGCAGATGCACGACTTCCGCGCGCCGGGCCTCGGCCCGTTGAACACCATGGCGCTGGGCTTCTACGAACAGCGTATCAATGGCCAGCGCAGCATCGGCCACGGCGGCGATACCGACTTCTTCCATAGCGATCTGTGGATGTTCCCCGGTACCGACGTCGGCCTGTTCATCTCGATGAACAGCGCGGGCAAGGATGCGTCGGCCTATGGTCTGCGCGGCACGATCATCCATGAATTCGCCGACCGCTATTTCCCTGCCGCCAAAGACCCTGCGGACGTGACGCCGATCGACGAAGAGACCGCGCGCGAACACGCGCAGATGCTGGCCGGCACCTATGTTTCCAGCAGGGGATTCTTCAACAGCTGGCTGAGAATGCTCGGGCTGATCGGGGCGACAAAGATCTCCGTCGGTCCCGAAGGCAAGATCAGCATGCCAAGTCTCGATCTCGTCTCTGCCGGGACGCGCGACTGGGTGGAGGTGGAGCCGTTCCTGTGGCGTGACCTCAACTCGGGAGAGCGCCTCGCGGCCGAGGTGAAGGACGGCAAGGTCGTGCGCGTCAGCATGGACGTGGTTTCCCCGTTCATGGTGCTGACCCCCGCGCCCGCCGGGACCAATCCCGCGTGGCTGGTGCCCGCGCTCCTGATCGCGCTGGCCATTGTAGCGATTGCCGCGCTGGCCTGGCCGATCCGTGCGATCGTGCGGCGCAGGTACAAGGCCGAGTTCGCGCTGACCGGGCGGCCGCTGCTCGCCTATCGGGTGACGCGCGCCTTTTGCTGGCTGGTGCTTGCCGTGGTGCTCGGGTGGGTCATGCTGGTGCAGGCGTTCTCTGCGGACAGCGGCGCGCTGGGTGGCGATCTCGACTGGCTGCTCAACCTGCTGCGCACCTTGACGCCGATCGCGGCCTTCGGGTTGCTGGGGACCGCGATCTGGCACCTTGTCCTGTGCTTCAGGGGCCACCGCGCCTGGACGATGAAGCTTGGCGCGGTCCTGCTGGTGTTTGCCGGGGCGATCCTGTGCTGGGTCACCGTTACCCAGCACCTCTATGGCTATAGCATGGCCTACTGATGCGTTCGCCGGAGCAACGCAGCAGAACGCTCGCGCTATCGATCGAGGAGTTTGCCTACAAGAAGCCGTTTCGCATCTCGGGCCATGTGTTCGACAAGACCGCAGTACTCGTCGCATCGGTGAAAGAGGCCGATCGGGAGGGGAGGGGCGAAGGTGCTGGCGCCTATTATCTGGGTGACGATGTCGACAACATGGTCCGCCAGGCCGAGGCGGCGCGCGTGGCCGTCGAGGCGGGGGCGACGCGGGAGGAATTGCAATCGCTCATGCCTCCCGGCGGCGCGCGCAACGCGATCGACTGCGCGCTGTGGGATCTGGAGGCCAAGCTTTCAGGCCGGCCGGTGTGGCGGATCGCCGGACTAGATGCGCCCCGCCCGCTGCTCTCCACGCTGACCCTTGGCGCAGACGAGCCCGAGGCGATGGCGCGGGCTTCGCTTGCCCTGGACCCCGACGCACCGGTCAAGGTCAAGCTGACCGGTGGCCTGAGCGATGATGTCGCGCGGCTCAAGGCGATCAGGCAGGCGCGGCCCGATGCGTGGCTGGGGGTGGATGCCAACCAGGGCTACGACATTGCCGCGCTCGCCCGGCTTCTGCCCGAACTTCAAGCAGTGGGCGTGAGCTTGCTCGAACAGCCGCTTCGGCGCGGGCGCGAGAGCGATCTCGACGGTTTCGAAAGTCCGATCCCGATCGCCGCGGACGAAAGTGCGCTGACCCTCGCGGATACCGAGGATCTGCCAGGGCGGTTCGATGTCGTGAACATCAAGCTCGATAAATGCGGGGGCCTGACCGAAGGCCTCGCCATCGCGCGCAGGGCCAGGGCGCTCGGCCTCGATGTGATGGTCGGCAACATGATGGGCACCAGCCTGTCGATGGCGCCGTCCTACCTCGTGGGGCAGCTGTGCCAGATCGTCGATCTCGATGGCCCGACCTTCCTGCAGAAGGATCGCAGTCCTTCGGTCGAGTATTCCGCTGGCCGGATCGCCTGCCCCGCGCAGATATGGGGCTACCCGGACGAGGCATCTCTATCAGGTTGACAATTCTCCAATCAGGACAATAGTGTCTTATTGTGAAAGTTCCGGGTCTCCAGTCCGGCTGCAACACGAGGGGCTCCTTACAGGGGCGGGAGGAAATCATCATGAGGTCTTTGCGGTTCGGCAGCAGTGCGCTGGTCATCGCCATGCTGGCATCGGGCGTTGCCGCCCATGCGCAGGAAGCGGACGCGGGCGAGGATGAAACCGCCACGCACAGTCGCGACGTCATCATCGTTACCGCGCAGAAGCGTGAGCAGACCCTTGCGCAGATCCCGCAGTCGATTTCCGTTCTCGGCGGGGACAAGCTGGAGCAGCAGCAGGCGACCAGCTTCGTCGATTATGCGGCGCAGGTTCCGGGCCTTAGCCTCGAGCAGTCCAATCCCGGCCAGACCCGCGTCATCCTGCGCGGCGTAAACACCGGCGGAGCCAGCCCGACGGCCGCGATCTATGTCGACGAAACGCCCTTCAGCCCCAGCACGGGGCAGAGCAACGGCGCGGTGCTGGCAGGCGACATCGACACCTTCGACATCGAACGGGTCGAAGTCCTGCGCGGCCCGCAGGGGACGCTCTACGGCGCCAACTCGCTCGGCGGACTCGTCAAATTCGTCACCGTGAAGCCCAAGCTTGGCGAATTCGAGGCGCGGGTTCGCGCCGGGTTCGAACTCACCGATGGCGGCAGCGAAGGCTATAGCGGCAATGCCGTGGTCAACGTCCCTCTCGGCAACAGCCTGGCCCTTCGTGCCAGCGGCTACTATCGCAAGTCGGGCGGTTTCATCGACACGATCGGGATCGACCGCGAGGACGCCAATGATTTCGAAAGCTACGGCGGCAGGGCATCGCTATTGTTCGAGCCGACTGCGAACCTTTCGGTCCGCCTGACCGCGCTGGCGCAGAATATCCGTGCGAATTCGCAGGCCGCTTTCGACGTCGATCCGGTCACGCACGATCCCATCGCGCAGGATCCGGCGACCGGCGATCAGCTCGATGGGCGTCTGGTTCGCACCGAGTATTTCCCCGAAAGGAATGACGTCGACTACCGCCTTTACAGCGGCACGATCGGCTGGGATTTCGGGGCTGCCTCGCTCACATCGGTGACCAGCTACGGAACGCTCGACCAGAGCGAGGCCTATGATGTCACCTACCAGTTGCCGGGCATTGCGGACGCCATCTTCGGCGCGCTCTATCCCGACGCCGGGCCGTTGGGGGTCGTATTCCCATCATCGGCGTCGCAGGAAAAGTTCACGCAGGAGCTGCGGCTGGATTCTGCGGCCAGCGACAGCTTCGAATGGCTGGTTGGGGGGTATTACACGAAGGAGACGGGGCTTCTTCTCCAGGCGTACATGCCTTTCCCGCTCGAGGATCCGCGCCTGCTCGATCCCACGCTCGAAGTCGCGCCGGGGCTCGTCTACGACGATTTCCTGACGGCAACGCTGGATTCCGAGTACGAGGAATATGCCGCGTTCGGCAGTGTAACCCTGTACCTGTCTGACCGGTTCGATATCACGGCAGGCGCGCGCTACAGCCATAACGAGCAGGATACGTCGCAGGTTCTCAATGGCTCGCTGCTGGTCCTGTCCGGCGCGACGCCCGACGAGGTGCCGGAGATCGTTGCGGGCAATTCGTCCGAGGACGTCTTTACCTGGTCGGTCGCACCGCGGTTCGAGATTTCCGATTTCACCACGCTCTATGCCCGGGTGGCGAAGGGCTATCGCCCCGGCGGGCCGAACGTGGTGCCGCCGGGGGCCGGCCCGAACTTTCCGACCCAGTTCAACGCCGATACGCTGATCAGCTACGAGGCAGGCGTGAGGGCGGAGACGCCCGGCCGCGAATTCTCGCTCGACGCCTCCGTCTACTATCTGGACTGGAGCGACATCCAGGTGCTGGTCACCTACAACACCGCGATCGGCCCGGTGAGCGCGGACGGCAATGGAGACACCGCGACCAGCAAGGGCGCCGAAATCACGGCCACCGTACGGCCGACGCGCGGCTTCGAGGTCGTGGCCGGCGTTGCTTATAATGACGCAAGCCTCGATGAAGATCTGCCGGATGGCAATGGCGGCTTTGCGGGCGACCGCCTGCCCTATGCCCCCGAGTGGACGGCCAATCTGGCGGCCGATTACGAATGGTCGATCGGGGGCGAAGCGACGGCTTTCGTGGGCGGCAATGTCACGCTGATCAGCGATCGGGCGGGCAATTTCGATCCGAACTATCAGGCGACTTTCGGCGACCGCCTGCAGCTGGACGGCTATGCCACGGCGGATCTGCGCGCAGGCGTGCAGCTGGAGCGTTTCAGCATCAATGCCTATGTGCGCAACGTCACCGATTCGCGCGGCCTGACGAGCCTGGGCAGCTTCCTGCTGCGCCCAGGCACGACCCTGTCTGCCGCTCCCATCAGACCGCGCACCTTCGGTGTGACGGTCGGTGCCGAATTCTGATCGGCCGGGCGCAATGAACGCACCGATCCCACCCCAGGCGCAGGCGACGGTGCTTCCGAAGCCCTATCTGCTGTTTCTGGGAGACACGACGGAGAAGAGCTTCGCCAAGACCGCGTTCGGCTTGGTCGACTGGGCACCGGAACTGTGCGTCGGCGAGCTGGCGGTGGAAGGCGCGACGGTAACTGCGGGGCTGGAACGGATGAGCCCGGAACAGGCCGTCCGCGCTGGGGCCAAATCGGTGGTCATCGGCGTCGCCAATCAGGGTGGGGTGATCCCGGAAAGCTGGCGCGGCGCGTTGGCCGAAGCGCTCGAGGCCGGCCTCCATGTGGTGAGTGGCCTTCATACTCCGCTGAGCTCGATCCCCCTGCTCGAGGAAACCGCGAAGCGAACCGGCCGCCGACTGATCGATATCCGCCGCCCGCCGCCTGATCTTCCGGTCGGGACGGGGCGCAAGAGATCGGGCAAGCGGCTACTGACCGTGGGCACCGACTGCGCGCTGGGGAAGAAATACACCGCGCTCGCGATTTCCCGCGCCTTCCGTGAGCGGGGGCAGGACGTCGATTTCCGCGCGACCGGCCAGACGGGCATCATGATTTCGGGCAGCGGCATCCCCATGGACGCTGTCGTATCCGACTTCGAATCCGGTGCCGCCGAAGTGCTGTCCCCCGATGCGTCGCCCGACCACTGGGACGTGATCGAGGGGCAGGGATCGCTGTTCAACCCGGCCTATGCCGCGGTCTCGCTCGGCCTGCTGCACGGCACCCAGCCCGACGTCTTCGTCGTCTGTCACGACCCCACCCGGGAGACGATCATCGGGCTGCAAGGGTACAAGCTTCCCACCGTGGAGGAAGTGATCGACCTCACCATCCGGCTGGGCTCGCTCACCAATCCCGCGATCCGCTGCGCCGGGATCAGCATGAACACCTCGAGCTTTTCGGAGGATGAGGCCGAGAAGGTGCTCGCCCAACATTCGGAGCGGCTGCACGGAATGCCGGTGGCCGATCCGATCCGCGGCGGGCGGGGCTTCGAGCGCCTGATCGACAGCTGCCTGGTATGACGGGTAAGCGCGAAGCGGGCAGGGGGACGTTTTTCCAGCGTTACCTCCTGCCCGCTTTCGCTCTGAAAGGGGTCATCATCGGTGGCGGCTATGCCACGGGCCGCGAGCTGGTCGAGTATTTCCTCAGCCAGGGCCCGCGGGGTGCCTTTCTCGCGATGGCGCTGGCGACGGCGATCTGGGCGGTGGTTTCCGCGCTGACCTTCGCCTTCGCGCACCACACCCGATCCTACGACTACCGCGCCTTTACAGCCCGCCTGCTGGGCCGGGGCGCGATTATCTTCGAGATCTGCTTCCTGCTGTTCTCGGTGCTGCTGCTGGCCGTTTTCGGCGCTGCTGCCGGCGAGGTCGGGGCGAGCCTGTTCGGTTTTCCCACTCTGGTCGGCACGCTGGCGCTTGCGGCGTTGATCGCGCTGGTCACCGGGTTGGGAGAGCGGGCGGTCGAGATGATGTTCAAGTACGTCTCGGTGTTCCTCTACCTCGTCTATGCCATCTTCCTCGTCTTGGCGCTCAGCCGGGTCGGGGGACGGATGGATGATGCATTTGCGGGGGCCGCGGTCGAGCCCGGCTGGCCGGTCAACGGCCTTACCTACGGCGTCTACAATATCGTCGCCGCGATCATGATCCTGCCAGTGCTGCGTCACCTGACGTCCCGGCGTCAGGCATTGGTCGCCGGGCTGATCGCGGGGCCGATGGCGATGCTGCCTGCGCTGGCGTTTCTCATCGCGATGCTCGGCTTCTATCCCGCCATTCTGGGTGAGACGCTGCCTTCGGACTACGTCCTCCAGCGGCTCGGCAGCCCGGCCTTCCGCTTCGTGTTTCAGATCATGGTGTTCGGCGCGCTGCTGGAAAGCGGCGTGGGGGTGATCCACGCCCTGAACGAGCGGGCGGTCGCGTGGCGGCGCAGGGACGATCCGGAGCGCCCGGTGTCGCCGCGGTTCCGCGTCACCCTGACGCTGTGTGTGCTTGCCGGGTGCATGTTCGTCGCCAGTGCGATCGGCCTCGTCGACCTGATCGCTCAAGGATACCGCATCATGGCGTGGGTCTTCCTCGCCACTTTCATCCTGCCGCTGCTGACCATCGGGGCCTACCGGCTCTGGTCCGCCCGGGGCCCACGAACTCCAGCAACCGGAGCAGACCATGTCTAGGACGATTCCATACGCTGCAGCCCTGATCCTCCTCGCTTTCGCGCCGGCCGCGCAAGCCGCGCCGCCCGAGGGTTTCGAGCAGCGCGTCGAGGCGTTGCGCGAAGAGTCGGGCGCGCCGGGCATCGCGATCGCCATTGTCGAGCAGGGACAGACCACGCTCGCACAAGGGTGGGGCGTTCGCGAGCTGGGCGAGAGTGCCCCGGTCGATGCGCACACGATCTTCGCGACCGGATCGACCGGCAAGGCTTTTACGGTCGCCGCGCTCGCCACGCTGGTCGATGAAGGGCGGCTGTCGTGGGACGACAAGGTGATCGACCACATGCCGTGGTTCCGGATGAAAGACCCGTGGGTCACCGCCGAGATGACCGTGCGCGACCTGCTGGTTCACCGCAGCGGACTGGGGCTGGGTGCGGGCGATCTTCTGTTCGTTCCCCGCTCCAATCTGTCGCGCAAGGAAACGGTCGAGCGCCTTCGCTATATCGAGCCTGCAACCAGCTTCCGCTCGTCCTACGCCTACGACAACATTCTCTACATCGTGGCGGGACAGCTGATCGACGAGATCACCGGCAGGACGTGGGAGCAGTATGTTCTGGAGGACGTGCTGCGCGCGGGCGGCATGGTCGATTCTACATCGGACTACGACACGCGCTACGCCGTGGAAAACCGGGCAAGGCCGCACGCTCGCACGACCGAAGCGCTGCGCGGGCTGGGGCCGAACGTCGTCCTTGACGAGCGGGATGAACTGGGGCGCAACGCGATGCCCGCCGGTGGCCTCGCGATGAGTGCGACCGACATGGCGCAATGGCTCAAGATCCAGCTCGCGCATGGTGCAATGCCGGGCGGTGGCAGGCTGTTCAGCGAAGCCGCCGCCGAGGAGATGTGGACGCCGGTCACGCCGATGCCGAACGAGGATTGGCCCGGCGATCTGGCCCCGGCCAATCCCAATTACACCGCCTATGCCCTCGGCTGGCAGGTGCAGGACTATCGCGGCGCGCGGCTGATCTGGCACGGCGGCGGGGTGTTCGGCGCGATAACCTTCGTCGCGCTGTTGCCCGATCAGGATGTCGGCATCGCGATCATGATCAATTCCGAAGAGGCGGCGCTGCGGCGCGGGCTCTTTTACGAATTGCTGGACCACTACCTCGGCCTTCCGGCCAATAACTGGCCCGCCAAATGGGACGCTTTCGTTGCGCAGCGGCTCGAAGGGGGGAGGACGTTCCTTGCGCAGCGTGACGAACAGCCCGCCGATGTTGGCCCCTCGCTCCCCGTCGCCAGCTACGCCGCCACCTATCGCGATCCGTGGTACGGCGATGTCGTGGTGAGTGAGCGCGATGGTGGCCTGTGGATCGACTTCACCACCAATCCGCGCATGGAAGGGCGGCTGGTCCACTACCAGTACGATACCTTCAGGACCGAATTGACCGATCCCTCGCTCGAACCTGCGCTGGTGACCTTCGGGCTCGACGCGCGCGGCAATGTCGAACGCGTGGCGATGGAGGCGGCCTCGTCGTTGGCCGATTTCAGCTACGACTATCGCGATCTGGACCTTCGTCCGGTCAAGGAGAACCAGGAATGATCAAGCGCACACTCATCACAGCACTTTGCGCGACGGCACTCACCGCATGCGCTACCGTGCCTGCGGACGACGTTGATCCGATGGCGGTCCATCGCGACCTGCTGGTGCTGGATACGCACCTCGACACTGCGCTCAATTTCGGGCGCGAAGGGTGGGACTTCTCCGAAGCGCATACCGAGCAGAACGACATCGCTCAGGTCGATCTCGGCCGGATGGCAGCGGGCAATCTCGATGGCGGCTTCTTCGTCATCTATACCGAGCAGGGCCCGCTGACGGCGAAGGGCTATGCCGACGCGCTCGACCATGCGCGGACCCGATCGGACCTGATCGACCGCGAGCTCGCCAAGTTCCCCGATCTCATCCGTCCCGCAACCACCGTGGCCGAGGCGGAGAGGCTGACGGCGCAGGGCAAGCTGATCGCGTTCAAGTCGATCGAGAACAGCTACCCGCTGGGCGAGGATCCGGGCCTGCTGAAGGAGTTCTACGATCGCGGCGTGCGGATGGCCGGGCCGGTGCATTCCTCGACCAACCAGCTGGCCGATTCCTCCACCGGTGAAGCAAAGTGGAACGGATTGAGCCCGCTCGGCAAGCAGTGGGTGGCTCAGATGAACCGGCTGGGCATGGTGATCGACGCCAGCCACGCCTCCGATGCGGTGTTCGACCAACTGCTCGAGTTGTCGCGCACGCCGATCATCCTCTCGCACACATCGCCGCGCTGGGCGTATGACCATCCGCGCAATCTCGACGACGGGCGCATCCGCAAGCTTGCCGCGCAGGGCGGGGCGATCTGCATGTCGACGATTTTCATGAGCGAGATCAACCTCGACGGCGAACGCGGCGAGCTGTTCGACCAGTACGAGGACATCGCGAGCATGTCCGCCGCCGAGCAGCGCGAGCTCATCCGCAAATGGCGCGAACTCGACAAGACGCAGCCGCTCTGGGACATAGACCTCGACCGCTACATGGAAGCGCTATTGCACATGATCGATGTCGCAGGCGTCGACCATGTCTGCTTCGGCGCCGACTGGGATGGCGGCGGCGGGATCGAAGGGCTGATGGAGATTTCATCGCTGCCGGTCGTGACCGGGCGATTGCTCGAAGCGGGCTATTCGCGTGAAGATATCGGCAAGATGACCGGCGGCAACGTCCTGCGGCTGATGCGTGCCGCGCAAGTTGCGGCTCAGCCTGACCAATCCTAGCCTTCCGGCTGGCCGGGGACGACGCCCGAAACCACCACGGCGGGGTCTCCAGGCGACCAGGCATCGACGCGAAGCATTACTTGCGAAAACAGCGGTGATGACAGCTGGTCGGCCAGCCATTTTTGCAAATGCGGTATCGGTTGGGCCGCAAACCACTCCGAATCCACTCCTGCGAATTGACGCACGAAGGGCATGATCGCTGCGTCGGCCAGCCCGCGCTGTGAACCGCACAGGTGCGCGTGTTCAGATAGGCGGGTGTTGAGCAGGCTCAGGAATTCCATCCCCCGCTGCCGGTGCTCCTGAGCGTCTGAGTCATGGCGCTCCGGATATTTGTATCGGTCGAGATCGTGTTTGAACGGCCCATCATTGCGTTCGATCAGGGCGTCTTCGTTCCGTTCCAGCCACCCCTCGGGATCGTTCCGGTCGAGCGCCCAGCGCATGATCTGGGAACTCTCGTCGATGACGCTGCCATCGGCGAGGACGAGGACCGGGACCGTGCCCTTGGGGGAAGCCTCAAGCATCGCAGCCGGCTTTCGCGACAGACGTACTTCGCGCAGTTCGTAAGGTGTTTCGCTGATCGCCAGTGCAAGCCTTGCGCGGATCGCGTAAGGACAGCGGCGGAAACTGTAGAGTATGCGCTCAGTCGACATCGTCCCTCCCTGTCGCCGCGAACACCGCCCCGATATGGGCGCGACCTTGCTCTGCGGCGCGTATTTCCTGCCGATGGCGTTCGCGGTAGGACGCGCGTCGATCGTCGTCCCTCTCACTATGGCAGGCCGCACAACTGACGCCAGCTTCGTATAGCGGCGATTGCTTGTCCGCCGGGCTGACCGGGCGACGACACGCGAAGCACAATTCATGAGTGCCGTCAGAAAGTGCGTGTCCGACCGCCACGCGCTGGTCGAACACGAAGCATTCGCCCTGCCACCGGCTCTCTTCCTCGGGAACCGCCTCCAGATAAGCAAGGATACCGCCCTTGAGGTGGAACACGTCTTCCAGCCCCTCCTTCTTCAGGAATGCGGACGCCTTTTCGCAGCGGATGCCGCCGGTGCAGAACATCGCGACCCTGGGCGGCTTTTCGGATCCGAGCATGCGTTCGCGCTCGCGTGTGAACCATTCCGGAAAATCCCGGAAGGTGCCGGTCATCGGATTGATCGACCCTGCGAAAGAGCCGATCGAAACTTCGTAGTCGTTCCGCGTATCGATCACGATCGTATCGGGATCGTCGATCAGCGCGTTCCAGTCTTGTGGATCGACATAGGTGCCCGCATTGGCGGCCGGATCGATGCCGGGCTGCCCCAGGGTGACGATTTCCTGCTTCAGGCGCACCTTCATGCGGTGGAACGGCATGGTGGTCGCGCTCGAGAACTTCACATCGAGTTCGGCGCAATCGGGCCAGCCGCGAATATGATCGAGAACCTGGTCTATCCCGGCCCGCGAACCTGCAATCGTGCCATTGATACCTTCGCTCGCCAGCAGCAGCGTGCCCTTGATGCCCTGTTCGTCGCACAAGCGCTTCAGCGGTTCGCGCAATTCCTCGAACTGCGCGAGGGAGGCGAAGCGGTATAATGCGGCGACACAAATCGGTCGGGCGCTGGCGTCGATCGGCGTGGTCATGGTCATTTGTCCGTAGAATATTGGGTTGCGCGGCCGAAGATCAGCGCTTCTTCTTGGCCGTGCTGGCGTGGAAATCGGGATCCTTCTTGGCGACCCAGTCCACGAATTTGCGCATGTCGGGATTGAGCAGGATCGCCTCGACGTCGAGCGCGTGGCGCTGCAGTTCCGCATTGCTGAAATTGGCGATCAGCGTTTGCTGGCAGATCGGGTGCATCGGCACGACATCGCGCCCACCGCGGCTCTTGGGCACGGGATGGTGCAAGACGATATTCTTGCCGAGAGGACGGCCGCAGAGCCAGCACGGGACAGGTGCAGCCCTCTCCTCGTCATCCTCGCGAGGTGGTTCCTCATAATAGGCACCAGCCTTGGAATGTTTGCGTGCCATGTACTGCTGTCCGAATTGCTCGATAGAAGGGGGAGCCTCTAGCGACTTGGTCCGGCATTTGCGATCTCAATGGTTCGGATCGATCTTGTCCGGCCTGCTTGGGCAATCGCACGCACACGTCCGCCCGCGTCGAACGACGGCTTGCCATCATCCTGGCGAGGTTCAGCGGCGACCTTGGGGTAGAACTGCCTTCCGTTTCTCTGGTCGAAGCGTCTCAACGTTCGAACCACGCTAGCCCCCAGAAACATCGCAATTGCGATCCTGCGGCGAGCCGCTGCTGTACCATTTGAGGAGCGCCGCACTCGCACCTTCCGGCACTGGCGATCCGAAAAAAGGCGCCTTCCTGCCGCGCGGCCGCATAAAACTCTCTAAATTGGACCAAATCCATCTGGAAGAAGGTCCGAAAATTCCATGCGGCTCATCGAAAACCTGAATATCGCGACGAAGGTCGCGGCGCTGCTGCTGTTCCTCGGCGCGCTGCTGCTCGGCATCGCCCTTGTCGGCAACAACACCGCGAAGGGCGTCAGCGAGAGCTATAACGGCCTGGTCGAGCGAACCCTGCCGGGCACGACGGACATCGCCCGCGCAAACCGCCGCGCGATCGAACTGGTTTACATCGCCGCCCAGTCGCTGGCTTTCGAACCCGGATCGGCGGAAAGCCGGAAATTGCAGGAATCCTTGGCCACGGCATACGAACGCGGCGGCAACAACCTGTCCGATGCGCTGGAAACCGATCCAACCTTCGCCGACAGCGTGCCCCAGATGCGCGGCTATTTCGATGAGACGCACGGGCTTGCCAGCGACGTCCTGAAGCTCGCCAATGCAGGGCGTGTCGCCGAAGCCCGCGTGGCGCTGACGGCAGCGGGCGAGCAGCTCGATAACTTCACCGATACCGTTTCCGAAACCACCTACGCACGGGTCGAAAAAGGCGACGCGCGTACCGCCGAGATCGAAGCGGGCGTGAAGCGCGATGCGCGGATGCTGCTGATCTACAGCCTGATCGCAGTGGCAGTCGGGCTGGGCATTGCCATCCCTCTGGCGCGGATGAGCATATCGCGTCCGCTGGCGCGACTGCGCGAGGTGATGGGCGATCTCGCGGCGGGCAACAACGACATCCAGGTCCCCGGCGACAAGCGCGGCGACGAAGTGGGCGACATGGCACGCGCAGTGCTGGTGTTCCGCGACAATGCGCTGGCACAGGAAGCCGCCGAAGCGGAAAAGCGGCGCGCGAATATAGAACAGAAGGAAGTGGTGGATACGCTGGGCAAGCATCTCGGCAGCCTTGCCGAGGGTGACCTGACCGGGTCGATCAAGGCCGAGTTCCCCCCGGCCTACGCCGCGCTGCGCCACAATTACAACGCTGCACTGGACAGCCTTCGCGAACTGATCGGTGCGGTCATCTCTGGCGCGGCGCAAATCCGCAGCGGATCGTCGGAGATCGCCAGCGCGTCGAGCGACCTCGCGGTACGCACGCAGAGCGATGCAGCAAGCCTCGAGGAGACTTCGGCAGCGATCACGCAAATGAACCAGCGCCTGAGCGAGAGCGCCGGGTCGGCAGCCGATACGGTTGCCCGGGCGGGACAGGCGATGGGCACGGTCGGGCAGGGCCGCGAGGTCGTGGATCTGGCGGTGCGCGCGATGGGCCGCGTGGCCGAGAACGCCGAGGGTATCGATACCGTGATCGAAGGGCTCGACAAGATCGCGTTCCAGACGCGGGTGCTGGCGATGAACGCCGCAGTCGAAGCCGGTCGAGCGGGTGAAGCGGGCCGCGGCTTCGCCGTCGTTGCAGACCTGGTCTCGGCGCTGGCGATGCGCGCGGAAGAGGAAGCCCGTCGTGCGCGCGAACAGCTGACCCTTACCCAGTCGGAAGTCGACACGGCGGTGGGGGCTGTCCGCAAGGTCGACGATGCGCTGGCCAATATCACCAGCGACGTCAGCGGAGTGGAAGAGCTGCTGAGATCCCTGGCTGCGGCCAACCAGGCGCAGGCCTCGACCATCGGCGAAGTATCGACCGCCGTCGAGGAAATGGACAATTCGACCCAGCGCAACGCCGCGATGGTGGAGGAGATGTCGGCAGCAGCACGCAGTCTCGACGAGGAAGTGACCTCGCTTGCCAGTCGCGCCGCGACGTTCCGCGTCGGCGACGATGCCTCCGCTGCCTCGCCCCGGCCTGCGGCGACGTCGATCCTGCCGCAGCAGGTCAAGTCGCTGCCCGCCGCCGCAATCCCCGCAGCACGGTCGACCGGCAGTGACGAATGGGCATCCTTTTAAGTCCGGCACCGGACGAAACTAGAGCCAAGCACATGAAAAAGTCAGTTCTGATCGCCGGCGGCGCGCTGCTGCTCGTCCCTGGCGTCGCAGCGGCCCAACCCGGCCCGGCGGCAGCGGCGGACTCGCAAAGGGACGCGACAATCGAGGAGCTGCGGGCGGAGGTGGAAACGCTGCGCGCGCAGGTCGACGCCCTGATCGCCGCAAACGCCCCTGCAAGGGCCGGACAGGCTGCCGATCTGCCGTCGCCGGAGCGGGCCGGAGCCACCCCCGCCGTCACCTTCGAACCGCGCGGGCGGCTGCAGCTGGATGCCGGCTGGATCGGTCGGCCCGACGGGACAGACGATGCGGGACTGGGCTTCGGAACCGAAATACGTCGCGCGCGGCTCGGCGCCGAGGGCAAGGTCGGCCGCGATTTCGGCTATCGTCTGGAAGTCGATATGGCCAATTCCGATGTCGAACTGGCCGACGCCTATATCAACTGGACGGTCGGCAAGAGCGTCTCCATCAAGCTGGGGCAGCATAACAGCTTCCAGTCGCTGGAAGAGCTGACCAGTTCGCGCTTCACCTCTTTCATGGAACGTGCGGCGTTTACCGATGCCTTCGGCTTCGAACGCCGGGTGGGCGCATCGATGACCTATAAAAGCGGCGCGGTGATCGCGAGCGGCGGCGTCTTCTCCGCCAACACCGCCGATCTGTCGGACGATGAAGATGCGGTCAGCGCGGATGCGCGTCTGGTCTACGCCCCGCTGCTGGGCGCGTCGCAACTGCACTTCGGCGCGTCCTTCCATCATCGCGATCTGAGCGGCGAGCGCGCCGTGCGTTATCGTCAGCGTCCGTTTCTCCATCTCACCGACAGGCGCTTTGTGGCGACACCGGCACTGGCGATCGAAAGCGAAACGAGCTTCGGTGCCGAACTGGCCGTCATCCGCGGCCCGTTCCACGCCGTGGGCGAGGCGCACTGGTTGACGGCAGATCGCGCCAGCGGCGAGGATCCGACGTTCTTCGGCGGCTATGTCGAGGCGGGATATTTTCTGACCGGCGAGACGCGGGGTTACAAAGCCGGGACGTTCGCGCGCACGAAACCGGCACGCTCTCTCAGTGAGGGCGGTGCCGGCGCCTTGCAGGTGAATCTGCGCTACGACCGGCTGGATCTGAACGACGGCGCCGTGTTGGGCGGGACGCAGGATCTGGTAGCACTCGGCCTGACCTGGAACCCGGAGGGCAATGTCCGTTTCCTGGTGAATTACGGGCATCTCATCTACGAAAACGGCCCTGTAGCCGTTGCGCTCGGCCGCAACCGCTTTGCGAGCGACACGCTGGCAATGCGGGCGCAAGTGGATTTCTGAGCGCGCCCGCGCCGGCCTTCGTGTCGGGACGTATCGACAACCCTGATTGGGCCGAGGGTTTATCCTCCACGTTTAAACGGGCTGTCACGAAGTACCGGAATACTGGTGGGTGGCGCAAGGAACTGCCCGAATGCTTGTCTGGCAAGTAATCCCTTGTTCCCTCTGAATTAACCCATTAAACCCAAGCGCTCACCATGCATGTTGTCATGGCCGGGGTCGCAAATTCAAATGGACAATTCGCGCGCTGAATCCGGGATGGGTTCCGTTGACGAGGCTCTGGCTAGCTTTGTGCTGTTGGCGCAGTTCCTCGGCGTACCTGCAGAACCGGCTCAAATTCATCATGACCGAGGGCAGGGAGATCGTCCGTACGACTTCGATGATCTGATCCGTATTGCAAAGAAGCTGGGGCTTAGCGCCAGGCGCAAGCAAGCTGCGATATCGGATTTGTCGAAATTGCCGCTGCCCGCCCTGGTTGGGCTCTCGGATGGCGGGACCGCTATCCTTTTAAAAACCGACGACACGGGCGACGCTGGCGTGCGCTACATGGTGCTCAAGGCCGGCGGCCAGCGCCCGGAAATATGGTCCGCCCAAGAAGTGGAGCAGCGGTTCGAGCTTTCTGACGACCAGGCAGACTTGCTTTTGATGACCAGCCGAGAACATATCGCAGGGCAGAAGCGCGCGTTCGATATCAGCTGGTTTATCCCGGCGCTGGTCAAGTATCGCAGGCCCTTGCGCGATGTGCTGATCGGCAGCTTCTTTCTTCAGCTGGTCGGGCTTGCGACGCCGATCTTTTTCCAGCTGGTTATCGACAAGGTCCTGGTGAACCAGGCGATGACCACGCTGGAAGTTCTGGCGATCGGGCTGACAGCAATGCTGATCTTCGAGACGATCCTGTCGGGGCTCAGGAACTGGCTCTTCGCGCACACATCCAACCGCGTCGATGCGGAACTTTCCGCCAGTCTGTTCCGTCATCTGGTCGCCTTGCCGCTCAGCTATTTCGAAGCGCGGCGGGTGGGAGACAGCGTGGCCCGCGTGCGCGAGCTGGAGAATATCCGCAACTTCCTGACTTCCAACGCGGTGACGGTGGTGATCGACCTGTTCTTCACCATCGTCTTCTTCGCGGTGATGTACCTCTATTCGCCGCTGCTCACGCTGATCGTGGCACTGACGATTCCGGTCTATGTCCTCATCTCGTTCCTGATCACCCCTCCGCTGCGGGCCCGGCTCGACGAGAAGTTCAAACGCGGGGCGGAGAACCAGGCATTCCTGGTCGAGACAGTCACAGGGATCGGTACGCTCAAGTCGATGGCGGTGGAGCCGCGCATGCGCGACCGGTGGGAGAAGCAGTTCGCAGGCTACATCAAGACCGGGTGGGACGTGACCGTACTGTCTACCTGGGGCAGCCATTTGATCCAGCTGGTCAGCAAATTGACCACGGTCGCGATCCTGTTTTTCGGCGCCAAAGCTGTGATCTCTGGCGATCTATCGGTCGGCGCGCTGGTCGCGTTCAACATGCTGGCCGGACGGGTCGCGCAGCCGATCCTGCGATTGTCGCAGCTCTGGCAGGACTTTCAGCAGGTCCGTATCTCGGTCGATCGGCTGGGGGACATCCTCAACGCGCCCGCCGAGCCGGAACACAATCCCAACCGGGCCAGCCTGCCGCCTATCGAGGGGCGTATCGGGTTCGACAAGGTTCGCTTTCGCTATCGGCCGGACGCACCCGAAGCTCTGCGCGGGGTCAGCCTCGACATACGGCCGGGCGAGATGCTCGGCATCGTCGGGCCCTCGGGCAGCGGGAAGTCGACCCTCACCAAGCTCGTCCAGCGCCTTTACGTGCCCGAACAGGGCCGTGTGCTGGTAGACGGGACCGATCTTTCGCTGGTCGATCCGGCTTGGCTGCGGCGCCAGGTCGGCGTCGTGCTGCAGGAAAACATCTTGTTCAACCGCTCCGTGCGCGAGAATATCGCTCTGTCCAATCCCACCCTCTCGATGGACAAGGTGATTGCCGCCGCACAACTGGCGGGCGCACACGAGTTCATCCTGACCCTCTCTCATGGCTACGATACCCTGATCGAGGAGCGCGGAGCGAACCTTTCGGGCGGACAGCGGCAGCGGCTCGCGATCGCGCGCGCGCTCATCACCGATCCGCGCATCCTGATCCTCGACGAAGCGACGAGCGCGCTCGATGCCGAAAGTGAGGAGATCATCCAGAACAATCTCGGCCGGATCGCACAGGGGCGTACGGTGATGATCATCGCCCACCGCCTTTCCGCCGTGCGCCCGTGCCACCGCATAATTACCGTGGAGGCGGGTGAGATTACGGAGATCGGCACCCACGAGGAACTGTTGCAGGCAGGCGGGCGCTATGCGCAGCTCCACGCCAAGCAGACCGGCATTCGGGAGCGTGCGTGATGGGCTGGCTGACGGACCGCTTCCCTACGTTGTCGAAGCATGCTCGGGTGCTTCGGGAGGCGTGGCGCTCGCAGAACGAGGCGGACAGGACCTTCAAGGCGAAGGACGAACACGAGTTTCTGCCCGCCGCGCTCGAAATCATGGAAAAGCCGCCCAGTCCGGGGATGCGGTGGCTGTTGCTCCTCACCTGCGGGCTGTTCGTCCTGGCGCTGATCTGGGCGGTCTTCGGCAAGGTCGACGTCGTGGCGACTGCGGCGGGGAAGACCGTGCCGGGTGGCAATGTGAAGCTGGTTCAACCGATAGAGATTGGCGCGGTGCGCGCGATCCATGTGACCAATGGCCAGTTCGTCAGGAAAGGGGACCTCTTGATCGAGCTCGACCCCACCCTGGCGAGTGCGGACGAGGCACAGAGCGCGCAGTCGCTGCAATCGGCACGGATCATCGAGGCGCGCAACGATGCCCTGATTGCCCATCTAGAAGGCGGCCCGACGCGCTTCGACGCGCCGCAGGGCACCTCGCCCGATATCGCTCGAACCCAGCAGGCCTTCATCGACAGCGCCATCGCCCAATACGAAGCGCAGGCCGCCGGCTTGCGCCAGCAGCGGGCCGAGAACCGCGCGCGGCTGGCCGCATCCGATGCAGAGATCGCCAAGCTCGAAGAGGCGCTGCCCTTTATCGACCGGCAGCTGGGCGCGCGCGCGGAACTGGCGGAGAGGGGGTTCTATTCGAAGCTCCAGCTGCTCGAATATGAACAACTTCGCGCCGAGCATATCCGCAACATCGAAGTCCAGCGCGCCAACCGCGACCAGGCCGAGGCCTCGATCGGCCGCCTGGACGCCGAACTGCGGGCGTTGCGCGCCAGCTTCGGCAAGACTGCAGTCACCGATCTGGCGGAGGCGAGCGATCGTGCCGGCCTTGCCGGCGAGGAACTGCGCAAGGCCGAGCGGCGACGGCAATACCAGGAACTGCGCGCGCCCGTGGATGGCGTGGTCCAGCAACTCGCGGTGACCACCGTCGGCGGCGTAGTGCAGGCCGCGCAGCCGCTGATGGTTATCGTCCCGTGCAGGTCGGGCGATGCGAGCAGTGCGGCGAACTGCAACGGCGGTGTCTCGGTCGAGGCCTTCGTACAGAACAAGGATATCGGCTTCGTAAAGACCGGCCAGCGGGTGGCGGTGAAGCTGGAGGCGTTCAACTTCACCGACTACGGCCTGATCGAGGGGACCGTGGCCGACATCAGCCGCGACGCGATCGACCAGAGCCAGCAACCCGCGGGCAGCGTGCGCGGTGCCGACGGTCGGCCGGTGCAGCCGGGGCTGGTCTATGCCGCGCGGATCAAACTGGCCTGCGGCGCGGGCGACGCCGCGCGCCATCCGCTATGCGATCAGGTGCAGCCCGGCATGTCCGTGCAGGCCGAGATCAAGACCGGGCGGCGGCGGATCATTCAGTATTTGCTGTCCCCGATACGTCAGGCGGTAAGCGAGTCCGGGCGAGAGCGTTGAAAACGATACTCCTCTGCAAATAGTGTATTGTTGCTATTGGCAAAAAGCAGTAGTCAAGCATTTGCGACTCACCCTTGAAAGTGCGTCTCCCGTTTGAAGTTCTTCCGACCATCGGGTTGTGAGGAAGTGCTGAGGTAGTCTCGTGCGATGAGGGTGGTTTTCTATCACGAATTCCTGCCTGCTATCGGTCTCCGGCCGATGTTCGCGCGCCTTCGAAATCGCGGCGGGCTGTCGCCAGTGTCGCTGTCGTGCCGGGCTGGGCTAGCGTCGAACGCGAAGCGCCGAGGCACTCCGATCGGGCAGATGTGCGAGGGGCGTGCGCGCAATATTCGCAATGCTGCTCCATCCTGGCGAACTCTGTTCCACAGGTTGGCCAAGCATTCGTGGCTACCGAGTGCAGTAATGGTCGCCAGTGCATGCTCGCCTATGGGTGATGGGCCTGCGCAGACCATTTATGTGCCGACATCGAACGGAGTTGAGGCGCAGACGGTCTATACCGGCCCGGATCGAACCGGCGCCGCGCTCGACGATGCCGGGCGAGCCGAACTTCGCGATGCACTGCGCAAGATCGCGCTGTACGGCAATCCCTGTGCCGAGTGGGTGGCCGAACAGGCGGTCGATCTGAAGGGCGGATATCTGGACGGTGCCGTGGGCCCTCGCAGGCGGCGAGACATCCCGGCGGATTGGCGCGCATCGAATGAAAGCGAAATCGAACTGCAATGCATCATGGCCTCCGGTGCCGGGAAGGTCACGGGGGACTCGCAGGCCGAACGCGATGCGAACGGGCTGCTCGATGCACTGGTCTCGGTCATAGGTGATCCGGTGGCTTCGAACACGGCGAAGGCGCAGCTGGATTTCGTGCGTTCACGCGCAATACGTGCGCCGCTGAACGGTGCGGGCATCAATTACCTCGATCAGATTGCCGTCGAACTGTTCGCACCGCAGCGGCTCTTCTCCAACGCTCACGGCGATATCGCTTGCGGCCAGTCAAACTGCCGGTTCCTGCATCGTGTCTGTGGCAGCTTGAGCAGGCGGTATCTGCGAGATCTTGAGGACATCGACGGGCTGAAGGCGATCTGCCGGTTTCGCAATGCGGATGCACTTCTGCGAATGAGGGATGGCGTGCTGTGAGGTCGCCTTGTCCGCGCCACAGTCGATTTGCGAGCGCCTTGGCGTCGGCAATGATGGCGGTCCTCCTGCTCGGCTGCAGTGGTACGGCGAACGGAGGAACCGCGTCGGTGGCTCTGCCGGCGAGCGATGCGGAGCGAGCAACCCGGTCGGCGGGCAGCGAGGCCACTCCCGCCTTCGAGGCCCCCGGGGGCGAGCGGAATTTCGACCCGACATATCAGGTTCCGGCAAGCGCGTTTCTGATCGACAGCGCTGCGTTGAAATACCGCGGATCGCGCTCGCTTGCGCTGTTTCTGACCGGGCAGCGTATCGTTGGCTACATCGATCCGCGCTCCGGCAAGAAGCTGCTGCCCGACGGGACTCTGTGCACGCTCTGGGAGCGGCATCTTGCGGCCGTGATGGGTGGCGATACGCTCGTACACTGCGACGATGTCGCTCTCGAAGGGCGGCTTGTCGGTCCGGGCGCGCAGCGCGAGCTGACAGGCGACATGCGCTACCTCTCCTATCGTTCGGAGCGGTTGTCGCCGGTTTGCAATACATTCGACGAGTGCTTGGGAGTGCCGCTGGATCATTCGATGATCGTCGATTTCCCAGTGTGCGCGATCATCATAGCACACAGGTTCGAAACTGCGGACGGCGAGGTCATCGACCTTGTCGAGGGCACAGACCAGGCCGTTTACGGCCGCATGGCTGAAATCGGCGATCTGTCGAATCCGGATCTATCGAAATTTCGTTTCGGTAAAGATTACAGCATTTTAGATACCGCCGAGAAGTGCGGCGAATTCGTTCGGAGTGTATGGGATGAGTGAGCAGGACGGCCAAGAAAACACGTCTCAAAGCGGGCATGGGACTGATGTACCGAGCGGTGAGATCGTCGTTATTGCGGATCCTAGGCGACTGTACGATCCAGATAGAACCGACATACCTTATCGTGAAGCTTACGATTACATTCGAGAACTCGGGGGGTTGAATGCGGTCAATAATAAAAAGAACCAATACTATAACTACCCTACGAACAGAACGACTCGGAGATATAAAAAGGAGGATGGTGATAATCCTTCTGAGACTATAAGTATCAGATCGTACGATTTTGGCGAGCTGACATATAATGGATCCTTGTATGCTATCCCAAAAATAGAGCTAATAGGATTTAGCTCAAATGAAGCGGCTAAACTAGACACTGCCTTCGCTCTTATAGCTTATGGGGCGCAAAATAATCTGCCAATTGTCGGACTGCGGGCTGTACTGGAAATTTTTGATGCTATCACCGGACGTGGGTATCAAGTCATTCCGGTTTTCGACGCAGGAAAATCCTCTAACGATGGTGCAGGCGGTCAGTCCAACGTGGATCTGGTCAACGGCGAGCTAGGCCCTCTCGTTGATAGCGAACTTGAATCATTCGTCGCGACAGGTTCTGGCGTCAATAATGCAGAGCGGCTTGGGAGCTTTTTTCACGAACTTTCCCATGGTGTCTTTGGGGCTCATGAGTTTGTAGTAGGTCCAGGCGATACGTGGGGTACGCTACTAAAGCCAGTAACCCGTGACGTTATCTTAGATGACCCTTCTTACCGTGCTGGATATGATTTTTTATCAACGCTCGCAGAGCTTGATGAGTATATTTCATCTCGGGGAGGGGGCGATAAATTTACCCTGAATGGGGTCGAATACGACTCGGGCGCGGTGGGCGTAAGTCGCTCAGACATCGAGACACTGTTCAACCACGACCAGACCGGACTCTTGGTGACTGCTGCGGAGCAGTATGAGAACAAGCGCATCGATGCGGTAAACAAGGGTGTGGAAGCCGCGTTTTTAAGACGGCAGAGCGATTCCTCCTTTTCGATCCCTGCCAATATTTTGCAAGATTTAAAAGCCCAAGGCTTCGTAAAGCTTCGCCGACAACCTGACGACTACGATGTTACCGCGAATGGCCCGTGGGGGTCAGATATGTCGCACTATGAGGTGGATAAAAAAGACTTCGTCGATTTGAATGGGGATGGCACAAAGGATTTAATACGGGTCGGAAAGGAATTCGAGGGTAAAATTCCGCCAATTGTCGTGGGCGGAATGGAGTTTGCCCCATTCGACGCACTGTTCGAGTACGCAGAAGGAATTGTCGAGGGCCTCACCACCATCGATGGCGGTCAGCTCGGAATCGCGCTGGGGGCAGTGCTTGGCCGGCGGCTGACGGATGACCCGTTCGGGCAGATCGGTGCGTCTGCGGTACTCAAGACGGGGCTGGGCGCACTGGGCGAATTCGTAGACAAGGAAATTTTCGGGTCGACCACGACCACCACCAATTTCCTCGGAGGCGGCCTCGACGGGCTGGTCGACGCGTTGGGCAAGAACGTGATCAGCGGGGGCGTCGGGGCGCTGTCCTCTTATCTGACGGCGCAGCTGATCGACGCGGTAGGGCTGGACGGGGTCCCGGGCGAACTCGCCAATTCGGTCGGTGGCGCGGTGATCAACAATATCCTCTCCAACATCGCCGGAAACGTAGGCTCGAGCGATCCGGTATCGATCTTCAATGGTGTCGGCAGTGCCTCCCAGATCACGAATGCCGTGGGATCCTATATCGGGTCCAAGCTCGCTTCGGAGATCAAGACTTTCGAGACGGTCGGGGGACAGATCGGTTCAGCTGTCGGAGGAATTTACGCCGGTTTTGCATCGACCGTAGCGCTTGCGTCTCTGCAAGGCGTCGCGATCGGCACCGCCAGTTTTGCAGCAGTTGCAAAGGCCGCGGCTGCCTTTGCGGCAGCCAATCCGATCATCGCCGTTGCCGTCGTCGCGGTGGTCACGATCGTCGATACACTGCTGGGGGGGCTGATCGGTTCGATCTTCGGCGGAACGCCGAGGTCTGGCGCGGATGTTGTGTGGAACGAGAGCGAGGGCCGGTTCCAGATCGCCAACGTCTATGCGCGAAAGGGCGGAAGCAAGCAGGCTGCGCAGGGTCTTGCCGAAGCGGTCTCGGTCAATTTCAACGCAGTTCTTCAAGCGGCGGGGGGCAAGCTGCTCGATCCCGGCTCGGTGCAGACCGGCAATTACGGCATGCGCAAGCGCGATTATGTCTACCGACCCTATTCGACGACGGACAAAGATGCGATTTCGGCTAAGTTTTCCGGCAATAACGGCGCGGAAAAGCTGATTGCTCACGGCACCTTTCTCGGCTTGGCAGATATCGACGGAGCGATCGTGGGTGGCGACATCTACGTCAAGCGGGCACTCGGGGCGGGACTGGCGAACCACAGCGGTCCGGCGAGCGGCTTTTCGATGGATACCCTTCTCGGCGACATCATCGTCGCCCAAGAGTACGCGCGTTTTCTCGAACAGAAAGATATGATCGGTGCGTTTCTGTCGGCTGCACCGGAAAGTACGTTTGCTGCCAGTTGGCTCGTCACGCTTACACGTGCTGCGGAACTTGGCTTGCACAAGAGATCGGCAACGGACTGGACGGGCGGTTTCACGGCCCTGCTCGACGAATTGGCGGACGGCGTCATCGACGGCGTGTCGGTCCATGCTGCGTCCGTCGGTGCGCGTTTCGATGCCACCAACAACGAACGTCTCTGGTCGGTATCCGATGCCAACGGGTATTTCCTGGGCTATTCCGGGGACACGATCGATCTTGCTGGCCAGACCACGATCGAAGGATCGGCCGCTTCGGACACGATCGTCCTTACCCGAGCGACGTCTGACGAGAACGGAAATCCGATCGCCAGAGGCGGCGCGCAGATCGCCAATACTGCGGGACTGATCATCAACAACGCCGCGGCGGACGGCAGTCGAGAGATCATCGGCGTCTCCGCTGTGATCAGAGCTGGCGCAGGCAATGATGTCGTTCGTGCTTCGGATCTTGGCGATACTGTCTTCGGAGAGGACGGCAACGATACTCTCTATGGTGGCCGGCTCGACGACTGGCTGCTCGGCGGAGACGGCAACGATCGGCTTGATGCGGGTGCGCAGAACGGTGGGCTGGGCGGCGACGGCAACTATCTGAACGGCGGCGCTGGGGAGGACGAGCTCTACGGTCGCGAGGGGTCTGACTGGCTCGAGGGCGGCGATGGTGCCGACAAGCTCTATGGCGGCGATGGGGACGATGTCCTGTCGGGCGGTGCGGGCGAAGACGAAATGCGGGGCGGTGGCGGAAACGATACCTACCTCTTCCGTCGCGGCGATGGGGCCGACCAGGCCCAAGACAAGGATGACTCTGCGCCATCGGCACCAGCGCTCAACCCCGCCGATTTCCCTGGGCTCGACATCGATGATCCGATCGCGGCGCGATTTGCTGCCATTGCGCGCGGGTCGCTTAAGCGCGACTGGAGCGGAAGGGGGGCTCTCAACAGCAATGGCAGGATTGCGGGCGGCGAAGATGCCGTCGCTTTCGGCTACGGGATCGGTATTGGCGATATCCGCCTGAGCCGCTCTGTAGACGGCAAGCACCTGATTATCGATGTGATGGAGATTGGCCCCGACGGGGCCGAACGTCCGACCGGGGATACGCTCACCCTGCGCGGCTGGTTCTCCGACCCTTTCAAGCGGGTCGAATGGCTGAAATTCGTCGATGGTAACGAAATCCGGATCGGCGATATCACCAGTTTCGTGATCGGAACCGGTGGCGACGATGTGCTGATCGGCACGAATGGCAACGATTTCGTTTATGGCGGGCCGGGCGACGACAAACTCTACCTGCTGGCGGGTAACGACGTCGGCAACGGCGGGACCGGCAACGATATGGTCGCGGGCGACGATGGCCGCGATCTGGTGATCGGCGGGCTGGGGGATGATCGCCTCATGGGGGGGCGCGGAGCCGACGCGATCACCGGGGATGATGGCGCCGACGACATCTATGGCGGCGATGATGACGATGTCATTGCCGGCGGGCGCGGCGATGGCGACCTGCTGGTGGGCGGCGCGGGCAATGATACGTTCAAGTATTCGCGCGGCGACGGGCACGATACCGCCTTCGACGATTACGCCGCCTCCTGGCAGGTGGTCTGGACCAAGGGCGTCTGGAATACCGGCGCAGGTTACACCTTCAACCCGACTACCGGAGAGGTGAAAGGACCGGGCAACGAGGTCATCTACAAGAACCTCGGCACGGCGGCGGAACCGCGGTTCGACTGGGTCGGCAGGTTCGATTTCGATGCGACGACCGGACAGCTGAAACGTTTCGTGCCCCCCGCGAATGGCGTTATCACGAGAGATGCGGGCGAGGACACGATCGAGTTCGGGCTCGGGATCAATATTCAGGACATCGTGCTGCAGAGGCAGGCAGGCTCGAATGATCTGGTCCTTCGGATCGGCGATGAGAATGCCGAGAGCGCAGCCTCATCGGATTCGCTCACGCTCAAGAACTGGTACCTCGCGCCCGGCGGGATCGAGAAGCTGGCGTTCTACAATACCGGCATCCTCGAGATCGATCCGTCGAAGCGCCGCCTGATTGCCGGAACCGAAGGAGCGGATGGGACGATGGCGACGCCGCTGTCGGGTTCGGCGATGCAGGACTGGATCACCGGCGGCGGGGGCGACGATATCATCGCCAGCGGCGACGGCGACGACATTCTGGCGGGCAATGCCGGGTTCGACACGCTCAAGGGCGAAGCCGGCAACGATGTGCTCTACGGTGGCGCGGGCAATGATATTCTGGATGGAGGGCTTGGCCGCGATATCCTGATCGGTGGGACCGGGCAGGACGCCGCAAGCTACGCATCCAGCGCGGTCGGGGTGAAGGTGCATCTGTCGGCCATGCACACCAACACCGGCGAGGCGAGCGGCGACGAATTCGATTCGATCGAGGATCTGATCGGCAGCGCCGGGATCGACGAACTGGGCGGCGACGACGGCGACAACGAATTGACCGGCGGCCGCGGCAACGACCTGCTGACCGGCAATACGGGTGACGACAGCTACGTCTGGAACATCGGCGATGGGGCCGATGTGATCGCCGAAGGCGCCTTCGTCGTCGAGGAGGCGGTCACCCCCGACGGCACGCTGGCCGATGGCTATCTCGTTTCGCGCTGGCAGGCGACGGGTGCGATCGATCCGGGATCGGGCTGGCGTTACTGGCAGCTGCAGGTCAAGAACGCCGATGGCCTGGTCGTCT
The DNA here is from genome assembly GCF_054655655.1 of Alteriqipengyuania triglochinis. Classification (NCBI taxonomy): domain Bacteria; kingdom Pseudomonadati; phylum Pseudomonadota; class Alphaproteobacteria; order Sphingomonadales; family Erythrobacteraceae; genus Alteriqipengyuania; species Alteriqipengyuania triglochinis. The sequence goes on from NZ_BAAHNC010000004.1 coordinate 113,210, forward strand.
ACGACAGTTCCGCCTATCTCTATCCCTCGTCGAGCGTGCCGACACGACCGTTGCCGACCGCCTATATCCAGTCCGGCTGGCTGCATGACTACGTGCGTACATCGGGCCAGCAGACCACCCGTCAGTCTTTCGACGCGTCGATCGACGGCGGGGACGATACGCTCGAATTCGGCAAAGGCATCACGCTCGACCAGCTCTCCTTCGGCTGGTCGGGGCAGAATCTGGTGATCAGCCATCTCGGCCAGGCAGGATCGAGCGTGACCTTGCGGGGGCAGTCGCTCGCCAAGAGTGCGGTGGAGAGCGTGTTGCTGAGCGATGGCTTTGCGTTTTCGCTCGCCAGCATCGTGTTCGCGACGGGCGATCAGCTCAGGTCCGGGACCAGCTCCGGCGATCTCATGCTCGGCCGCTATGGTGCTTTCGCCGATCAACTTTCAGGCGGCGCGGGCGACGACGTGCTGGCCGGATACGCGGGTAACGACACTCTTTCGGGCGGCGCCGGTAACGATGTCATCGAAGGGGGCGCCGGAGCCGATATCATCGACGGGGGCGCCGACGATGGGGGCGCGGGCGACACGGTACGCTATGTCGGTTCGGCGGCTGGCGTGACGGTCGACCTGACCCTGGCGGGCGCGCAAGGCGGGGTGACCGGATCGGACGCCTTTGGAGACGTCCTTTCCGGCATCGAGAGCATTGTCGGGTCCGGCTTCGCAGACACCCTGACTGGCAATGCGGGCAACAACCGCCTGTTCGGGCTTGGCGGCAACGACATCATCAATGGCGGTGGTGGCGATGACGTCATCGTGGGCGATGACGGCAACGACACGCTCAGAGGCGAAGATGGCGCAGACTCGCTGTCTGGTGGCGATGGTGCCGACAATCTCTACGGCGGCAACGACAACGACGTGCTGGACGGGGGTGCGGGCGACGATACGCTGTATGGCGACGATGGCGACGACCAGCTGAGCGGCGGCGAGGGTGTCGATTTTCTGCGTGGCGGCAACGGCAAGGATGTGCTGGTCGGCGGAGACGGAAACGATCGCCTGATTGGCGATGCCGGCGACGACACTCTGGTGGGCGGCGCAGGTACCGACCAGCTCGAGGGCGGGACGGGCATCGATACCTATCATTTCGACCGGTTTTCCGGTGTCGATACGATCATCGACACCTCGGTGGGCAATCTGGTCACCTTCGACGGGTCGGTCGCGATCGAGGAACTCTGGTTCGCTCGTTCGGGCAGCGACCTGCGGATCAGCGTGATCGGCGGCGACACCGCGATCACCATGCGCGATTTCTTTGTTTCGGGAGGTCAGGCCCGCATCCATTCCGTGCAGACCGCGTCCCATGCCATCTTCCTCGACCATCCGGACGCGCTGGCGCTGATCGACGCGATGACCGCAGCGGGCGGGGCCGGGGGTGGGGCGCCGTCCTCCATGCCCAGTAATATCGCGGCGCTGCTTGCCAAATACTGGCATGCCGGCGGGAAGGCTGCGCCTGTCGCTCCCGATGCGCCGCGTACCGCCAGTTTGGCCGAAGACACGTCGATCATCTTGGACGGCAATTATGGCGTGGTCGATCACGATCGAAACATCGTCAGCTACGCGGTTGCGGAAGGGGCGGGGCCGAAATTGGGGGCGCTGTCGAACTTCGACCCGGCTACCGGGGCCTTCACCTACACGCCGTTTCCCGATGTGAACGGGGACGATGCGTTCTCGCTCATCGCGACCGATGCGGATGGGCAGGCGGTCGAGGTTCGGATCGAATTGCGGATCGCTGCGGTGAACGATGCTCCGCGCCTGCTCAAGGTGGGCGGCAACGGCGTGCTTTCGGTGAACGAGGGTGCGCCGGGTGGCGGGACCATCGCCGGCACGCTGATCGGTGTGTTCTCGGCGGTGGATGTCGAGGGAGAGGAGGTCCGCTATTCGCTGGTCGATACGCTGGGCGGGCGCTTCTCGCTTCTGCCGAACGGCGAACTTCGCGTGGCCAATCCGGCCCTGCTCGACCGCGAGGCCGCTGCCACGCACACGATCCAGGTGGTCGCCACCGACCCACATGGTGCCAAGACGACCGGTACCTTCACCGTGGCTCTCGCCAATGTGAACGAAGCACCCGACAAACCGGTTGCGACCGCATCTCTCGCCATGACGCAGGAGCATGTCGCAGGGACCACTGCGTCCAATCTGGGCGTGGCTGTGGCGACGTTCGCGCTGACCGATGTCGATGGGGGCGCGACGCCGAGCCTGCGGTTTACATCCGGTGCGCAGGGCAACCCGGGCAACCGGTTCAAGATCGTCGGCAATCGCGTCGAGTTCAATGGCGAGCCGGACTTCGAGACGCTCGCCGCCCAAGGCTTTACAATTGCCGACAGCGATGGCGACGGTTTCGGAGAGGTAACCCTGACAGGCAGCGTCGAATCTTTCGACGGACAGCTGGCGTCAGGCCAGTCTACAACCTTCTCCATCCGCATCGAGGACGTGAACCAGCGTCAGACCGCGATTGCGCTGACCGGCAAGACCGCCTCGATCGCCGAACGCGATCGGGTTGCGTCGGGTACAGCACGACCTACGGTCATCCTGGGTACGGTCGCCGTGACCGATCCCGACCTACCCGGCCAGCTTGCTGGGCAACAGGTCTTTGCAGTGTTCGAAAACGGATCGACCAGTCCGAGCACGCGGTTCGCCGTCGATAGCGCAAACCGCCTCGTCCTGCTCGCCAACCAGAGCCTCGATTACGAGACCGACGGCGCCACGATCTCGCTGACCATCCGCGCGACGGACAAATCCTCCGCCCCGCTGTCTTTTGAACAGGCCTTTTCTTTCGCGATCGCCAATGAGGACGATATCGTCGAGGGGACCTCGGCTGCAAACGTGCTGACCGGCCAGCAAAACCGCGACATTATTCGCGGGCTTGCCGGGAACGACACGCTGTCGGGCCTTGATGGCAACGACGATCTGGACGGCGGCGACGGCAATGACATCCTGTATGGTGGCGCCGGCAATGATCTGCTGCTTGGGGGGAGCGGCAATGACCGGCTGGAAGGCGAGGCGGGGACCGACACGCTTTACGGTGGCGCGGGCGACGATCTGCTGGATGGCGGCGATGGCAACGACATCCTCTATGGAGAGGCTGGCAACGAAGGCACGCGTGCCAGCGGTACGGACCCGCTGCGTGGCTTCACGGCCGCTGGCCTTAGCGGCGGCGCTGGCAACGATCTGCTCGATGGCGGTGACGGCGACGACTATCTCGACGGCGGAGCGGGCGCAGACCAGCTGATCGGGGGCGCCGGTTTCGATGGCGTCACCTACGCTGGCTCGACCGCGGCGGTGAATGTCAATCTGACCACCGGTATCGGCGCGGGTGGCTTCGCCCAAGGCGATACCCTGTCCGGTATCGAACTGGTCGAAGGCTCCAGCTACAATGACACGATCACCGGCTCTGCCGGCGACGACGTGCTGTCGGGCGGTGGCGGAAACGACACGATCTATGGCGGTGCCGGGGACGACCATCTGCTGGGCGGCGCGGGCAACGACACGCTCGATGCGCAATCGGGCGACGATTATCTCGATGGCGGCATCGGCGACGACATCCTGATCGGTGGGACCGGCAACGATACCTATTTCGTCGCCCGGGGGCAGGGCAACGACCGGATCCGCAACTTCGATGCGACCGGTACCGATTTCGACCATCTCACGCTCGACGGCTCGATCCTCTACAGCGACATCTGGTTCGAGCGCGTCGGCAGCGATCTGCGGCTCAAGATGCTCGGCACGGCAGGTGTCGACGGCACGGTGACGGTGGAGGGGTGGTTCAACGATCCGGCCCGCGGCGATTTCAAGATCGACCTCATTTCCGATGGTGTCGACCGGGCGGCCATCCCCGTGAACGTGGATGCGCTGGTGGCGCTGATGGCATCGATCCCGAGCGCCAGCCGGCCGACGACGCAGGCGCAGATGGCGAGCCTCCGGGGCAGCGATCCATCCTTCCGCAACGGGCTGGAAGATCACTGGGGCCGCCTCGGCCCGCCCAAGATCAGCAATACGGTATCGATCAGCGGTACCGAAGCGCTCGACAACGGAGTTACGACCGTCAGTTTCGCCGTGCGTGCCTGGTTCGACGACGAGCAGGGTCTGGGCGTGACCATTCCGGCGAGCAACATCGATCTGTCGCTCTATACCAGTGGCGGGCAGACGCTGAGCGACTACGTGACCGGAGTGAACTACGGGTCGCCCGACGCAAACGGGAACCGCACGGTCACGCTGACGCTTGCCCCCAATGCGAGCACGCACCTGCTGCCAGGCGGCACCCTGCCGCTACAACTCCGGGCTCAGATCAGGGGAACCAATCGTACCGCGCTCGACGCGGGCGGAATTGCCCTCTCGATCGCGCCGACGGCCGATAATGGCTCGTTTACGCAACTTGCGAGTATTGGCGGGGCCGCAGGGTCGAACATCGCACTGTCGGTTGCGGCGACTTCGCCGGATACGGATGGTTCCGAAGCAGTCGACGTGCTCGTCAAGGGTCTGCCCAGTGGGTACAGCCTCGTCAACGCGTCGGGCGTGGCCACCGGCACCTATGAATCGGCTTCGGGTTGGTGGCGCCTTACCACTGCGCAGCTGAGCGGGCTCAAGCTGAAGGTTCCTGCGGGTCGGCACGAGAATGCCGCGCTGAGTTTCGCCGTCCAGACACGCGATGGCGCTTCGGTCCGCACATCCGGCTGGACCGCGCTGAGCGTCGTCGTGCATGGCAAGCCGACGGATATCAGCCTTGCGGGATCGGTGGCGGAAAACGCCGCGACCGGCACGCTCGTCGGCCTCCTGTCAGCCATCGATCCGGATACAGCAGAGGGCGCAGCGGCCCCCACCAGTTTCCAGCTGATCAACAGTGCTGGCGGGCGCTATGTTCTCGATCCCGCCAATACCCGTCGCCTGCTGGTGAACAACGGCGGAGGCAATCTCGATTTCGAGGCATCGAACCGGGATGCGGCGAACACTATCACCGTCCGTGTCTTCGATGCGGAAGGAAACTACTTCGACAAGGCGATCGTGGTGCCGGTCACGAACGTCAATGAACAGAATGCCATGCCGGCCAGCTATGCCTGGACAGTGAACGAGAACTCGGCGGTCGGCACGGTGGTCGGCACGGTCGCCGCGACCGACCCGGACCCTGCAACGATCGCCTTCGGTCAACAGCGGTACTATTTCCTCAACGGAACTACCGCCAGCGCGAGTTCTTCCGACGGCCGCTATCAGATCGATGCCATCACGGGACGCATCACGACCAAGGCCGCCCTCAATTTCGAGGCGGGCACCACGTCGGTCGGCTACACCGTCATCGCGCGCGACAATGCCGGTGCGGCAGGCTACACGCAGACGCAGAGCACCGTGACCATCGGGATCAACAACCTCAACGAACAGAACGCGCTTCCCGCGAGCTATTCGTTGAACGTGGACGAGAATTCGGCGGTCGGCACGGTCGTCGGCACGGTCGCCGCGACGGACCCGGACTCGGCGACGATCGCCTTCGGGCAACAGCGATACTATTTCCTCAACGCAGGCACCGCCAGCGCGACATCGTCCGACGGACGCTATCAGATCGACGCGGTGACGGGACGCATCACGACCAAGGCCGCCCTCAATTTCGAGGCGGGCACCACGTCGGTCGGCTACACCGTCATCGCGCGCGATAACGCGGGTGCGGCGGGCTACACGCAGACGCAGAGCACCGTTACGATCGGGATCAATAACGTCAACGAACAGAACGCACTTGCCGCGATCACGGCAAAGACGGTGATGGAAAACTCGGCTGCGGGCACGCTCGTCACGACCGTCACCGCGACCGATCCGGACTCGTCCGCGACAGCCTTCGGGCAGCAGCGCTATTATTTCATGAACGGAAGCACGGCCAGCGGCACCTCTGCCGACGGTCGCTACGCTATCAATGCGACGACCGGAGCCATTACAACGCGCGCGGTGTTCGACTACGAGGCTGGCAGCTCGCAAGGATCCTACACGGTCGCCGCGCGGGACAATGCCGGGGCGGCCGGCTACACACAGTCGCTGACCACCTTCGCAATCAATATCGGCGACGTGGACGAACTGCACACGATGCTGGCCGGGACCGGCTCGATCATGGAAAATATCCAGGCTGCGCCGAACGTGGTTCACAATCCTTCGTTCGACCTCAAGACGAGCATGCTGCGCGATCCTGAAGGCCGCGCGATGACCTGGTCCTTCGCCGACGGTTCCACCGAGTCCGGAATCTGGCGCATCTCCTCCGACGGCAAACTGATGCTCAAGGCCGGCATCGCTGATTACGAAGCAGTGACCACGCGTTACGAGGAACGCTGGGTCTATCCCGGCCCCATCGGTGGGGGCGGCGGGAACCCGCGCGACCCCTTGGAGCCCCTATTCCCGGAGGAACCCCTGGATCCCTATGTGGTCTACGTGCCCGTGCGCGACCATTCCCTCGCCACGCAGGCGCTGTCGATCAGGGCGACGGATACGCTCGGCCGATCGGTGACCGGAACCTTCACCGCCAAAATCCTCGACGAGAACGAGGGGCCAAACATAACATCTGCACGCACCTTCTATGTCAATGACGACCAGAAGGTCGGCTATATCGGCCGTATCGGCGCGACCGACCCAGAAACCGGCGCGGCTGCCACTTCCTATCAGATCGTAGGTTTCTCGATGGAGGAAGTCGGCCGCATTTCCGGGGGCAGCAGCGATATCGATAACACGGGCTATCCCTACGTCACCGTGGTCGGCAGCGGCTCTTCCGCCGGCAATCTGTACTTCTCGCTTCCGGGTGACGGCGAGTGGGAGGGTGGGATCAAGAACCACCCCACGCTGGGTGGCCGCTGGTCCTTCCAGCTCAATTATCTGGCGACCATCCGCTCGCGCGATGCCGCCGGCGCGTATCGTGACGAGACCGTGACGATCAAGTTCAAACGGCACAACACTTCGGCGGTTCTGCCCATCGTCTTCGATCTCGATGGTGACGGCATCGAGCTTGTCGCTCTGGACGGTAGCACGATCGCGTTCGACATGGACAAGGACGGCCTTGCCGACAAGACGGGCTGGGTCTCCGCCGATGACGCGCTGCTCGCGCTCGATCGAAACGGTAACGGCGTGATCGATGACAGTTCCGAGATTTCGTTCGCGGACGACGTGGAGAACGCGCTGACCGATCTTGAGGGGCTGCGCGCCTTCGACACCAACGGGAATGGTCTCCTCGATGCGGGCGACCAACGCTTCGGCGAATTCCTTGTCTGGCAGGACATCAACCAGAATGGCGTCAGCGACGAGGGCGAGCTGCGCACCCTGACCGAAGCGGGGATCGTTCAGGTCAACCTGACTCTCAATCAGACCGGCGAAGAATTAGCGGAAAGCCACAACGTGATCTACGCGACGACCGAATATCTCAAGTCGGACGGTTCCACGGGTGTGGTTGGCGACACCAGCTTCGCGTTCGAGCCTTCGGCTGTCGAAGACGAGGATGTGCCCGGCCTGCCCGACGACGTGGCCCTCGAATGGGTCTCGGTGGATGGCGTCGTGCACACCGAAGCAGGGGAGATGCCCTTCCAGAATTCGTCCGACCCTTCGAATGGGGATGAGAGCGGGGAAGCAGAAAACGACGGTAATGGGGCGGATGCTGAAGACTACGCGCTCGCGGCCCCGGTTGTCCTCGATTTCGACGGCGACGGGTCTGGACTGGTCTCGCTGGCCAAAGGTTCGACCCTGTTCGATCAGGACGGGGATGGAGAACTGGAGCGAACGGGCTGGATTGCCTCCGGGGACGCGCTCCTCGCGCTCGACCGCAACGGCAACGGCAAGATCGACGACATTGGCGAAATCTCGTTCCTTGATGACAAGGAAGGGGCCAAAACCGACCTTGAAGGCCTGGCGGCATTCGACAGCAATGGCGATGGCCTGCTCGATGCAAGCGACGCCCGCTTCGTCGAGTTCAAGCTGTGGTTCGACCGCGATAGCGACGGCGTGACCGATGCGGGCGAGCTCCTCAGCCTGGCCGAGGCCGGGATCGGATCGATCAGCCTGGTCGGCACCGCCACGGGTGAAACCGTCACCGCAGGCAGCAACATCGTGTACAACCGGGCGCAATTCACTCGCGCCGATGGAACTGTCGGCGCGGTGCTGGATGCCGGCTTTGCCTATGTGGTCAACAGCTCGACGCACAAGACGGCGCTGACCGGTGCCGACGATGCCGAGCTCGAATTCAGACCCGCCGCGCTCACCTTCGACCGGAAGGCCAAGAAATATCGCGTGGCGTCGATGGGCGGCGAACTGGCGATCATGCCGCGCAAGGCAAACGGCGATTTGGATGCGCGAGCCGGGGCTGTAGGCCCGTTCTCGGAAATACGGTTGTCAGACCGGAGGTACGGCTACCTCGACGCAATAGTGCTCGACCTTGATCGCGACGGCATCGAAACCAGACGCTTTTCGAAGACGAAGGCGCGATTCGACATGAATGGCGATGGCGTGGTCGACGATACGGGCTGGACCACGAGCCGCGATGGTTTCCTGGTCATTGATCGCAACGACAACGGCCGGATCGATGACGGAAGCGAATTGTCGTTCTATCTCGATGCTCCAGAAGCGCGCAGCGCGATGCAGGGGCTGGCCGCGTTCGATAGCAATGGCGATGGTCTTGTCTCGATCCTCGACAAGCGCTTCGGCGAGCTCAAAATCTGGGTCGATGCCGATGACGACGGCCACAGCGATGCAGGCGAGCTGCGCTCGCTCGCGGATCATGGCATCGTCTCGATCCGCTTGCGGGCCAATGCCTCGCAGAATACCGACAAGGTCGGGCGCAACGTGTTGCTGTCGACGGCGGTTTTCAATCGCGCCGACGGGTCTACCGGGACGATGGGCGATGTGGCGTTCGGCTTCGTCCCCTCCCGCAAGCCCGCGACAAGCGTGCCGAACGGACACCCGCAAGGAGATCGTCTGCGCGACTATCCGCACAATGAGCTGACCCTGCAGGATATTCTGAGCGACGATTTCTTCAGCCGCTATGAAGCCCCTGCCCGATCCGAAGGTTCGCTAGATGCCCCGGTCCCGGAAGGGTTCGACCGTCCGGCGCTCAACCTGTCTGAATTGGAGAACTATCCTTCTTCGGATCGGAACGCCAAGCCATCGGAAGTACGCGCGCTTTTCGCAGAGTCGAAAACGCCTTCTGCCATGGCGCCCGAACGGGGTCTTTTGCTGAAATCTGAAGAGATGGCCAGCGAAGATTCGGATATCTCACGCAGACTGGCAATTTTGCGACAGGATATGGCGGCCTTTGGGCCGCTGGGTGGGCTTGAAGACCAGCAGCGCGACCGGCATGCGCCTTATGCTCTGGCGGATATCTACTCGTAAGGACCATTATGGCAACCCAAGCGCCCCCAACCGGCACTGTGCCCACTGTCTCGCATTTTCTGGGAGAGATGGCCTGGCTGCTGACCCAGTCGCCGCTGCACCGGGCGATGCAGATAGGCGACATAGAATGGCTCTGCATGCCCGCCCTGCTCAAGCAACAGTTCTACCTGTTTCGCGATGGCGATCAGCCGGTGGGGCTCGCAATGTGGGCCAAATGCGGGCCGGAAGCGGAAAAGAAGCTCGAAGGCGGAATGATCGAGCCGGAGAACCGGCTGACGCTAGAAGAGTGGGACAGCGGTGAACGCGTGTGGCTCGTCGATCTGATCGCGCCGTTCGCCACCAACCAGAACCGCCAGCGCGAGATCATGATTGCGGATCTGATCTCCGGCCCCTTGAAGGGGACAGAGTTCCGGTTTCACCAGACCGATCCCGCGACCGGCGAACGCAAGGTACAGACCGTCGCCGCAGATGCAGGTGAAAAGTTCAAGGCTGCGGTCGACGCGGCTACCAGTACGAAGCATTAGGTCGGTGACTGGTCGCGCGTCCTGGACTGCCCGCTGCGCAGGAGGCGATAGGCATTGAGGGATTGTGCCCCCCAACAAGTGCGTCCGATAAAAACGCACGGATTGCGCCTAGAGAATTAGCTCGCACAGAGCCTCTCTTGAGGCAGCGCCCGTCCTTTTCGCGCCGGTTGTACCCCAAACATCCCGGTCGTTGGCCCCAGATAGAGCCAGCAGCGCTGCGGTTTCCGCGGTGCTTCGACCTGGGACCCGTATCAGAGACCCACGGCACGGCTGTTCGCGACACCGGATGTCGCGATGGCGGGCCACATGAAACGGCAGTTAGCGGCTGATCCCTCTGATCCCCTAACGGTCGGCGTCCGGCCGCCCCTCATCCGACAATCCTGCCGCCCATTCGCGCATGTCAGTGCTCATCGCGGCGAGACCGGCTTCGTCCTCGAACACCGAATGACCGGCTGCGTATAACTTCGTCGTGCGCCGGTCGCGCGGGATACCGGCGTAGTCCAGCGCGAACAGGCCGGCATAGGCAGGGGTGGTGATGTCGTAGATGCCGCCGGAGGTGTAGAGCGCCATCGCAGGCTTGCGCTCGAGCGCCGCGTTCAGGAACGGCGTGAACCGGGCGCTGGTATAGTTCTGCCCGTCGCCCCAGCCCCAGCGGAAATTGATGCCCAGATTGAGGCTGCGATAGGCGCTGGGCACCGCATAGCCCAGATCGTCGGCCAGGTAGCTCTCGATTGCAGCCGTCGTCTGCGTGCCGAGCGTCATGCTTGGATCGTCGAAGGGCGGCTGGAAGTTCGATTCCGCAATCGCGCGGGTGGCGCGCGCGTCGAGCTGGCCGGTGCGAAGCCCCCGGTCGCCCAGCAGGCCGAGCATGAACTCCTGCTTGGGCAGATGCAGGTCCCACGCGAGGAGATCGGCTTGCGGTATGCCGATAAACGCCGACAGCCGCTGCGCGATATCGTCCCTGGCATCGGCGTTCAGCGTCGGGCCCTGCATCAGCGCGGCGGCATAATCGGTCTGCGCGAAGGCACAGGCGGCGTCGAACCATTCGTTCGCCGACATTCCCTTGCGATCGACCGCCTCATGATACCACGCCACTGCAGCCAGGGTGGGCAGGAGCACCGCGTCCGAGACGACGGGGCCGGACGTGTCGCCGATCGCCAGCGAGAGAAGCGCGACGCCGTCGGGCAGCGGCAGGTCCGCCTCCATCTGCTGGTCGAGCATGGCTAGCGCGCGCGCGGTGCCGTAGCTTTCGCCGACCAGCGCGAAAGGCGAGGCGGTGCGTCCATTGGCCTCGCGCCAGGCCTGTACGACCTTCGCGACAGCCGCCGCATCTCCAGCGACCGAGAAAAGGCTGGCGGGATCGGCACCCGCCACGGGCATGCTCGCGCCGGTCCCCGCCGGGTCGATGAATACCAGGTCGGCGACGTCGAGCAGGCTGTGTTCGTTCTCGACCAGCCGCGCTTCGCCCCTATCATCGACCAGCCGACGCGGGCCGAAGGCCTTCATGTGGAGCGGGGAGGAGGATGCGCCGGGCCCGCCGTTGAAGAAGAACAGGATGGGGCGCACTGCCGTATCGCCGGCATCGCGTGCGACATAACCATAGGTGACAACGACTGCGGCATCCTCGCCCGCCGCATTCTCCACCGGGGTTTCGGTGACGATCGCGTCGTAGGTGATATCGCGCCCGTTGATGCGCGCTTGGTGGCGTGTCGTGACGACCGTGTCGGTGGCTTCGCTGCGCTCCACCATCGGTTCCATGGCCTGCAGGAAAGCGGGCGGCATGGGCCGGTCGAATTCCTGCGCCGCAACGACCTGGGGGAGGAGCGCGAGCGGGGCGGCGAGCGTAAGGCACAGGCGATTGAGTGATGTCACGAGATCATCCGTTCTGGTTGGGCAGCGCAGCAAGCAGGGCCTCGATATCCTCGGCCGTGTTGAAGAAGGAGGGGCAGACGCGGAAGCGGTTGCGCGAGAGGGTGATCGCCACGCCCGCGTCGGCCAGCGGCTTTGACAGCCTCTCGTACGCCCCCTCGAAGGCGCAGGTGAGCAGCGGCGAGCGGCACTCGGGCGGCGTCACTACGCGATAGCCCTTGGCCGGCAGTGCCTCGTGCAGCCGCTCCAGCAGCGGGCGGCGGCGCGCGACGATGGTATCGACGCCCAGGTCGAGCAGCAGGGGAAGCGAGGCGTCGAGCTGCGCCATGACCGCATGCGAGCGGGTGCCCATCGCGAACAGGCCCTCGGCGTCCTCGCGCGGGGCCATGTCGGCCACGGTCTCGCCGGGAGGATCGAACGGATAGACGTGCGACTGGAACTTCGCGAGCTGGTAGTAGCCGTAGCGGGTGCGGTGGAGTTCGGGAATCCGGTCGGCGCGGACGTAGAGGAACCCGAGCCCGAAATCGCCCATCAGCCACTTGTATGTCGCGGTGGCGGCGAAATCGACCTTGCTGGCATGCAGATCGACCGGGACCGTGCCTGCCGCGTGAATAATGTCGGCATAGACCATCGCGCCGCGCGCATGCGCGATCTGGGTAATCGCGGCGAGATCGTGTTCGAAGCCGTTATAGGTCGACACCAGCGACAGGCTGACCAGCCGCGTATCTTCGGTGATGGCGGCTTCGTAGGCGGCGGGATCGATCCGGCCGTTCTCCGGCTTGAGCCAGACGACCTCCATGCCGCGCCGCTCAAGCTCTTGGTACATCCAGAACGAGCCAAAGAAATGGAGCGTGTCGGTCACGATCCGGCCGCCGCTTTCGGGGATGCCCAGCGCGTCGATCACCAGCTGTTCGCCGGCGGTGGTGCTCTGCACGAACGCCAGCTCTTCCGGCGATGCGCCCACCAGCGTGGCGAAGGAGCGTTTGACCCGCTCTTCGACCTCGCCGGTCGGCCAGCGTGCGCCCGATGCGCGCGTATCGTGATAGGCCCTGACCGCCGCGTGCGCGGCCCGTGGCACCGGGTGCATGGTGCCGCTGTCGAGATAGACGCCCTCGGCCGGTTCGAAGAGAGCGGCAGCCGGGCGCTTCAGGGCCGAAGCGCGAGAAGACGCAGTTGCCGCAAGGGGGAGGCTTGCGGTGCCCGCCAACACGGATCGTCGCGAGAGGGAGAAGGCGTTGGATTTGGTCTTGCCGGTCATGGCGACAGCTTAATCCTCCGTTGGCGCATAAATATGCCTCAATTCATCGCGCTCGGGGCTGCGAACTGCATTCGAGGCGGCGGTGGTGATAAAAATCGTCTGCATACGCATAATTTTTGCCCCGCTAACCAGTGTAATGCTCTGCGCAGAAACGAGTTTGAAGGACGACTTATGAACACGCGCTGGGGAAGTCGCGCGGCGCTGATCGGCCTGGCGGCGATGCTGCTGGGGGCGGGATGCCATAATGTGCCGGTCGAGCACACCGCAACAAAACCGTGTGCGGATGACGCCATCCATTCAGAGCATCGGGTCGAGACGTCCGAAGGTCCGCTGGCCTACGATGCTTGCGTCGGCACGCTCCGGGTCGCGGGAGAGGGCGGCACGGGCGCGGCGGATCTGTTCTACACCGCCTATTTCGCGCGCACCGATGAGGCGGAGCGCCCCTTGTCCTTCGTGTGGAATGGCGGGCCGGGGGCGGATTCGCGCCTGCTGCATTTCGACGCGATGGGCCCCATGCTGATCCGCGCGGGGGAAGCGGTGGAGAATGCCGAAACCCCGCTGATGGCCAGCGATCTCGTCTTCCTCGATCCTGCCGGCACGGGCTTCAGCCGTGCGCGCACGCCGGCCGATGCGGAAAGGCTCTATTCGACGACGGGCGATATTGCGGCGACCAGCCAGTTCGTGATGCGGTTTCTGGAACGCTACGGCCGCGGCGATGCGCCGCTGTACCTGTTTGGCGAGAGCTTCGGTACCTGGCGCGCCGCGGGCACGGCGGAGGCGCTTATCGACAAGGGGGTCCCGGTCGCGGGTGTCGGCCTGATCTCGGGCGGGATACCGCTGGGGGAGGATACGAACCGCGCGCTCTCTCGCGCGCTGTCGTTGCCCAACCGCACCGCGACTGCGCTCGCCCTCGGGAGGCTGGATCCGGCCTTGCAGGCGAAAGGCGATGCGATAATCGCTCAGGCGACGCGGTGGGCACGGGAAAAGTGGTATCCGGCGCTTGCCGATCCGGCATCGCTCACCCCCGGGCAGAAGGCGGCGATTGCGGCCCGGCTGGCGCGTTACCACGGGATGCGGCCCGATCAGGTCGATCCCGAAACGCTGTGGGTCTCTCCGCGTGATTTTCGCACCGGTCTGATTCCGGGCAAAACGCTCGACGTGTTCGACATGCGCGTGATCGGCGCTGCAAATCACCAGTCGGGTGGCGAAGCCGTTCTGTCCTATTACCGCGACACGCTGGGCTACCGCGTTGGCCAATATGCGGGGATCGAGGTTGAGAGCCTGCCGGTCGGCGAGAGCTGGCAATATGATCAGGCCGAAATCACGAAGGAATCGCTGGCGCGTGCGATGGCGGGGGAGGGGCCGCCGAGTCCTTCCCAGCCCTGGACGATCCGCGCGATGCGCAAATCGCCCGGGATGCAGGTGTTCGTTGCTGCCGGAATCTACGATTCGCTTAATAGCTGCGCCGCGAACGAGGCGACGGTCGCCCGTCTGCCGGGCGGGATCGCGTTTCGCATCGCTCTGCACTGCTATCGCGGCGGCCATATGATGTACGATGTTCCAGCAGCCCGGCGGGAATTCGCGAACGACCTGACGGCCTTCATCCGCAATTCGCACTTTCCGCAATAGTGGGCAATCGTAAGGCGCGCAATCTCGGGTGGCCGCAATATATATGCGCAAACAATGCGCAAAGGCCCGACCTTCGCAACGATTTTTCCGCCTCGCCGACATAAACCTGTTGTTGCGCCGATAGGAGAGCGGCGACCAGTTTTGCAACGGAACCCAAGGGGGATCATCATGGCCAATCTCATCGACCGCCGCCGCAGCCCAGTTCGCCTCGCGCTCCTGAACGGGTCGGCCTGCATCGCGATCCTGGCGACGCCAACCGCGCTCGCCGCCCAGACTTCCGACGAGATTGCTCCCGGAGAGGTTCCTGCCGCCGCCGATGCATCCCCGGACAACATGATCGTCGTCACGGGTTCGCGCATTCGCCGCAACGTTGCCGACGAAAGCACGCCGATCACGGTCCTTGGAGAGGAAGTCGTGGAGGACCGTGGCTACACCTCCGCCGCCGACGCTCTGAACCAGCTGACGGTGAACACGCCGCAATTGAGCCAGGCCGACAATAGCGGCGAGAGCAGCGGTTCCGGCCAGCAGTTCGCCGACCTCTTCGGTCTTGGCGCGGGCCGCACGCTCACGCTCGTCGATGGCCGGCGCATGGTGACGAGTTCGTCCGGGCTGGGCGATGCTCAGGTCGATGCGAACATCATTCCGCTAGGGCTGCTCGAACGGGTCGAAGTCGTCCAGGGCGGCGGCGCGGCGGTCTACGGTTCGGACGCGATCGCAGGTGTGGTGAACTACATCCTGAAAGACGATTTCGAAGGGATCGAACTCGACGCGCAGAACGGCATTTCCTCGCGCGGCGACTACCACACCTATAGCCTGCGCGGCACCGTGGGCACCAACTTCGCAGGCGGGCGGGGCAACATCGCGGCGGACGTGGGCTATTCAAGATCCCCCATCCTGCGGTTCGAGGATCGCTCGCTGTCCAATCTGGCGCGCCTCACCGTTTCCAATCCGGACGACACCGGTCCGGCCGATGGCATCCCCTCGGTGCGCGAACTGCTCGATGCGCGGTTCTGGGAATTCAATGCCAATGGCGTGCTGTTCAACACGCCCGCTCCGTTTCCCAGGTTCCTGACCCAGTCCAACGGAGTTCCGCTGCAGTTCGCGCCGGACGGCAGCCTGCAGGCATTCGACCCGGGCGAGGATGTCGGCATTCCCTTCGCCAGCGGCGGCGACGGGTTCAGCTATCGCAATCTGGTCGGCCTGCGGACCGGGGTCGAACGTCTGACGGCGAATGCCATCGCCAGCTACGACCTGACGGATGCGGTGACCATCAAGGCGCAGGCGCTCTATGCCCGCACTGAGGGGGAGGAGATTCCCCAGGGCCAGAGCAGGACCATTCTGAACGCCGGCACCTATGCGGGCCCGATCACCTTCACCACCGCCAACCCTTTCCTGTCCGACAGTGCGCGGCAGACCCTCTCGGCCGCCAATCCCGGCTTTGCGCAGGGGGCTCCGATCTTCCTGTCGAAGTATTTCTTCGATCTCACCCCGTCGAACACGCAGACCTACACGACCGACACCTATCGCGGGGTTCTGGGCGTAGAAGGTGATTTCTCGGCCGGATGGCGCAGTTTCTACTGGTCCCTTTCGGGCAGCTACGCCCGCGTCGAAGGCGCGCAGCGGCGCTGGGAGGTCGATAACGCGAAATACGACAATGCGATCGACGCCGTGTCGGCGGGCGGATCGATCGTGTGTGCGATCAATGCAGATGCCGATACGACCAATGACGACCCCTCCTGCGCGCCGATCAACCCCTTCGGCGACGGCAATGTGAGCGCCCAGGCGCAGCAATATGTGAGCGTGCGGGCCGGACAGGATTACACCAACGAACAGATCGACCTGCTGGCGACGTTCGGCGGCGATATCGTCCGGCTGCCCGGCGGCACCGCCCAGTTCAGCATTGCTTACGAACATCGCGACGAAAGCGCCGAATTCCTCCCGCTGGAAGCCAACCGTCTCGGCCTTTTCGGCGGCGGCACGATGGAGCTTGCGCAGTCGGGCCAGTACAATACGGACGAATTTTCCGGCGAATTGCTGGTCCCGCTGGTGGATCGCGCCATGAACGTGCCGCTTGTCCGCACGCTCGAATTCAGTGCGGCCGGACGCTACGTCGACAACTCGATCGCGGGCGAAGAGGAAGTCTGGGATCTGGGCCTGCGCTGGCAGCCGGTGGAGGGTGTGACCCTGCGCGGATCGCGCAGCCGCAACTTCCGCGCGCCGACCCTGACCCAGCTGTTCGCGCCCCAGCGGAGCGAGCTTTCATCGGTCGGCCGCGATCCTTGCGATGCCGATCGGATCACCAGCGGTCCCAATCCCTCGGTCCGCGGCGCGAACTGTCTCGCGTTGTTCGAAGCCAATCCTGGCTTCGGGGTCGCAGCCGACGGCTCCAACGCCGGGGCCAGCGCGGCTGAGCGTCTGGCGAGCTTCCAGAGCCCGTCCGAGAATTTCGAGCGGGCCACGGTTACCACCGGTGGCAATGGCGATCTGCGCAACGAGATTTCAGATACGACGACCTACGGCATCGTCCTCCAGCCCGCGTTCATCCCCGGCCTGACGATCAGCGCCGACCGGATCGAGATCGATCTGGAAGACGGCCTTTCACCGTTCACCACCGAAGATTTCGCGGCCAGCTGCTACGACAATACAAATCCCGATCCGGCGGTGTGCGATGCCTTCACCCGGCTGGCCAATCCCGATGGTCTGAACCCGGGCGGCACGATCATCGAGGGGACGACCACGACGTTCAACGCCGGCGTGGTCCAGTACCGCGGCGAAGTCTACGCGGTCAGTTACGATTTCAGCCCGGCCAACAGCGACTGGGGCGACTTCCGGGTGGCCGTGAACGCGACCCACAATGCCCTGCTGACGACGTCGGTCACGGGCGAAACCTTCGTGCGGACCGATGACACCTACCTGAAGCCCGAATGGCAGGGCCGCCTGAACATCGACTGGGAGAAGGGGCCGCTGCGCGTGAGCTACCAAGCCTTCTATCTCGACGAGACCAGGGCCGCCTTCGACGCCACGATCGAGAACAATCCGAACCCCGTGCTCGACAGCAACCTGACGCACAGCATCTCCGCCCAGTTCGAGACCGGGCCGCTGACGCTGCGCGCAGGCGTCGACAACTTCACCGATGAAGGGCCGTCCTACCCCCAGATTCTCTACGGCGACATTCTGGGCCGGCGGTTCTTCGTCGGTGCA
>NZ_BAAHNC010000005.1:0-118697 GCF_054655655.1 Alteriqipengyuania triglochinis
TTTAACTCCACCCGTTTGTGGGGGGTGGATTTTTTGGGTGTCGGGGGCTGGCAGACGGGGCCGAACCCCCACCCCCAGCCCCTCCCTCAAGGGAGGGGAGCAGGATCGAGCGCTGTCCTCCGCTGCCTCAGTCCGCCAGCTGCTGGAGGAGATAGACGATCTGCATCGCGCGCAGCTTGGCCCGCTGTTCGTTGTCGACGCCGCCCGAATGGCCGCCCTGCATGTCCTCGTAATAGAGGTAGTCGTCGCCCTGCGCCGCCATCCGCGCCGCGGCCTTGCGGCCATGGCTGGGATGGGTGCGATCGTCGGCGGTGGAGGTGACGAAGAAGGGCTTGGGGTAGTCCTTCTGTTCCAGCAGCTTCTGGTAGGGTGAATAGCCTTCGATCCATTCGCGCTGCTCGGGGATGCGCGGGTCGCCATACTCGCCGATCCACGAGGCACCGCGGCCGATATACTGGTAGCGCAGCATGTCGAACAGCGGGATCTGGACGATCGCCGCGTTGAACAGGTCAGGCGCCTGGGTGAACGCGGTGCCGACCAGCAGCCCGCCCTGCGAGCCGCCCTGCACGCCGAGATGTTCGGGGCTGGTGATCCCGCGCGCGACCAGATCGCGGCCCACGGCGATGAAATCGTCCCACGTGCGCTGCTTGTTCTCGCGGATCGCGCTCTGGTGCCAGTTCGGGCCGAACTCGCCCCCGCCGCGCATGTTGGCGAGCACGTAGGCTCCGCCGCGTTCGAGCCACATCTTGCCGGTGGAGCCGAGGTAGGATGGCAGCTGCGGCACCTGGAACCCGCCATAGCCATACAGCAGCGTGGGCGTGGTCCCGTCCATAGTCATGCCCTTGGGCTTGACCAGGAAGTAGGGGATCTTGGTGCCATCGGTGCTGGTCGCCTCGAACTGCTCGATCTCCATGCCGGATGCATCGAACCGGCTGGGGCTTTCCTTGACCTTTTCCAGCGTCACGCCGTCCTCGGCGTAATAGATCGTGGACGGGGTCAGGAAGTCGGTCGAGGAGAACATGATCTGATCGGTCTCGTCCGACGAGGCAGTGACGCCGACCGTGGCGTTTTCGGGCAGCGCGATCTCCTGGCTGACCCACTCGCCATCCTCGAAATCGAACTTCAGCACCTTGCCGCGCACATTGTCGAGCAGGTTGACGTAGAGGCTGGATTTGTTGCTGCCCGCCCCGCGCTTGGTCTGGCGGTCGCCAGGAGCCCAGACGAGGGACAGCTCCGCGCCGTTGGGGTCCGCCTTCCATTCTTCCAGATCGGCGGAGACGAGCGCATCGGCGGGGAAGGTCTTGCCCTGCGTTTCCCAGTCCACATCGGTCGAGAACAGGATGCGCCCGTCGATGATGCCATAGGGGCTGCCCTTTTTAGGCAGGTCCAGCTTCACCCACTCGCCGTCGACGTCCAAGAAATACTCGCGCTCGTGGAAGGACACACCGCGATAGGCGATCCGGCCGTGGATCGTGCCGCTGCTATCGCGCAGCAGGTAGGCGCCGGCGGACACATCGCTTTTCTCACCGCGGAAAATCTCTTTGGCTTCGTCGATCGACTGGCCGCGCTTCCATTCGCGCGTGGTGAAGGGGTAGAAGCTATCGGTGACGGTGTCTTCGCCGAAATCGCGGCTGATCAGCAGCGTATCTTCGTCCACCCAGCCGGCGCTGCCCTGACTTTCGGGCAGTTCGAACCCGCCATCCACGAAGCTGCGCGTGGCCATATCGAACTCGCGCGCAACGCTGGCGTCCTTCCCGCCATCGGAGAGGTAGACCATGCAGTGCGTGCCGTCGGGCGGCAGGCAGCTCATCCCGCCATAGACCCATTCCTTGCCCTCTTCGACGGCCAGCGCATCGACATCGAGGATGGTCTCCCATTCCGGATTGTCGGTCCGCCAGCTTTCCAGCGTGGTGATACGCAGGATGCCCTTGGGGTTCTTCGCGTCCTGCCAGAAATTGACCATGCCGTGGGGCGTGAAGGCGACGCCGGGGATGCGATCTTCGGCGTCGTAGATGGCGAGCGCTTCGGCCTTCAGTTCCTCGAACCGGGGGTCGGACTGGAGCGCGGCGACGGTCTTCTCGTTCTCCGCCTCGACCCATTCGAGCGCGCGATCGCTGCGGGTTTCCTCCAGCCAGATGAAGGGATCGTTTTCGGCCTCGTATTCAGGCTCCATGACGGTGTTCGAATCCTGTGCGGAAAGGGGTGAGACAAGGGCGGGTGCCCAGGCTGCGGACAGTGCCAGCGATGCTGCGAGCGTGCGGACGGATGCGGATTTCATGATGTGCAATCTCCGAGGAAAGCCGTTTCGAACCAGTATCAGATGCGGCGATAGTTTCCACCGGGCGCGCCTTCGCCAATGCCGTTCGACGGGTCATCGCGCGGCTTCGTCGATTGGACGCGCGGCTTGGTCGATTTTCCTGAGCGCGGGGATCAATTCGTCGAACCGCGCGATCACCGCATCCGCGCCCAGTTCGTCCGCCGGCTTGTCGCAATAGCCGTAACCCGCCGCGATCACCGGTACGCGCGCCGCGCGCGCGGCCATGACGTCGTAGGAACTGTCGCCGACGAAGGCGAAGCGCCGCGAACCGCATCGCTCCATCGCCGCAAGGACGGGATCGGCGGCGGGCTTGGCGCGGAAATTGCCGTCCGCATCCTTGCCCAGACTGTCTCCGCCGATCAGCGTGACGAAGCGGTCGCTCAGCCCGAGCGAACCGAGGATGTCGGCGGCGAAGCCTTCGAACTTGTTGGTCACCACCGCCAGCTTCACGTCCATTTCCGCGAGCGCGTCCAGCGTCTCGATCACGCCGGGGAAGGGCGCGGTGTGGACCGCGTTGTGCTGGGAATAATAGCGCAGCAGGCTCTTGTAGAGCGGGCGGAAATCCTCCTCAGCCATGCTGCCGCCCTGCCTCTCGATCGCGCGGGCGAGCATGACCTTCGCCCCGCCGCCGATCAGCCCCTCGACCTCTTCGGAGGGCACCTGGCGGTAGCCACCCTCGGCCAGCGCATGGTTCACCGCAGCGGCCAGATCCATCTTGGTGTCGAGCAGCGTGCCGTCGAGATCGAGGCCGATCGCATCGAAGGGAAAATCACTCATCCGCCCACCGGTGGCGAAAGCTTCTTCATTCTGCAAGCCGATGGTGGCACAGCGCGGCTTATGAGAGATTTCGCCGCCATCATTCTCGCCGCGGGCAAGGGCACCCGCATGAAGTCCGATCTGCACAAGGTGCTCCACCCGATTGCGGGCCGGGCGATGCTGCATCACCTGATCGACTCGCTCGATCCGCTGGGGCCGAAGAAGAAGGTCGTGGTCGTGGGTGCCGGTCGCGAGCAGCTGGAAGAGGCCTTGGGCGAGGATGCGCAGACGCGTGTTCAGGAACCGCAGCTGGGCACCGGCCACGCGGTCCAGCAGGCCGAAGACGCGCTGGGCGATTTCTCCGGCGACGTGCTGGTCCTCTATGGCGACGTGCCCTTCGTGAAGGGCGAGACCATGCAGGCGATGCTCGACCGGTTGCATGCCGAAGATGCGCCCAAGGTGGTGGTGCTGGGCTTCGAGCCCGACGACGCGCTTTCCTATGGTCGCGTGATCGCGGACGAGGACGGGCGCATCTCCAAGATGGTCGAGTTCAAGGATGCGAGCGCGAGGGAGCGCGCCTGCACCTTGTGCAATTCGGGCCTGATGGCCGCGCGCGCGCAGGACATGTTCGACCTGCTGCGCCGCGTCGGCAACGACAATGCGCAGGGCGAATATTACCTGCCCGACATCGTCAATATCGCGATCGCCGACGGGGAGACCTGCGCGGCGGTGACCGCGAGCGATCCGGGCGAGGTTGCCGGCATCAACAGCCGCGCCGAACTCGCCCGCGCCGAAGCGCAGTGGCAGGAATTGAAGCGCGAGGAGGCGATGGAAAACGGCGCAACGCTGCGCGCGCCCGAAACCGTCTTCTTCAGCTACGATACCCAGATCGGCCGGGACGTGACGATCGATCCCAACGTGGTCTTTGGCCCCGGCGTGCGCGTGGCCGACGGCGCGCATATAAAGGCGTTCAGCCATCTCGAAGGGGCTAGCGTGGGCGAGGGCGCGCAGGTCGGCCCCTATGCTCGGCTGCGCCCCGGCGCGGTGCTGGAAAAGGACGCCTTCGTCGGCAATTTCGTCGAGATGAAGAAGGCGACGCTGGGCGAGGGTGCGAAGGCCAGCCACCTCACATACCTCGGCGATACCGAAGTCGGTGCCGGTGCCAATATCGGCGCGGGCACGATCACCTGCAATTACGACGGCTATTTCAAGTACAAGACCGTGATTGGGGAGCGGGCGTTCATTGGCTCCAACTCCGCTCTGGTCGCGCCCGTCAAGATCGGCGCCGATGCGATTGTCGCAGCGGGCAGCACGGTCACGCGCGATGTCGCGGCGGGCGAATTGCGAATGGAACGCGCCGAACAGTCGATCAAACCCGGCTGGGCAGATCGATTCCACGACACGATGAAGAAAAAGAAACGAGAAGGAATCAAGTGAAGAGAGTAATTCTGACGGGCGCACTGGCCCTCACACTGGCAGCTTGCGGCGATGGCGCGGCTGAAAATGGCGATACAGCACCCGAGGGCGCGAGCGAGGCGACTGCCGATGAGGCATCGACGCCCGCGAAAGAGGCTGGCGCCGCTGACCAAGCAGGCGAGGACGCGGCGCAGGCTGATACTTCGACGGACGCGGCTGCACCGGCCGTAGCCAAGGTTGCCTGCGCGGCGGACGAGAAGGAACTGTTCTCCTGCACCGCCGGCACAAAGCGGCTCGCGGTGTGCGGCGTGACCAATGCGCAGGGCCAGAAGACTGCGCAATACCGCTTCGGCAATGCTGGCAAGCCGGAGATCGTGCTCGACGGTGGTCGCTTTGCGAACGTGCCCTATTCGGGCGGTGGCGAATCGCAGATCGAATTCGCCAACGGCGGCGTGCGCTACATCGTCTACAGCCGAACGGTGCGCACCGGGTTCGATGATGAGGGCAACAAGCCCGAATTCACCGACGGCGTGATGGTGGTGCGCGGCGGCGACGTCATTGCCGAGCGCAATTGCACCGCCAAGGTCGAATCGGTCGATGTGACGGCGGGCGGTTCCTACGGCGGCGTCGCGAACGAGCTGTTCTATTACGACTGACGGTGATGCCCATGCGAACGGGCGCGATGGCGGCCCCCTGACCTGCTGGTTATGCGGGCGAGCCATCGCGACCCGATTGCAATGGCACCACCCCGTTCCCAAGGCGAAAAAGGGCCGCACGACCGTACCGGTGCACCCGATATGTCACCGCACGATCCACGCCAATTTCACCAATGCCGAGCTGGCGCGCATCGGTGACGATCCAGCAAGGCTGAAAGAGAAGGAAGCGGTCGCGAAATTCGTCCGGTGGATCGCGGACAAGCCGCCCGATTTCCACGCGCCTACGCGCAGTTAGGCGCTTACCGTACCATCGACCACAGGCCGGGGTTTCCGGGTCATGATGCGCGAGGCGATCAGGCCGACCGAGGCTCCGATCATGTCTGCGAACAGGTCCGCCCACTCGGCGGACCGTCCCCAGTCGGTCGCCCATTGCGCGATCTCGATCAATCCGCCGAGGAAGGTCAGCGCCAGGAACAGGGGCACCATGCCCCGCTTGCGGAAACCCGCCCCCGTCAGCCCGCCGAGGCCGAAGAAGGTCAGCGCGTGAAGTTGCTTGTCGTTCAGACCGCCTGGCCCGCTGCCGCCCGGCATGATGGCAATGACAAAGGCGACGATGATGCACACGACGAGGGTGAAGCGCATCAGCCGTACCAGCGGCGGCGTCATGGAAATGCGGGCCATGCGGAAGAACCGCTATGAAGTTCGCTCAGCTCTCGACGTGTTCGGCGAGGATCGTCAGGCCGTTCTCGCCCACTTCGGCGAAGCCGCCGCGCACTTCGATCGTCTCGGGGCTGGCACCGGCAGTCTTGTAGATCTGCACCGCGCCGTCCTTGATCGTCGACATGAAGGGCGCATGGCCTTCGAGCACGCCGAACTGCCCGTCGGTGCCGGGCACGACAACCATGTGCACGTCGTCCGAACGGACGTGGCGGGCGGGGGTCACCAGTTCGAAATGGAGCGGCATTGGATCAGATCTCCGTATTCTTCAGCTGCGCGGTCGCGGCAGCCTGCGATGTGCTGTCGAGCCGCAGCCCGATGATGATTGCGATGGCGCCGCCCAGCCCATAGCCGATAAAGCTCAGGATGTCCGGCCAGATCATGCGATGGATCACCATCTGCCATCCGGCGAGCGGCATGGCGGCGATCGCGAGCGCGCTGATCACGAACAGCGGCAGCATGATCGGCGCCCGCTTGCCCCGCAACCACTGGACCATGCAGCCGAAATTGGCGGCCACGAAGGGGAAGGCGAAGGCGTAGAGCCAGATCGGCTGGGCGGGCTGGTCGAACACGCGGTCCGCTGCGATCCGGAACATGTCCTCGAACAGCTGCCAGTTCTCGCGGCGCCAGCGATGGATATCGAAGGCCGAGATCAGCAGGAAATCGGCGATCGCGAGCTGCAGAAGCCGCCGGAGCAGCAAGTCGACCCCGAAAAGGGCCGAAGCCTGCCGCTCCGCATCCATGTCCGCTTAAGCGTCCTCGGCCAGCTTCTTGGCCTTTTCGACCGCCTGTTCGATCCCGCCAACCATGTAGAAGGCGGCTTCCGGCAGGTGATCATATTCGCCGTCGACCACCGCCTTGAAGCTGGCGACCGTGTCTTCGAGCTGCACGAACTGGCCCGGGATGTTGGTGAACACCTCGGCCACGTGGAACGGCTGCGAGAGGAAGCGCTGGATCTTGCGCGCGCGGGCGACGGTCAGCTTATCTTCTTCCGAAAGCTCGTCCATGCCCAGAATGGCGATGATGTCCTGCAGGCTCTTGTACTTCTGCAGCGTCTCTTGGACCTTGCGCGCGGTCTCGTAGTGC
Organism: Alteriqipengyuania triglochinis; assembly: GCF_054655655.1. Classification (NCBI taxonomy): domain Bacteria; kingdom Pseudomonadati; phylum Pseudomonadota; class Alphaproteobacteria; order Sphingomonadales; family Erythrobacteraceae; genus Alteriqipengyuania; species Alteriqipengyuania triglochinis. The sequence continues at coordinate 6,949 of NZ_BAAHNC010000005.1, forward strand.
TCCTGGCCCACGATGCGCGGCTCGAGCACGCGCGAGGTCGAGTCGAGCGGGTCGACCGCCGGGTAGATGCCCAGCTCCGAAATCGCGCGGTTCAGCGTGGTCGTTGCGTCCAAGTGGGCGAACGAGGTGGCAGGTGCAGGGTCGGTAAGGTCATCGGCCGGCACGTAGATGGCCTGCACCGAGGTGATCGAGCCCTTGTTGGTCGAGGTGATGCGTTCCTGCAGGTTGCCCATGTCGGTTGCCAGCGTCGGCTGGTAGCCCACGGCCGAAGGAATACGGCCGAGCAGAGCGGACACTTCAGAACCGGCCTGCGTGAAGCGGAAGATGTTGTCGACGAAGAACAGCACGTCCTGGCCTTCTTCATCGCGGAAATATTCCGCCATGGTCAGGCCCGACAGCGCCACGCGGGCACGCGCACCGGGAGGCTCGTTCATCTGGCCGAAGACGAGCGCAACCTTCGAACCTTCGCTGGTCGCGTTGCCGTCGGCATCCTTGGCGATGACGCCTGCGTCGAGGAATTCGTGGTACAGGTCGTTACCTTCACGGGTACGCTCACCCACGCCCGCGAACACCGACACGCCGCCGTGGCCCTTCGCGATGTTGTTGATCAGTTCCTGGATCAGCACGGTCTTGCCGACGCCGGCGCCGCCGAACAGGCCGATCTTGCCGCCCTTCGCGTAAGGCGCGAGCAGGTCGATCACCTTGATGCCGGTGACGAGGATGCTCGATTCGGTCGACTGGTCGACGAACTCGGGAGCTTCGGCGTGGATCGGGTTGGACTTTTCCGCCCCGATCGGGCCACGCTCGTCGATCGCTTCGCCGATCACGTTCATGATCCGGCCGAGCGTCTTGGGGCCGACGGGCACGGAGATCTGCGCGCCGGTGTTGATGACGTCCTGACCGCGCACGAGGCCGTCGGTGCCGTCCATCGCGATGGTGCGCACGGTGCTTTCACCAAGGTGCTGCGCGACTTCGAGGACCAGCGTGGAACCGCCGTTCTTCGTTTCGAGCGCGGTGAGGATCGGCGGCAGTTCGCCTTCGAAATGCACGTCGACGACGGCGCCGATCACCTGCGAGATGGTGCCGTTGCCCGTCAGGTTGGGCTTGGTGGTGGTCATGTCTGCGGCGGTGGCCATGTTCGTTTCCTTGGTCCGTAACTCTAGAGCGCTTCGGCGCCTGCGATAATCTCGATCAGTTCGGTGGTGATCGCCGCCTGGCGCTGGCGGTTGTACTCGATGTTGAGGTTCTTGATCAGGTCGCCCGCGTTGCGCGTAGCGTTGTCCATCGCGGTCATCGAGGCGCCCTGTTCAGACGCCTCGCGCTCCAGCAGCGCGCCGAACAGCTGCGTGCGGACATAGCGCGGCAGCAGTTCTTCGAGGATTTCCTCTTCGCCCGGTTCGTATTCCACGACCGATCCCGAACCCGCGCCTGCCTGCACCTCGTCCGCCGCCGGGGCGGGGACGGGGATCAGCTGCTGCACGGTCGGATCCTGCGCCAGCGCCGACTTGAAGATCGGGTAGACGAGGTGCGCGACATCGAACTTGCCCGCATCGAACATCTCGATCAGCTCGTTGGCGATCGCCTCGGCCTCGTCGAAGCCGGGCGTGCGCACGTCGGAGGTGTCGAAGTGCTTCAGGATCGCGCTGGCATTGCTGCGCTTGATCGGCGCGCGGCCCTTCTTGCCGACGAGGTAGAACTCAACCTGCTTGCCTTCGTCGCGCAGCGCGGCTGCCTTGCGCAGCGCCTGCTTGACGATGTTGGCGTTGAGACCGCCACACAGGCCCTTGTCGGTGTTGACCACCACCAGCAGGTGGCGCTGGTCCGATCCCGTGCCGCTCAGCAGCTTGGGCGCGCTCTCGCCGTCGCCGACCTTGCTCGCCAGGCTCGCCATCACGGCATTGAGCCGCTCGGCGTAAGGGCGCGCGGCCTCGGCAGCTTCCTGTGCACGGCGCAGCTTAGCCGCCGCGACCATCTGCTTGGCCTTGGTGATCTTCTGCGTCGACTTGACCGACTTGATCCGGCCCTTGAGTTCCTTGAGGCTAGCCATTTCGGCTCCTGCGTCTGTCTAGGGCTTACGCGAACTGCTTGGCGAACGCGTCGAGCGCGCTGACCGTGCGGTCCTTGATGTCGCCTTCGAACTTCTTGGTTTCACGGATGTCCTTGAGGACGTCCGCATGTTCGTGGCGCATGAAGCTGAGCATCTGGGTTTCGTATTCGGTCACCCGGTCCACCGCGACATCGTCGAGATAGCCGTTGGTGCCCGCGAAGATCGAGACGGTCTGCTCTTCGAACGGCATGGGCGAGAACTGCGGCTGCTTGAGCAGCTCGGTCAGGCGCGCACCGCGGTTGAGCAGCTTCTGCGTCGACGCGTCGAGGTCCGAACCGAACTGCGCGAAGGCCGCCATTTCGCGGTACTGCGCGAGTTCGAGCTTAATCGAGCCCGAAACCTTCTTCATCGCCTTGGTCTGTGCGGCACCGCCCACGCGGCTGACCGACAGGCCCACGTTGATGGCCGGACGCACGCCCTGGTAGAACAGGTCGGTTTCGAGGAAGATCTGACCGTCGGTGATCGAGATCACGTTGGTCGGGATGTAGGCCGACACGTCGCCCGCCTGCGTTTCGATGATCGGCAGTGCGGTCAGCGAACCGCCGCCCATCGCATCGCTCATCTTCGCCGCACGCTCGAGCAGGCGGCTGTGGAGGTAGAACACGTCGCCCGGATAGGCTTCGCGGCCCGGCGGGCGGCGAAGCAGCAGCGACATCTGGCGGTAGGCGACGGCCTGCTTGGAAAGGTCGTCGTACACGATCACGGCATGCATGCCGTTGTCGCGGAAGAATTCGCCCATCGCGGCGCCGGTGTAGGGCGCGAGGTACTGCAGCGGCGCAGGCTCGGATGCGGTCGCGGCGACCACGATCGAGTATTCCATCGCGCCGTTTTCTTCGAGCGACTTGACGATCTGCGCCACGGTGGAACGCTTCTGGCCGACCGCAACGTAGATGCAGTACAGCTTCTGGTTCTCGTCATCGCCCTTATGCGCGTCGCGCTGGTTGATGAAGGTGTCGATCGCGACGGCGGACTTGCCGGTCTGACGGTCGCCGATGATCAGTTCGCGCTGGCCGCGGCCGACGGGGACGAGGGCGTCGATCGCCTTGAGGCCCGACTGCACAGGCTCGCTCACGCCCTGACGCGGGATGATGCCCGGGGCCTTCTGTTCGACGAGGCGGCGCTCGGTCGTTTCGATCGGGCCCTTGCCATCGATCGGGTTGCCCAGCGCGTCGACCACGCGGCCCAGCAGGGCCTTGCCCACGGGCACGTCCACGATGGTTTCGGTCCGGCGAACGGTGTCGCCTTCCTTGATGTTGGTGTCGGAGCCGAAGATCACGACGCCGACATTGTCGGCTTCGAGGTTCAGCGCCATGCCCTTCACGCCGCCGTCGAACTCGACCATTTCACCGGCCTGGACCTGGTCCAGCCCGTGGATGCGGGCGATCCCGTCACCGACGGAGAGCACGGTGCCGACTTCGCTTTCCTGTGCGGACGAATCGAAGTTGGCGATCTGGTCCTTGATGACCTTGCTGATTTCAGCGGCGCGAATATCCATTGCCTTAGCCTTTCATCGACAGTTCTTCCGGAGAAGTACTGTCAGCCTTTCATTGCCTGCGTAAGCGCGTTGAGACGGGTGCGGACCGATCCGTCGATCCGCTTGGAGCCGATGGTGACGATGAGGCCACCGAGCATGTCGGGGTCGACGCTCCTGGTCAGCTTGACCGTGCGGCCTTCGCGCGCGGTCAGCTTTGTCTTGAGCGACGATAGCTGATCTTCTGTCAGCGGATGCGCGCTGATCACTTCGGCGCTCACCTCGCCGCGCTGGGCGGCGGCGATGTCGCGGAAGGCGCGGATCATCCGGGGCAGTTCTGCAAGGCGGCGGTTTTCCGCCAGCACGCCGAGGAAGCGGCGCGTCAGCGGATTGACCTCCAGCAGCTTGGCGACATCTTCGATGGTCGCCATCTTGGCCTTGCGGCCAAGCTGCGGATTGGTGGTCAGCGCGGTCAGCTCGGGCGACTGCGCCAGAGCGGTCGACACGGTGTCGAGATCGCTCTCGACTGCGCTCACCACGCCGTCTTCGGCGGCCAGCTCGAACAGCGCGGCTGCGTAGCGCCCTGCAAGGCTGGTCTGAATACCGGCGGAAATATCCACGCCTGGGTCCTCTTCGGGTCCGGGAAAAACGATTGCAAAGCTTGCCGATACGGGCCGCATCCATGGGAACGCAGGCCGTTCAGGCAAGGATGGCGCGCGCCTAGCATCGGGGTTCGCGAAGCGCAAGCCGAGGGGGGATGATTCGTGTTTGCGCTAATCTGCGGGCTGGCATGAATAGACCAGCCGCTCGTTGGGTTGCGAGGGCAGGGCGGCGAGCACGGCGTCCTGCTGGCGGCCGAGCTTCGCGGCACCGTCGGCCGTATCGCACGACGGCGCCGAATAGCTGCCCCGCGCTTCGCGGGCGGCGGCGATCGCCTCGCGCGACAGCAGGTAACGGTCGGCGCGATAGGTGCGCGTGTGCGGATCGTAGCGCGCGACGCTCACGATATCCTCCTCGTTCGGCACGAAGACGCGCGCCCACTGACCGTTCGCGAATCCATACTGCGTGCGTTCGTTCACGCAGCCATCCGCCGACCAACGCAGCTTGACGCTGCGCGTAGGCTCTCCGGTCACGCGGCTGCGCGAAGGCTCCAGCATGCAGGTGAAGCGCCCGGCGGTCGCGGCCGAGGCATCGTCGCCCGCGCGTTCGCTGCCCGTCTCCTCTTCCAGGCCCGCGGCCACCCGGCGGTCGATCGCATCGAGGCCGGGGCGCGTCAGATAGAGCGCTGCGGCGGTCACCGCGAGCACCGCTGCGAGCGCGTAACACACATAGGGGACCCAGCCGGGCAGGCCCCGGCGGACATCGTCGTCCCACTCGCGGCCCTCGGCGATCTCCTGCTCGGTCACCGCCTCGCCCGCCGCCAGTTCCTTCTCGCGGCGCTGGGACAGCGCATAGCCGAGCACGCCAAGCCCGATCGCGGCGAGCAGGCACAGCAGCGCCATCGCGATCCGGTTCTCGCGCTCTTCCTGCACTGCCAGCGCGGCTTCGAGCTGGAGGCGCGAGCGCCGCTCGCTCGCCGCTTCGGTGCGTGCTTCCATCTGCTGGCGCGCGGCCGCGGCGGCCTCGGCGCGGCGCTGGCGCTCCGCTTCGTCGAGTTCGGCAAGGCTGCGGCAGGGCAGGTCGTTGAGCTGGGGGGAAACGCCGTGAGCGCGCAGGAACGGCATCAACTCGCGATTCGAGACCGCGAAGTAGAATTCGGCATCGGTCCCGTCGCTCTCCGCGCCGAAGGAGTTGACCCCCAGCACCCGCCCGCAGGTATCGAGCAGCGGACCGCCCGAATTGCCGCGCGCGATCGGCGCGGTGTGCAGGATGGTGTCGAACTGGCGGCTGGGCCGTTCGCCCGAGATGAAGCCGCGGCTCTTCACCGGCGGCTGGGAGCGCACGATATCCTGGATCGACAGGCCCTGCGCGCGGTCGACATTCATCGGGTAGCCCACCGAGGTCACTTCGCTGCCGCTGCCGGCGGGGCGGCTGGCCGCGAGCGTCAGCGGCGGCAGGCGCAACGATCCCTGGGTCGACAGCAGGGCGAGGTCGGTGCCCGGATCGATCGCGACGATTCGCGCGAAGGTGGATGCGCCGCCGTCGGGCGGGACGATTCCGATCACCCGGTCTTCCCCGAACGGGCCGGGCTGCATCGCTTCGCGCACGACATGGGCATTGGTGACGATTCGCTGAGAGGAGACCGCGAAGCCGGTGCCGTGGCTGAGGGGATAGAGCTCTTCCTCGCCGCCTTCGTCGCTCTTGTCGAAAATGACGATCCGCACGACGCCGCGCGCGGCCGCGTCGATATCGGCGGGCTCGGCGTGGGCGGGCGCGCCGGGGGCGAGCGGAGCCAGCAGGATGGCGAGGAGCAGCAGGCGCAGGATCGGGAGTCGCATCATCGGCGCCCTTTTGACCGCGCGCGGGTTTGGCCGCAAGCTTCGGGATGCGGCGATGCGTCGCGCAGTCTAAAGCTTCACGGTATGACGAACGACACGGCTCTTCCATCAGGCGACGACGATGCCCGCTGGGCGGCAGTGATGCGGCGCGACCGGGCGTGCGACGGGCACTTCGTCACCGGCGTGCTTTCGACCGGGATATATTGCCGCCCTAGCTGCGCGGCCCGTCACCCGGCGCGCACCAATGTGCGCTTCTTCGCCAGCGGGGCTGAGGCGCGGGCAGCGGGCTTGCGCGCCTGCAAGCGCTGCCTGCCCGACGACGTCGCGCGCGACGAGGCGGCGGTGCGCGCCGCGATCGACGCGATCCGATCGGGCGAATCGCCCACGCTTGCCGAGCTGGGCACGATCACCGGCTATTCGCCGAGCCATTTCCAGCGCGTGTTCAAGCGCGCCACCGGCCTCTCGCCTGCCGGTTACGCCCGCGCGCTGAAGGAAGAGCGTGCGCGCGATGCGCTGACCGGATCGCACAGCGTTACCGACGCGATCTACGAGGCAGGCTACGAAGCGCCGAGCCGCTTCTACGCCGCGATGGAAGGGAGACTGGGCATGAGCCCGAGTGCATGGAAGGATGGCGGGCGCGGTGCGACGATCCGCTGGGCGGTGGTCGAGACCACGCTCGGCGCGATGCTGGTCGCTGCGACCGAAAAGGGCGTGTGCCGCCTGAGCTTCGGTGAAGGAGAGGCGGAACTGCACGCACGCTTTCCCGAGGCGGAGCTGGTCGCTGGCGGGCGGGATTTCGCGCACCTGCTCGAACAGGTCATCGCCGCGGTCGAGACGCCCGGGACCGGACCTGACATTCCGCTCGACGTGAAGGGCACGGCTTTCCAGGAGGCGTGCTGGAAAGCGCTGCGCGCCATCCCGCCGGGTGAGACGCGGACCTATTCCGAAATCGCAGCGGCAGCGGGCAGTCCGAAGGCGGTTCGCGCGGCGGGCAGCGCGAATGGAGCAAACAATGTCGCGGTGCTGATCCCCTGCCACCGCGTCATCCGCAGCGACGGCACGACCGGGGGCTACGCCTACGGGACACGGATCAAGGAAGAGCTTCTCAGACGGGAGCAGGACCAATGAGGTTTCTGGACGCATTCGCGGCGCTTCACCGACCGGGCAATCCGCTTTTGTTGTACAATGTCTGGGATGCCGGATCGGCGCGTGCGGTCGCCAAAGCCGGGGCCAGCGCGATTGCGACCGGCAGCATGTCGGTGGCGGGCGCCCATGGCTACGAGGATGGCGAGGCCTTGCCGCTGGACGATCTGCTGCGTGCGGCGCGCGAGATCGTGGCTGCGGTCGACCTGCCGGTGACGGTCGATTTCGAAGGCGGATATGCGCAGAAGCCCCGGCAACTCGCTGCGAATGCCAGGGCCCTCGCCGAAACGGGCGTCGTTGGCTGCAATTTCGAGGATCGCGTGGTCGCGGGGGAGGGGCTCCATCCCGCCGAACAGCAGGCCGAGCGGATCGCCGCGATCGCGGCCAGCGGCCTCTTCGTCAATGCGCGCACCGACCTGTTCCTGGCAAAGCTGATGGCGGGGGGAAACCCCGAAGACCCGGCACTGGTCGAACAGGCGATCGCCCGCGCGGCGCTGTATGCACAGGCGGGCGCGCGGGGCTTCTTCGTTCCCGGCCTCGCCGATGCGGGCCTGATCGAGTATCTCTGCCGGGAGGTTTCGCTACCCGTCAACGTGATGATGCGCGAAGGCGTGCCTGCGGTCCCGCACCTGGCCGGGCTCGGTGTCGCGCGGCTCAGCTGGGGGCCGGGGCCGTGGCTCGCCATGCAGGCCTGGCTGGAAGAGGCCGCGCGCGCGGCGCTGGGCGGGAGCTAGGCTCGCAAGTGTGGCGCGCGGTCGGCGCATCGCGTAGAACGGGCGTATGGTGACCGCATTCCCCATCGGTTCGCGCCGCGCCCTGGCGACGATCCTGCCGCCCCTCGCGGTCTTCGCCGCGCTCGCGCTGTCGGCGAGCGGTTGGGCAGCGTCTCATCCCGGCATCGGGGCGGCCCTCCTGTGCTGGATCGTGGCCGACGCGCTCGCGCTGGGCGCGATCGCCAGGCACGAAACGAAGCGGCCCGGGGCCCGGGCGTTGCTGGGCGCCTTCGCGCTCGCGGCTCTGGTGCTTCTCGTCGGGAGCCGGGGGCCGGTGCGCGAGGCATTGTTCGCGCTGCCCGCCGTTCCGCTCGCCCTGGTGCTGACGATCATCGGCTATCTCGGCTGGTCGGGAAGAAAGGCGCTGGAGGCGTGGCGCGCGACGGGATCGCTCGACCGCGCGCTGGCGCATGTCTTCCCCGCGCCCATCGTCTCGCTCGCACTCGCCGAAGCCCGGGTGCTTCACATCGCCTTGCTCAGCTGGGGCCGGCCGGCGGATATTCCCGCCGGCACCACCGGCTTTGCCTACCACCGCTATCTCACCCCGATGCTGGGCGTGTTGCTGGTTCTCCAGCTGATCGAGCTGGGCGTGGTTCACATGCTGGTCATGCTCTGGAGCCCCAAGCTTGCGTGGGTGCTGCTGGCGATCAGCGCGTGGGGCATCCTGTGGATGCTCGCCTTGCTAAAGAGCCTGCGCCTCAACCCGGTCCTGCTGACGCACGAAGGCGTGCGGGTGCGCGGGGGCTTCCTGATCGATGTGCTGGTCCCGTTCGCGCAGATCGCCGAGGTTCGCGGGCCCTCCGGGCCGGAGGAGGTCAAGGCGAAGACCACACTGAACGCGGCGCTTCTCTCATGGCCCGAAATCATGATCGACCTGCGTGAGCCGATGGTGGTGCCGGGCGTTCTCGGCAGGCACCGGACGATTGCGAAAGTCGCGTTCAAGCTCGACGATGCAGCCGCCTTTCACGAGCGGCTCGGCAGGATGCGCTAGCCCGCGAAGATCGCGCGCGCGGCGAGCTCGAAACAGGCGTCGAGGTCTTTTCGTGAAGGGATGTCGTTGCCGAACAGCAGCGGCGAATAGATCGGCGAGTACAGCAGCGCGAGCGCCGCGCGCGGCTCTACTCCGTCCTGCAGCTGTCCTTCTTCGGCGGCGCGCGCCATCCGCATTCGGGCCCAGTCGCGCCGTGGATCGAGCCAGCGCTTGCGGACCGCTGCGGCCATTGCGGGGCTCTCCCGCCCGCCGGCCAGCATGGCGGCAAACGCCTGTCCGCTCGGACCGCGCAACTGATCGGCGAGACCGGCGATCTGCGCGCGGAAATCGGCCTTGGCCGAACCGCTTTCGTGCAGGTCGAGCGTTTCGTCGATCCCTGCGAAGAAGGCGTCGACCGCCAGATCGCTGCGGCCCTTCCACCAGCGGTAAATCGTGCTCTTGCCGGTTCCCGCCTCGCGCGCGACGCCCTCTATCGAGAGGTTCGCGTACCCGTCACGCACCAGCAGCCGCAGGGCGGCGAGCAGGATCGCCTCGCGCGTTTCCTCGCTGCGCGGGCGGCCCTTGGGTTTCTGTTGCTGGTGGGAATGCGCATCGGCCATGCGAAACGCTACCGTCCCGCATGGCCGATCACAAGGTTGGGCCCTGTTGCTGCCTGCTTACTCCGCGCCGACAAAGATCGCCTTGGCGTTGGCGAATTCCTTCACGCCGAAGCCACCGTGCTCGCGGCCGTAGCCCGAGTTCTTCACGCCGCCGAAGGGCATTGATGGGTCGGCCACCCCGAAGGTGTTGATGAACACCATGCCGGTGTCGAAGTGCTTGCTGGCAAGTTCGATCGCGCGGTCGACATTCTTCGACATGATCCCGCCGCCAAGGCCGTAGCGGCTGTCGTTGGCGATGCGCATCGCGTCCTCGTCGTCCTTCGCCTTGATGACCGAGGCGACGGGGCCGAACAGTTCGTCGTCATAGGCGGGCTGGCCGGGGGCCACATCGGTCAGCACTGTGGCCGGATAATATGCGCCGGGGCCTTCGGGGATTTTCCCGCCGCAGGCGATGGTCGCGCCATTCTCGACCGACTTGTCGACCTGTTCCTGCAGCGTCTTGCGCAGGTCTTCGCGCGCCATCGGCCCCATATCGCTGTCGTCCGACGTCGGGTCGCCTACGCGCACGGCTTCGAACCTGGCGACGTATTTCTCGATGAATTCGTCATAGACCTTTTCGGTCACGATGAAGCGCTTGCCGTTGATGCAGGTCTGGCCGTTATTGTAGAGTCGTGCGCTCGCGCAGATGCCCACCGCCTTGTCCAGATCGGCGTCCTCGAGCACCATGTAGGCGTCGTTTGAGCCCAGCTCGAGCACGGTCTTCTTCAGCGCCTTGCCCGCTTCTTCCGCAATGTGCTTGCCCGCGCCGTCCGACCCGGTGAGGGTGACGCCGCGCACCTTGTCGTAGGCGATGACCTCGTCGGACAGGTCATGGTCGATTACCAGCACGGTGAACAAGCCTTCGGGCAGCCCGCCCTTCGCGAAGATCTCCTCGATCTTCAGCCCGCTGCCGGTGCAGTTCGCCGCGTGCTTGAGCAGCACGCCATTGCCCGTCATCAGGTTGGCGATTGCGTAGCGGATCACCTGATAGGCGGGGAAGTTCCACGGCTGGATGCCGTACACCACGCCGATGGGCGAGTAGGTGACGATACCGCGCCCGGCATTGTTCGGGTCGCGCGGCTCGTCGGCCAGCTCCTCGGGACCGTTAGCGGCGGTGTAGTCGCAGATCGCGGCGCACAGCTCCACTTCGTCGCGGCTGTCGCCGATCAACTTGCCGACTTCCGCGGTCATCAGCTGGGCCAGCTCTTCCTTGTTGTCGCGCAGCGCCTTGCCGAGGCTCTTGATGACTTCGGCCCGGTCTTCGAGGCTGCGCAACTTCCACTGCGAGAAGGCTTCATGGCAGGCATCGACCTTCGCGAAGGCCTCGTCGCGGGTGAGGTGGGTGTAGGTTTCCAGCTGCTCGCCATTGGCGGGATTGATGGTGGTAACGTCGCTCATTGGGGGGGGTCGCTTTCCTTGAAAGGGTTTGCCTCTTCAATCGGCGGGAGGGCGGTGCCGTTCCCGATTGTCGCAAGGCTCCGCAATGAGATCACCGCCTTCTTGCATTTGCGAGGCAGTCTCACTAACTGCCGCGCCATGAGCACCAGACCCGAACCCCGCGAACTGACCGTCCTCCAACGCAACCGCATCACCCCCTCGCTCCAGCGCGTCACCATCGGCGGCCCGGGGCTCGATGGGTTCCCGGCCAATCAAGAAGGTGGCTATCTCAAGCTGTTCCTGGGGGAGGGCGAAACCGGCAAGCCGATCGTGCGGACCTACACCATCCGTCACCAGCGGCCCGGCGAACTCGATATCGAGTTCGCGCTGCACGGCGGCGACGCGGCTGGCCCGGCGACGCGCTGGTCGCTTACCGCCGAGCCGGGCGAGACGATAAAGGTGGGCGGCCCCGGCGCCGCAAAGCCGCTTCCTTCGGATCACGACTTCTACCTGATTACCGGCGACATGACCGCGTTGCCTGCGATCAGCGTCAACCTCGCCGCTCTGCCTCAAGATGCGCGCGGTGTCGCAGTGATCGAGGTGCAGAACGAGGCCGACCGGATCGCGCTGGACAAGCCCAAAGGCGTCGAAATCCGCTGGCTGGTCAACCGCAAGCCGGGCAGCCAGCCCGACCTGCTGGTCGACGAATTGCGCAGTGTCACGCTCCCCCAGGGCAGACTGGCCGCGTGGGCCGCATGCGAGTTTTCCTCGATGCGCAAGCTGCGCGCCTTCCTTCGCGACGGACTGGGTCTGCGCGGACCTTCGCTCTACATCTCCAGCTACTGGAAGGCGGGCCTGGCCGAGGACGATCATAAGCTGGCCAAGCGCGAGGATGCGGAGGCGCAGCCCGCCTAGCTGGCGCGGGCCCAGCCCGAATCCGCCGGCTTCAGCGTGTCGAGAAACGCTTCGGCGGTGTCGAGATAATCGCGCTGGCGAACTTCCCCCATCCGGTCCCAGTTGGAATAGATCCGGCCGATGCGGTGATTGCTTTCCAGCCGGTCGCGGTGGCGGTCCATGAAATGCCAGTAGAGTGAATTGAACGGACATGCACCGTCGCCGGTCTTCTTCGACACGCTGTAAGTGCAGTTTGAGCAGTAATTGCTCATCTTGTTGATGTAGTTGCCCGAGGCCGCATAGGGTTTTGACGCCAGCTTGCCACCGTCGGCATAGAGGATCATCGCCGCGACATTGGGCAGCTCGACCCATTCATAGGCATCGGCATAGACCACCAGATACCAGTCCTGCACCTCGCGCGGGTCGATGCCCGCGATCAGGCAGAAGTTCCCCAGCACCATCAGCCGCTGGATATGATGTGCGTGCGCATTGTCGCGAGTCGAGCGGATGCAGTCCGCCAGGCAGCGCATGTCGGTCTCGCCGGTCCAGAAGAATTCGGGCAGCGCGCGCTGCGCATTGAGCGCGTTCGCCTTCTGGAGATGCGGCATGTGCAGCCAGTAGAAGCCGCGGATATATTCGCGCCAGCCGATCAGCTGGCGGATGAACCCCTCGACGCTGTTGAGCGGGGCCTTGCCCTCCTTGTATGCCTGTTCGGCACGCTGGCAGAGATCGAGCGAGTCGAGCAGGCCGAGGTTGATGCTGGTGGACAGCATCGAGTGGAACAGGTCGTCCTGCCCATCGACCATCGCGTCCTGGTAGGGGCCGAAGCACTCGATCCGCTCGCCGAAGAAGGCGTCGGCGGCTTGCTCGGCTTCGTCGCGAGTGACCGGCCAGCCGAAGTTCTCGAGGCTGCCGAAATGATCGCCGAAATTTTCTTCAACCAGTTCAATGCATTCGCGCGTGATCTCGTCGGGTTCGAACAGCGGGCGCTGCGGCGCGGATAGCCTTTCCTTGGGCGGCTTGCGGTTCTCGCTGTCGTAGTTCCACTCGCCCCCTTGGGGCTTGTTGCCATCCATCAGCAGCCCGGTTGCCTTGCGCATCTCCCGGTAGAAGAATTCCATTCGCAACGTGTCTCGGTCCTCCGCCCATTCGCGGAAATCGGCGAGCGAGCACACGAAGCGGTCGTCGGACAGGACCTCGACCTCGCAGGCGAACTTGTCCGGCCATTCCTCGATCTGCTGCTGCACGCGCCACTCGCCCGCCTCGACCACATGGATCGCGCGCGGTTCGTGCCGCTCTACCGCCCGCGCGACCTCGCCGGTGAAGCTGCCGGCATTATCCTCGTCGGTTAGCTTTACGTAATCGACCGTCCACCCCGCATCTCGCAGCTCGGCGGCGAAATGCCGCATCGCGGAGAAAACCAGTGCGATCTTCTGCTTGTGATGGCGCACATAAGTCGCCTCGTCCCACACCTCCATCATCAGGATGACCGTGTCGTCCTTGGCCCGCCCCCTGAGGGAGGCGAGGTTGCGGGTCAGCTGGTCGCCCAGCAGCGGCACGAGGATGGGGCCTTCGATAGAACTCGCGGGAGAATCTGCCATGTCCGCTCAATGCACGAAGCGGCAGAGTGGGGCAGCAGCCTGCGGGGCAGGGCCCCATGATCGGCCTTCAAGCACCCCCTTGGCAGCAATGAAAAGGGCCGGAAGCGCGATGCTCCCGGCCCGATCTCCATCGAACAGTCTGTCGGCGTCAGCGGTCAGTCGACCTCGCAGCCATACTCCTCGATCCTTTTCTCAAGCGCTTCCCGCTCGGCTTTGCGTGCAGCCTCGTCCTTGTATTCACCGGGGTGGTCGGGGCGGATTTCCTTCAGAAGCGGCTCGCGCTTGCCGTCCTGGAACTCGGTGAACATCTTGCGAAGCATGCATTGTTGGCCGCCCTGACCGTCAAGGAACGGCGCGCCCACGATCTTCGCTTCATCCGGGCGATCCTCGAGCAGGAGCATATGCACCAACGCCTGACGGATGGAGTAATCGTAGGGCGCATAGCGGAACGCGCTTTCCAGCCCGGCCTTTGCCACATCCGGTACCTCTTCTCCCTCGTCGAAGAGGTAGGTCAGGTAATAGCGGTAGAGCGGATAGGCGTGATCGCTCTCCATCCGATTGGCCACGGCATAGCGGCTGCGCGCCTCGCCGAGCTTGGACGGGTCGTTGAACGACTGGCGAAGTGCGATGTCGCCATAGAACATTGCTGCCTCGGTCGAGTCCGGATCGGCCGCCATGGCGCGCTGCGCCAAGCCTTCGGCTTCGGCATAGTTGCGCGCATAGATTTCGGCCTCGGTCGCTGCAAGCAGCACTTCCGGACTCTGGGGAAAACGCTCCACCAGCGGTCGGGTCTTGCGTACGACGCTTGCGGCCTCATCCTCGTCGACACCACGGTTGGTGATGATCATCGCTTCCATGCGTGCCGCCTGCGCCTCATTGAGCTTGTGCACCTCGACTGCCGGATCGGCCTGGGTGGCATAGGGCACCTTGAGTGTGCGCGCCTGACCCTGCCGGAATTCCTCCAGCTCCTTGCGCAGGACATCCAGGTCGCCGAACGCGATCCTTGCGGCTTCCATCCGCGTCTTGCCCTGGCCAATCGCCTCCATGTACTTGCCCATCTGGCCCCGGCGTTCGGGGTTCAGGTTGAGGTGGCTCGCCAGCAGCCAGCCGTGAGCATAGGTGCGACCGGTGGTGTTCCGATCCCGCTTGGCCGGCGGATCGAAGGTCTTTTCGAGGTCGATCGGGATGCTCGCGAGCGAATAGCTGCGTGCGGTAGGCACTTCGCCGATGACGAAGTAATCGTCGTAGAACTCGACGTTGGAAAACAGCTCCGCGAAGCCTTCGCTATACCAAAGCGGATAGGGCGCATCGCTGTGCTGGAACATGAAATAGTGCACGTATTCGTGGAACAGGACGCCCTGCGGATCGAGCATCATCGCCGAATCGACATCGCGTTGCCGACTGCGGCCCCGCCGTTTGTTCAGCTGGCGCGGCACGAACGCCACCGCACCGTCTGCGCGACCGATGAAGAATCCGCCGACGCCGCTGTTACGATTGCCGGCCAGCGTTGCCATGTCGCGCGTCTCGCCGAAGCGGAAGACCGTCACCTTGGACGATTTCGGCATGCTGCCGTCGTCTGGACCAATACCGGTGAGGATGCGCAAGACCTCGTCCAGGCGCTCCAGATCCTGCGCGAACTCCTTGGTGCTGTCGGACTCGTCCTCAGCGTAGACGATAAAGTGCTGCGTCTCGGCGCGGTGCCAGCTCTGCGCCGACGCCGGTACGGCGACCAGCACCGACAGCGCAACGAATAGTGATGCGATCAAACGCATTGTGAATTTTCCCCCCAGTGTCCAAATACTTGGCCCAATGTCTGGCCTGATTCGGGCAGGCTAATTCATAATGCGGTTGATTTCAATCGAGCCCTCAGCCCTCGGCGCGGTGGAGTGTTCTGGGAGGCCAAGCCGGGCTGGCCTGGCACATCAGACGAGAGCGCGGAGCAGCTGGACTAGGCGAAGGATGGCGCCTCCGGACTTCTCGCCGGGCGATCATCCCTGTCAGACGAAACTGTAAGGATCGATGTCGATCCCCACACGCACCCCGCGCGGCAGGTCGAGCGGGCCGAGCCAATCGCGGATCGCGTCCTGCAGGGCGGCGGTGCGCCGCGCATTGATGAGCAGGCGATAGCGATAGCGACCGCGCAGTTGCGCGAGCGGGGCGGGTGCGGGACCCAGGATCATGATGTCGTCGAGATGCGGGCGGGCATCGCCGATCCGCGCGGCGGCGGCGCGAGCTTCCCGGTCGTCTTCGCTCGACACGATGATCGCCGCCCAGCGGCCGAAGGGCGGGGCACCCGCATGCCGGCGCGCCTCCAATTCGGCAGCATAGAAGGCGTCCCGGTCCCCGGCGGCGAGCGCCGCGATCACCGGTGCTTCGGGATGGCGCGTCTGGATGAGCACCTCGCCCGGCTTTGAGGCACGGCCCGCGCGGCCCGCGACCTGCGCGATCTGCTGGTAGACCCGCTCGGCGGCGCGTAGGTCTCCGCCTTCGAGGCCAAGGTCCGCATCGACCACGCCGACCAGCGTCAGGTCGGGGAAGTGGAAGCCCTTCGTCACCAGCTGCGTGCCCACGATCACGTCGATCGCACCACTTTCCGCCATGGCGACGAACTCTGCGGCGCGGGCAGGCGTATTGAGCGTGTCTGACGTCGCCACCGCGATGCGCGCCTCGGGCGCGATCTCGCGCACTTCGTCGGCTACGCGCTCCACGCCGGGGCCGCAAGGGACGAGGCTGTCCTTCTCGCCGCACTCGGGGCACGCCTCGGGCGTCGGCTCCTCGTGCCCGCAATGGTGGCAGGCGAGCTTGTGGGTGAAGCGGTGCTCTACCAGCCATGCGCTGCACTGCTTGCACTGGAAGCGGTAGCCGCAGGTGCGGCACAGCGTCAGCGGAGCGTAGCCGCGCCGGTTGAGGAACAGCAGCGTCTGCTCGCCGCGCTCCATCCGCGCGAACAGCTCGCGCGCCAGCGTGGGCGCAAGCCAGCGGCCGCGTTCGGGCGGTTCCTCGGTCAGGTCGAGCAGGCGGATCGTGGGCAGCGTGGCCCCGCCGAAGCGGCTTGGAAGGTCGAGCTTTCGATAGGTGCCCGTCTCCGCCATATGCAGGCTTTCGAGCGCGGGCGTGGCGCTTGCAAGCACCACCGGTATGCGCTCGAAATGGCCCCGCATCACCGCGACATCGCGCGCGTTGTAGCGCACGCCGTCGTCCTGCTTGAAGCTGACCTCGTGCGCCTCGTCGACCACGATCAGCCCGAGATTGGCGTAGGGCAGGAAGAGCGCGGAGCGTGCGCCGACCACCACCTGCGCGCCGTTATCCTGTGGCGCGCGCGCGATGGCGCGCCAGGCGCGGCGGCGCTCGGACGACTTCAGCGAGGAGTGCCACAAGACCGGCACCACCCCGAAGCGATCCTCGAATCGGCGCAGGAAGTTCTCGGTTAGCGCGATTTCGGGCAGCAGGACGAGCACCTGACGGCCCGCGCGGATCGCGGCGGCGACGGGTTCGAAATAGGTCTCGGTCTTGCCGGATCCGGTCACCCCGTCGAGCAGGATGGGCGCGAAATCCTGCGCCTGCACGGCCGCCACCAGCTCGCCCGCAACCTCCTCCTGCTGCTCAGAGAGCACGGGCTCGGCATGGTCGGGCCAGGCACGCGGGTAGGGGCGGTCCGCGTCGACCTCCTCGGGTTCGAGCACACCCTGGTTCACGAGGCCGCGCAGCACGCCCTCGGAAACGCCGGCCATGGCCGCCAGCTCGCGGATCGTGCCCTGCGCGCCCTCCAGCGCGTCGAGCGCGGCCTTGCGCTGGGGCGTCATCCGGTCGGGCTGCGCGCCGGTCAGGCGATATTCGGTCACGGTCACGCCGCCCTTGAGCGCGCCGCCGCTTGCCAGCACCATGCGCGCGACCGAACTCATGTGCGCGCAGTAATAGTCGGCGGTCCATTCGATCAGGCGGCGCAGTTCGCTGCGGACCGGCGCGACCGGCAGGACCGAGAGGATCGGCCGCAGCTTCGCGTCGGGCACCGACTCGCCCGGCAGGCGTTCCTCTTCCCACACGATCCCCGTGACCTGGCGCGGGCCGAGCGGCGCGACCACGACGCTGCCATGCTCGACCGCCATGCCCTCGGGCACACGGTAATCGAGCACGCCGAGCGCGGCGTTGAGGACGAGGAGGCGGATACGGCGCATTGGTCGGCCGCCAATATGGGCGCTGGGGCTCCCGCGCGACAAGGATGGAAGGTGAGACGATGACCGGAATTCTCGAAAATGGCCTGAACCGACGCCGCCTGCTGGGCATGATGGGCGCCGGAGCGGGCACGCTGATGCTCGGCGGGTGCATGACCTACGAGGACCGCGTGACCAACGTGATCGAGCGGCTGCTGCTGCTTTCCAGCGAACGCGCCTTCGCGCGCCTGACGGCACCCGGCGGCTTTTGGGACCGGCAGGTCGGCCAGATCGGCCTCGACGGTTTGCTCGGCGCGCGGGGCAACGTGCTGGCCAGCATTCTCACCTCGGGCCTCGTCAAGGCGCGGGTGGAGCGCGAGTTCGCGGGTTTCGCAGTGGATGCGAGCGAGCGCGCCGCGCCGGTCATCTTCGATACGATTCGGCTGATCGGGGTGCGCAACACTATCGACCTCATCACCGGCGGACCGACCGCAGCGACGAGTTACCTGCGCGCCGAAGCGGGGGCCCGCGTAATCGACGCGATGGTGCCCGAACTGGGCGAGGCGATGCGGCTGGCGCAGGATCCGCTGATCGGCCAGCTGCTCTCCAGCCTTGCAGGAGTCGATGTCGGCGGCGTTGCGGGCCGGGTCGCGGGCGAGGTCAACGACACGATCTG
Organism: Alteriqipengyuania triglochinis; assembly: GCF_054655655.1. NCBI lineage: Bacteria > Pseudomonadati > Pseudomonadota > Alphaproteobacteria > Sphingomonadales > Erythrobacteraceae > Alteriqipengyuania > Alteriqipengyuania triglochinis. The sequence continues at coordinate 25,209 of NZ_BAAHNC010000005.1, forward strand.
GACCGAGATCGGGCGCGAGGAAGCCGCGATCCGCGCCGATCCGCGCAGCACCAACGATCCGGTGCTGATCGGCACGCTGGGCGTAGGTTCGCGGCTCTAGCTGCACGCAGCACCAGCGCTTCGCCATCACCCGGACTTGCATGAGATCGGACGGCTTCCGCCGGGCCGAAACCGACTTCTCTTGCGGCGGAGGGTAAGATGACCCTGCGCTTTGCCGTCGCCTAGAACCGGTACGCGACGCTCACTTGCGGCACGTGGGTATAGGTGTCGCCGCCCGGGCGGGGGCGCAGTTGCAGCAAATAACCGCCGGTCACCTCGAACCGCTCTGCGAGACGGTAGGTGAGGCCTGCATTAAAGCGCCACTGGTCGATCCGTTGCGGCCCGCCATCATTTCGGTCGCGCAGCTGGTAGAGCAATTCGACCGAGCCCGCCGCCTTCAGCTTGGGGGCGATCGTATCGCTCACCTGCACGCGTTGGCGCAGCCGCAGGGCCATGCGGTCCGAATCATCGTAGAAGCGTTCCTCGATCCGTGTGCGCAGCGACAGGATGCCGCTGGAATAGCCGACCTGCTGGTAGGGCCGGAGTTCGGTAAAGCCGTCGGTGTCGTGCACCTCCATCCCGCCGCCGATCAAGAAGCCCTCACCTACCTCGCGGTCGACCACCGCGCCCACGATATATTCGTTCGGCCCGTCCTTGCGACGTTCCTCCACCTCGACCTTGAGGCTGGTCCCCGGCGCAATGTCGCCTTTTGCAGCAAACTCGACCCAGAATTCGCTATCGTCGGCGAGTGCCGCGCTCGGTTGCAAAAGCAGGGCCGCGGCGGCAAGTGGGAGAAGACGTTTCGCGAGACGTGGGCGATTCATGACGGGCTCTGACGTTGTTCGTGAAAGCGCGACCGCACGCGCGCCGCGACCGCTATACAATATGACAGGAATACGACAGATATGAAATTCTTCGCCGACACCGCCGATATTGCGGATATCAAGGACCTGGCCGAGACGGGCCTGATCGACGGGGTGACCACCAACCCCTCGCTGATCCACAAGTCGGGCCGCGATTTCCTTGAGGTGACGAAGGAAATTTGCGGGATCGTCGATGGTCCGGTCAGCGCCGAAGTCGTCGCGCTCGATCACGAAACGATGATGAAGGAAGCGGAAAAGCTTCGGAAAATCGCCGATAATGTCTGCATCAAGGTGCCGCTGACGCTCGACGGGCTGAAGACCTGCCGCGCGCTGACCGACGATGGGACGATGGTCAATGTGACGCTGTGCTTCTCCGCCAACCAGGCGCTGCTGGCTGCGAAGGCGGGCGCGACCTTCATCTCGCCCTTCGTGGGCCGCCATGACGATAACGGCTTCGACGGCATGCAGCTGATCGAAGATATCCGCCTGATCTACGACAACTATGCGTTCGAGACCGAAATCCTCGTCGCCAGCGTGCGCCATGCGACGCATGTGTTGCAGGCAGCCAAGATCGGCGCCGACGTGATGACCGCGCCGCCCAAGGTGATCCGCGGCCTCGTCAACCACGTGCTGACCGACAAGGGCATCGTGGGCTTCCTGAAGGACTGGCAGTCCACCGGGCAGTCGATCCTTTAATCTGCATCCTCTAGGCAGGTCCTGACTTGAGCGAAGAAACCCCTCTCGATCGCTTCAAACGCGCGCTGACCGGCGGCGCGCGGGCGATTGCGCGCGAGCCCGAGGTAGAAGTCGCGTGGAGCGCGGACCGTCCGGGCGCGGCGGGCAAGAACTTCCGCGTGCCGCTGCCCGGGCGCCAGTTGCCGCCCGAACAGGCGGCCGAGGCGCGCGGCTTTGCGGACAGTTTCGCGCTCAAGATTCGCCTGCACGACAATGCGCTGCACGATGCGGGCGCTCCGGGAGAGCCGGTCGCCCGCGCGGTGTACGACGCGGTCGAGCAAGTCCGCTACGAGGCGCTCGGCGCGCAAGGTTTCGCGGGCGTGGGCGAGAACCTCGCCGCAGCGACCGAGCTGCGCGCCGCCAGCGACCCCATCGCACGCGCCACCGAGGCGCGCGACGTGCCGCTTTCGACAGCCGTCTCGCTGATGATGCGCGAGGCGCTGACCGGCAAGCCGATCCCCGAACGCGCACGCAAGGGCGTCGATCTGGTACGCGGCTTTATCGAAGAGCGGACCGGGGGCGATTTCGCCTCGCTTGCCGACAAGCTGGATGACCAGAAGGCGTTCCAGGACCTCTCGATCGAGATGCTCCGCCAGCTCGACCTGATCGAGGGCGCCGATCCTTCGCCCGACGATGCCGACGACGAAGGCGACGAGGACGACGGCGAATCGCCCGAGGACGAGACCGACGAGGAGGATGAGGGCGACCAGTCGCCGCAGCAGAGCCCCGAGGCCGCGTCCGAAATGGCCGAGGGCGATGCCGACGAGGATGGCGAGGCCGAGCTTTCCGAAGAGGACGGCGACAGCGACGACGCGGGGGACGACGGCGAAGAGGGCATGATGCCCGTGCGCCCCAACCGCCACTGGACCGATATTCCCGACGACTTCGACTACCAGGTCTATTCGAGGAAGTTCGACGAGGAAATCGCTGCGACCGAGCTGTGCGATGCGGACGAGCTGGACCGGCTGCGCGCCTATCTGGACAGCCAGCTGACCGGCTTGCAACACGTCGTCACCCGGCTGGCCAACCGGCTCCAGCGGCGGCTGATGGCGCAGCAGAGCCGCAGCTGGGATTTCGATCAGGAAGAGGGGATGCTCGATGCCGCGCGGCTGGCGCGCGTCGTCATCAGCCCCGGCCATTCGCTGAGCTACAAGCGCGAGCGTGAGACCAAGTTCAAGGACACGGTCGTCACCCTGCTGATCGACAATTCGGGCTCGATGCGCGGACGCCCGATCTCCATCGCCGCGATCAGCGCGGACATCATTGCGCGCACGCTGGAGCGGTGCGGGGTGAAGACCGAAATCCTCGGCTTCACCACCCGCGCGTGGAAGGGCGGGCACACGCGCGAGAAATGGCTCGCTGATGGCAAGCCGCAGCAGCCCGGCCGCCTCAACGACCTGCGCCATATCGTCTACAAACAGGCCGACGAGCCCTGGCGCCGCGCGCGCCGCAACCTCGGCCTGATGATGCGCGAGGGCCTGCTGAAGGAGAACATCGACGGCGAGGCGCTGATGTGGGCGCACCAGCGCCTGCTCGCCCGCCCCGAGGATCGCCGCATCCTGATGGTCATCTCCGACGGCGCGCCGGTGGACGACTCGACGCTATCGGTGAACCGCGCAGGCTACCTCGAAGCGCACCTGCGCAAGGTGATCGGGTGGATCGAGAAGGCGTCGCCAGTGCAACTGGTCGCCATCGGCATCGGCCACGATGTAACCCGCTACTACAAGCGCGCGGTGACGATCATGGATGTCGAACAATTGGGCGGCACGATGATCGGGCAGATGGCGGATCTGTTCGAGGTGGATGGGTGAGGTGAGAGATCGGGACCAAGGCTTGCTGGCGCTCTATTGTGTTTTCGCGGGCGCGGTCCTCGGTTTCGTTCTTGCTCATGCGCTTAAGCTTCCAGGCCTTTGCCCGGCGAAAGACGTTAGCTGCACTCGAGAATGGATTTCTGCACTAAGCGGCTGGGCGGCGGGAATTGCTGCGCTCATAGCGGCAGCATGGACCGTTCGCGTTCTGTCTAGGCAAATCCGGCAAGGACGCGAGCAACATGTCGAACTGATGAAATTCCAAGCCTACGAGCGGCTTTTGCTCGTTCAACAGGTGGGCAGACTAGCCAGCATGGCTCATGGAACGATCGTTCAGATTTTTCACGAGTTTCACGACGAAGCAATTGAGCGATCGAATGCCAAATTGACTATGTATCTCGACGGCGCGAGGTTTGTTGTTGCTGAACTTAGTAACAGCGATTTCGCGTCAAAGCGTGCTCAGGCACAAGGAAACCTACCTCCAAGCCCAGCTCGAGCAGAAGTGGCATTGCCTGAGTTCATTACCATCTGCGAAGCCCTTTTGAGTGTGAACGAGGGGGCGCTTTCAGATGAGGAGAGGGCGAACGTTCTGCGAGGTGCAAGCACCCATCTCATGCTCGCCTACGAGGATCTAAAAGATCTACAGAGAGACATGATGGATTTTCGACGGCGTTGGATACACCTGTCCGCTTGAAGCGATCGGCTTATACATCACACCACCATGCAAAACGGCGCTGACGGCAGAACCGCCTCCAACTCCGCTGCTCCCGCCACCAGCTCCGGCATGCGATCCTCGCGCGCATCCAGCACCGCCTCCTTGAACCGCTCCCACGGGAACAGGCTGCCGGGATCGCTGCGGCGTGCAGGATCGAGCATCGCGTGGCTGACCACGTGGCGCAGGTTGGGGTATTTGGCCCAGGCGTAGCGGACGATCTGCGCGGTGGCCTCGATCTGCCAGTCGGAGAAGGCGTCGGAGCGGACCTGACGGTTCACCACCTCGATGCCGAGCGACCAGTGGTTGATCCGGCCGCGCCCGCCCCCCAGCATTGGATGACAGCAGCCATTGCGCACGTGCCAGGCCGCGCGTGCCTCGTGGCAGGTGGCCCACACGAATTGCCCATGCTGCGGCTCGTCCTCGTCGGGGACCAGCCAGTGGAAGCTCGCGCGCCGGTCGAAGATCACGCTCGCCGCGCCCGCCGAGCTGCCGCCCGCCGTCGCGTGAATCACGATAGCGCGCACGCCGAGAATCGCGTCATAGATCCGCGCGCTTGACGCCCTGAGCGCGGCATCGCGGATGCCGGGCCACCAGCGTTCCTCAAGCGGGGCAAAGGCGGGCCGCGCGGCGGGGTCGAGATCGAAATGGTAGGTGGTGGGATCGCCCATGATGGTTCTCGCAAGAAGAGTCGCAGGGCGAATCCAGCTAGTGGGCAATTTCCAAGTAGGACAGCACGGACTCGATCGAGGCGGGTTGGCGCGCAGGGGCTCAGCCGCTAGCCGAGTGGCCATGAGCGATACCCCGATGTCCGTTTCCGAAGCCGTCACCTCGCGCCGTTCGGTGCGCGATTTTCTCGATACGCCCGTGCCGCTGGAGACGATCCGGCGCGTGATGGACACCGCGCGCTGGGCCCCTTCGGGCTGCAATTACCAGCCGTGGGAGGCGACCATCCTCACGGGCGAACCTCTAGCGCAACTGCGCGAGAAACTGAGCGGCTCCGAAATGAAGCAGCCCGATTACGACTGGGACGCACCCAAGCAGGAGGATCGCTACAAGCAGCGCCTTTACGAACTCTCCGCGAGCATGTTCGAATCGCTCGGGGTGGCGCGCGAGGACAAGGCGGGCCGCGCCGCTGCGATGGGGCGCAACGTGGTCAGCTTCGGCGCGCCCGTTCTTCTGCTGTGCTATTTCCCGCGGCTGATGAAGGAAGCGCAGTGGTCCGACACGGGCATGTGGCTGCAGACGATCATGCTGCTGCTGCGCGAGGAGGGGCTCGATTCCTGCCCGCAGGAATTCATGGCCTACTACGCCGATCCGATCATGGAACACATCGGGGTGAGCACCGATACGCACCGCTTCTTCTGCGGCATGGGCATCGGCTATCGCGATCCCGACGCGCCGGTGAACACCTTCGATCGCAACCGTGTGCCGCTGGAAGAGCATGTTCGCTTCGAAGGCTTCGAATAGGGATACGCGGCCATGAACCCGCGCCATCTCGTCGCCCTGCTGCTCGCGCTGTCGGCGATCAACCTTGCGCTGATGATCCCCGGCGGCTTCGTCGAGACCCGCGATTTCAGCGCCTATCCGGCGAGCGTGCTGGCCGGCTTCAACATCTTCCTGACCGTGCTCGGCCTCGGCTCGCTGGTGCTGGCGTGGATGACCTGGCGCGGCGGCGTTCGGCGCGTGTGGAGCGGGCTTGCCGCGATCGGCTTTGCGGCGGTCTATCTGCTCGACCTGTTCGCGATCTTCCCGGTGACGCCGGTGCCGATGTCGTCGCTGCTGGAGACGCTCGAATGGCTGGGCACCGCGCTGGCGATCTTGCTGGGCACGGCGGTGTTGACCGCTGGCGGCCGCAACGCGAGCGGGGGGCAGGGCGCTGGGCTTCCGCTCGGGCTGATGATCGTCATGGGAATCGCAGGCGTGGCTATCGTGATCTTCGCGACGATCGCTGCGATGGGCGGCTGAGACGCGGAACCGCAAGTCGGTCGGGCGATTGAACATGGCACGGATTTGAAGGAGCGGACATGCGTATCATCGGCTGGATTTCGACCATGGCGGCAGTCTGCGCGCTTGCGGCGTGCGACGCACCCGACACGGCCGAGCCCGAGGCGGAGCCGAGCGAGGTGCAGGCCTCCGACCCTGCGCCGGTGATCGACCCGGTCGGCCCGAGCGAGGCCGAACCCACTCCGCCAAGCGACGAATATGCGAACAGCCGCCCCGCCCTCGACAATAGCACCGCCGAGCCGACCGAAGGCTCCTGCCTTGCCGAACTGGGGCGCAAGGAGGCGGAAACCCTGTCCGAGCAGTGCTACAATATGTCGCCCGCCACGCGTCCGGCGTGCAATATCCAGAATTCCTGCGACACGATCCGCGCCGAGCTGAAGCGCGGCTGCGAGTTCGGGGATACTTCTGACAATCCGGAATACTGCGAAGGGCTCTAGCTCCGCTCCTCTTCTGGCACGCGGCGGACGATGTCCGGGTCGCGCCAGATCATCACGCCCATGGTCACGAACCAGCCCAGCTTGCCCAGCGCCAGCGCGCGTTCGTAGAGCCCGTCCCACGCAGTCGGCACGAAAAACAGGAACGGCGCGGCCAGCGCCCACAGTGCGCCGCCGATATACAGCGCGATGCCCAGCCGCCGATCGAGTTCGTAGAACTGTCCGGCGGTCAGCAGCACGGTCAGCGGGAAGGCGACGCCCATCAGGTAGACCAGCTTGTAGTGGATCTGGATCCCCTCGCCGGTGGAATAGGCCTCGTACGCCGCGATCAGCGTGTAATCGAGTGCCAGCACCACCAGCAGCACCGTGCCTATCCGCCAGTCCCAGCGCGAAACCCGCCAGCGGATCAGCCCCGCCGTCACCGCCAGCACCCCGACGACGAAGGCGTAGATGCCGAGGTCGGAGAGAATGTCCCACTCGCCCGCCGCCAGATTGCTGATCGTGTCGCTGGCGAGGCCGATCCTGTCGGACAGCGCCGCCCCCAGCAGGTCGCACACGACCGCGATCGCGCAGCCCGCAATGGCCACGCCGCCCAGCATGCGTGAGAGGGTGTCGGTGCCTGAATCCTTACTGATATGATCGCTCCGGTGTTGCGCAGTCGCGCGGCTTGGCCCATTTGCGCGGCCTATGACCGATGCGCCGCAACTCAAGCTGTTCAACAGCCTCAACCGCCAGCTCGAACCCTTCGTTCCGATCCACGAGGGCGAAGCGCGCGTTTATACCTGCGGGCCGACGGTCTATAACTACCCGCATATCGGCAATATGCGCGCCTATGTGTTCGCCGATGTGCTCGGGCGCACGCTCAGCTGGACGGGCCATAAGCTCACCCATATCATCAACATCACCGATGTCGGCCATCTGACCGACGACGCGGATGCGGGCGAGGACAAGCTGGAGAAGATGGCTGCCAGGCAGAAGCAGTCGATCTGGGACATTGCCGAGCATTACACGCAGGCCTTCAAGGCGGACGTCAAGGCGCTCAATATCCGCGAGCCTGCCGAATGGTCGGTCGCGACCGATTACATCGACGCGATGATCGACTTCGCCAAGCAGATCGAGGCGAAGCACTGCTATCAGCTGGAGAGCGGGCTCTATTTCGATGTCTCGACGGTCGAGGATTACGGGCGGCTGGCGCGTGCCGTGACCGAAGAGGGCGAGGGCCGGATCGACACGGTCGAGGGCAAACGCAACGCCGCCGACTTCGCGATCTGGCGCGCCACGCCCGCAGGCGAGACGCGGCAGATGGAGTGGGATTCGCCATGGGGGCGCGGCGCGCCCGGGTGGCACCTCGAATGCTCGGTAATGGGCGGCAAGCTGCTCGGCTTCCCGTTCGACATCCACACCGGCGGGATCGACCACCGCGAAATCCACCACCCCAACGAGATCGCGCAGAACCAGGCCTACTGCGGCTGCGCCAAGGGTTCTGGGGGCCTGGACGATACCGCGCATTCGGGAGCGCGGTACTGGATGCACAACAACTTCCTCGTCGACCGGACGGGCAAGATGAGCAAGTCGTCGGGCGAGTTCCTGCGGCTGCAATTGCTGATCGACAAGGGCTATCACCCGCTCGCGTATCGGATGATGTGCCTGCAGGCGCATTACCGCAGCGAGCTCGAGTTTTCGTGGGAAGGCCTCGGCGCGGCGCTGACGCGGTTGAAGCGGATGCTTAAGGTTGTCGCGGTCCAAGGTTGGAAGGAATACGAGGCAACGGGCAATCCGATTGATGCACCGAGTAACTTCGAGCCTATCCCTCGTGATCGGTGGCACGAGCAGGCCGCTCTCGGCTATCTTCAAGATTTTGAAGAAGCGATGTCTGATGATCTGAACACGCCGAAGGCGCTTCCTATTATCGAATCGATCTTGGGTGATCCAGCGATGAGCAACAAGCTTCGTTGGCATCACCTTGCGACCCTTGATGAGGTCCTCGGCCTCAACCTGCTCACACTTTCCCGCGAAGACCTGCGCATCCGCCCCAAGGACGCCGTCATCACCGAGGACGAAATCGAACAGGCCCTCGCCGACCGCAAGGCGGCCCGCGCCGAGAAGGACTTCGCCAAATCCGACGCCATCCGCGACGATCTCGCCGCCAAGGGCGTCGAGGTGATGGACGGCGACCCGCTCGGCTGGGAATGGAAGCTCGGCTGATAATCCCCCTCCCGCTTGCGGGAGGGGTTAGGGGTGGGCACAAGTACGCCCGTGCCGAACTGGACCGAACGCGACACCAAGCGCGCCCGCGAATTGCGCAATGCCGCCACACCTGCGGAGCGGGAGTTGTGGAAGCACTTGGCCAAGTCCCAGCTCGGTGTGAGGTTCAGCCGCCAGATGCCGGTCGGACCGTTCTTCGCCGATTTCCTGTGCCGCTCTCGCAAGCTGATCGTCGAGGTGGACGGCCATTCGCACGATGTGCAGCCTGAGCGTGACGAGTCCCGCGATGCGTATTTTCGTAGCGAAGGATATCGCGTTCTGCACTTTTCAAATGCCGATGTACTCGGCAACACGGACGGCGTGATCGAAACCATCCGCACCGCGCTCCAAGAAGAGCCCACCCCCGGCCCCTCCCGCAAGCGGGAGGGGAGTGAATGACCACCGCCGTTCTTTCCGCGCTGATCCGCCCGCTGGTGGAGCCGCGCCTGCCCGACTGGGTCGAGCCGCTGTGGTTCTCCAGCAAGGAGGAAGCGCTCGAGCTGGCGCCGCGCGCGGAGATTGGCTGGTTCGACTTCAACGAACCTTCGCCGATGTGCGAGGTCGTGTCCGCAGCCGAGAACCTCAAGTGGCTCAATTCGATCTACGCCGGGCTCGATTTCCTGCCGCTCGACCTGCTGGAGAAGCGCGGGACCATCGTTACCAATGGCGCGGGAATCAACGCGATCACGATTGCCGAATATGTCGTGATGCTGATGCTGACCCACGCCAAGGGCTACCGCGACGTGGTGCGCGCGCAGGACCGGCACGAATGGCTGCTGGACAGCCCGGGCAAGCGCGAACTGGCGGGCGAGCGGGTGCTGCTGCAGGGCCTCGGCGCGATCGGCAAGCTAGTGAAGACGCGGCTCGAGGCCTTCGATATGGAGGTCGTGCCGGTGCGGCGTTCGGGCGCGGACGGCGCGCTCACACCCGACGAGTGGCGCGGCAAGCTGGGCGACTTCGATTGGATCGTGTTCGCAGTGCCCTCGACACCCGAAACGCATCACATGATCGGCGCCGACGAACTCGCGGCGATGAAGAGCACCGCCGTGCTCGTGAACGTCTCGCGCGGCGACGTGATCGACCAGGCAGCGCTGGTCGAAGCGCTCCAGGCCAGAGCCATCGAAGCCGCGCTGCTCGACGTGACAGACCCCGAACCTCTGCCCGAGGATCATCCGCTGTGGAGCCTCGCCAACGCGCAGGTCACCATGCACCTGTCGGGCCGCGCACAGAGCAAGATGTTCCAGCGCAGCGCCGACCGCTTTGTCGAGAACCTTGCCCGCTGGCACGCGGGCGAGGCGGTCGCGCCGCAATTGGACCTCGCGCTCGGCTACTAGGTCCCCGCGCGCCGCCCTGACACACCTGACACAGTGTCCAGGAGCAAAAGACGTCCGGCCGGTCAGCCGTCCTCCAGCACGAGCAATTCGCAGGTGACGACCATGCGGGGCGCGGGCGCCAAGGCATGGTCGACCGCGCTCACCGTCGCATCCGCGACGAGCCGGCGGGGGAACGTGAATTCGTGATCGGGCAGCGCGGCGATCAGCGCTTCCCCGCCATCGATCGCCGCTGTGCCCTCGAATGCGATCCGCACGCTGTGCCGCGTGCCGGCAAAGGTGACGCTGGCCCAGTTGCGTTCGCGATGGTCGATCACGTCTCCCTCGCCATGGGCCAGCGCGATCAGCGCGGCTTCCAGCCTGCCGGTGAAGCCCCGGCGGGCTGGGCGGGCGGCGGGCGCATCGATCGGGTCAACGCGCATCGTGCGTCTCCTGCCGGTCGCCCTGCAGCCGTGCGCGCCATTCGCTCATGAAGCCGTCGACGCGGGCCTCGGTGCCCGAGCGCGGCATGCGACCATTACGCAGGTCGAGCACGAAGCGCGGATCCTGGGCGGCGAGGCGACCGAAGCGGGTCGCGGGCATGTCCGTCTCGCGCAGGAACTTCTCAATCCTTCGAATCAACATATTTTTCCCTCACACTTGCTGAATCTGCCGCCGCGGTGAAGGATTGGTCGCCCGCGAAATCCTACTTGTCTAGGAACAATCTTTCATATAGGAAATTGCTTATGGCAGATGATCCTACACCGGCTTCGAGCGAACGCGGGGACGAGCGGGCGGGCATGCGCGCCGACGATGCGCGCGCGCGGCTTCTCGAACTGGCGCAGTCCCGCGGGTCGAGCCTCGCCGGGCTTTCGGCGCTGATCGGGCGCAATTCCAGCTATCTGCAGCAGTTCATCCGCAAGGGCAGCCCGCGTCGGCTGGAGGAGCGCGACCGCCGCACGCTCGCCGAATTCTTCGGTGTCGACGAAAGCGAACTCGGCGGGGCGGAGGAAAAATACTACGCGCCGACGCGCCGGGAAGCCTCGGCGGACGAGGATTTCCATGCCATCCCGCGCCTCTCGCTGGCAGCGGCGGCCGGGCCGGGCCAGTTTGCGGGTGGCGAGGCCCCGTTCGACAATTTCGGCTTTTCGGGCCGCTGGCTGCGCGAAAACGGCTTCGACCCCAAGATGCTCTCCGCGCTCAAGGTGGAGGGCGACTCGATGGAGCCGCTGCTGCGCCATGGGGACGAAATCCTGGTCGATCGCGGGTCGCGGTTCGAGCGGGACGGGGTGCATGTCGTGCGGATGGACGACACGCTGATGGTCAAGCGGCTGGCTAGCGCGGGGGCGGGGCGGATCGTGCTGCTTAGCCAGAACCTGGCCTATCCCCCGATCGAAGTCGCGCTCGACGAGGTCGAGGTGCTCGGCCGCGTGGTGTGGAAAAGCGGGCGGTTGTGAGCCCCTCTCAGGACGGTGTTGCGCGGTAGTCCGGGTCTTTCAGTGTCAGCATGTAATCCGTAACCAGCGCAACATCCTCTTCGGTCAGGCCGACATCCATGATGTCCGGGTAGTTATGCGCGTCGCGCAGATACGCGGTCAGCGTTTCGCGGGTCAGCCCTTCGCGGTTGGCGATGGCGGGGAAGGTCGGGGCCTGCGGCAAGGGCGAGAGCGTGCCCGGCGTCACCGCGTGGCAACTGCCGCACACCGCGCCCACCAGCATCGGCACACCGTCCGCATCGGCCTCGGCGAACTGCGCGCGGGTCGGCAGCGTGGTGGCGTCGGCTGCCCGGCTGCCTGGGGCGGGAGACTGGCACGCCGTCAGCGCGAGCGTGGCAAAGGCTCCGATCAGAACGAGTTGCGATTTCATGGCGGGCTGTCTCTCCTGGATGCCTTCGCCAAGGCTACCGATCCCCTTGCCACCGATCAATCGGTGTTCCATCTCAGGCCCCATGACAGAGACGACATCCCCCATGAAAGCCGCGATCCTGCCGGTGACGCCGTTGCAGCAGAACTGCTCGCTGATCTGGTGCACCGAGACGAACAAGGCTGCGCTGATCGACCCGGGCGGCGACCTCGACAAGTTGAAGGCAGGGGTCGCCAAGGCCGGGGTGGAGCTGGAGAAAATCCTTATCACCCATGGCCATCTCGATCATTGCGGGCAGGCGGGGATGCTCGCGAAGGAGCTGGGGCTGCCCATCGAAGGCCCGCACGAGGCGGACCGGTTCTGGATCGCGCGGCTGGATGAAGATGGCGCGCGCTTCCAGATGGAGGCCGCCAGTTTCGAGCCCGACCGCTGGCTGGAGGATGGCGACACCGTCACCGTCGGCAATCTCACGCTCGAAGTGATCCACTGCCCGGGGCACACGCCGGGCCACGTGATCTTCTTCAACCGCGACCGCAAGTTCGCGATCGTCGGCGATGTGCTGTTCCAGGGCAGCATCGGGCGCACCGATTTCCCGATGAGCGACCACCAGAGCCTGATCGATGCGATCACCCAGAAGCTGTGGCCGCTGGGCGACGACGTGACCTTCATTCCCGGCCACGGGCCGACCAGCACCTTTGGTCAGGAACGCCGGACCAACCCCTTCGTCGGCGATGCCGCGCTGGCGTAGTCGCGGTCGGCAATCCTGGAGGTCAGATAAAACGCAGCCCGGCAAGGGTGGCAGCGAGGCTCAGGCAGAGCAGCGTCAGCATCGTCACGCCGACTCCGATCTGCCGCGCCAGCCCGGCGCTGTCGGCATCCATCCCGATCCCGTGCAGCACGCGCCCGAACACGAATAGGATCGAAACGCCGTGCAGCCATATGCCGCCGCGCCCGGCCAGTTCGAGAACGATGATCAGCACCAGCACGAAGGGCGCGGTCTCGACGAAATTCAGCTGCGCCCGCATCCGCCGGGCGAGCAGCGCATCGCCCCCGTCGCCATGGGTTGCTCCAGCCTTCAGCCGCGCCCGTCCGCAGCGCACGGCGAGCCACAGGGCCAGCAGGCCGAACATGGCCGCGCTGGTGAGCGAGACCGGGAGTGCGAATTCCATGGCGACTTTTCCCTCCATCACCGTGCCTGCGCATGGTATGGACGCATCCGGCGGGGCGGCCAAGCGGGCGCCTTGGTGGTGAAGCATCGCTTGCATCATTCGCCAGAATCGTTATTAGGCGCGCCTCTTCCGCCATTGACGGAGCGTATGTGCCGCACGACATAGCCGTTGTGCTGGCCCTGCCCCTCGCATAAGGCGGCTCACGAGTAATTGAAAAAACGCAGGATTAGGTGCCGCCATGGCTGTCCCAAAAAGAAAAGTATCGCCGCATCGCCGTGGCAATCGGCGTTCGCATGATTCGCTGAAGGTCGAAGCCTTCCACGAATGCGACAATTGCGGCGAACTGAAGCGTCCGCACAACCTGTGCTCGCATTGCGGGTTCTATAACGGTCGCGAAGTCGTCGCCGTCGGTCTCTGATCGCGCCGTTTGATTCCTGTCGGAGAGTGACATGAGCCTGCCGCGTATCGCTATCGACGCGATGGGCGGCGATGAGGGCGTGCGCGTGATGGTCGAGGGTGCAGCCCTCGCCCGTCGCCAGCACGAGAAGTTCAATTTCCTCCTGATGGGTGATTCGGCGCGCATCGAACGCGCGCTGGAAAAGCACCCTGGCCTCGCCGGTGCAGCCGAGATCCGCCACTGCGACTCGGTGATCGAAGGCGAGGACAAGCCTTCGCAGGCGCTGCGCCGCGCCAAGGGCACCTCGATGGGTGAAGCCGTCGCCGCGGTGAAGCGCGGCGAGGCCGGCGCTGCGGTCAGCGCGGGCAATACCGGCGCGCTGATGGCGATCAGCAAGGTCGCGCTGCGCACTCTGCCGGGGATCGACCGGCCCGCGCTCGCCGCGCTGCTGCCCACGCTCGAAGAGCAGGACGTCATCATGCTCGACCTCGGTGCCAATACCGAGTGCGATGCGCGCAACCTCGTCCAGTTCGCGATCATGGGCGCCGCCTATTCGCGAATCGTGACCGGGCGCGAACGCCCGCGCGTGCGCCTGCTCAATATCGGCACCGAAGACATCAAGGGCACCGACGAGGTGCAGGAAGCCGCACAGCACCTGCGCGGAGCCAGCACCCTCGCGCTCGATTTCGATGGCTTCGTCGAAGCCGACAAGATCAATCGCGGCGATGTCGACGTGGTGGTGACCGACGGGTTCTCGGGCAATATCGCGCTCAAGGCGATCGAAGGCTCGGCCCGCTTCGTGACCGACCTGCTCAAGACCGCCTTCCGCTCCTCCTTCCGCTCCAAGGTCGGCTTCCTCGTCTCGCGTCCGGCGACCGAGCTGTTGCGCCACCATCTGGACCCCAACAACCACAACGGGGCGGTCTTCCTCGGCCTCAACGGCGTGGTCGTGAAAAGCCACGGAAGCGCCAATGCCAAGGGCGTGGCCAACGCGGTCACGGTCGCCGCACGACTGCTCGAGGAGGACCTGACCGCGCGGATCGGCGAAGACCTGCGCGAACTGGGCGACGACCTCAAGGCCAGCGGCAATGGTTCCGCCAAGGGCCCGCCTTCCAACAAGATCGAGAGCGCCAGCAAGTGATTCGTTCGGTAATCCGGGGGGCAGGGGCAGCCCTGCCGGCACGTGTCGTAACCAATGACGAACTGGCCGCACGGCTCGAGACGAGCGACGAATGGATCGTGGAGCGCACCGGCATTCGCCAACGCTACATCGCTGGCGAGGGCGAGACGACCAGCACGCTGGCGACCGATGCCGCCCGCGCCGCACTCGCCGATGCGGGCATCGATGCCGGCGATATCGACCTGATCGTGCTCGCCACCGCGACGCCCGACAACACCTTCCCGGCCACCGCCACCAAGGTGCAGGCCGCGCTCGGCTGCCACCCGTGCCCCGCGTTCGACGTGGCCGCCGTGTGCTCCGGCTTCCTCTATGCGATGAGCACCGCCGACGCGATGCTGGTGAGCGGGCAGGCGAAGCGCGCGCTGGTGATCGGCGCGGAAACCTTCAGCCGGATCCTCGACTGGGAAGACCGCACCACCGCCGTGCTGTTCGGCGATGGGGCAGGCGCGATCGTGCTCGAAGCGCAGGACGTCGCGGAAGACGGCCCCGGCATCCTCACCTCGCAGCTCCACGCAGACGGGCGCCAGCACGACCTGCTCTATGTCGATGGCGGCCCTTCGACCACGCAGACCGTCGGCCACCTGCGGATGAAAGGGCGCGAGGTTTTCCGCCACGCGGTGGGCAATCTGGCGCAGGTGCTGTCCGACGTGGTGGCCAAGGCGGGCATCCCGGTCGACCGGATCGACTGGGTCGTGCCGCACCAGGCCAATATCCGCATCCTCGAAGCGACCGCGAAGAAGCTGGGCTTGCCACCGGAAAAGGTGGTCGTCACGGTGGACCGCCACGCCAACACCTCGGCCGCGTCGGTCCCGCTCGCCTTCGCCGCCGCGTGGGCGGACAAGCGGATCAAGCCCGGCGACCTCGTCCTGTTCGAAGCGATGGGTGGGGGCTTCACCTGGGGGGCGAGCCTCGTGCGGATGTAGCATCCCGGGACGCTGAGCAAAAAACGGTCAGTGAGATTGCGATCCTACGCAACAATCGCTAGCGCTGCGAGGCTCTTACACCGGATCGTAAGCCGAGAACCAGAACAACAATCAGGGGATTCGAAACGATGTCGCGCTCAGCAGGTACGCTGACCAGGGCCGATCTGGCCGAAACGATCAACCGCAAACTCGGATTCAGCCGCGTCGAGTCGCTCGCGCTCGTCGAATCGCTGCTCGCACACATGTGCGATGCGCTGAAAGACGGCGAGAACGTGAAGATTTCCGGCTTCGGCAGCTTCGTCCTGCGCGACAAGAAAGAGCGCATCGGCCGCAACCCCAAGACCGGGGTCGAGGTGCCGATCACGCCGCGCCGCGTGATGACCTTCCGCGCCAGCCAGACCCTGCGCGACCGGATCGCCAGCGCAAGCTGATATGATCCTGCTGCCATGACCCGTTCGAGCTTCGACGATGGGAAGGAGGCCGATGCGCTCCGCACCATCGGCGAGCTTGGCCGGGCGCTCGGCCTCAAACCTCACATCCTGCGCTATTGGGAAGAACAGTTCCCGATGCTCAATCCCCTGAAGCGCAGCGGGGGGCGGCGGTACTATCGCGCCGAGGATGTCGCGCTGGTGGAAACCATCGACCGGCTGGTGAACGCAGAAGGCTACACCCTGAAGGGCGCGCGCGCGGCGATCGAGAAGGGGCGGGCAGGCATGAACCCTGCAAACGAAGACGACGAACAGCCCGAAGCGCCGCGCGAAGGCATGCGCCGCTACCTCACCGCGCGCGACCTGCCCGACGAAGAGGAGCTCGCCGCGCACCGCGCCGATCCGCCGCTGCTCCGCGCTGCCGACAGGGCCCTGGTCGAGAAATTGCGGGCGATCCGCGACAGCCTCGCCGAGGCGATCGGGGACTAGCGTTCTCCCATCAGGCGCGTTCGTCTTTCGGCGACCCCATGACCACATAGGACGTGATCGACTGCACCTGCTCGACCGTACCCAGAATCTGCGTATGGAAGCGCTTGTAATCGCTCAGGTCGACCGCTTCGACACGCAGCAGATATTCGACCGAGCCGGTTACGTTGTGACACTCGGTCACTTCGGGCGCCTCCGCCATCTTCGCTTCGAACGCCTCTTGCGCGGCCTTGGTGTGCTTGTTCAGCCCCACTGCGACATAGGCGACGAACCCGATGCCGAGTGCGGCACGGTTCAGGACCGCCCGGTAGCCGTCGATGATGCCGCTGCGTTCCAGCTCCTGCACCCGACGCAGGCATGCGGAGGGAGAGAGGCCGACGCGCTGCGCCAGCTCCAGATTGCTGATTCGCCCGTCCTGCGAAAGCTCGTGCAATATCTTTCGCGAAATAGCATCCAGATTGGCCATAGATTGTGCATTTAGCCGGAGAGGGTCGATAATCGCAACTTCATTCGCCGCGAGTTCGAATATCATCGCGCGCATGACATTCGAACTGCTAGCAGCCCTCGCAGGCTTTGCCCTCGTCTCGTCGATCACGCCGGGACCGAACAATGTGATGGTGATGGCGTCCGGCGCCAATTTCGGTCTGCGCCGCACCGTGCCGCACATCCTCGGTATTGCCTGCGGATTCGTCGTGATGCTCTTGCTGGTCGGGCTGGGGCTGGCGCGCCTGTTCGACGCATTTCCTATCATCCGCCTTCTGCTGACGGTGGTCAGCGCGCTCTACCTGCTGTGGCTGGCATGGAAGATCGCCCATGCCGCGCCGCCCGGAACGGGTGGAGCGCGGGGACGGCCCTTCACATTCCTGCAGGCCGCGCTGTTCCAGTGGGTCAATCCCAAGGCGTGGATGATGGCCCTGAGTGCGATCACGCTTTACGCCCCCGGCGACTCGATGCTCGCGCTGATCGTGGTCGCTGCCGTGTTCGGTGTGATCAATTTCCCCTGCGTTTTCGCGTGGACCGCGCTCGGCACGCAGGCCGCGCGGTGGCTGTCCAGTCCGACCCGGCTGAAAGCCTTCAATCTGACGATGGCAGCCTGCCTCCTGGCCACGCTCGCGCCGGTTCTGGCGGCGGAGCTGGTGGGCTTTGGTACCGGCCATTCGGCAGCGGCTGGCTGATCCCGGCTGCGCGCTACTCCGCCGCCAGCAGTTCGGCGGCTTGCAGGTCCACGCTGACGAGGCGGCTGACGCCCTGCTCGATCATGGTCACGCCGAACAGGCGGTGCATCCGGCTCATCGTCACTGCGTTGTGGGTGACGATCAGGTAGCGGGTGGTGGTCTCCTGCGTCATCGCCTCGAGCAGGTCGCAGAAGCGATCGATGTTCGCATCGTCGAGCGGGGCGTCGACCTCGTCGAGGACGCAGATCGGCGCGGGATTGGTCAGGAACAGCGCGAAGGTGAGCGCGATCGCGGTCAGCGCCTGTTCGCCGCCCGACAGCAGGGTGAGGGATTGCAGCCGCTTGCCCGGCGGCTGGGCGTAGATCTCCAGCCCGGCTTCGAGCACATCGTCGCTGTCGATCAGCGCGAGATGGGCCTGCCCGCCCTGGAACAGCCGCGCGAACAGCTTCTGGAAATGCTCGTCGACCTGTTCGAATGCCGCCTTGAGACGTTCGCGCCCCTCGCGGTTGAGCTGCCCGATCGAGCCGCGCAGGCGGTGCACCGCTTCGGTCAGCTCCTCACGCTCGGCTGCGGTCGAGCCGTGCTCTTCCTCGATCTTCGCCAGTTCGTCGGCGGCGACGAGATTGACCGGGCCGATCCGCTCGCGCGACTGGGTCAGCCGGTCGAGCGCTTCGGCTTCCGCCTCGCGATCGGCGACATCGCTCTCGTCGAATTCGAATGCGGCGGGCAGCAGTGGCGGGGGCTTGTGGAACCGCTCGCCCGAGAGGCGCGCCATTTCCGCGCGGCGGGCATCCTCGTTCTCGGCCTGGTTGGCGAGCTGGGCGCGCCGTTCGCGCGCTTCGGCCAGCGCTTCGTTGGCGGCGCGCTGCGCCCGGTCGGCTTCGTCCGCCGTGGCCTGCGCGGTGTCGAGCGTGTCCTGCAGGCTGGCGAGACGCGCGGCGGTTTCTGCATGGCTTGCGCGGGCGGCCTCGATCTCGGCGCCGAGCCTTTCGGGCTGGTCGCCAATCGCCGCGCGCGCGGTATCGATCTCCGCCACGCGGCTGTCCATCTCTGCCAGTCGGCGGGCGGCTTCGTCGGCGCGGCGGTCCCAGTGCTGGCGATCGGCCCGGTGCGCGCTGACGCGTTCCTTCGCGACCGCCAGCGCCTGTTCCTGCGCGGCGCGTGCGGCGGTCGCGGCGGAAAGCTGGCCGCGCGCGGTCTCGTGGCGCTCGCGCGCGGCATCGCGGCGGGCGGCGAGCGCTTCGGGATCGGTCAACTCGGCGATTGCGGCCTGCGCCGCCTCCAGCTCGCGGTCGGCAGTCGCGCGCTGGTCCGCCAGCTCTTCGCGCGCCTGTTCCAGCTGGCGCGCCTTGTCGGCATGGCTGGCGAGTGCGGCCTCGGCGCGGTCGAGCGCACGCAGCGCCTCGCGCTCGTCCTGCGCGGCAGCTTCGCGCTCCCCTTCGGCGCGGGAGAATGCGGCCTGCGCGGCGTCGAGATCGGCGCGTGCGCGGGCGGAGTGCGTCTCGGCGTGCTCCACCGCGGCCTTCAGCGGGGGCAGCTTCTCCGCCAGCGCCGCGAGCCGGTTGGCCGCTTCGAGCCGCGCGGCTTCCGCACCGCCTTCGCCGCGTACCATCAGGCCGTCCCACCGCCGCAGCGCGCCGTCCAGCGTGACCAGCCAGGTGCCGGGATCGAGCGCGCGGCCGTCATCGTCGTCGGCCACCACCACACGGGCGAGGCGCGCGCGCAGTTGCTCCGGGCAATCGGCCACGTGGCCCAGCAGCGCGTCGGGGAGGGGATCGGGCTGCGGAGCCCCGGTCCAGAAGCGGCCTTCTTCGCCCTCGGGCATGGGCCCAAGCGGACTGCGCCCGTCGCGCCCGAGCACGGCGGCGAGCGCGGCTTCGTAGCCCGGCGCGGCGCGGACCCGGTCGAGCGGGACGGGTTTGCCCTGCTTGGCCGCGCGCGCCTTGTCGCGGCCCACGCGGTCCCGTTCGAGCGCGGCGTGCTCGCGCTCTATCCCAGCGAGTTCGGCGCGTGCCTCGGCCAGGGCCGCCTGCGCCTGTTCGAGCGTGGAGCGCGCCGTCTCGCGCGTGTCGCGCTGGCTGTCGATCCGGGCCGCCAGCGCCTCGCGCCTGCCCGTGGCGTCCTTCGCTGACGTCTGCGCCGCTTCGAGCGCATTCGCGGGATCGTCCTCCTCCGCTTGCGCGCGCGCCGTCTCCGAGAGACGCTCGGCCTCCCGCGTGAGCGTGGCGACGCGCCGTTCCGCCTGTTCGAGCGCGGCCCGTGCGACGCGCCATTCGGCATCGAGCGCGGCGTAATCGGCGTTGGCGCGCGCGAGGTCCAGCTCCGCCGCACGCTCCGCCTGTTCGGCCCGCTCGGCGTCGGCGATCACCTGCGGCAGCGCGGCCTCGGCTTGCGCGCGCGATGTCTCGCTTGCCGCCAGTTCGCTTTCGAGCCGCTTGAGCGCATCGGCCGCATCGCGCCCGGTCCGCCCGTAATCTTCGCGGTCTTCCTCCAGCCTTTGCGCCTGTCGGTCGAGATCGGCGAGGCGGGCGAGGGCGGAGTCGCGTTCCTTTTCGAGGCTGGCGAGCCGCTGTTCCTGCGCGCCCGCATCCGTCCGCGCGGCGACCAGCGCGTCGCGCGCATCGGCCAGCGTCTCGGCCGCCTCGCGCTGGGCGGTCTCGGCCTCGCCCGCGCGGGTCTTGGCCTCGTCGACCGCGCTCGTCGCCTGCGCCGCGGCTTTGCGGGCCGCCTCCGCACTCGCGGCGGCGTCGCGCCAGCGGGCGAAGACCAGCCGCGCTTCGGCGACGCCGATCTCGTCGGTCAGCTTGGCATAGCGTTCGGCCTGCTTGGCCTGCCGCCTGAGGCTGGCGATCTGGCTGTCGAGCCCGGCGAGCAGGTCTTCGAGACGTTCGAGATTCTTCTCGGTCGAGCGCAGCTTGCTCTCGGCATCCTTGCGGCGGACATGCAGCCCTGCGATTCCCGCCGCTTCCTCCAGCATCTGGCGGCGCTCTGCGGGCTTGGCCGCGATCATGTGCGCGATCTTGCCCTGGCTGACGAGCGCGGGCGAATGCGCGCCCGTTGCCGCATCGGCGAAGGCGAGCGCGACATCTTTCGCGCGCACGTCGTTGCCGTTGACGCGGTAGGCGCTGCCCGCACCGCGTTCGATCCGGCGCACCACCTCCAGCTCGTCGCCGCTGTCGTCCGCGCCGGTCAGCACGACTTCGGCGAACTGGCGCGGCGGGCGCTGTTCGGTCCCGGCGAAGATCACGTCTTCCATCCCGCCCGACCGCATCGACTTGGCGGAGGTTTCCCCCATCACCCAGCGGATCGCTTCAAGCAGGTTGGATTTGCCGCATCCGTTGGGGCCGACCACGCCGGTCAGCCCCGGTTCGATGCGCAGTTCGGCAGGCTCGACGAAGCTCTTGAAGCCGGAAAGGCGAAGTCGCCGTAATTCCATCGAGGCGCCTTAGCTGGCCATTACTCGTCGCGCGCACCTGCGCGCTGGAGGGCCGCTTCGACCTGCTGCCAGCTGCTGCCGTCGAGCTGCTGGCCGTTGAGCACGAAGGTCGGCGTGCCGCGGATATCGTCCTGTGTGCCGTAGGATTCGGACGCCTCGGCCAGCTCGGTGATGCGTTCCGCATCGGCGAGGCAGGTGCGGGCCTGGTCGCGGCTGACCCCGCGCGAGGCGAAGAAATCGAGCAGGCCGGCGGTTTCGGCGAAGGCGACGAAGCGTTCGTCTTCCGGCAGCGCAAGCGCCTGTTCGAGCTGCGCCTGGCGTTCCTGCGCCCGCGGCACGATGGTCTGCACGTTCGCCCAGACCTGATCGGCGAGCGGCACGGCCTGTTCGGTAGAGCCGCATTCGATCAGGCGGGTAAGCGCGAGATCGATCGGGCCGTGGATCGCGAAGCTGCGGAATTCGAAGCTGACCCGGCCGGTATCGACATAGTCGTTCATCAGCGGCTCGCTCGCCGTTTGGGAGAACTGCGCGCAGCCCGGGCAGGTCAGCGATCCGTATTCGATCAGCTTGATCGGCGCATCGGGGTTGCCGACGAGGAAGCCGTTGCGGTCGGTCATCTCGGCCACTTCGGACCATGCCTGGCCTTCGGGCGCGGGCACGGCGGCCACCGGCTCGCTGGCGAGGGCCGCATCGCCCTCATCGCTCGATCCGCATGCGGAGAGCGCGAGCGCGATCGGCAGGGCAATGGCGGTCAGGGCGAAGGGCCTGGCACTCGGGCGGGCGTTCATACGGGTAGTCTTCGGGGCGATCATGGACGGTCCTTTTCGATCCGATTGGCAAGGATAGGCGCTGGGGCCTGCGATTCGGAAGTAGGGTGCGACGGGTTCTCCACCGGCACTAGTCGGTGCCGGATGCCACGGGCAGGGTGCCGCCCAGCGCGGCCTGGAGCGCCTGCCAGTCGTGCACGTCTTCCAGCAGCGTGCCGTTGACGGCGAAGCTGGGCGTATAGCGCACGCCCTTATCCTCGTGATCGGCCTTGGCGGCGGCTTCGATCCGCTCGGCCAGATCCTGATCGGCGAGGCACTGGTTGAGCTCGACCTGAGAATAGCCACGACGTTCGAAAATCGCATAGAGGCCAAGGTCGCTGGCAACCGCGCGGCGGCGCGCGGCGGGGTCGCCATGCAGCCAGCGGTCGGTCTGCGACTTGGTGGCGAGCTTGAGCAGCGCGTTGAACTGCGGCTGTGCGGCCATCAGCGCGGCGTGGTTGCCGGGGAATTTCGCAGGCGCACCGCAGCGCGCCATCATCGCGGCGGTCAGGTCCACCACATTCGCCGCGACATGGCGGTATTCGATCCGCAGCTTACCCTCGCGCACGTAACCCAGCTTGAGGATCTCGTCCCCTTCCATCGCGAAGGCGCGACAGTGGGGGCAGGTGTAGCTGTTATATTCGGTCAGCGTGACGGGCGCATCGGGATTGCCGATGAAGTGCGACACCGGCGTGCGTTCGACCGTCGTCAGCCAGTTCTGAGTCGCCGCGATGCTCGCAAAGCCGGCCACCAGGACCAGCATGCCTGCCAGAATACGTTTCACTGTCCCGTGCACTCCTTAGTCGCCGCTCGGCGTATCGTCGTCACCCAGCGTGCGCGCCAGCCCTTCGAGCACGGCGCGCAGTTCGGGGTCGCCGATATCGCGCAGGCTTTCGCCCAGTTCCATCGGAATCGGCTTGAGCTCCGGCGGGCGCGTTGCGCGCTCGGCCTTGGCGCCGGGTTGCTGAACCGTGCCTTGCCGCATCTTGACCTTGGCGACGGCGCGGTAGCCGAAAAAGCGGTTCACCCGCTCTATGATCTCGGGAAGCACGTGCTGGATGATCGGCGCGTGGCCGCCTGCGACGACCAGCTGGAGAATGCCTTCGGAGCGTTCGCCGGGCGGGAAGCGGATTGCCTCCGGCGCGCAGACCTTGGCGTGCTGCGGGCCGACGATCTCGGGCCAGCGTGTGACGACCGAACTTTGGACGAAGCCATAGCGACGAAAGGCGGTGCGCCCGACCTGCGGCATCAGATCGCCCACCGATTTCGCCCCGCCGCCGCGTGGCCGGGTGAAGGGGCGGACATTGCCCTTTTTCGTTCCGCGCGTTTTGGCGGAGGGTGACTTGGGTGGCTGGCGTTCCATCGGAGCGCGAGCGATGCCATAGCGCGCGTGTGATCGCCAGCCATTCCCCCCATGAAATCGCTCCCGCACTGCTTGCCTGGTACGATTCCCATGCGCGCGCGCTGCCGTGGCGGGCGCTGCCGGGCACGCCACCTGCCGATCCGTATCGTGTCTGGCTGTCCGAAATCATGCTGCAGCAGACCACCGTCGCGGCGGTGAAGCCCTATTTCGAGGCGTTCACCCGGCGCTGGCCGAATGTGGAGGCGCTGGCCGCCGCGCCCGAGGAAGACGTGATGGCTGCGTGGGCGGGGCTGGGATATTATTCGCGCGCACGCAATCTGGTGAAGGCGGCGCGGGCGGTCGCAGAGCTGGGCGGCTTTCCCGAAACCGAGGAAGAATTGCGCAAGCTTCCGGGAGTGGGCGACTACACCGCTGCCGCGGTCGCTGCGATCGCCTTCGGGCAGCGGGCGGTGGTGGTCGACGCCAATGTCGAGCGGGTGGTTGCGCGGCTGTTCGCGATTGACGAGCCGTTGCCCGCAGCGCGCAAGGCGATCCGTGCCGCCGCCGACCGCGTCACTCCGCAGGTACGCGCGGGCGATTTCGCGCAGGCGATGATGGATCTGGGCAGCCGCATCTGCACGCCGCGCGCACCCCGCTGCGATCAATGCCCGCTTGCGAGCCATTGCGCTGCGCGGGCGCAAGATCCCGAACGCCTGCCGGTCAAGGCGTCGAAGAAGGCCAAGCCTGTCCGGCAGGGGCGCGCCTACTGGATCGAGCGCGAGGGGGCCGTCTGGCTGGTCCAGCGTGCGCCCGAAGGGATGCTCGGCGGAATGCGCGCGCTGCCCGACGATGGCTGGTCGGCACGCGGTGACGGATCGGCAGAAGCACCGCTGGAGGGCGCGTGGGAGAACGCGGGCACGGTGCGCCATGTCTTCACCCACTTCGCAATCGAGCTGGCGGTGATGCGCCTGGAGGGCGCTCCTGCGGACCCGAGCGGAACAGGCGAGTGGTGGCCGCTCGACCGGATCGACGAAGCGGGCCTGCCGACCCTTTTCGCCAAGGCGGCACAGGTGGCCAGAGCGGCGTCCGAGCGCCTGCTCTAGCGCCCTATCAGAGGATGCCACCGCCCAGCATCAGGCGGATCACCGCGATGACCGTCACGATAAGGCAGAAATTGCCCCCGCTGCGATGCGAGGACAGCAGGCCGCAAATGATACCGAGGATGAGGAAAGGCATCGCGAAATAGTTCGCCCAGCCCAGAAACGGTATGGTTGCGGGTATCACGATGATCAGCCCGAGAATGCCGAGCAGCCAGGAAAGGATGTTGAGCATGTGTCTTATATGGATAAGGCACCTGTCGCTGACAAGACGTAAAATGCGCGATTGACGGGACGAGGCCGGGCTTTAAGTTTCGCGGCAAAACGTATTGGCGGAGAGTAGAGATGGCCTATCGGGATTTCATGGACGGCGGGCTTTCGCGCCGCGGGTTGCTGCGCGGCGGTGCATATTTTGCCGGTGGCAGCATGCTCGCCTCGATGCCGTTTTCGTCCGCGCTGCTGGCGCACGATGTCAGCGAAGCATGGCCGAGCGTCGCGGCCGAGATCGACACCTATCTCACCGAAAAGAAGCTTGCCAACGCCATCGCGGCTTTCGGGTTCGATCAGGATCCAAAGGCCCACACTGTGGGTGGCGGCACGCTGGCGCTCGGCAGCAGTGCCCCGGCCGATATCGATTCGCTCTATCGCATCTATTCGATGACCAAGCCGGTCACCGGCATGATGGCGATGCAGCTGATTTCCGAAGGCAAGATGGGGCTCGACCAGCCGCTGTCCGACATCCTGCCCGCCTTTGCCGAAATGCAGGTACAGAAGGAATATGACGGCCCGATCACCGAGGATAATCTGGAGCCTGCGAAGAACCCGATCACCATCCGCCAGTTGCTGACGCACACGGCCGGGCTCGGC
Source organism: Alteriqipengyuania triglochinis (assembly GCF_054655655.1). Taxonomy (NCBI): domain Bacteria; kingdom Pseudomonadati; phylum Pseudomonadota; class Alphaproteobacteria; order Sphingomonadales; family Erythrobacteraceae; genus Alteriqipengyuania; species Alteriqipengyuania triglochinis. Next base: position 50,530 of record NZ_BAAHNC010000005.1, read on the forward strand.
TACGGAATCATCCAGCAGGGCCCGCTGAAGGACGAATACGAGCGGCTGGGCCTGATGCCCGGCGTGGTGAGCCGCATGCCGATACCCGGCATGGGGGAGATAAAGCCGCTCGGCAGTCTCGAGCTTTTCGCGGACACGCTCGCCACCGTGCCGCTGGTGTACCAGCCGGGCACGAAGTGGAGCTATTCGGTCGGGCTCGACCTGATGGGCCGGGTGATCGAAGTGGTCGAAGGAAAGCCCTTCGACCAGGTGCTGCAGGAACGGATCTTCGATCCGGCCGGCATGACGAGCAGCTTCTTCACCGTACCCAAGAGCGAGATCGGCCGGTTCACCACCAATTACGCAGTGCTGGGCGAGCGGCTTTTCCCGATCGATCCGGCGGCCAGCTCGATCTATCTCGACAAGCCTCCCTTCCCCTTCGGCGGAGCGGGGCTTGTCACCTCGCCAAGCGATTACGACCGCTTCCTGCGCATGCTGCTTGGCATGGGGATGATCGACGGCACCCGTGTGCTGAGCGAGGCAGCAGTGCGAATCGGTACGTCGAACATCCTGCCCGCCACTGTCGACACGACCGGCAGCTGGACCGAAGGGCAGGGCTTCGGCGCAGGCGGGCGCGTGATCGGGCGCAGTTTCGGCTGGGGCGGTGCGGCAGGCACCGCCGCCTTCGTCGATTACGATCATGGCCTGCGGGCAGGTTTCTTCACCCAGTACATGCCGAGCGAGGCCTACCCCATCCAGGGCAAGTTCCCCGAACTCGTGCGCGCCGACCTCGAAAAAACCCATGGCTGAGGCGGGCGGCATTACGCTTCCCATCGCCTTTTCCGGATCCCCGCTCGACCGGGCAGACAACCTGCGCGCCGATCCGGACGGGCTCGCCGCGCGGATGGACTGGAAGGCCCGGTTGCTGCTGCTCGACGGGCTGATGCCCGCTCTGGGCGATGACGGAGGGCTCGCCTGGGGGACGCTGGCCGATGCGCCAGAGGATGCCGAGCTGGTGTTCCTCGGCCTCGACAGGAGCGAAAGCGAGAGTGGCAAGGCCTGCTTCGCAGCCGTGCCGCCGGAAGGCGATGCACGCCCGCGCATGGCCAACCCGCAGCTCTGGTCGCTGATGACCAGCCTCGCGCCCGATCAGCTAGCGCTCTACGGTGGCGCGCGCAGCCTGGTGGACTGGCACGCACGGCACCGCTTCTGCGCCAAATGCGGCGGATCGACCAAGGTCGCCAAGGGCGGTTGGCAGCGCAGCTGCACGAGCTGCGGCACCGACCATTTTCCACGCACCGACCCGGTCACGATCATGCTGGTCGAGAACCGGGCGGGCAGCGAACGCCGCCTGATGCTGGGCCGCGGGCTCGGCTGGCCGGAAGGGCGCTTCTCCGCGCTCGCCGGGTTTGTCGAGCCGGGCGAGACGATCGAGGAAGGCGTCGCGCGCGAAGTGCTGGAGGAGGTCGGCCTCAGGGTGCACGATGTCAGCTACATCGTCAGCCAGCCATGGCCTTTCCCCAGCCAGCTGATGATCGGCTGTGTCGGCTATACCGATGACGAGGCGATCACCCTCGACGAGACCGAGCTGGCAGAGGCGGGCTGGTACACCCGTGGACAGGTGGAGGCCGCGATCGAGGGGCGGGACGATGCGCCCTTCGTCTCCCCCCCGCCGCATACCATCGCGCACCAGCTCATGCGCTGGTGGATCGCGCAATGACGACGAAGCTCGCCATCGACATCTGGTCGGACGTGATGTGCCCGTGGTGCCTCGTCGGCTGGGGCAACCTGCGCCAAGCGCTCGACCAGCTGGACGGAGAGATCGAGGCGGACATCCGCTGGCATGCCTTCGAACTCAACCCCGACATGCCGCCGCAGGGTGAGGAGCGAACCGCGCATATCGCGCGCAAATACGGCCGCACGCTGGAGCAGTCGCGCGATGTGCAGGGGCAGATGCGCGCGGCCGCCGATGCGGCGGGCGTCTCGCTCAACTACGTGCCCCAAGTGAACGGGAGTGACCAACCCGAGCCGCCAGCGATGATGTGGAACACGTTTGCCGCGCACAAGCTGCTCGCCTGGACGCTGGAAACGCAAGGGGCGGCGAAACAGACCGAGCTCAAGCTTGCGCTGTTTGCGGCGCACTTCCACGAACGCCGACGGATCGGGGAGCACGAGGTGCTGCTGGACGTGGCGGAGGAAACCGGGCTGGACCGTGCGCAGGCGCAAGCTGCTCTGGAAAGCGCGGACTACGCGAACACCGTCCGCAGCGAGGAACGCGCCGCCTTCGAGATGAACATCACCGGCGTGCCGGCGATGATCGTGGCGGGCAAGTTCCTGATCCCCGGCGCACAGCCGCCGGAGGCTTACGTCAACGCGCTGCGCCGCGTGGCGGAGAAGGAGGGCGCCAATGCTTAGAATCCTGATTGCACTGCTGTGCTCGCTTGGCTTCCTCGCAGCGCCTGCTGCGGCAACCGGGCCGCGCGACTTCATCTACACCGGCCATGGCGAACTGGAGGCGAACCTCGCCCTGCTCGACCGTTCCGATATCGAGGGCGTGCAGATCGTCTACACTTGGCGGATGCTGGAGCCCGAGAAGGGCGTCTACGATTTCAGCGTGATCGAGGCCGATCTCGCGCTCGCTGATGCGCGCGACAAGCAGCTCTTCGCGCAGATCCAGGATCGCTTCTTCCTTCCGACCGCGCGCAACGTGCCGCAATACCTGCTCGACGATCCCGAGTATGGCGGCGGACTGGCGCGCCAGTACGACAATCCGGGCGAGGGCGAGCCGACCGGCCAGGGCTGGACCGCGATGCACTGGAACCCGGCGGTCCGGGCGCGCTTTCAGGCGCTTCTCGCTGCGCTGGGAGAGCGGTTCGACGGGCGCCTGTATGGCGTGAACCTGCCCGAGAGTTCGTTCGATCCGCTCTCGGAGGACGGCGACGAGAACGGTTTTACCTGCGACGCCTATTTCGACGCCACGCTCGACAACATGCGCGCCGCGCGTGCCGCCTTCGAAGAGACGCACGTGGTCCAGTATCTCAACTTCTGGCCGTGCGAGTGGAACAACGACCACCGCTACATGGAGCGCGCCTTCGCGCTGGCCGTCGAGCAGGGGATCGGCGCGGGCGGGCCCGATATCGTGCCGCACAAACGCGCGCAGATGAAGAACAGCTACCCCTTCTTCAACCGCCACAAGGACGATCTGCCGCTGGTCGCGATGGCGATCCAGGAGCCGACGCTGACCTACACCAATCCCGAGACGGGCGAGAAATTCACCCGCGAGGAATTCGTCGCCTTCGCGCGCGACTACCTCGGCGTGGACGTGATCTTCTGGAGCGTCGAGTCACCCTGGCTGGCGGCGCGGTAGCCTCCACATACGAAAAACCCCGCCGGGTGGAGCGGGGTTCTCCGTGACCTTGGTGGATCAGCGCCGGGCCAATCAGCCCTCGGCCTGATCTTCGCGCAGCTTGGCGACGGCCGCGGTGGCGCGCGCCTGAAGCTCCTTGTCGCTCTGCAGTGCTGCGCCGATGCTGTTGAAGCGCTGCGGCGTCAGTTCCGCCTTGGCGAGGATTTGCATCGAGACCTTTTCCTTCTCCGCCGCTTCCAGCTCGCTGTCCTGCTGGACTTGGCCGAGCATCGAGGCGGCGATGATGAAGTTTTCCAGCTCGGCATCGGTGACCGGCGCCATTTCCTGCGCGGCGGGCGCCTCGGGCTGCTGCGCGACGGCAGGCGAGGCAAGCAGGGCGAGCGATGTGGCTGCGATGGCGGTGTTCAAGAGTTTCATTCAGGGAGCTCCCGTTCGTAAAATTTCGATCGGGCGCGCACCTCGTGACGATGCTGTTGGCCATCAACCCTTTGTGCGCCGGGCCGTGAATGAGGTTGGGTGGGTGGACCCGCACCCCGCACATGTTCCGTCTCTGACTGACATGAAAAGGGCGGAGCGCCGTGATGGCACCCCGCCCGGTGTTCATGCGGACTGCGGCCCGATCAGGCCTGGTTGCCGTTCTTGATCGCGCGCATGGTCTTGTCGCCCTTGCGTGCGTCCTGCTCGGGATTGTCGGAGCCGACGGTGGGTTCGCGGTTGTCGGGGTCGGTCGCGCGGTTGAGTTCGTCTCGCGCACCGACGCGGCGATTGACGTCGCCCTCGGCGCGGCCCTGCTGCGAGGGCGTCGCTTCTTCGGTGATGGCGTCGATCAGTTCGTTGTCGGGGTGACGGCTCTGGCGTTCGGGCATAAAAATTCTCCTTTCCCCTTCAATGGTTAGGGGAGGGAGAGCGTTCCGAAACCGCACTCAAGCAGCGCAGCGGCAATGCGGCGAAATCTTCAGATCAGGCCGAGCCGTTGCAGCTTGGTCGCCAGCGCACCGGGCAGCACGTCGCCCACTTCTTCACCCTCAGCGAGATCGCGCGGCGGCTCGCCCTTGAGGTATCGCCAGCCCTGATGCGCACGCTTGGGTTGCGGATAGACCGGGATCAGCCGCGGCTCGAGGTCGATCGACCAGCGGCCGTTCTCGGTTTCGCTGAAGCCGAGAATTTCGCTGCGTGCGACCAGATTGTGCTGGTGGATCCAGAACAGCGACCCGCCGATGCACTCCTTCCACCGCGTGGGGCGATAGCGGGTGGTGAGATTGGGGCTGCGCCGGTTCGCGTACCAGCTTTCGAGGTCGGAGAAGGACTGCGCGCCGAACGCGATCTTGGTCAGGTTGAGCGGCATGGGGACGAGGTAGGTGCGGGGTGGGGGCGGGGCAAGCCGGGTGCGTGGACGGCGGTCAGCCCTGCGCCTGTCCCATCGAGAAGGTGAAATACGTCCCGTCGGCGTCCGACTTGACGGAAAGCGTTCCGCCATGCGCCTTGGCGATCTCGGACGATATGAAGAGGCCCAGCCCCAGTCCTTCCTGGGAAGGCCGTGTTTCCTCCCTTACGAAGGGCTCGAACAGACCCTTGCGAACCGCGTCGGGGATGGGCTCGCCCGCATTGCCCACGCGGATTTCCAGCCAGTCGCCGCCGCCGCGCGCGCGCAGCGTGACCGGCGCATTGGCATCGCCATGCGTCACGGCATTGGCGAGCAGGTTGGACGTAAGCTGGCTGATCCGCCCCGGATCGCAGCGGACGGGGCCATTGATCGCGATATCGGGCAGCAAGCGTGCCTCGGGATGGGCGACCGCGATCTCTTGCAGGACATCTTCCAGCGTCCGCGCGAGATCGGCGCTCTCTTCGATGGCGAGCGACAGCCCGCTGCCGAGCCGCGATCGCGCGAAGTCCATCAGGTCCTCGATCATGTCGAACATCCGCTTGATGGACTTTTCGCTTTCCGCGATGATGATCGTTCCGCGATCGCTGAGCTCCTCGCGCTCCAGCATCCTCACGCCGGCGCGCAGCGCCGCGAGCGGATTGCGCAGATCGTGGCCGAGCACGGCGATGAACTGTTCGCGAAGCTTTGCCTGCTCGCGACTCGTGTCGAGCGAGGATTTGTTCTGCTTGTCGGTGTCGATGTTGCGCGCGGTACAGTAATAGATGCCGCCATCCGGAATCGCGTTCCATGACAGCCACACGTAGCTCCCGTCCTTGTGGCGGAACCTGTTCTCGAAATGGAGGGCCGGCTTGCCGCCTTGCATCGCTTCGAAGGCCGCGATCGAAGCGTCGGCATCGTCGGGGTGCAGGAAGTCGGTAAAACTGCGGCTTTCCACCTCATCGGGCGTCCATCCCAGGACCGAATGCCATGCCGGATTGGTATGCCGAAAGATCCCGGTATCGTCGAGAATGCCGAACAGGTCCGGCGCTATGTCCCAGATCCTCTCGGGCCGGGCATCTATTTGCGAACTTGCGATAATCTGACCCCTTCCAGCACGGGCGCTATGCCACAAGTTTCGGTTGGAGTCATCGGGTTGTGCTTGGGCAACTGATCCGACGCACCCCGATAGGCACCCGAAAAGACGGCCTGCTAACCCGTCAGCCCGCTCGCCACCGCCAGGCCGAGGAACGCGAAGAAGCCCATCGAATCGGTCACCATCGTCACGAACACGGACGAGGCGACTGCCGGGTCCTGCTTGGCGCGCTCGAACAGCACGGGGACCAGCACGCCCGCCAGCCCTGCGGTCACGACGTTGATCACCATCGCCAGCGCGATCACGCCGCCCAGCTTCCAGTCGAACACCAGCGCGGTCGCGATTCCCACCAGCACCGCGATGGTCACGCCGTTGAGGATCGCGACCCGCAATTCGCGCAGCAGGATCTTGCCGGTGTTGGCCTTGGTCAGCTGGTTGGTCGCGATCGCGCGGACGGTCACCGCCATGGTCTGCGTGCCCGCATTGCCGCCGATGCTGGCGACGATCGGCATCAGGATCGCGAGCGCCACCAGCTGCTCGATCGCGGCACCGAAAGCCGCGATGATGAGCGAGGCGACCAGCGCGGTGCCGAGGTTCGCGACCAGCCAGCGCACGCGGCTGGAGTAAGCCTCGCGGATCGGCTCGTTGATGTCGCCGTCGCCCGCACCCGAGAGCAGCAGGGCATCCTCGCCCGCTTCTTCGGAGATGATGTGGACCACGTCGTCGACCGTCATCTGGCCGACCAGCCGCCCGGTCCCGTCGATCACGGCAGCCGAGATCAGCGCGTATTTCTGGAACATCAGCGCGACCTCTTCCTGATCCATCAGGACGGGGATCACGGTCTGGTCGCGCTTCATCACGTCGGTCAGCGCGATCTGGCGCGGGGTGGTGAGAATCCAGCTCAGCGCACAGGTGCCGACCGGATGGTGCGCCTCGTCCACCACGAACACCTCGAAGAAATCGCCCAGCAGCGTGCCGTGGACGCGCAGGTAATCGATCAGGTCGCCGACCGAGAAATGTTCGGGCACCGCCACGAACTCGCGGCTCATCAGGCGGCCGGCGGTCTCTTCCGGGTAGGACAGCGCGCTTTCGATCGCCGCGCGGCCCTCCGCCTCCATCTCGGCGAGGACGGCTTCACGCTCGTCCGCGCCCAGATCCTCGATCATCTGGACCGCGTCGTCGGTTTCCAGCTGCCCGGCGATCAGGGCCACCGCCTCTGCGGGCAGGCCCTCCATCATCTCTTCGCGGACCCAGTCGTTCAGCTCGGCGACGACCTCGCCCGTCATCAGGTCGCTGATCGCGATCGTCAGTGCGCCGCGCTCGTCATTGTCGAGCAGTTCGAGAAGGTCGGCGACGTCGGCGGGGTGGAGCGGTTCGACGAGCTCGTAGACCTCGCCGCGCCGGTCTTCCTCCAGCGCCTCGCGCACGGCGCGGACATATTCGGGCTTGAGGCGGTTTTCCTCGTCGTGCCGCTCGTCGTCGACGCGGTCGTCCGGGCGCCCGCCTTCCTCGGCGACCGGCATGTCCGGATCGATTTTTTCGTCGAGGAGGGGATCGGCGCTCATCGCCTTCGGCCCCTAAGGCGATGGCCCGCAAAAGCAAGCCGGGGCAGCCGCGACCCGGCTCCAACTCGACAGGGCACGGTGCGACGTCTAGCGAGCGGCCAACGCAAAACCTCAAGGAGATTGCTCATGGCAGAAAAACTGACCTTCACGCTCGACACCGGCGACGGCGAAAACAAGGACGTCGTCATCAAGCTGCGTCCCGACCTCGCGCCGGGCCATGTCGAGCGGATCACCGAACTCGCCAAGGACGGGTTCTACGACGGCGTGGTGTTCCACCGTGTGATCCCCGGCTTCATGGCGCAGGGCGGCGACCCGACCGGCACCGGCATGGGCGGCAGCGACAAGCCCGACCTGAAGGCCGAGTTCAACAGCGAGCCGCACACGCGCGGCACCTGCTCGATGGCGCGCACCCAGGTGCCCGACAGCGCGAACAGCCAGTTCTTCATCTGCTTCGACGATGCCGAATTCCTCGACGGCCAGTACACCGTCTGGGGTCAGGTCGAATCGGGCATGGAGCATGTCGATGCGCTGCCCAAGGGCGAGCCGCCCGCAAACCCGGGCAAGATCGTCAAGGCGACCGTTTCGTAAGAACGGTGCTGTTCCTCCCCTTCGCGGGGGAGGCCGGCTTGGGGTGCGCCCAGCTCTATGGTGCGCACCCCCAGCCCCAATACCCAAGGAGGGCCATTCGGCCTGAGCGTGCGGCTCAACCGGCCGCGAACGAGCCGTGGAACGAGATCGGGAGCGCATGGCCCGCGCGCCATGTCGCGATCGGCCCGCCCGCGACGTCGCCCGCGCGCAGCACGTGCAGTTCGGTCGCGCGCGCCGCGAGGCTGAGCGTGGTGCCGACCAGCCAGCCGTCCATCTCCCCCGCACCATCCGCCGCGAACACGAATTCCTCGCGCCGCCATGAGAATGGCGGCGTTCTGGATGCTGTGCTGAACGACTCGCGGGCGCACGATTCGGCGCGCCCGAGCGTGCAGCTACATCTTGTGGCCGTCGTGCATCCGCTCGTCGAAGGTGTAGAAGCAGCTGAAGGTGTAGCGCATCCCGCTGGTTATCTTCTTCACCCCGTGCAGGTAGCTGGCGGTGGAGGGGAAATAGGCGAGCATGCGTGGCTTGATCGGCGGTACGATCCCCAGCTTGGGGAAGTGGATCTGCCCGCCCTCGAACTCGTCGTTCAGGTAGATGATCGACGCGAATGCGCGCCAGGGGAACTGGTTCGATCGCCCGTCGGGCTCTTCGCAATCGGCGTGGGGTGCCTGGTCGTCGCCCGGCCGCCAGCGGACCAGCTGCAGCGTGTCGGCGTAGACCGGCTGCTCGATCCCGTAATCCTGCGCGATATGCTTGGCCGCGCGGCGGCGGATCTTGCTCATCAGTTTGAGCACCTTGGGCGGCATGTTGCTCGGGTTGATCATCCGCCCGTTCCACACATCGCCCTTGGGGAGGTTATGCTCCCACGGCGCATCGGGATTGGTGGCGAAGAACAGCAGCTGCTTGCGTTCCCCTTCGGTGATGAAATCCTCGGCGATGCCGATCGGCTTGCCGTCCAGGTCGCGCGCACGGCGCAGTTTGGTCGCTTCCATCGGGTCCTCTTTCGAAATCCAATCCCGTTTGCAGCAGCTTATGCCGCGCAGGCTGGAGTGCGGCAAGAGGCGCGCGGGGCCTAGAGCCCGGCCTTGACCAGCCAGTCGTGGAACATGCGCACCGGCCGCTCTTCCAGTGCACCGGGCTTGCACACGAACCAGTAGGAATAGGGGCTGTCGACCTCGACCTCGTACAGTTCGGTCAGGCGCGGATCGGCCGCCCGGCGCAAGTGGTCGTCATGCATGATCGCCACGCCAAGGCCCTGCGCCGCCGCTTCGAGGATCAGCTGGCCCGAATCATAATGATCGATCGCATCGGGTTCGAGATCGTGCATCCCCAGCGCCGCCTTCCAGGCGGTAAAGCTTTCCGGCAGTTCGCTGTGGATCAGGAAGGTCTGCCGCGCGAGCAGCTCGGCATCGGGAACCTTGCCGATCGTATCGGCAAGCGCGCGGTTGACGATGGCGTGGACCTTGTTCTCGTCCAGCCGGACGGCGTGAAGCGCGCTCGACGGGCCACGGGTCAGGACGATCGCGGCGTCGAGCGTGTCGCCCACCCGGTCTTCGAGATGCGGGCCGGTATCGATATCGATATGGAGCAGGGGATGGAGGCGGCGCAGTTCGGGCAGGCGCGGGAACAGGCGCTGGCTGCCGAACAGCGGGAGCACCCCGAGGTGCAGCCGCAGGTGCGAGGTGCTTTCCGACTGTCCTTCGACCGCCCGCGCGAGAGCTTCGAAATGCGGCAGCACCGCTTCGTGGAAGGCCGCGCCCTCGTCGGTCAGCTGCATGGCCTGGCGCGCGCGGGTGAACAGCTTCTTGCCGATGAACTCTTCCAGCGTCGCGATCCGGCGGCTGAGCGCCGAGGGGCTGAGGCCGAGCTGATTGGCCGCCGCCCGGGCCGACCCGAGGCGAACGGTGAACATGAACGCTTCGAGAGAACGCAACGGAGGTAAGCGACGATTGGCCATTATTCGACCTGTCGCAAAATGCGCGGCCGCACAAAAGCGTTATTTTAGGGCAGGGTGATGTTGCAAGGATTGCACCAAGCCGGATTGCCCTGCGGCTATTACTCCTCGCCGCCTTCGCCCTCGCCCTCCCGCGCGTGCAGGCGCACGCGCTTCACATGCGTTTCGTCGCCTTCGATCACCTCGATCGTCCAGCCGTGGGGGTGCTCCACCCGCGCGCCGACCTGGGGCACCTGCTCGGCGAGGATGAAGGTGAGGCCGCCCATCGTGTCGACCGATTCCTCCACTTCCGCCAGCGCCGGGTCGATCCGCTTGGCGATGTCGTCCAGCTCCGCACGCGCGTCGATCTCCCACACGCCATCGCCCAGCGGCTGGATCCATTCCTCCGCCGCATCGTCGTGCTCGTCCTCGATCTCGCCGACGATTTCCTCCACCAGATCCTCGATCGTGATGATCCCGTCGGTGCCGGAAAACTCGTCCACCACGATCGCGAGGTGGATGCGCTTGGCGCGCATGTCGGCCAGCACGTCGAGCGCGCCGCGGCTTTGCGGCACGTAGAGCGGCTGGCGCATCAGCGTGGTCCACTCCTCGGGCGGCGGCTTGCCGTTGGTGAGGTAGGGGAACACGTCCTTGATGTGGATCATGCCGATCACATCGTCGAGCTGCTCGCGATAGACCGGCAGGCGCGAATGGCCGTGTTCGGAGAAGACCTCGAGCAGTTCGGCCCAGCTGGAGCCTGCTTCCACCGCGATGATCTGGCCGCGCGGGATGGCGACATCGTCCGCATCGTGTTCGCTGAAATGGAGCAGGTTGCGCACCATCTCGCGCTCTTCGCGCGACAGATCGCCATCGTGGGGCGAATCGCCGCTGGCGGCCTCGTCCCCCTCGTGCTCGTCGATCTTCTCTTCCAGCTCGCGCCGGAGGCTGCGTTCCCCGCCATGCTGGTCGAAAAACCTGCGCATCGCGAGCCACAGCCCGCGCCTACTGTCCGCGTCTCCCGCGCCAGTGTCCCTATCGCTATCACCGTCGGGCATGGCCCTGTGCTGCACTCCTCTTGCTTCAGCGGTCCCCATATGGGTCGGCGATGCCCAGCTGCGCAAGCGCCTTCACCTCCAGCGCCTCCATTTCCTCCGCATCCCTTGTCGAGATCTCGTGGTCGAGCCCGGCGAGATGGAGCAGGCCGTGGATCACCAGATGGCTGGCATGGTCTGCCAGCGCGACGCCCTTTTCCGCCGCCTCGCGCGCGCAGGTCTCGCGCGCCAGCGCGATATCGCCCAGCAGCACCGGCGGCCCCTGCGGGTCCAGCGCGACCAGCTCGTCGCGCTCCAGCATGGGGAAGGACAGCACGTTGGTCGGCTTGTCCTTCTCGCGCCAGTCGCGGTTGAGTTCGTGAACCTTCTCGTTCGAGGTGAACAGGATGCTCGCTTCGAGTCGCGCATTGGCCAGCGCCGGTTCGGCACGCGCGGCAGCTTCGGCGGCGCTGGTGGCGAGCGCATGCCAGTCGGCGCCGTCTTCATCCGCGCCAGGCCACTCGTCGACGTCGATCTCAAGCTGCATGACGGCGCGCCTCGCGTGCGGGGCTGACACACCTGACACAGTGTCCAGAAGCGGAAATCCGGACTTCACTGCGCAGCTGCGGGATGGCGTGCGGACGGGGCGGGGCGGCGTGGTTCATGCCCGTGCTCTAGCGAAGCGAACCGGCGGTAGGAAAGGCGGATCGGGAGGAACCATTTGTTAAGTCTCCTTATTCGTCATGGGGGGCGCAGAAAACCGTGGTTTCGGGAACGGGACCGGTGCTGGGAGGTTGGTCCAGACAATGTTGGCCGACTTGAACATATCTTCACTCGAATTGGCCGAGGCGTCGCCCAATCCGTATGTCCTGATGGACCGAGACCTCCGCCTCGTCTGGATGAACCGCGCCTACCTCGCGGCGACGATGCGCAGCCGCGCCGATATTATCGACAAGCCGCTGTTCGAAGTCTTCCCGAGCGATCCGGCATCGGAGAGCTATCAACTGCTCGATGAATCGCTTCGGCATGTCCTCGAGACGGGGGAGGCGGACGAGATCGCGCTGATCCGGTACGATATCGCCGGCCCCGGCGGCGACATGCAGACCCGTTACTGGAGCGCGACCCATACACCGTTCGCCGGGTCCGAAGGCCGACCGGACTACATCTTGCAGCACACCGTCGACGTGACCGAGCTGCAGACCCTGCGGCAGATGCGCAAGGAAATGAACCTGGTGCAGGTCGCGGGCGCGGTGCAGGCCCGCAATCGCGATCTTGAGCGGGAGAGCCAGAGGCTGTTCGAGTTCTTCGAACAGGCGCCCGGCTTCGTCGCAGTCCTCGCCGGGCCCGAGCATGTGTTCCAGATGACCAATGCGGCCTATCTCAGCCTGGTCGGGCGGGACGATATCCGGGGCCTTTCGGTCAAGGAGGCGCTGCCAGAGGTTGTCGAGCAGGGCTTCCCAGAGGTGCTCGACGGCGTTTACCGGACGGGCCAGCCCTATTTCGGCAAGCGCGAGCCGGTGGTGCTGCATGGCTCCAACGATCCGGCGCACGCCCGCCGGGTGCTGAACTTCATCTTCCAGCCGATTGCCGATGGCAATGGCACGGTCACCGGGATCATCATCCAGGGCAACGACGTGACCGAGGAGGTCGAGTACGAGGAGCGGCAGGAGCTTCTGATCAAGGAGCTCAACCACCGGGTGAAGAACACGCTGGCGGTGGTCCAGGGACTTGCCCAGCAGACCTTTCGCGGTCTCGAAGGGGCCGGCGATACGGTCGCCACCTACAAGGCACGCCTGCAGGCGCTGGCCGCGGCGCATGGTTTGCTGACCGAATCGAACTGGAGCCCGGCGCGGGTCGGCACGATCGTAGAGCTGACCGTAGAGGCCGCTTTCGGCCCGCCGGAGGATCGCCTGCGGCTGGAAGGGCCCGATTTCCTTCTCGCTCCGGAAGTCGCGCTGGCGCTGACCATGATCCTCCACGAACTGACCACCAACGCGATCAAGTACGGCGCGCTCTCCAACGATGCGGGTGTGGTCACCGTGTCGTGGACGATAGCGCGCAAGACGGATTGCACACCCGAAGACTGCGGCCCGGGCGATTGCGATGTGCTGAAGCTCGAGTGGCGCGAAACCGGTGGTCCCCCGGTAGAGGCGCCGAGCCATGAGGGGTTCGGCAGCAAGCTGATCCGGCGGGGGATCAGCTCCAAGCGCGGGACCCGCGTCGATCTGCGTCACGAATCCGACGGGGTCGTCTGCACCATCGAGGCCAATCTCGAGCCGCTGGACCATTGAACTAGCCGCGGCGGCGACCGGGCGGGGCAAGCCGAATCGGGCGCTCATTGCAGGGTACCGCGCTGTATTCTTGCGGCGCTTTTGGCGCACATGAACACAGCAGCGCGCCCCCATCATCGGTGAATAGGGCGGTAGTTGATCTGTTCGGCCTTATGCTTCGCGGTCTGGCCAGATTTCATGGACTGCTTTATTTTCTGGCATTTAAGAGTGTGCTTTGGACATCTTGTTTCGCGAATTGCGTGATTTTTCGCAAAAGAGTTTACCCGATCGCAAGCTCGTTGCCATAAGCCCCCCGAAAGCCTGCATGGGGGTGCGGGCAGGGAAACGGGAAAGAGACGGGTTCGGGAAGCATGCCTCAGGCGGTTCTGCCATTGCTGATGAATATGATGGTGGCGATCATGTTCGTCGCCGGATTCATGGCGGTAGCGCATGCCCACCCGATCGTCAGCAGGGCGCGCTGGTTTGCGGTATGCTTCCTGTTTGGCATCGCCGAACCGCTCGCGAACCTGTCGGTCTGGTTCGGAGTCCCCCCACAGCCCGCGCGGCTGGTCGGCTTTACGACCTTTCTCATCGCGCTGATCGGCCTGTCGCTGGCCCTCTCGCACTTCCACGGGCGCAAACCGATGTGGCGGATCGCGACGGCCATCGTGCTCGCGGGATTCACCTATCGCCTCGTGACGCTGGGCGTGCCGCGCGATGAGCCCTGGAACGAGTTCCTGTTCCAGGGCTGGTACGCGCTCGCTTCCGCGATGTGCGCCTATACCGTGCGCATGCATGCGGCGCGCACGCCGCTCAATTCGCTGCTGTTCGTGCTGTTTCTCGTCTCCATGGTGCATTTCCCGCTAAAGGCGGTCGCGTCGGTCATGCTTGGCAACGGGCATACCGAACACGACTACGTCTTCACGCTCTACGCGGTGCTTTCGCAGACCAGCAGCGGCGTCCTGATGATCGCGGTCGCGCTGCTGATCCTGATCGGTTTCCTTCAGACCGTGCTGCGCAACACGCAGCAGCAGGCGAATTCGGATGCGCTGACCGGCCTGCCCAACCGGCGCGCGATGGACGAATGGTTCGACGCGCTGGCGAACTGCGAGGAACCGCACGAACCGGTCACCGTGGCGGTCATCGACGTCGACCGGTTCAAGCAGTTCAACGACCGGTTCGGCCATGATGTCGGCGACGAGGTGCTTCGCGCCGTCGCCACCAGCCTCGATCGCAATCGCCCCTCCGCCGCGCGCCTCGCCCGGCTCGGCGGCGAGGAGTTCGTCGCTCTCCTGCCCAAGGAACAGACCGGCGCGCTGCACAGCTGCGAGAGCATGCGTCTGGCGATCTCGCGCCTGACCTTTGCCGAATCGGAGCCGGTGACCGTCAGCATCGGCCTGTCCCAGGCGATGCCCGGAGAACCGATGGGCTCGGCGCTGCGCCGGGCCGACCAGGCGCTTTACCGGGCCAAGGCGCGGGGCCGCAATCGCTGCGAGGTCGCCGCACCGGACGAGGGCGAAGCCCCGGCCGCGTCGCGCTCACGCGCATCCGGGCCCGAACTCAAGCTGGTGAAGCACGGCTGACGCCCGTCAGAAAGACCGGGGCATGCCCAGTATGTGCTCGCCCACATAGCTCAGGATCAGGTTCGAGCTGATCGGCGCGACCTGATAGAGCCGCGTTTCGCGGAACTTGCGCTCGACATCGTATTCCGCAGCGAAGCCGAACCCGCCGAAGGTCTGCATGCAGGCATTGGCGGCCTTCCACGAACTTTCGGCGGCGAGGTGCTTGGCTATGTTGGCCTCCGCCCCGCACGGCTCGCCATCGTCGAACAGGCGGCACGCCTCGTACCGCATCAGGTCCGCCGCGCGAATGTCCATGTAGGCTTGGGCGATGGGGAACTGGACGCCCTGATTCTGGCCGATCGGCCGGTCGAACACCACGCGCTCGCTGCCGTATTCGGCCGCCTTCTCGACGAACCAGTAGCCATCGCCGATGCACTCCGCCGCGATCAGTGCGCGTTCGGCGTTCAGCCCGTCTAGGATGTAGCGGAAGCCCTTGCCTTCCTCTCCGATCAGGCTGCTTGCGGGCAGTTCGAGGCCGTCGAAGAACACCTCGTTGGTCTCGTGGTTGACCATGTTGCGGATCGGGCGGATTTCCATCCCGTTGCCGATCGCCTGCGAGAGATCGACGAGGAAGATCGAGAGCCCGTCCGACTTGCGCTTCACCTCTTCGCGCGCGGTGGTGCGGGCGAGCAGGATCATCAGGTCCGAATGCTGGATGCGGCTGATCCACACCTTCTGCCCGTCGACCACGTAGGTATCGCCCTTGCGCACCGCGCGTGTCTTCAGATCGGTGGTGTTGGTCCCGGTCGTCGGCTCGGTCACCGCCATCGATTGCAGCCGCAGCGCGCCGCTGGCGATCTCGGGCAGGAACTTCGCCTTCTGCTCGTCGCTGCCGTGCCGCAGCAGCGTGTTCATGTTGTACATCTGCCCGTGGCACGCGCCCGAATTGCCGCCCGCCCGGTTTATCTCTTCCATGATGATGCTGGCTTCGGTGAGGCCGAGCCCTGCGCCGCCGAATTCCTCGGGGATCAGCGCGGCCATCCAGCCTTCCTTGGTCAGCGCCTCGACGAATTCTTCCGGGTATTCGCGCGCGTCGTCCTTCTCGCGGAAATAGGCATCGCCGAAACCGCGTACCAGCGCGCGCACCGCATCGCGGATTTCGGGATGGTCGTTCCGGGCAGCGGGAATGGGCACGCGAGAGTTCCTTCCGATAGGCTTCGGCCGATTGGCTTTGGCTGGGGGGATAGGGGGCTATGGGCCATCCCGCCAAGAGCAATTGCTTGCCGCGCGCGCGGTGCGCTTGCCATAGAGCGGCGCATCATGGCGCAGGACATTCGGCGGGGAGCCGGGCAGATATGGGGCGAGCGGGCGTACGACCTCGTGATCCGCGACGTGCGCTTCGGCGTCCTGCGCCCGCTCGACATCGTGATCGAGCCGCATGTGCATGAAGACCGCCACCTCGTCTTCGTGTTCGAGGGGAACTACATCACCTCCGCGAAAGGCGCGCCGCCGGTCTCGGGCACGCCGATCCTCGTCGACAACCCTGCCGGCACCGCCCACCGCGACCGCTTCCTGCGGCCCGAAGGCTGTTTCCTGACGATGAACCTCGCGCCGGAGGCATCCTCGGAAGGCGTGGCGCGCGCGTCCCGCCACCCGGAAGACATCGCACGCATGCTCGGCGTCGTGGCGGAGCTGGAATTCGACGCGTCGACGGTCTTGCTCGAAGAGGTCGCCGAAGCGATCCGCTCTCCCGCCGAAAGTGCGAAGCCTCGCGATGAAGGCGAGCCTGGCTGGATCCGCCGCGCCTACGAGATGGTGATGGACGAGTGCCCCTCCATCGTCACGCTCGACCGGCTGGCCGTCGAGGCGGATGTCCATCCGGTCCACCTCGCGCGGACCTTCCGGCGCAAATGGGGGCGCACGGCGGGCGAACTGATCCGAGAGCGGCAGTTCGAACGCGCCTGCGCCATGCTGGCCGAGGGAGAGATGCCGATCGCCGAAATCGCGCTCGACCTCGGCTTTTGCGACCAGGCGCATTTCTCGCGCTTCTTCTCGCGCCGCGCTGCGATGCCACCGGGCCGGTTCCGGAGCCGCCGCCCGCATGTTTGAAACGTACAAGAACCCGCGCGGCTCCGGGGGCATGGCCCGGCGATCCCCATCAGCAAAGGTCCTTCACCCGTGAACATCGCAGCCTCCAGATTCCTCGCGTGCCTCGCCGCCTCCATCCTCGCCGCGCCCGTCGCCGTGGCGCAGCCTGCTGGCCCCACCTTCGCCGAGCTCGACGCGGCGCTGGAGGGCGATCGGTTTGCGGGCACGACCAGCGTGGTCGTGATGCAGGACGGAGAGGTGATCGCCGAACGTTACCTCGACGAGGGCGGAGCGCAGGCGCTACGCAACACCCGCTCCGCCACCAAGACGGTGACCGGCATGCTCGCCGGGATCGCGGTGGGGGAGGGCAAGCTGGCCCGCGACACGCGCATTCGCACCCTCTTCCCCGAGCGTACTCCCGCCAACCCCGATCCGCGCAAGGAACAGGTCACGGTAGAAGACCTGCTGACCATGAGCTCGATCGCGGAATGCAATGATTCCAACGCCTACTCGCGCGGCAACGAGGAGCGGATGTACCTGATCGAGGATTGGGTCGGCTTCTATTTCGACCTGCCCGTGAAGGGCTTCGCGGCCTGGGACACGAAGCCGGAGGACAGCCCATATGGCCGATCCTTCGCCTACTGCACGGCGGGCACGGTCACGCTCGGCGCGGCGGTCGAGAAGGCGACCGGGCAGCAGTTGGAGGATTTGGCGCAAGACCGGCTGTTCGGCCCGCTGGGTGTCGACGCCGTCTCGTGGCAGTTCAGCCCGCTCGGCCTGGCGATGGGCGGCGGCGGGCTGGAACTGACCAGCCGCACGCTGGGCCGGCTGGGCCAGCTCTTCCTCGACGAAGGCCGCGCCGGCGACCGGCAGGTCCTGCCGCGCGACTGGGTCGAGTCCTCGATGACCCCGCAGGTCGCGATCGATGACGGGCGCGGGTTCGAATATGGCTACCTGTTGTGGATCCAGCCGTTCAGCGTCGGCGACACGGGCGTGCGCGCCCGGCTTATGAACGGGAATGGCGGCAACAAGGTGATCATCCAGCCCGAAACGAACTCGGTCACGGTCATCACGACCACCAATTACGGCCAGCGCGATGCCCACGCGAAGAGCGAGCGGCTGTACGAAACCGCGATCCTGCCCGAACTGCTGCGCCGCGCGAACGCGCGCCACTAGGGCCGCAGCGTCGCATCCTCGGCCTGTCCCTGTGATGCCTCGAATCGTCGCGAAATCGTGTCTGCATCGTGTCCGGCGCGGAACGCCGCGACGGGAGTGGCATTGGGTTGGCTCGTCAGTTCGACGTTCGTCACGATGTCTGACGGGGGCTTCACATAGCCGGTCCCTCCTGAGGAGACGACCGGCCCAATCCTCGCGGATCCGGAAACGGGGCGCGGGCCAATTCGATGGAGTCGAAAACGATGAAAAGCACCTTCACCAGCACCAAGGCCGCGTTCGTGTGCGGGATCGCCGCGCTTGCCATGCCGGCAAGCCTCTCGGCGCAGCAGCAATGGGATCAGACGACTGGCGAAAATACGCTGACCGTCACCGGCACCCTGCCGGCCGATATTTCCGAGCTGCCTGAAGGCCCCGAAATCGACGGGTTCATTTCCGCCCGACAGGACGACCGTATCCAGGTGACGGGCGAAGACGGCTCGCAGATGATCGTGCTGGTCAGCGACGGGACCGAGATCAAGGCCCGCGGCGGCTTCCTCGGCCTCGGCCGCACCTCGCTCGACGATGGTCAGCTGTATAACGGCGTGCCGGTGACGGTGCGGACCGTGCAGTGGAACGATCGCCTGATCGCCCAGCGGATCAGCATGAAGGACAGCGATCTGAAGACCGCCGCGATGATCCAGCGCGGGACCGAGCAGGGCTTCGCCGAACAGACCGCCGCGACCGAGGCGCTGCGCGGGCGCGTGGCCGATATCGACAATTACAATGTGAAGGGCACGACCAACGTCTACTTCGACACCGGCGAATATGCGCTGTCGGGTCAGGCGCAGGCGGAGCTTTGCGGTGCCGCCGCGCAGGCCGACCAGATGGACAACGCCCTGCTGCTGGTGGTCGGCTACACCGATTCGACCGGCACCTACGAGATCAACCAGGAACTGAGCGAAAAGCGGGCCGAGCGGGTGGTGAACTACCTGCAGCAGCAGTGCGGCTGGAAGCCCTACCGCATGCTGACGCCCACCGGCATGGCGCAGGCCGATCCGGCAGCGGACAACAGCACCGATTACGGCAAGCAGCAGAACCGCCGTGTTGCGGTCAACATCCTCGTCAGCAAGGCTGTCGACGGGATGGGCGGCTGATCTAGGATGGGGCGGGCCGAGAGGTCCGCCCCTTTCGATTCCCCTGCCGCTTGACCTGACGCCCGCGCTCGACGACCCTCGGCATAACGGGGCAAGGGGAAGAGCACATGAAATCGGGGCTGCTGGCGGCGTTTGCACTGTGTCTGTGCGCTTCTGGCGTGTCTGCGGCCGAGTCTGTGCCCACGCCCCCCATCGCTCCCAATCCGAAAGCGCGTCTTTTCGTGCTGACCGATATCGGGGCTGACCCCGACGATATGCAGTCGCTGATCCGCCTTCTGCTCTACGCCAACGATATCGACATTGAGGGGCTGGTTGCGACGACTTCGACCCACAAGAAGTCCGCACCCTCGACCGCATGGATCCGTGGGGTGATCGCGAAATACGCCAAGGTCCGCGACAATCTGGCCCTGCACGATCCCGCCTATCCCCCGCCTCCCGCGCTCGGCGCTGTGGTGAGCGCGGGCCAGCTCGACTACGGGATGGCGGGCGTAGGCGAGGGCAAAAACAGCGCAGGTTCTCGTGCGCTCATCAACGCGCTCGAACGACCCGATCCGCGCCCGCTCTGGGTCGCGGCGTGGGGTGGGCCGAACACGCTCGCGCAGGCGCTCCATACGATCCGCGCGACCCGTTCTGCCGAGGAGGCGGACCGGCTGATCGCGAAACTTCGCGTCTATGCGATTTCGGACCAAGACGATTCCGGACCGTGGATGCGCGAGCAGTTTCCCGACCTGTTCTACATCGTCAGCCCGGGAGGATACGGCGCGGCGACATGGATCGGGATGAGCGCGGTGGTCGACGGCATCGACAACAGCACGATCTCGAACGGCTGGATCGCGGACAACATCCAGCAGGGCCACGGCCCGTTCGGCGCGAGCTACCCCGATGTGGCCTACGGGATGGAGGGCGACACGCCATCCTTCCTCGGCCTGATCCCCAACGGGCTGAATGCGCCCGAGCACCCGGACTGGGGCGGCTGGTCCGGGCGTTATGTGCTACGCACGCCCGCACGCGAGGAAACCGATCCCGACGGGTTCACGGGCGGCGTGCCCATTCCGGTGGAGACGCGCCCGATCTGGACCAATGCGTCCGACAGCGTGACGCCTTTTCGGAAGAACGACTTCGGCGTCACGATCGTACCGATGGAACGGACATATCGCGGTTACCGCGAGACTATCTGGCGGTGGCGGGACGATTTCCAGAACGATTTCGCCGCGCGGATGGACTGGACCGTGCGGGCCCCTGCCGAGGCCAATCATCCTCCCAACGTGCAGATCGTGACCCCTGCCCGGCTGCGGGTGCGCAGCGGTCAGCATGTCGGCCTGAACGCGCTCGGCACCACCGACCCCGACGGCGACAGCCTGAGCTATCACTGGTTCGAATATCCCGAAGCGGGCAGCTGCCCGGCGCGTGCGGTCCCCTCGGGCGCGGCCAACCTCTACGAACGCGGCTTCACCGTTCCCGAGGTCGACCGCGAATGCGAGCTGCATTTCATCCTGCGCGTTACCGACAAGGGCTCGCCGCCGCTGAGCCGCTACGCAAGGGTGATCGCCGCGGTCAGTCCGTGACGAGAATGGAGAGGGGGAGCGCCGAAGCTACTCCCCCGTGCCCTCATACGCATCCACGATCCGGCCCACGATCGGGTGGCGCACCACGTCGGCGCTGGTGAAGCGGATCGTGCCGAAACCTTCGATGCCCTCCAGCTTGTCCACTGCGTCGGCGAGGCCGCTCATGCGGTCGCCGCCGGGGATGTCCACCTGTCGCGGGTCGCCCGCGATCACCATCCGCGCGTTCTGCCCGAAGCGGGTGAGAAACATCTTCATCTGCTCGCGCGTGGTGTTCTGCGCCTCGTCGAGGATGACGAACGCATCGGCCAGCGTGCGCCCGCGCATGAAGGCGATCGGCGCGATTTCGATCACGCCGCTGGCGATGTGCCGCTCCACCTGTTCGGGCGGCATGCAGTCGTACAGCGCGTCGTAGAGCGGGCGCAGGAAGGGGTCGACCTTCTCCTTCATGTCGCCGGGCAGGAAGCCGATCTTCTCGCCCGCTTCCACCGCCGGGCGGCTGAGGATCAGGCGCTGCACGCTGCCGCTGATGAGCTGGCTGACCGCCTGCGCGACCGCGAGGTAGGTCTTGCCGGTACCCGCAGGGCCCAATGCGAAAATGATGTCGTCGCGGCTGAGCGAGCGCATGTAATGCGCCTGCACCGCGCTGCGCGGAACGATCGTCTTGCGGCGGGTGCGGATCATGATCGGCGGCGCGCCATCCTCGCCCGGCTTGCGACCCTTGATGATCCCGTCGAGCGTTGGCTCGTTGGTCATCGCGATGATCGCCTCGATCGCGCCTTCGTCGAGGTCCTGCCCCAGCGCGAGCTTGTCGTACATCGCCTGGAGAACATCGCGTGCACGCGCGACCGAGTCTTCCGGCCCTTCGATCATAACCTTGTCGCCGCGGGCGGAGATGAACACCGACAGGCGGTTTTCGACCTGCACCAGATTGGCGTCGAACTGCCCGAAGAGCGGCACCAGCAGCGACTGGTTCTCGAACTCCAAATCCACTTTGGCACGACGAATCTCGCGGCCCGGGTGGGGTGGCGGGGAGAGCCGCGGCTCTGCGGCGCGGGTTGGTCTGCGGCCCATGCGCTCCTTTCGTGCGAAGGCGTTTGCGAGTCGTGAATGTAAGGTGCGCTGGGTGGGAGGCAAGCGCAGGCCGTACTCGGCACGGTGGAAAGTCACACAGGTGTCACCCGGCGGCACCGTTGCGGGCCGGGCGCAAAAAAATGTCTGCATGAACACGATATGTGGCCATCTGTTCATATTAAGCGGCGTAAACATGAATGCGTGCTCGGTTGCGGGCATGTTTCAGGAGTGACCGTAATGCGTAATCTAGTGATGTTGGCGGTTGCCGCGGGGCTCGTTCTGCCGACTGCTGCAAATGCCCAGCGTAGCCCCGAGAACCGCCGCGATGCGCGCGTCGAAGCCGATGCGCAGCCCCGCAATGCGAGCCCCGAGTGGCGCGCACGGCTGGCCGCACGCGCGGCTTATGCCGAACAGCAGCAGCGCGAGGCGCGGCAGGATCGGCGTGAGGACAGGCGCGACGACCGACGCGAGGCGCGCGAAGACCGCCGTGATGATCGGCGTGCCGACCGCCGGGACGACCGCCGCGACTGGCGTCAGGATCGCCGGGAAGATCGCCGCGACTACCGCCAGGCCCGCCGCGCGCAGTATCGCGACTGGCGCGCCTATCGCCAGGCGGATCGGCATGCCTTCCGCCGCGGTGCCTATGTCGCCCCGCGCGGCTACTACTATCGTCCGGTGCGTGCAGGCGGACTGCTGCGGGCGAACGTCTTCTGGGGCTCGCGCTACTGGATCGACCCCTACGACTACTACCTGCCGCAGCCGCGCTACGGCTATCAGCGGTGGATCCGCTACGGCAACGACGTGCTGCTGATCGACACCCGCAACGGCCGCGTGCTGACGGTGTACGACAGCTTTTTCTGGTGATTGCCGCCAGTTGAAGCGCGAGCGCCTGATCCCTGTATGGGGTCAGGCGTTTTTGTAAGGGCGCGTGGCAGTTGCGAAAAGCCGTTGAGGGAGTGGGACTTCTCGGTATTTTGCGAGCAGTGCTTCGCCACGGCAGAGGTCTTGTATGTCCCGCACGCTCCCGATCCTTCTCCCGCTGGCTCTGTCTGCCTGCGCCCCGGTTCCCCCCGCCGCAGATGTGCCGCTTCTGGATCGCAGCGCAAAGGTGTGGTTGCAGAAGGAGGAAGGCGCAGACGCGCTGTACCGCAGCGGGCATGTCGATCTCGATGGCGATGGCATCGACGAGATGCTGGTCTACGTCGGCGGCCCCGGACGATGCGGAAGTGGCGGCTGCAGCCTCTACGTGCTGCGCAACACCGCCGACGGCATCGCAGCGATCGCGCGCACTAGCGTGACCCAGCTGCCGATCGGGGTCCTCGATACGCGCCGTCACGGCATGCGCGATATCGTCGTGTCCGTGGGCGGTGGCGGAATGCCCTTCGGCCATCGCGTGCTGTTTTTCGACGGGCGGACCTACCCGGCCAACCCCACGGTGCCGCCCGCTGAGCCGATCAACACGATCGGCACGCCGGTCATTGCGCAAGGCGATCTGAGGCCGATCGGTTCCTGATCAGACTGGCGTCGGCTCGCGCACCTTCCCCGCCAGTGAATTCGGCCCCGCCTCGACCAGTTCCACCTCGACCAGATCGCCGACGCTCGCATCGCGTTCGAAGAACACCGATTGCAGCCACGGCGACTTGCCGAGCCACTGCCCGGGATACTTGCCCTTCTTCTCGACCAGCACTTCGCAGGTCTTTCCCACGCTCGCGATGTTGAACGCGTGCTGGTCGCGGTTGAGGCGGTCCTGCAGGCGGGCGAGCCGGTCTTTCAGCACCTCGGGCGCGACCTGCCCGTCCATGCCTGCCGCGGGCGTGCCGGGGCGGGGCGAATATTTGAAGCTGAAGGCGTGCATGTAGCGGACTTCGTCCACCACCTTGAGCGTATCCTCGAACTCGGCCTCGGTCTCGCCCGGGAAGCCGACGATGAAATCGCCGCTCAGCGCCAGGTCGGGCCGCGCGTCTCGAAAACGCTCGATCAGCCTGAGGTAGCTTTCGACCGTGTGGCTGCGGTTCATCGCCTTCAACACGCGGTCATTGCCCGCCTGCACCGGCAGGTGGAGGTAGGGCATCAGCTTGTCGAGCTCGCCATGCGCGGCGATGATGTCCTCGTCCATGTCCGCCGGGTGGCTCGTGGTGTAGCGGATGCGCGCGAGGCCATCCACTTTCGCCAGCGCGCGGACGAGCCCGGCGAGCCCGATCCGGTGGCCCTTGGCGTCCTCGCCGCTCCATGCCGAAACGTTCTGGCCCAGCAGCATGATCTCGCGCGCGCCGCCCTCGACCAGCCTCTGCGCCTCGCCGACCAGTTCGGCGAACGGCCGACTGATCTCGGCGCCGCGCGTATAGGGCACGACGCAATAGGTGCAGAACTTGTCGCACCCTTCCTGGATCGTGAGGAAGGCCGACGGGGGCGCGGTGCGGCGCTGCGGGAGGCCCGCAAACTTCGCCTCGGCGGCAAGGTCCATCTCGGTCGTGCGCTGGCCCTTCGTGGCGCGCTCCAGCATCGCGGGCAGCTTCTGGTAGGCCTGCGGGCCAACCACCATCGAGACTGCGGGCGCTCGATGCATGATCTCCTTGCCCTCGGCCTGCGCGACACAGCCCGCGACTGCGATCAGCGGGCTGGTGCCGTCTTCGCGCCGCAACCGGCCGATGTCCGAATAGACCTTCTCGGTCGCCTTCTCGCGAATGTGGCAGGTGTTGAGCACCACCAGATCGGCGTCCTCGCCCTCGGCCGCAGGCACGATGCCTTGCTGGCCGAGCAGCTCGCCCATCCGCTCGCCATCATAGACGTTCATCTGGCAGCCGAAGCTCTTGACGCGGTAGGTTTTGGGAGGAGTCGTGGTTTTCATGGGAGGCGCGCATTTACGCGATCGCGCCGCCCGGTTCAATCGCCCGGAGATGCCGCGCTCTCGATCCGGTAGTGGATCGGCTTGAAGCTGCCCCCGTTCGACGCATAGGCCGAGCATGCTGTCAGCCCGATGACGAGGTCCATCTTCGCGCGGAAGCGGATGGCCTCGCCCGGCTGGCTGGCGGGCGGATCGACCGAGAGCTTGCCCGTGCCGCCATCGACCGGCACGTTCATGAAGACATTAAAGGCGGTCGGGATCGCGTCGCGCTCGATCCCGTAAGGTGCCAGCGCCTCGGCCAGGTTGCCAAAGCACCCGCGATGGACCAGCTTGTCCGGGTAGAAGTGCCGGAAGGTATCCTCGCTGCACGGGGTCAGCAGGTAGTCGTGCTGACCCAGAGAATCCTCCTCGATTTCCAGCATCACGTTGGAGCGGTTGGACCACAGCCGGTTGCCCGTGGTGAGCTGGATCGTCTCTTCATAATCGAAGGTGCGCCCGTTCGACATGACCTCGCGCACGTCGTCCTGCGCATAGGCGACCATGTCGGAGACCTGCGTGCCCTGCGGGTCGATCACGGTAAACGCCTGCCCGGCCTTCACCACGAAGGCGGTGCCGCTGCGCGGCGGTATCTCGATCGTTTCGCTCATGTTCGCCCCCTGAATGGGCAGGCCCAGTCGTCTTCGACCGCGCGCCCGCTATATTGTCGTGCCTCGCTGCTCTCGCCGTGGCGCGAAAGCATCGGATTGATGTCGCCGGCAAGCGACACATCGCGGTCGAGGATGCGCTGGCGCATTCGCTCGTACATGCCGCTGTCGCGCAGCCATTCAAACTGTTTGTGCAGATTGAAGACGAGCGATGGCTTGGGGAAGCGACGCGCGGGGCGCGAGGCGTTGGGATGCAGGCCGACCACGAAAAACGCCTGCCCGCCGAAGCTGAGCGAGAAATCGGGCTCGGCCGGATTGCTGCTGACGGTCGGGTCGGGCTTTTGCGAAAGCCACACGTCCTTGTCCGACAGCGATTGGATCCGCTCCCACATCGCGCGTTCGAACTGCACCTCGTCCAGATCGAGCGGCCCGTCGAAAATGACGACCAGACTGCGCAACCGGTCGGCCGGCAAGTCCCGCTTGGCCCAGGCCATCAGCGATTCGTGGATTTTGATGTCGTTCCACGCGCTGGTGAGATCGCGTGCGAGGACGAATTCCATATTCCCCGTCGCCAGCGCCGACTTGGCGCCAACGCAGGGGAAGGAGGGGCCTTTGACCACATTTTCGAATTGTTCGACCCGTTGGTCGAGAACCATACTGGCATCCATAGCGGGCACAATGCGGGGCGGGGTACACCGGGTGCGAAACCAACCTTAGCTAAGATGCGCAGGATTGCAGACAGCGTCCGAGATCAGCCTGTCGGTGTGTCGTCGGCCTCTGAGGACGGCGCAGGGTGCTCCAGCGGCGCAAACTTCGCCTTGCTGTAGCGGATGGGCGCGACATCGTGGTCGAAGGGGCGCAGTTCGTGGCCCATCGTTTCGCGCAGGCACTCTTCGATCCGGGCGCGCGATTCGGCGGCGATCGCCTTGCGGCCGCGGAACTCGATCGGGCTGAAGGGTTCGAGGAAGAACAGCTTGACGGTGAAGGTGCCCTTGCGCGCCATCACCCGCTTGAAGTTGTTGAGGCCGTCTTCCTCGCCGATCCAGCCGATCCATTCGGCCATCGCGCCGTAATCGAGCACCACCGGCTGCACCAGCACGCCCGGCGGCGGCGGCTCCAGCACGCTCAGCATCGAGGATTTGAACGGCAGCAGCGAATGCCCGTCGGTCGTGGTGCCTTCGGGGAAGACGGTGACGGACCAGTTGTCCATCAGCGCCTCGCGTAGCGCGTTGATCTGCTCGGCCACGCGCAGCCGGTCTTCGCGCTGGACGAAGACCGTGCGGTTGAGCGAGCACAGCCAGCCCACGAGCGGCGCCTTGGCCAGTTCCGCCTTGGCGACGAAGGCGGTGCCGCTGGCGCCTGCGAGCGCGAGGATATCGACCCAGCTGACATGGTTGGCGATGAAGAAGACATCGCGCCGCAGGGGCGTGCCGTGGCGCTCGATCCGCGCACCGACGATCCATGTCGCGATCGCGAGATACCACTTCGGCCATGGCGACCCATAGGTGAAGATGCGCGTGACGTAGAGCGGCACGACAAACAGCAGCATCACCACCACCAGCGCGATGGTGCGGGTCCACAGGCGGACCCAGCCCATGAGGGAAATCGGCGTCTTCTCGCCGCGCGCGGCGGCCTGCCGCGTCTCCCAGTCGGTGCGGCTGTCAGTTGTCGCGTTCGAGGCGGACGCCATAGAGTTCCATCCGGTGATCGACGAGGCGGTAGCCGAGCTTTTCGGCGATCTGCTTCTGCAGCGCTTCGAGTTCGGGATCGACGAATTCGACGACCTTGCCGCTCTCGACGTCGATCAGGTGGTCGTGATGCGCTTCGGGCGCGGGCTCGTAGCGCGAGCGACCGTCGCCGAAATCGTGCCGGTCGAGCACGCCTGCCTCTTCGAACAGGCGGACCGTGCGATAGACGGTCGCGATGGAGATCTTGGGATCGATCTTCGAGGCGCGCTCGTGCAGCTGCTCGACATCGGGGTGGTCTTCGCTGTCGGACAGGACGCGCGCGATGACCTTGCGCTGTTCGGTGATGCGCAGGCCCTTGTCGGCACACAGCTGTTCGAGATCGATTTTATGGGGCACGCGGGATTCCTCAGGCTTTCGCTCGGGGCATAGGACGGGTGCGCGGCCCGCTCAAGCCTCGCCGGTCGACCTGTGGGCAGGCGACCGGCGAGTGCGGAGTTTTATTCGGCGGTTTTCTTGCGACGACCGCGCTTCTGGCCCGGTGCGCGACCAAGGCCGATCTTCTTCGCCAGTTCGCGGCGCTTTTCGGCATAGTTGGGCGCAACCATGGGATAATCGCTCGGCAGGTTCCAGCGCTCGCGATATTCCTCGGGGCTCATGTCGTAATTGGTGCGCAGATAGCGCTTGAGCATCTTCAGCTTCTTGCCGTCTTCAAGGCAGACGAGATAGTCGGGCTTCACCGATGCGCGGACCGAGACTGCGGGTTCGGGCCGGGGCTCTTCCTCGGCGGTCTCGCCGGACAGGCCCGAGAGTGCCGAATAGACGGTGTTGATGAGCACGGGGACGTCGTCCAGCGAGGCCGAGTTATTGGCGACATAGGCTTCGACGATGTTGGACGTGAACGCGATAAGCGTCTGCGTCATTTCGAGATCTTGGTCTTCCATCAATTTCCTCTAGGGTCTTCAGATGCCGGGCCACGGGGGATTTGGGCTGCATACGCATAAGCCCCTGTATCATTGACTTCGCAAATGCAATGCTTGCGTAGATATTTTCTACTCGGGAGTAGCTACTGCAGTTTTAACGCTGGCCGAGATCCAGCCCGAACGTAATCGCATCCATCCGCGCCCCGTCGCTAAGACTATAATAGGCCTTCCGACGCCCGATCGGGGCGAAGCCATGCGTTTCGTATAGTGACCGGGCGGGATTGTTCTCCCGCATTTCGAGAAACAGCCGCTCTGCCCCGCGCTGTTCGGCATGTGTTGCGAGGAACGCGATCAGCTTCCCGCCCAGCCCCTTGCGACGGCATGCGGGGTCGACCGCGATCAGCAGGATTTCCTCTTCACCCGGCGCGGCGCGCACGATCGCGAAGGCGACGGCGTCTGCGGGATCTTGCGCCAGGGTGCCATCGTCGGCCAGCAAGGTGGGATGGGTGTTGGCCATCATCAGCGCCGAGCCGACCTGGTTGCGGTTCCATGCCTCGCCCCATTGCGGCTCGAATGCGGCCTGCATGATCCGCATGATGGCATCGAGTTCGGCGTCGCCCGGCGAGTGGTTCATGTCGCACCCCCGGGCCTTGCGGCGGGCGCTGCGGCTGGCTTCGCATCGGGCCCGCGGCCGTAGATCGGCGTGGTTTCGGGGGTGAGGGCATGCGACGGCAGGGCGGGAAAGGCGCGCGCATCGCTGTGGAGCTGATGCGCGATGCCGTCCTGCGCCAAGGCGACGAAGTCTTGCGCCACCGTGCCCGCGACCACAGCAAGGCGATGCCGCGCTACGGCCTCTTCGGGCCGCAGCGATTCGGGATCGCCCACGGGCATGCCGTCCGGCCGGAAGCCCTGCACGAACCATTCGCCGTGCCCGCCCGCCATCGCGACCGTGAGCGGCTTTTCGCCGACGCGCGCCCGGGTCATCCCCGCGACCAGCGCCATGGTGGAATAGCCGGCAAGGTCTGCCTGCCACGCAAAGGCGAGGCTGCGCGCTACCGCCAAGCCGATCCGCACACCGGTGAAGCTGCCTGGGCCACGTGCGACCGCGATGCGCGATGCCCGCCCGCGCCCGGGCAGGTCCGCGATCATCGGCACGAGGCGTTCGGCATGGCCGCGCCCGAGCACCTCGAAGGTGCCCGCGAGCATTTCGTCCCCGTCGAACAGCGCCACCGAGCAGGCCGGTGTGGCACAGTCGATCACCAGTGTGCGTGCAACGCCGATCGTCTCAACCCCTTCACCGCGCGCGCGGTCGAATGACCGCCGCGCCGTCCGACCCTAGCCCAGAATGCGTCAGGCGATGCGGTTGAATTTTTCGAAATCGGGGCGCGGGCTGCGATCGAAGATCGTCTCCTTGTCGCCATAGCCGATCGAGCAGATCCAGTCGGCGCGATACTGCGGCTGGTCGGCGAAGAATTCTTCGGTCACCGCTTCCAGGTCGACGCCCGACATCGGCCCGCAATCGAGGCCGAGCGCGCGTGCGGCCAGCATCAGGTAAGCGCCCTGCAGCGCGGAGTTGCGCTTGGCCTGCGTGATCCGGCCCTCGACATCGCCTTCGAACCAGCTCTTCGCATCGGTATGCGGGAACAGCCACGGCAGTTCTTCATGGAAATCGATGTCGTAACCGATGACGACGCAGACCGGCGCGGTCTTGATCTTTTCCTTGTTCCCCTCGCTCGCGTGCTTGGCGAGGCGGTCCTTCGCGTCCTGCGACGTGCACCACACGAAGCGCGCGGACTGCTGATTGGCGGAGGTCGGCCCCATCTTCAGCAGATCGTAGATCTTGCGCAGCTGATCCTCGGACACGTCCTTGTCGAGCCAGCCATTATAGCTGCGCGCTTCGAGGAACAGCTGTTCGAGCGCTTCGTGCGACAATTCGTGGCCGTGGAACTGCTTGGTCATGGGGTCTTCTTTTCTTTCGGGGTCCGTGAAGGGGGAGGGGGCGATCAGGCCGCCCGCACCTCAACGACTTCGGGAACGTAATGTTTCAGCAGGCCCTCGATCCCGTGCTTGAGCGTGGCGGTGGCCGACGGGCAGCCGTCGCACGCACCCTGCAACTGCAGGTGGACCACCCCGTCGCGGTAGCCGCGATAGGCGATGTCGCCGCCGTCGCCCGCGACCGCAGGGCGAATGCGCGTTTCCAGCAGTTCCTTGATCTGGTCGACGATGTCGGCGTCCGCCGGGTCTTCCTCGATGCTCAGCGTTTCCTCGGCAGGGACCGCGATGCCCGCCGCGCTGCCGCCGTGGAACAGCGGCGCCTCGGACACGAAATGGTCGAGCAGGACCGCGACGACCTGCGGCTTGAGATCGGTCCACTGTGCGCCTTCGCCCTTGGTCACGGAGACGAAGTCGGACCCGAAGAACACGCCCGTGACCTCGCCGGTGTCGAACAGCGCCTGCGCCAGCGGGCTCGCCTCCGCATCCTCGGGGCTGGCGAAGTCGCGCGTGCCCTGCGGCATCACCTGCCGCTGGGGCAGGAACTTGAGGGTGGCGGGATTGGGCGTGGTTTCGGTTTCTATATACATCGCCACCGAATGTAGGTGCGCGGCGGGAACGCGACAAGCGATGGCTCGTCTTTGTCGGATGATGGATCGGGATGTGCGCCCGCACTCTTGCCCCTTTTCCCGTCTCCTTCTGCCGCCGATGTTCACCCGACCTTCACTTCCTGGCCCCCTATAGGCTGACCTCATGCATGCATTTCCGTTCGCGTTCCGCCGCCTTGCGCTGATTCTCCCTCTCCTTGCAGCGGCCTGTGCGACCCCGGGGCCCTCTCTCGAGGCGACGATCGAGCCTGCCACCTCGAGCGCACCGGCCCCGCAATCGTCCGATCTGGCGCCCCGGCAGCCTGCCGAACCGGCACGCACCCAGGGCAATGCGCTCTCGCCCCCGACGCCGCAGAGCGGCGCGCTTCCAGAACCCGCCTCGCTGCAGCCGGCCGACGAGACGCCGTGGCTCTACGAAGGCAGCAATATCCCGGTCGACCGGGAATGGCGTTTCGGCGTGCTCGACAACGGCCTGCGCTACGCGACCCGCGACAACGGCGTCCCGCCCGACCAGGTCTCGATCCGGATCCGCATCGACGCCGGTTCGCTGTTCGAGAGCGAGGAGGAGCGCGGCTTTGCCCACCTGCTCGAACACCTGCTGTTCCGCCAGTCGCGCTATCTCGGCGTGGGCGAGACGATCCCGACCTGGCAACGCCTCGGCGCGACGTTCGGTAATGATACCAACGCGCTGACCAGCCCGACGCAGACGGTGTACCAGCTCGACTTGCCCGAAGCCGATCCCGCGAAGCTGGACGAGGCTTTCCGCCTGCTCTCGGGCATGATCCAGGCACCGGTTCTCAGCCAGACGAACATCGATGCCGAGGTGCCGATCGTGCTGGCCGAAAAGCGTGAGCGCGGCGGCGCCGCCGAACGGGTGAGCCGCGAAAGCCGCGAAGTCTTCTTCAAGGGGCAGCGGCTCGCCAGCCGCCCTCCGATCGGCGCGGAAGAAACGCTGCTGGCGGCGAGCGCCGACGCGGTCGAGGCCTTCCACGAGCGGTGGTATCGCCCGCAGGAAACCGTGATCGCGGTCGCCGGCGACGCCGATCCGCGCGTGTTCGCCCACCTGATCGAGAAGTATTTCGGCGACTGGCAGGTTGCAGGCGACGTGTCCGCAGAGCCCGATTTCGGCGATCCGCAGGCCCCCGCCGGTGTCGATCCGGCCAACCCGGTCGGCGAGACCGGCGTGCTGGTCGAGCCCGACCTGCCGCGTTCGCTGACCTTTTCGATCCTGCGCGACTGGCGGCCGGTGCAGGACACCATCGAATATAACGAGGGCCTGCTGATGGATGCGCTCGCCCAGTCGCTGATCAACCGGCGGCTCGAATCGCGGGCGCGTGGCGGCGGCGACTATCTCTATGCGCAGGTCCAGCAGGAAGACGTCAGCCGCAGCACCGATGCGACCTTCGTCAGCTTCGCTCCGCTGACCGAAGACTGGCAGGCGGCGCTGGCCGATGTGCGCGCGGTGATCGCCGATGCGACCACCAATCCGCCGACCGAGGAAGAGCTCGCGCGCGAGATCGCCGAGTTCGACGTGGCCTTCGTCGCGGGGGTCGAGGAAGCCGAGGTCGAACCCGGCGCCGATCTGGCGGACACGCTGGTCAACGCGGTCGACATTCGCGAGACGGTCGCCTCGGCCGAGACCGTGCTCGAGGTGTTTCGCGGAATGCGCGAGAAGATCACGCCCGAGCGCGTTCTCGAACGCACGCAGGCGCTGTTCGCCGGAGAGGTGATTCGCGGAGTCTACGTCACCCCCGAAGAAGGCGAGGCGAGTGCCGCTGCGCTGCGCGCTGCGCTGGCCGCGCCGGTCGAGGCCGACGGCTCCGCCCGGATCGCCGCGAGCACGGTCGATTTCGACCAGCTGCCCAAGATCGGCGCGCCCGGCGAAGTCGTCTCGGCGGGCCCGCTGGGTGTGCTCGACATCGAGCGGGTGGAACTGGCCAACGGGGTCACAGCGCTGCTGTGGTCGAACGATGCCGAACCGGGCCGGGTGGCGGTCAACGTGCACTTCGGTGCGGGCATTCGCGCCTTCGATGCCGATGATGCACCCTACATCACGCTGGGCGAGACCGCGCTGATCAGTTCGGGACTGGCCGGGCTCGACCAGGAAGATCTCGACCGTCTGGCGACCGGGCGCAAGCTGGGCTTCAACTTCGCGGTCGGGCAGGGCGCCTTCACCTTCTCCGCCAACACGCGGCAGGCGGATCTTGCCGACCAGCTCTACCTCTTCGCCGCCAAGCTGGCGCTGCCCGAGTGGAACGCCGCACCCGTGGAGCGCGCGAAGGCGGGCACGCGGCTGGCCTACGATACCTATTCCACCAGCCCGGCGGGCCTGCTCAATCGCGATCTCGAAAGCCTGATCCGCGATGGCGACCCGCGCTTCGCCACGCCCAGCCCCGCGATGATCGAGGGGACGAGCGTGGAAGGCTTCCGCGAGGTGTGGGAACCGCTGCTGAAGCAGGGCGAGATCGAGGTGATGATCTTCGGCGATTTCGACCGTGCCGGCGCGATCGAAGCGCTCAAGCAGAGCTTCGGGGCGCTGCCCCCGCGCGCTCCGCTGGACCCGGCAGGCTTCGCGCCGCGACCCGCCGAGCCCGAGGCGGGAGGGCGCGAGGTGCTCTACCACCGCGGCGACGCCAACCAGGCGGCGGCAGTGGTCGCCTGGCCGGTGGGCAGCGGGCTTGCGCAGGTCAGCGACAGCCGCCAGCTCGAAATCCTCGGCCAGATCGTGATGAACCGCCTGTTCGACGAGATGCGCGAGCGTGCCGGGGCCAGCTATGCGCCGCAGGTGCGCGTCGACTGGCCGATGGACGATGTCGGCGGCGGGACGATCATCGCGCTCGCCCAGCTACGGCCCGACGATGTGCAGCCCTTCTACGCCGCATCGCACGAGATCGTGCGCGATCTTGCCGCCAATGGCCCGACTGCCGACGAACTGGCGCGGGTGACCGAGCCGCTGCGGCAGACGATCCTGCGCGCGACCACCGGCAACGGCTTCTGGATGTGGCAGCTGCGCGGCGCGAGCCGCGATCCGCAGCGCCTGCGGGCGATCGGTTCGCTGCTCGACGACTATTCGCAGACCACGCCCGAACGCATGCAGGCGCTGGCGGCGAAATATCTCGCCAGCCGCGAGCCGCTGGAAATCGCGATCGTGCCCGAGGGGACCGATCTGCCCGAGTGACGGGGTTTCGCGAAGGCAGATCGACAGCCACTAAAGAACAAATGGGGTTGCGTGCGCGCATCGCAGTTGCCAGTCGTTTTGCCTAAGCGAACGGATCGAACAAAAAGAGCATAGTGCCATGGCTTCCGACTGGAGCCCCAACAGCTGGACGAATTTCGAGGCGAAGCACCTGCCCGCCTACGAGGATGCCGAGGCGCTGGCCAAGGCCGAGGCGGAGCTGGGCAGCTGCCCGCCGCTGGTCTTCGCCGGCGAATCCGATGCGCTGAAGGGAGAGCTTGCGCGGGTCCAGGCGGGCGAGGCCTTCCTGTTGCAGGGTGGCGACTGTGCGGAAAGCTTCGCCGAATTCGCGCCGGATACGATCCGCGATACCTTCCGCGTGATCCTGCAGATGGCGGTCGTCCTCACCTATGCCGGATCGCTGCCGGTGGTGAAGGTGGGCCGCATGGCGGGCCAGTTCGCCAAGCCGCGCTCCAGCGACACCGAAACCCAGGGTGAAGTCACTCTGCCGAGCTATTTCGGCGACAACGTCAACGGGATCGACTTCACGCCCGAGGCACGCCGTAACGATCCGCAGCGCATGGTGCGCGCCTATTATCAGGCGTCCTCCACGCTCAACCTGCTGCGCGCGTATGCGGGCGGCGGCTATGCCAACCTGCGGCAGGTGCACGACTGGACGCTGGACTTCATGGGCCGTTCGCAATGGTCGGAGAAATTCTCCGCCATGGCCGACCGGATCACCGAAGCGATGGACTTCATGGCCGCTTGCGGGATCGATCCGTCCGAACTGCCGCAATTGCAGGGCACCAATTTCTACACCAGCCACGAAGCGCTGCTGCTGCCTTACGAACAGGCGCTGACCCGGCGCGATCCGGGCAGCGGGCAATGGTACGATACCAGCGCGCACATGGTCTGGATCGGCGACCGCACGCGCTTCGAAGGCAGCGCGCATGTCGAATACATGCGCGGCATCCGCAATCCGATCGGCGTGAAATGCGGGCCCAGCCTCGATCCGGACGTGCTGCTGAAGCTGCTCGACACGCTCAACCCGGAACGCGAGGCCGGGCGCATCGTGCTCATTACCCGCTACGGGCACGACAAGGTGGAAGCGCACCTGCCGGGGCTGATCCGGGCCGTACGGCGCGAAGGGCACCCCGTGGTGTGGAGCAGCGATCCGATGCACGGCAACGTCGTGAAGTCGGAAAGCGGCTACAAGACGCGGCCCTTCGACCGGATCAAGGCCGAGCTGGCGGATGTCTTCGCCGTCCACCGCGCCGAAGGCAGCTATCCGGGTGGCGTGCATCTGGAAATGACCGGGCAGAACGTCACCGAATGCGTCGGCGGGGCCGTGGCGATCACCGATGCGGAGCTTTCCAGCCGGTATCACACGCATTGCGATCCGCGGCTCAATGCGGCGCAGGCGCTGGAACTGGCGTTCTCGATCGCCGAGATGCTGCAGCCGCAGGTGGACCGCTCGGCCGCCGCAGCCTGAGCCTGCCCGGGGCCGCTACCTGCTGCTTTGGACTATACAAAGGGTAATTCCGGAAACCGGGTTTCCTCTCCGGCATTCCTCTCTCTAGGGTGGGTCAGGATTGCTCGCCAGGTGGGAGAGAATCCGTGGCTTCGACAAGACTCAAAACGCAGGCAGAGGTAAGCCCGCTCGCGGAGCGTTTTGCCGCCACCCGCGCGCTGACCGAAGCGCTGTGCGAACGGCTGAGCGAGAGCGATGCGACCATCCAGTCGATGGAAGATGCATCGCCCGCCAAGTGGCATCTCGCGCATACGACGTGGTTCTGGGAAACCTTCCTGCTGCGCGATCACCTCGACGGCTTTCGGTTGCACGACGAGCGCTGGCCGTTCCTGTTCAATTCCTATTACGAGGCCGAGGGCGAACGCATCGGGCGCTTTTCGCGCGGGATGCTTTCGCGTCCCAGCGTCGAGGAAGTGCTCGGCTGGCGTGCGCATGTGACGCAGGCGATGGGCGATCTGCTGGGCGATCCCGAACTCGCCCCGCTGATCGAGCTGGGCGTCGCGCACGAACAGCAGCATCAGGAATTGCTGCTGACCGATATCAAACACGCGCTGTTCCAGAACCCGCTCGGCCCTGCGATGTTCGATGCCGACTTGCCGAAGGCCGAGGCGCGGACACGCGGCTGGACCGAGCATCCCGGCGGGATCGGGGCGGTAGGGCATAAGGGCGACGGGTTCGCCTTCGATTGCGAAGGTCCGCGCCACCGGGTGCTGCTGGAACCCTTCGCGCTTTCCGACACGCTGATCACCAATGCCGAATGGGATGCCTTCATCGCCGATGGCGGATACGAGACCGCAGGCCTGTGGCTTTCGGACGGGTGGGCGTGGGTAAACGACAATGCCGTTTCGGCGCCGCTCTACTGGCGCGACGACGCGCACTTTACCCTCGCCGGATGGCAGAAGCGCGATCCGCATGCGCCTGTTACGCATATCTCCTATTACGAGGCCGATGCCTTCGCGACCTGGGCCGCCGCCCAATGGGACAAGGCGCGCCTGCCGACCGAATTCGAGTGGGAAGCGGTCGCGCGCGGCCAGCATGCCGAAGAGGCGCCCGCGCACGATCCGGCCGAGGGCAACCAGCTCGACACCGCAGGCCCGGCGCACCCGGTGGGCTCCCCCGGGCTGTTCGGCGACTGCTGGCAGTTCACCCGCAGTGCGTACCTGCCGTACCCGCGCTTCCAGCCTGCGCCCGGCGCGGTCGGCGAATATAACGGCAAGTTCATGAGCGGGCAGTTCGTCCTCAAGGGCGCGAGCTGCGCGACGGCGCGGGGCCACTCGCGCGCATCCTACCGCAACTTCTTCTACCCGCACCAGCGCTGGCAGTTCACCGGCCTGCGGCTCGCAAGGGATATCTGATGCCAGACAATAGCGGCCTCAAGCTGGTCGATCTCGATGAAACGGGGGTCGACCGGGCCTTCCGCGCCGACGTGCTGTCCGGCATGCGGGAGGAGCAGAAGGCGATCCCTGCGCGCTGGCTGTACGACGATGCGGGATCGCAGCTGTACGAAGACATTACGCAGGTGCCGGAATATTACCCGGCCCGCGCGGAGACCGAGATCCTGAAGACCCGCGGGGCCGAATTTGCCCAAGCGATCGGCAAAGGGCGCGCGGTGGTTGAGTTCGGCAGCGGCTCTTCGGTGAAGACCCCCGCGCTGCTCTCCGCCATCGATCCGGCGGCCTACGTCCCGCTCGACATTGCCGGCGATTTCCTGCGCGCCGCCGCGGCCGAGCTTTCGGCCAAGTTCCCCGGCCTGCCGGTTCATCCGGTGGAGGCCGACTTCATGCGCCGGGTGGAGCTGCCGCCAGAGGTTGCCGACATGCCCAAGCTCGGCTTCTTTCCGGGCGGTACGCTGGGCAACATGGTCGCGCGCACCGCGACCGACCTGCTGCGCACCATGCGCGAAACGCTGGGCGAGGGTTCCATGCTGCTGGTCGGCATGGACCTGATCAAGGACGTCTCCGTGCTCGAAGCGGCCTACGACGATGCGGGGCGCGTGACGGCCGAGTTCAACCTCAACCTCGCGCGGCGGGTCAACCGCGAGCTCGATGGCACGATCCCGGTCGACAAGCTGGAACATTCGGCCCGCTGGAACGACCTCTTCGCGCGGGTGGAGATGCACCTGGTCGCGACCGAGGATATCGCGTTCACGATCGCGGGAGAGGAATTCGCGATGCAGGCAGGCGAAACGATCCACACCGAAAACAGCCACAAGTTCGACCGCCGCAGCGCGGACAAGCAATTGCTGGCGGGCGAATGGACGCCGATCGCGCGCTGGCTCGACAGCGAGGGGCGCTTCAGCGTGGTCCTCGCCGAAGCGAGCGTGCCGCGGCGCGCGCCCTGACCGGGTTTTTTTTGGGCAACCCATTCATGGAATAGAGCACTGCGACGCTCTATATCGAGCAAATGGACATAAAGCCTGTGTTCGACCAGCTGGCCGCGACCATCGGCAGCATCCCGCAGAGCGGGCTGCTGGTCGTGGCGGTCGGCGCGCTCCTGATCGGATGGGTCGGCGGTGCGCTTGCCCGCCGCAATATCCTGATCGGGCGCATCATGAGCACGGGGGCCACGCTGGCGTTGTGCGGCGTCTTGGTGCTGATCGTGCTCCAGCTGGCACGGATGGATCCGCGCTTCGATGTCGCGATGTCCGATGTCGGCCTGCCCGAACAGAGTGTGGTCGGCGGCGAGACACGCGTCGCGCTCGCGCCGGACGGGCACTACTGGCTCAAAGCCGAGGTCAACGGGGTGCCCGCGCGCTTCCTCGTCGATACCGGTGCCACGCTGACCGCGATTTCCGCCGACACAGCGCGCTCCGCCGGACTGGAACCGCGCCGCGATCGCCTGCCGGTGATGATGACCACCGCCAACGGCACGATCTCGGTCGCCACCACAACGGTGGACGAACTGCGCTTCGGCAATGTCGCGGCCCTCGGGCTCGATGCGGTGATCGCGCCCAATATCGGCGAAACCAACGTGATCGGGATGAACCTGCTCAGCCGCCTCGCCCAATGGCGGGTGGAGGGGGGTACGCTGATCCTCGTGCCCAACAATCCGCAGGCCCAGGAAGTGGGCACCACCGAGTCGCCCGCAGGCTAGGCCCGCTCGCCGGGACGCGGGCGTCACGCAGCAGCTTCCGCCGCCTTTCGGCCTGTGATAATTGCACCGCCGTTTGGTCCGGCTGCGGGTGGTGGCGCGAAGGACGTTGCTTCAGGATCAGCACGCCCGACAATGCCGCACGCCATATTCGAACTCGACCAGCTCGCCTCCGCCCCCGTGCTCGACCAGTTGGCCGAGGGGGTCATCGTCGCCGATGAGACGGGCGCGATCCGCTACGTCAACAACGCCGCGCGCGAGATGCATGGCGTTGCCGACCTGTATGTCGAGCCGGAGGACTATTCGCACCGCTACCACCTGTTCACCGTCGATGGCGATCCGCACCCGTTCGAGCAGCTGCCGTTGGTGCGCGCAGTGCGCGGCGAAGAGGTGTTCGACGCGCCATGGATCATCCGCCGGCCCGACGGCACCGAGATATGGGCGGTCGGTAGCGCGAGGCCGCTGCGCGACGAGAAGGGGGAGCGGATCGGCGCCGTCCTGACCATTCGCGACATGACCGACACCATGCTCGCCCGCCACGAACTGCGCGAGAGCGAGGAGACCGTGCGTGCCTTCTTCGAAACGGCGGGCGTCTACACCGCGGTGATCGATGTCGAGGAAGACGACTTCCGCCTAGTGATGGGCAATCAGCGGATGGCGACCGCCTTCGGGGTCGATACGCTGTGCGGGCAATCGGGCCGCGCGGTTCTGGGCAGGCAATATGCCGACTGGATCATGGAATCGCTGCGCAAGGCACAGCAGACCGCAGAGCCAACTATCGTCGAATATCCGTGGGAATCGGACGGGGTGCACCGCTGGTTCGTCGCGACGATCACGCCGATGCGCAATTCGGATACGCGGGTGTTTCTCGCCTCGCTCGACATCACCTCGCGCAAGGAGATCGAGCGCGACCTTGAGACCGCGCTGCAGACCAAGGATGCGCTGCTGCACGAGGTCAACCACCGCGTGAAGAACAGCCTCCAGATCATCACCTCGCTGCTCAAGCTGCAGGAGCGGATGGGCGACGAGGTACTTGCAGGCCACCTGCGCGAGGCGCGCAGCCGGGTCGAAACCGTCGCCCGCGTGCACGAGCGGCTCTACGATACCAGCGCGCACGACCGGGTCGAGATTGTCGGGTATCTGGAAGACCTGCTGGTCAACGTCGTGCAGGCCATCGGCCATGCCGAGGGGGATGTGCGCTATGCTTTCGAGCATGAGGGCGAGCGGGTGGAACTGGGCGTCGAATATTCGGTGCCGCTGGCGCTGATCGTAGTCGAGATGGCGATCAATTCGGCCAAATATGCCTTCCCTGCGGGCGAGGCGGGCACGGTCACGCTGAGCACCCGGATCGAGGGCGAGCATCTGGTGCTGACCATTGCGGATGACGGGGTCGGCTTCGAGGGTGCCTCTCGCACGGCGGAAGGGACCGGGCTGGGCATGCGGATCGTCCAGGCCCTGTCCGCGCAGCTCCACGCCGACGGCGGCTATGTCCCGTGCGACAGCGGGACGGCGTTCCGCCTCGTCATGCCTCTGCCCAAGGGCTCCGAAGCGACCGCCTAGCGTTCGAGATAGCGCTCCAGCGCGGCGACCTCGTCCGCATCGAGGCGCAGGCCAAGCTTGGTCCGACGCCACAGAATATCCTGCGCATTGCGCGCCCATTCCCTTGCCACGAGGTGGTCGACCTCGCGCTGGGTCAGGCCGTGGCCGAAATGCGTGCCGCACCCCTCCAGGTTCTCGGGCTCGCCCAGGATCGCGAACGTATCCGTCCCGTAGGAATGGGCGAGTCGGCGGTGCGTGCGGGACCCTAGGAAGGGATAGCGCGCGGCGATCCGGGCGATCAGCGCGTGGGCCTCGCCCGCCGGGAAATCGCCTCCGGGCAGCGGTTTGGTGGCGGTCCATGCATCGGGACGTGCGAAGCTCAGCCGCGTGGCGAGCTTGCCGACCGCGTCTTCGGCAAGGTGGCGATAGACGGTCAGCTTGCCACCGAAGACGTTGAGCAGCGGCGCGCCCTCCGCCTCGTCCGACAGTTCGAGCTGGTAGCCGCGCGTCGCTGCCTCGGGCTTGCCCGACCCGTCGTCGACCAGCGGGCGGACCCCGGCAAAGCTCCAGACTACGTCTGAAGGGGTGATGGTCTGGCGGAAGAAGCGGCTCGCGCCCTCGCACAGGTAGGCGATCTCCTCCGCGCTCGCCTCGACATGGGCGAGGTCGCCCTCGTGATCGGCGTCGGTCGTGCCGATCAGGGTGAAGTCCTCCTCGTAGGGGATCGCGAAGAAGATCCGCCCGTCGGGCAGCTGGAAGAAATAGGCGAAGTCGTGGTCGAACAGCTTGCGCGTCACGATGTGCGATCCGCGCACCAGCCGCATGCGCCGGTCCTCTTCGATCCCGCTCCCCTCGAGCACGCGCACGGCGGCAGGACCGGCGGCATTGACGAGCGCGCGGGCGAGGAAGGTCTCTCCGTCTGCCTCGATCCGCCACAGGTCGCCCTCGCGCGCGAAGGCGGTGACGCGGCAGCGGGTCCGGATGTCGGCGCCATGATCGGCGGCATCGCGCGCGTTGAGCGCGACCAGCCTGGCATCGTCCGCCCAGGCATCCGAATAGACGAAGCCGTGGGTGAATTCTGCCTTCAGCGGCGCGCCCGCAGGATGATCGCGCAGCCGGATGCTCTTCGCGGTGCGCAGTTTCTTTCGCCCGCCGATATGATCGTAGAGAAACAGGCCCACGCGCAGCAGCCAGCGCGGGCGCAGGCCCTGCACATGGGGCAGCACGAAGCGCATCGGCCAGATGATGTGCGGCGCGATCGCCCATAGCCGCTCGCGCTCGCCCAGCGCCTCGCGCACGAGGCCGAATTCGTAGTGCTCGAGATAGCGCAGCCCGCCGTGGATCAGCTTGGATGAGGCAGACGAGGTTCCGCTGGCGAGGTCGCGCGCCTCCAGAAGCAGAACGTTCGCCCCGCGCCCCGCCGCATCGCGTGCGATCCCGCAGCCGTTGATGCCGCCGCCGATCACGGCGATGTCGTATGGGGCGGGAGGGGTTGGCATGTCTGTTCGCTCGCTGGCCGGTGTCGGGGCCGAAATCTGGGTGTCGGTACCCTTCCAGATAGGACAACGCAGCCATCGCATGAAGGGGGCCTTGGGACTACCGCGAACGCACCCTTGCCAATCCGCCGCCATTGATCGACCAATGGGCACGATCCCCTGTACACCGGACAAGACGCCATGAAACCAGCCATCCTCGCGATCGACCAGGGCACTACCTCGACCCGCGCAATCGTGTTCGATCCATCGATGGGGGTGGTTGCGACGAGCCAGCAGGACCTGCGGCAGATCTACCCGGCGAGCGGGTGGGTGGAGCACGACGCGGACGAGATATGGCAGGCGACGCTCGCCACGACGCGCGATGCGCTCGAACAGGCATGCACGAAAGGCTTCGCGGTGCAGGCCATCGGCATGACCAACCAGCGCGAGACGGTGGTGGTGTGGGACCGCGAGAGCGGCAAGCCGATCCACAACGCGATCGTCTGGCAGGACCGGCGTACCGCCCCGCAGTGCGAGCGCCTGCGTGCAGACGGCGCGCAGGATCTGGTTGCGGAGAGGACCGGCCTGCTGCTCGATCCCTATTTCTCCGCCACCAAGATCGCCTGGCTGCTCGACAATGTGGACGGCGCGCGCACCGCCGCCGAACAGGGCCGGCTGGCCTGCGGGACGATCGACAGCTTCCTGCTTTGGCGGCTGACCGGGGGCGCGGTGCATGCGACCGACATCACCAATGCCTCGCGCACCAGCCTCTACGATATCCGCAAACTGGCTTGGGATGAGGATCTGCTGAAGCTGTTCGGCATCCCCGCCGCGATGCTGCCGCAAGTGCGCGATTGCGATGCGGAGTTCGGCCCGGCGCAGCTGGAGGGCGCGGACGGGCCGATCCCGGTTCGCGGCATCGCGGGAGACCAGCAGGCTGCGCTGATCGGCCAGCAGTGCTACGCCGCCGGGGAGGCCAAGGCGACCTACGGGACGGGGGCCTTCATCCTCCTCAATACCGGGGCGGAGATCGTACGCTCGGACCACCGGCTGATCTCGACCGTCGCCTACCGCTTCTCTGGCGAACTCGCCTACGCGCTCGAAGGGTCGATCTTCGTCGCGGGGGCGGGGATGCAGTGGCTGCGCGACAGCCTCGGCATTATCGAGGAATCGGCGCAGAGCGAGGCGATGGCCCGCAGCCTCGATACGGGCACCGATATAGCCTTCGTCCCCGCGCTGACCGGGCTGGGCGCGCCGCACTGGCTGCCCGACGCGCGTGGTGCGATCTACGGCATCTCGCGGGCGACCGGCCCGGCGGAAATCGCCACCGCGATGCTCGAATCGGTGGGCTATCAGACCGCCGACCTGATGACCGCGATGGCCAGCGACGGGATGGCGGCGGGCACCATGCGGGTCGATGGCGGCATGGCCCGCAACGACTGGATGTGCCAGTTCCTGGCGGACATTCTCGACGTGACGATAGAGCGGCCCGCGAACCTCGAAACGACGGCGGTGGGCGCGGGCTATATCGCCGGGCGCGCGGTCGGGCTGATCGATTCGGGCCTGCGCCTCGCCCAGCAGGGCGGGGCCAGCGCGCGCTTCACCCCCGCGATGGATGCGGACCTGCGCGCGCAAAAGCTGGCCCGCTGGCAGGACGCGGTCGCCGCGACCAAGCGCTTCGCAAGGGAGGGACAGGAGGGCTGAGCGGGCGCTGGCGCCCCCTCCCAAAATTCATCACTCTGCCTGCGGCAGACTGATCCGGAACGCGGTCGGGTGGGCGCCGGTCAGTTCGAGTGCGCCGCCATGGCCGCGGGCGATCTGCCGCGCGAGCGAGAGGCCGATGCCCGATCCTTCGGGCTTGGTCGTGTGGAACGGGCGGAAGATCAGCGCCGCGCTTTCGGGCGGCACGCCCGCGCCATTATCGGTAACGATGATCGCCAGCCGATGGTCCTCGCGCGTGAAGGACACGCCCACTTGCGGCGTCTCGGCAAGGCGCGCGGCTTCGGCGGCATTGTTCAGCAGCGCCCAGACCGCCTGATGCATCTGGTCGCGGTCCATCGGCCATTCGCTCTCCCCGCCCAGCTCGAGCGTCAGCGCGGCATCGGGCCAGCGCCGGGCGAACAGGTGCGCCAGATCCTGCGCGAATTGAGCGAGCGGGACGTGCGCACGGATCGGCTCGGGCAGGCGTGCAAGCGCGCGATAGTCGGTGGCGAAGCGCTGCAGGCCTTCGGCACGGCGGGCGAGCGGGCCGAGAATCTCGGCCAGCAGCGCGGTGTCGACCGGTTCCTGCGCCGCCGCCGCCTCCGCGCTTTCGGCCAGCGACACGATGGGCGCCAGGCTGTTGAGCAATTCGTGCCCCAGCACCTCGATCAGGTCCGCACTGGCACGCGCTTCGGCGGCAAGCTCCTCGCGCTCGACGTCGATCAGCGCGGCCACGGTCACCCCGGTCGAGGCTTCGACCCGGTCGATCCGCCACAGCCGCCCCTCGTGGCGCAGCGTGGCGGCAGCGGGGTCGAGCAGCGCGGCGGGCGGGGGCACGATCCGGTCGTCGGCGCCGAAGATCGTGCGCGCGGCGCGGTTGAGCACGCGGGCGGTATCGCGGTCGAGCGCCAGCAGCGGCGTGGGCGCGGCATCGAGCAGCAGGCGATGGACCGCCGCCGCCTCGTCCTCGGCATCGCTCCC
The DNA here is from genome assembly GCF_054655655.1 of Alteriqipengyuania triglochinis. Classification (NCBI taxonomy): domain Bacteria; kingdom Pseudomonadati; phylum Pseudomonadota; class Alphaproteobacteria; order Sphingomonadales; family Erythrobacteraceae; genus Alteriqipengyuania; species Alteriqipengyuania triglochinis. Next base: position 94,506 of record NZ_BAAHNC010000005.1, read on the forward strand.
GACCTCGGGTGGGCGCGAGGGCATCAGCGCGGCGTTCCACCAGGCGAGCGCCAACGCCCAGACCCCGGCCAGCACCGCCCCCGTCAGCAGGGCCCAGCGGCCCGAATCCCAAGCGAAGGCGGCGACCAGTGCGCTGGCGAGCAACCCCACGCCCAGCGCCGCCGCCCGCCATCCGCGCCGATGGTACAGCTTCATAGCCCGTGGCGCTCCATCCGCCGGTAAAGCGCCCCGCGGCTGAGCCCCAGCGCCTTGGCCGCGTGGCTGACATTGTGATGATGTTCGGCCAGCGCGGCGGCGATCATCGCCTTTTCCGACCGGTCGAGATCGTAACTGGACCGGTCGCCTTCGCCCGCCGCAGCGGACGGTGCATGCATGCCGAGCGCCAGCGCCCCGGTGTCGATCGTGCCATCGTCCGACAGTAGCACCGCCCGTTCGATCGCCGCGGCGAGGCCGCGCACCTCGTCCGGCCAGTCGGCTTCGCGCAAGGCGCTCTCGGCGGCCTGGGTGAGGCGCGGCGCGGGGCGCCCGAAGCGGGTCGCCGCATTGGTGGCGAAATGGCGCGCAAGCAGCGCAATGTCGTCGCGGCGCTGCGCCAGCGGCGGCACGGCCAGCTCCATCGTCGCAATCCGGCGGCGCAGCGTCGGGGTGAGCGCATCGATCCGATCGACGATCGCGATCGGGCGAATCCGATCGGACAGGAGCGTCGCGAGGCGATCCTGCGCCAGCTCGTCCAGCCGGTCGGGAAAACGCAGGATCGCGCTGCCCGTCGCCGCGTCCAGAGAGTCGAGCGCGTGGTCCTCGCGCAGGTCGATCCTGAGCGGTGCGTTCGCGGCATCGGCGGAAGCTGCGTGAACCGCGAGCGCGGCGAGCATGCGCCCCGCACCCGAAGGGCCGGTGATCGCGACGCCCGCCATGGTCGGCCCGACGCGGCGGATCATCTGGCGCAATTGCTCGATCGTCGCACTCTCGCCGAGGATCCGAGCGGGCGCAGCCTCGCGGTCCGGCGAGAGGGTGTCGGCTGGTGCGGGTGGGGCGAGGGGCGCGCGCGCCACCGCAGCTTCGACCTTGGCGACCAGATCGGCATTGTTCCACGGCTTGACCGCGAAGTCGCGGGCGCCCGCCTGCATGGCGGCGACCGCCATGCGCACGCCGCCATGTGCGGTCAGCACCACCACGCATGCTGCCGGATCGTCGGCCATGATCCGTTCGAGGCAGGCGAGCCCTTCCTTCCCGTCGCTCTTGCCGGGAGAGAAATTGAGGTCGAGCACGATCCCGTCGAACCGGGAGCGCGCGAGCTGCGAGAAGGCCTCCTCGGGATCGTGCGCCACGGTGAGATCGTGCCCCGCCATGCGAAAGGCGATCTCCATGGCGGTGGCGACTTCGGGCCGGTCGTCGATCAGCAGAATCGCGAGGCTTGCCTTTCGGCTTGACCCGTCGCGCGGGTGTCCATTTGCGGACACCGTGTCCGATGACGGACGGTCTGGCGCGGCGGTGATGCGAGAATATCGTGCAATCATAGTGCTTTAGGTCTTTCGGCCGGGTTCGGCGATAATGGCTGCATGATGACGCAGACAGCCGAACAGTCCAACACTTTGTCCTCGCCGACGCCGTCTCCTGCACCGGGCGCAGCGATGGATCGCAAGGTCGAAAAGACGCGTGCGCCGTGGTGGCGCGACAGGCGTTTCCTGATCGGGATCGCAGTGATTGCGATCGCGATCGTCGGATGGCGCGCGATGCCCGCCACCGGATCGACCGATGTCGATGCCGACGAGCTCCAGACCGCCGAAGTGACGCGCACCGCGTTCGACGACTACCTGCCGGTGCGCGCCAGCGTCGTACCCGCGACCACCACGCTGGTCGGCGTGATGAGCGGTGGGCAGGTGGAGGAGCTGTTCGTGCAGGACGGCGCGCTGGTCACGAAGGGCCAGCCGCTCGCCCGGCTCGCCAATCCCGACCTCGAACTCACCGTGCTCAGCCAGGAGGCCCAGATCGCCAGCCAGCTCGGCGGGGTGGCGGGCGAGAACCTCGGCATCCAGCGCTCGAAGGTCGATCGCGCCGGGCAGGTCGCCGCCGCCGAATACGACCTGATCCGCGCGCGCCGCGATCTCGATATCCGCCGCCAGCTGCACGAAAAGGGCTTCGTCTCCGATGCGGGGGTGAAGAGCTATCAGGAGGAGGTCGATTACCAGACCCAGCGCCTCGCCCAGCTGCGAAGGGGCCGTGCTACCGAAGCCGGGATCACCGCGACGCAGGGCCAGATGCTCGACGCCACCCGCGCGCGCTTGCAGAACAATCTCGCCGCCGTGCGCGGCAGCCTGGATGCGCTGACGATCCGCGCGCCGATGGCCGGACGCCTCACCAATTTCGAACTCCAGCCGGGCGAGACGCTCGCGCCGGGCGACCCGGCCGGACAGGTCGACAGCGAAGGTGCGTGGAAGCTCGAAGCCGAAGTCGACGAGTATTACCTCGGCCGGGTCGAGCTCGGCCAGAAAGCGCGCACTTCGGACGGTGCGACGCTGACCGTATCCAAGGTTCTACCGACTGTGAGGGACGGGCGCTTCCGCGTCGAGCTGACCTTCGAGACCATGCCGAAGCAGGACCTCAATCGCGGGCAGACCCTCGACGTTCGGATCACGCTTGGCGCGTCGAAGCCCGCGCTGATCGCCCCGACCGGCGGCTGGCTGACCGAAGGCGGCTCCTCAGTCTTCGTGCTCGGTCCCGATGGCGACCACGCGCGCCGCGTGAGCGTGAACATCGGCCGCCGCAATCCGCGCCAGGTCGAGATCCTGTCGGGCCTCGAGCCGGGCCAGCGCATCGTCACCAGCAATCTCGCCCGGGTGAAGGGCGACACCATCAATATCCGCTGAAAAGAGGGAAGACCTTCGTGATCAAGCTCGAGAATATCGAACGCCGCTACGCATCGGACGAGGTCGAGACGACCGCGCTCGTCGATGTGAACCTCGAAGTCGCCGAGGGCGAATTCCTCGCCATCATGGGCCCGTCGGGCTGCGGCAAATCGACCCTGCTCAACACGCTGGGCACGATCGACCGGCCGACCTCGGGCCATTACTGGTTCGGCGACACCGACCTAGCTGCGATGGACGAGAAGGCGTTGGCGAAGTTTCGCGGCGCGCAGCTCGGCTTCGTGTTCCAGAGCTTCAATCTGATCGACGAATTGACGATCGAGGAGAACGTCGCGCTGGGCCTCGCCTATCGCAAGGACGTCGACGGCAACAAGGGCGACCGGGTCGCCGCGGCGATGGACACGGTCGGCATCGCCCACCGCGCGCGCCATTTCCCGCACCAGCTATCGGGCGGCCAGCAGCAGCGCGCCGCCATCGCCCGCGCGATCGTCGGCGAGCCGAAACTGATCCTGGCGGACGAGCCGACCGGCAATCTCGACACCGCCAATGGCGAGCAGGTGATGAACATTCTCACCGCGCTCAACGACGGCGGCGCGACCATCGTAATGGTCACCCACTCGCCCAGCCACGCCGACATGGCGAAGCGCCGGATCGACATGCTCGACGGCCGCATCGTTGCCAGCGCCATGCGCGCCATCTGACTCAAGGACAGCTCCCATGATCCGCAAACTTACGCTTTCGCTTCTCGCTCTCCCGCTGATCGCCTGCGCCGCCGACGCGCATGGGCAGCCCAAACCGACCGCCTCTCCGCAAAGCGCCGAGAAGGTCGGCGGCGTGCTCACGCTGGACGGATTCGACACCATCAGGCTCTCGAGCTGCGACGAAGCCACCGTGCGGCCGGGCGCTTCCTTCGTGGTGACCGTCCGCGGCACCCAGCGCGACCTTGCGGTGCTCGAAGCCGAGACGCACGGGACCCGGCTGACGCTCGACCGCAAGAAGGGCGGTTGCAAGGATGGCTACGTCCCGATCGCGATCGAGATCACGCTGCCGGCGCTGCGCGAGATCGAGCTGTCCGGTGCGACGCGCATGGCCATCGAACGTTTCTCCGGGCCCCGCTTCGAAGCAGAGCTTTCCGGCGCAAGCGCGCTCGACCTGACCGGACTCGAGATCGGCGAGGCCGAGTTGCACCTCTCCGGCGCGTCCGAACTGCGGGCCACATCGATCACGGCGGACACCGTCGCGCTCGACCTCTCCGGTGCCTCGGAAGCGAACATCGCCGGAGCGGCCCAGGTGGTTGCGATCGGCAGCAGCGGTGCGAGCGAGGCGGACACGCGCGACCTCCTGGCCCCGCAGGTCACCGCCACCGCTTCGGGCACTGCCTCGATCAGGGCCCATGCCAGCCGGACCGCCGCGCTCTCGGCCTCGGGCGTGAGCAGCATCCGCGTCACCGGCGGGGCGACCTGCACGCTCAGCAAGGGCGGCGAGGCCAGCGCCTCCTGCGATTGAACCGATCCACTACCGGAACCCAGCCATGAACCGCTTCGCCTTGCTCTCGCTCTATCGCTCGCTCACCCGGCACAAGCTCTACGCTGCGCTCAATATCGGCGGGCTCGCGATCGGCATCGCCGTGTTCATCGTGCTCGGCCTTTATGTCCGGTTCGAGACCAGCTATGATCGCTGGGTTCCGGATCATGAGAATCTCTACATGGTTCAGGGCGACTGGAACCTGCCCGGGAGCCCGTTCGACGGGATGACTCCGCAGACCCCGACGGCCCTGCTCGAGATGCTCCGGGAGACCGACCCCGACCTCGAAGGTACCAAGATCATGCCCGCCTATGGCACCGTGATCCAGGGCGGAGTCGGAACCGGAGAGGATATCGCTCCGGTCGCTCCCGGCTTTCTGGATTTCTTCCGGCTCGAGCTGGCAGGCGGCTCGCGCGACGCGCTCAAGTCGCCGCAGAATGCGGTGCTGACCCAAAGCGCGGCCGAACGCTACTTCCCCTCGGGCGATGCGATAGGACAGACCATCACGATTTCTCGCGACGATGGCCCGACGAACTACACCGTCGCTGCGATCCTGCGCGATCTGCCGGAAAACACGCATCTCGATTTCACGATGCTGGTCCCGTTCGAACAACCGACGACGCCGGATGAGATCGCCGAGCAGCGCAATCTCGGCGCGCTCAGCGCCTACACCTACGTGCGTTTCGATAGGGTCGCGGATGCACAGGGCTTCCTGGAGAAGATGCCTGCTTTCGTTCGCCAGCATGGCGACGACCTCGGCGAGGACCCGGATGGGATGCTGTCCTACGTGGTCGAACCGATTGCCGGCTTTCATCTCGGCATATCCGACAGTCTACGCCAGACCGTTGCCACTCTCGGCATCGTGGGGCTCGTCACGCTGCTGATCGCGCTCACCAATTACGTCAATCTTGCCACCGCACGGTCCGGCCTGAGGGCACGCGAGGTCGCGATGCGGAAGGTGCTGGGCGCGGATCGCGGCAAGGTGATGCGCCAATTCATGGGAGAAGCGATCCTGACGGTCGCCATCGCCTCGCTCCTCGGGCTGATTCTGGCAGAGCTGGGGCTACCCTTCGTCAATTCGGCAGGCGGGCTGTCACTCGACATTCCCTACGCGCTGGTCGTCCCTGCCCTGGTCGTGCTGGCGATCGTCGCAGGAATGCTGGCGGGCTTCTATCCGGCGATGGTCGTGTCGCGGTTTCAGCCTGCCGCCGTGCTCGCCTCCTCGCGCTCGCCGGGCGGTGGCAAGGGCGGCACACGGGTGCGCGAAGCGCTGGTGGTGTTCCAGTTCGGCCTGTCGATCGCTTTCATGATCGGCACCGCCGTCATGATGGCGCAGACCAGCTACGTCCGGAACGCCGAACTCGGTTTCGACCGCGAAGGCCTGCTGGTGATGAGCACCTTCAACGATCCCGGGCTCGATGCTGCGGCGCGCGGCACGCTGATGGCGCGCTTCCGCGAAATTCCGCAGGTGACCGCGGCCACTTCCGCGACGATGGCGGCGGGCGGCAGCGGTAGCAATACGGGCGAAAACATCCAGCTGCCCGGCGTGCCCGGACTTGGCCCGAGCCTGCGCAAGATCGATGTCGGGGACAAGTTCTTCGAAACCTACGGCATCGAGACTCTCGCCGGCCGGGTGTTCAGCCCCGAATTCGGCCGCGACGACGCGACCGATACCGACGGAGAGGGCAACTTCAACATTGTCATCAACCGCAACGCCGTGCCCGTTCTCGGCTTCGATTCGCCCGAAGACTCGATCGGCAAGGTCGTGGGCGAAGGTCAGCCGCGCACCATCATCGGTGTGGTCGACAATGTGCGGTACACGTCGGCGCGCGCCGAAATCGGGCCGACCTTCTACGTCTACAAGAGCCAGCTTCCCGATTTCGCCATCCCTACGCTGCGGTTCACGGGCGATCCGCGCCCTGTGCAGGCCGCTGTGGAGGCCGCCTGGCAACAAAGTGCCGGAGCGCTTCCGCTCGGGATGGAAACCGCCGACGAACGGCTCGAAACCTTTTACGAAGACGACGAGCGGACCGCGCGGCTTTTCGCCATCGGCGCCGGGCTCGCCGTGCTGATCGGCGTGGTCGGCCTGTGGGGGCTTGCCTCCTTCAACACCGCGCGGCGCACAAAGGAGATCGGCATCCGCAAGTCGCTCGGCGCGTCGGCGAGCGACATCGTGAAGCTGTTGGTCGGCCAGTTCCTGCGCCCGGTCATCATTGCCAACCTGATCGCCTGGCCGCTGGCATACTACGCGATGCGCACCTGGCTGGCCGGGTTCGACGACCGGATCGCCCTGTCGCCGGTGTTCTTCATCGCCGCCAGCGTGATCGCGATCGCGATTGCGGTGCTGACCGTGCTCGGCCAGTCGCTCCGCGCAAGCCGCACCGCACCGGCCTGGGCGCTGCGTCATGACTAGGGGCGCGCTGATCAGGGCCGCCCTGCTCGCCGGCGCGGTGCTGCTGCCCAGCGGCGCGGCGCATGCCGAGACGCTGCGCGAGGCGATCGCGGCGGCCTATGCCACCAACCCCACGCTGGCCGAGGCTCGTGCGCGACAGGACGCGCTGGAGGAGCAGCCCGAACAGGAGCGTGCGCAAGGCCGTCCAACGATCTCCGCCAGCGTCGATGGCGGCCATGACGATCTCGGCTACGGCAGCGCGGGCAGCGCCGATCTGCGCGCGGCCATGCCGATCTGGACCGGCGGGCGCGTCTCCTCCGCCGTCCGTGCCGCCTCCTTCGACGTCGCGGCGGGCGAAGAGAGCGTGCGCGACAGCGAGGCCGCGATGCTCGAACGCGTGGTTGCGGCCTATGCCGACCTGCTGTTCGCGCAGGAAGAGGTCGAGGTCGCGCGGATCGGGATCGAGCGGCTCGACCGGCAGGTTGGCGAGGCGCAATCGCGCTTCGACATGGGCGAGGCGACCCGCACCGACGTCGCCCAGCTCGAGGCGCAGCGATCGAGCGTCATTGCCAATCTCGCCGATGCCGAAGCCGCGCTGGCCAGCGCCCGGGCGGGCTACCGCGCGGTGGTGGGGGAGGCTCCGGGCGAACTGGCGGCCGCCGTGCCGCCGCCCGCGCTGCTTCCTGCCGATCTGGCCGCCGCGCGCGCCTCTGCCGAGCAGGCCAACCCACGCCTTCTCGAACGGCTGCGCGTCGCCGAGGCGTCCCAAGCGCGCATCGCCCGCGCCCGCGCCGAAGGTGCGCCGAGCGTCGACCTCGCCGGTGCCTTCGGGCGCGGCCTGCACGAGACGGGCGGAGATTTGCGCAGCTACGACAGTGCTGCCAGCATGGGCCTGACGCTGCGGATCCCGCTGTTCACCGGCGGGCTGGTCGCCTCGCAGGTGCGCGAAGCCGAAGCGATCCGGCGCGCGGACGAATATGCGGTGCTGGCCGAAGCGCGCGAGACGATGCGCTCGGTCGAGACTGCATGGGCCGCGCTCGAGGCGGCCGGACGACGCGAACAGGCGAGCGTGGACGGGCTCGCCGCCGCGCAGCTCGCGCTCGACGGGGTGCGCGCGGAATACGAGTTCGGCCTGCGCTCGACGATCGATATCCTGCTGGCCGAACAGAGCTATCGCAGCGCCCAGCTGGCGCTCGCCCGCGCGCGCAGCGACGTGCTGATCGCGCAGGCGGCGCTGCTCCGCGCCAGCGGACGGCTCGATCGCGGGGCCTATCTCTAGCGCGCGGGTTTCTGGTCGCGGGGCCGCAGTCCGGCGATCGCTATCGCTCGTGCTGCCGGATAACTTCGAGGAAGGCGTCGCCATAGGCGTCCAGCTTCTTCGCCCCGATGCCGGGCAGCTCGCCCAGCAGCGCGCGGGTCTGCGGGCGCAATCCGGCCATGTCGCGCAGCACCGAATCGTGGAAGATGACGTAGGGCGGCACCTGGTTTTCCTTCGCCAGATCGCGCCGCAATGCACGCAGCGCATCGAACAGCGGATCGCCAACGGGGTTGAGCTCCTGACCGGAGCCAGCACCGCGCCCGGCGCGCTTTCCGCCTGCCCGCTTGGGTGGGATCACCAGATCGAGCGGCTCCTCCCCCTTCAGGAAACCGCGTGCTTCGGGGCCCAGCATCATCCCGCCGTGCTCGGTCGGCAGCAGCGCGCCGCGCACCAGCAGCGCGCGGTGGACCGGCTTGAGCAGTGCGGCTTCCTCCCCCTCGACGATGCCGAAGACCGATAGCTTGTCGTGCCCCTGCGACCGGCTGCGCTCGCTCGACTGGCCGGTGAGGATGCTCTCGACATAGCCCGCGCCGTACATCTGCCGCGTTCGCGCGACGGCCGAGAGGTATTTCTGCGCCACGACCGTAGCATCGACCGCCTTGGGCGGATTGAGGCAATTGTCGCAATTGCCGCAGGTCTCGGGCGGGTTCTCGCCGAAATGGCGCAGCAGGATTGCGCGCCGGCATCCGGCAGTCTCGACCAGCGCGCCCAGCGCCGCCAGCCGCGCGCGCTCGCCCTGCTGGCGCGCCTCGCCAACCTCGCCGATCCGCATCCGCGCCTTGGCGAAGTCCTCGGCACCCCAGAACAGCTCCGCCGTGGCAGGGTCGCCATCGCGCCCGGCGCGGCCGGTTTCCTGGTAATAGGATTCGATCGACTTGGGCAGGCCGGCATGGGCGACGAAGCGCACGTCGGGCTTGTCGATCCCCATGCCGAAGGCGACCGTGGCACAGATCACCATGTTCTCGCTCGCGACGAACGCCGCCTGATTGGCGGCACGCACTTCGGGCGGCAGGCCTGCGTGATAGCAGCGCACCTCGCGCTTTCCGTCGGAGAGGGACGCAGCCAGTCGCTCGGTCGCCGCACGGGTCTGCGCGTAGACGATGCCGGGGCCGGGATTTTCGGCGAGCAGTTGACGCAGCTGCTGGGTCAGCGAATTGCGCGGACGGATGGTGTAGCGGATGTTCGGCCGGTCGAACCCGGCGACGATCAGCCCCTCGGGCGCGATCCCGAGCTGGGTCAGGATGTCGCTTCGCGTATGCGCATCCGCCGTCGCGGTCAGCGCAAGGCGCGGCACCTCGGGAAACTGGTCCATCAGTGGGCGCAGCAGGCGGTAATCGGGCCGGAAATCGTGCCCCCATTCGGACACGCAATGCGCCTCGTCGATCGCGAACAGCGAGATTTTGCATTGCGAGAGCAGATCGCGGAAATGCCCCTGGCTCGCGCGTTCGGGCGCGACGTAAAGCAGGTCGAGCTCGCCCGCGCGCAAGCGCTGGACCGTCTCGGCGCGGTTCTCGTCCGCACTGGTCAGCGTGGCGGCGCGGATGCCATTGGCGCTCGCGCTGCGCAGCTGGTCGTGCATCAGCGCGATCAGCGGGCTGATCACCACGCAGGTCCCCTCCAGCAGCGTGGCGGGCAGCTGGTAGGTCAGCGACTTGCCGGCCCCGGTGGGCATCACGGCCAGGGTGGACCGGGACGCCATGATCCGGTCGACGACCTGCTGCTGGACACCCCGGAACGACCGGAATCCGAACACTTCGTGCAGCTTGTCGAGCAAGGGCGGGGAAGCTTCGGCCGCTGGGCCGGAGGTGCGCGTTTCGACGGTCATGCCCCGGCCATGCCAGATCGGCTTGCGGCAGAGAAGCGCTTGCCCTGCGGTTGCCCAGAGTCTCTGGGCGCACTGCCTGTTGGCGCGCTGTCTGCGCCCGCCCTTACGCGATGTTAACCATGGCCCAATAGCCAGCCCGGCCGACCGCTGGGGACGACACGACTGTGAGGACCGGAGATCTGTGAGGCACGAAGGCATTCCTGTTCCCGGCGAGGTTGGCCGGCACGTCGAAGAGGCTTTCAGTCGCCGTCGCGTGTCCTTGGCGCGCAAGGCGGCCTTGCGGATGATCGTTCTGGCGTTCTGCGCGACCGGGATCGTTGCGCTGTATTCCTTCCATGCCGCCAAGCACGAGGCGGAGGAGACGCTGATCGCCGAGTGGAAGACGCAGATCGAACTGCGCGGACGTTACGAGAGCCGGCGCTTTTTGCTCGCGGAGGAACTGGCCGATCGCATGGCCGAGAGTTTCCTCGCCCTCTATGCCAATCCCGATGTCGCGTCCCCGGCCGACTTTTCCGACTATTTCGACCGCCCCGGCGACGGCACGATCCGCCTTCGGCCCGAGTATTTTTCTGGCAATCGCGACGGGAAGGGCGTGTTGCCCGGCAGCACGGGCGTGTCGGGCATCGTCGCACGCGACCGGCCGCCTCTGACGCCCGAACTGCAGCGGCGACTCATGCTGACCTACGAAATCGTGGCGCGGTTCGGGCCGGGCGCCTCGGCCGATCTGGCGAACGTGCATGCCAGCCTGCCGGAAAATGCGCTGATCATGTACTGGCCCGAAAAGGCATGGGGCCTCGATGCGGCGAGCGATCTGAACATGATCGAAGGCTCTGTACTGCGCTCCACGCTGCAGGCTCATAATCCCGATCGTCGCCCGGTGTGGACCGGCCTCTATTACGACGCGACGGCATCGAACTGGACGATCACCTACCAGAGGCCGGTCGATCGGGAAGGGCGCCATCTCTTTACGCCGAGCATGGACGTCAGCCTGACCGCGCTGATCGACGATGTCTCCGAAGGCGCGCCCGACGGAACCTACGACCTGATCCTGTCGCGCGATGGCAGGCTGGTGGCTTATCCCAGTCACCTCGACGGACTTGCCAAAGATGCCGGGCAGATCGAGATATCCAAGACGGACAATCCGACGCTGGGCAGGATCTATCGCCGGTTGATGCAGGCCGATCCCGACGAAGCCGGCGAGGCGAGCGTCGTGTTCGATCCCGATCTGGATGTCTACATCGCCAGCGCCCGCATCGACGGGCCGGGCTGGTGGCTGGTCACCATCCACCCGCCCGCGCAGGTGGAGGCGCGTGCGCTGCGGTCGGCCGGGTCGATCCTTGTCCTCATCGCCCTGTTGTTCGGCGCCTTCATCCTGACCGCGATCATCGTGCTGCGAACCAGCGTTTCCGCGCCGATCCGGAAGATGACGCAGGCTTCGCACTACGTGGCGGAGGGGCACTACCGCTCGATCGCGGGCAGCGCGCACGATCTGCCGGTGGGCCGGGACGACGAGATCGGAACGCTCGCGCGCAGTTTCCGCCAGATGGCCGAAAAGGTCGAAGACATGCGGGCCGGGCTGGAACGCAAGGTTGCCAGAAGAACTATGGAGCTCGAACGCGCCAACCGCCAGCTGCGCGACCAGGGCCGCAGGGATTCGCTGACCGGCGCGCTGAACAGGCGGGCCTTCGACGAGGATCTGCGCCAGGCCACGCTGGATGCGCGGGCGGGCACCGCCATCGCGCTGGCGCTGTTCGATGTCGATTTTTTCAAGCCTTTCAACGATCACTACGGCCATGTGGCCGGCGATCGGGCGCTTGAAAGGGTGGTGTCGCAGCTCTGCGCGGCTTTGCCCGGCGCCTCGATCTACCGCTATGGCGGGGAGGAGATCGCGGCGATCATTCCCTGTCCGGCCATCGGCGGTGGGCGCAGCGTTGTCGAGGGGGCGGTGCGAGCGGTGGCGCGGATCGGCATTCCCCATGCCAAGAGCCCCATCGGGACGCTGACCGTGAGTGCCGGGGCCATGATGATCCCAGGCGACGTCGAAGACAGCGCGGAGGATCGCCGCGCCGTTCTGGAGGCCGTGGACAAGGCGCTGTACGCGGCGAAAGGTGCTGGACGAAACCGCTCCGAATGGCGCGCGTAATCCGCTGATTGCGGGGCAACCGCTGGCTCGCGGCTACTTGCCGCGCAATCTCCATTCGGATCGCCATCGGGGAGGGCCGGGGAGAAGATGTCGCGCAGCAAATGAAAGCGATTCGCAATTTCAACTGCAGTCGCTTATCGGCTCGCGCGAACAATGTTTCGAGCACCATCCTATCTGAGTCCAACCGAGCGCTTTTCGTCCGTGCTCCTCGCCCTTGCGGTGCCGGGCGCGCTGTGTGTCGGCCTGCTTACGCTGGATGTGATCGTGGAACGGGAGGGCGCGGCCGAGGGCAGGCTGGTCAGCTTTGCCCTTCCGCAGGCCGAGCGGATCGAATCGCCGCGCCCCGAAGACGCGCCGACGCCACCGCAGGGCGATGGCGATCCGGCGCAGGAAGCGCGCCCGCCCGCTCCCGCGACGTTCGGCCGCACCGCTCCGGTGCCTCTCCTTGAGCAGGTGGAGACGCAGATTGCGCCGCAGGTCGTTCCGCTCGCGATCACGGGGGCAGCGCCACGCGCGATGCCTGCGGTTTCGTCGCTCGCAGTGGCGCAGGGAAGCAGCGATTCCGGTTATGCGGAGGAGGCGCAAGGCTCCTCCGCTTCAGCAGAGGGAGGCGCGTCCGCCACCGGCGCGGAAGGGGATGATGCGTACGGGCAGGCGATTCACCGGCGGATCAGGCGCGAACAGCGCTACGAACAGGTTCTGCGCCGACAGCGTTTGGCCGGGACCGTGGTGGTGGCCTTCACCATCGATCCGCATGGGCGGCTGCGTGATAGGCGGATCGTTCGGTCTTCGGGGCATAGTGTCCTCGATCGCATCGCGCTTCGCCATCTGGCCGCCGGAGCGCCCTTTCCGCGCCCGCCGCGCGGGGAACCGCGAAGCTTCCAGATCCCGATGACCTATCGGCAGCGCGAATGATGCGCGCAGGTGTGTGGAGCGCTTCGACCGCGGTCCTTTGCCACCGTCCGGTCTGCGATTTCGCACCTTCCCGGTGCCGCAACTCAGGCACTTGCAAACCCTAATGATAATGCGTTGCAATAACGCATGCGGATGTTAGAGGCGCCTCCAGATCGTAAATCGACGGGGACAGACCGAAATGAAGACACACGCAGCCGTTATAGCCCTTGCCACCGCAACGCTGTGGAGCGGGGCCGCGCAGGCGCAGCAGACGGCGGGGGTCGAAGAGCCCGAAGCTTTGCCCGAAGTCGTGGCGGAGGGGGACGAAGTCGCCCCGCCGGTGGAACTGGGCAGCGGTGTGGACTCCGGCGTTACGCGGATCGAGCGGCAGGATATCGAAATCCGCTCGCCCGGCTCGGGCGATGTCAACGAGTTGCTGAGGATCCTGCCGACGGCGCAGTTCGACCGGAACCGGGGCATCGCCACGCGCGAGTCCATTCAGGACATTCGCCCGGCTCAAATCTCGATTTCCGGCGGGCACTATTACGATAACAATTTCACCGTCGACGGGATCGGCGTGAACTCCCGGCTCGACGTCACGAACGACAATCCGCAGAGCCTGTTCGAACTCGCCGGGCCAAGCGCGCAGGCGCTGTGGGTCGATTCCGAGCTGGTCGGCAGCGTCACGGTGCTCGATTCGAACATATCGGCCGAATATGGCGAATTCACCGGCGGCTCGGTCGACATCCAGACCCGCGATCCGCGCCGCATCCTCGGCGTCACGGCTACTGTGTCCCACAGCAATGACGGCCTGTCCCACTACAAGATATCGAAGGCCGCCCGCGACGCTTTCGAGGAAGCGGGGCGCGAGCTTCCGCAGCAGCCCGAGTTCGACAAGTGGCGCTATGGCGCGACGATCGACCTGCCTGTCTCGCAGGATGCTTCCCTGCTGCTGGGCTACAACCGGTCCGAAGCGTGGGTGATCAACTACGCGGGCGCGAATTACGGGGGCGGGGCGCGCCAGTTCCGCAGCATCAGCGATAATGTCCTGGTGAAGGGCCTGCTCGATATCACGCCCGACACGAAGCTGACCGGGCAGTTCGTCTACAGCCCCTACAGCAGCACTTCGTCCACGCCCGTCGCCGTCAATTCGACCGTCGACTCCCACGGAGGCGGCATCACCGCCAAGCTCGGGCTCGAACATGAAGGGGATGTCAGCTGGAAGCTGTCGGGCGCCTTTTCGCATTCGGACACGGGCCGCGAGGCCGAACAATTCCACTACAGCATCGATTCCGGAACGGGCGCGGGGGACTTTTGCGACAGCCGGAATTGCTCGACCGGCGGGATCGGCGATTTCGACCAGAGCCAGAACAGCTACGTCCTCGATGCGAGCTTCGACGCGTTTCTAGGCAGCCATCTCCAGCTTCGCGGGGGCATCGACTACGAACATCTCGATGCAGCCAACACACGGCCCGAAGAAGCGCGGATGTATAGCAGGGCCGATGTCGATCCGGACATCGTGTGCGTCGGCGATCAGGGCCTTGCGTGCGAGACCGGCTCCTATGCGCTCACCCAGTATAACGTCTATCCCGAGCACGACATCGACATCGCGCTCGACAGTGTGGGGGTCTGGACCGAGGCGCTGCTGCGCATCGATGCGCTGACCCTGCGGGGCGGCGTGCGCTACGACTACGAGAGCTTCCTCGGTAATCACGTGTTCGCACCGCGCCTTGCCGCATCCTATCGTGTTCCGGGTAGCGACGTGGAAATCAGTCTTGGTGCCAACCGCTATTACGGCCGGAGCATGGTCACCTATGCGATCCGCGAGCAGGTGCCGGACTGGTCGCTGTGGCGCCGAAACGGGACCGCTACCGATGGCACGCTGCAATATTCGGACGATGACTGGTATCTCTATCGGGTGACCTCAGCCGTCGGCTATCGCGACTCCGATCTCGACACGCCTTATTCTGACGAACTCACCGCCGCCGTCAGCGGCAAGGTGCTGGGCGGGACAGCGCGTCTCAAGGGCATCCTGCGCAACGGGGAGAACGAGTTCGCACGCTCCCCGCGGCGGGACGACGTGGTCGACAATGGCGACGGCACCGGCACCACCTACCGCTTCTACGAGATGACCAATGCCGGCACGACCCGCTATCGCGGCGTCTCGCTCGAATGGTCGCGCAGCTTCGGCAGGCACGCCGTCGTGCTCAGCGCGAACTATTCGAAGACGAAGCGGACCAATCCCGATTACACGGCCAACGTCGATAACGTCCTCTTCGAGGATGAGCCCGTCCTTTACCAAGGCGAGCAATATACCACCTTCGACATCCGCGACATGAACCAGGCGCTCAACTTCGCCTCGCCGATCCTCGCCAACGCCACCTGGTCGTCCAGCTGGCTCGACGCCAGGCTCAAGACCAACCTGAGCGTGCATTATCGGGGGAGCTTCGATCGGATCGAGGACACGGGCATCAACGAGGTGATCGATGGCATTCGCCACGATGTCTACGATCTGGCGCACTATCCCGACAGCATCGATGTCGATCTCAACGCGCAGGCGGAAGTGGTCCGCTCGCGCTATGGCACGCTGATCCTCGATGCGCGGGTCACCAACCTGCTCGATACGGTCCCGGCGACCGATTACATCAGCACGAGCAATCCCTACCAGCTCGGTCGCTCGGCATGGGTCGGCGCGAAGTTCCGGTTCTGACGCGTCGTGTCGCTGCCGCGCAAACCCTCCTCGCTTGTCTTCCTGCTCGCCATCGGGGTCTTCCTGATGGCGGCAGGAACTGGCCACAACGCGGTCCCTCCACCGCAGGAACTGCGCGAGCTCTATTCCGGCCCGCCGGAGCAATGGCCGCGCCCGCAGCTCGGCGAAGGCGCGGTGTTCGAGGAATTCGGCCCGCTGCCGCCCCGGCCCAAGCTGGAAGGCAGGGAGGCCGCGCTCGCTGAACTGGGGCAGGCGCTGTTCAACGAACCGCGCCTGTCCGCCTCGGGGCACTTCGCCTGCGCCAGTTGCCACGCGCGTGAGCTGGGCATGGGCGATGGCCTGCGGACCTCCTTCGGTCATGGACGCCAGCGCGGCACGCGGAACGCCCAGCAGATCTTCACCGCAGGCTTCATGCACGAACTCTTCTGGGACGGGCGCGCCGACACGCTCGAGGAACAGGCGCTCGCGGCGATGACCAACCCGATCGAGATGGCGGGCGAGGTCGGCGAGATCGAGCGGCGGATCAATGCCGATCCGCACTACCGGGCCAAGTTCGCCCAGATCTACGGCGCCGAACCGATCGGTATCGACCGCATCCTCGAAGCGATCGCCGCCTTCCAGAAGACGCTCCGTCCGCCGCGCAGCAAGTGGGACCTGATGCTCGCGCGCGGGCCCGACGTGTTCACCGACCAGGAGCTGGAGGGCCTGCACCTGTTCCGGACGAAGGCGGGCTGCGCCAGCTGCCACAGTGGCCCGCTCCTGAGCGATGGGCGCTATCACAATATCGGCCTCACGTATTATGGGCGCACATACGAGGATCTGGGCCGCTACGGCGTCACCGGAGAGGGCGCGGATGTCGGTCGCTTCCGGACGCCCAGCCTGCGCGCGGTCGGGCGGACCGGGCCCTATATGCACAACGGGCTGTTCCCCTCGCTGATGGGCGTGGTGAATATCTACAACGCGGGCGGGGTGCGGGAGAAGCGTCCCGCATCGCGAACCGATCCCGATGCGCCCCGTCCGCAGCTCGATCCCCTGCTCGAACCGCTGGAGCTGACGCGGGAAGAGCGCGAGGCGGTGGTCGCGTTTCTCGAGACGCTGTGACCGGAGCGCGGATCCGACGGGGCGCTACCGGGCGGCAAACGCAGCGACCAGCATGTCGGCGACCGCGCGTACGGCGGGTGCGTCGCGCAGATCCGCGTGGATCACCAGCCACACCGGCCGCGCGCCAGGCTGGTCGGGCGCAAGCCGTTCGAGATCGGGGCAGGCATCGCCCATGATGCACGGCAGCAGCGCCACCCCCAGCCCGGCGCGCGCGGCCGCGAACTGCGAGTGGAAATCGCCGGTCAGCAGGTCGAGCGGTCGACTGCCCGCATATTCCTCCAGCCACCTTTGCTGCGCGAGATGGGCGAGCGTTTCGTCGAAGGCGATGAAGCGCCACTCCTGCGGCGGCTGTTTCGCAATCCGCTGGACGCCGTAGAGGGCGAAATCGACCTGCCCGATTCGGCGCACGATGTTCTGCTGGCCCTGCGGTTCGACCATCCGCACGGCAAGGTCCGCCTGTCCGCGATCGAGCGAGGCAATATGCGAGTTTGCCGATAGCACTATCCGCAGGTCGGGATGGGCGGAGCGCAGCGCGCCCAGCGCAGGGATGATGATTTCGCTGACGAGGACGGGTGGGGCGGTCAGGCGCACTGTTCCGGTCAGCGTGCCCTGCGCTGCGTGGCCGACGCGCGCGACCTTCTGAGCACCCCGTTCCATTTCCCGCGCGATGGCCGCGATCTCCCGCCCCTTCTCGGTCAGCGGCGTCGAGCGCGCGAGGCGGCGGATCAACCGCTGGCCGAGATCCCCTTCGAGCGCGGCAATCCGGCGTGAAACGGTGGCATGGTTCACCCCGAGCCGCCGCGCTGCCGCAGCCAGCGATCCCTCGCGCTCCAGCGCCGCGAGGATGCGCAGATCATCCCAGTTCATCTGATCGTTTTTGCACAGATGGAGTGCGAAAGCATGCAATTTCGCGGCGCTGCGAAGGGCCTAGAATGGCGCACAGATATACACAGGAGCCTTTATCATGATCCCCCCGCTTCCCCTCGGCACCGACGGCCCGCAGCTCCCCCAGCTTGGCCTCGGCTGCATGGGCATGTCCGAATTCTACGGCCAGACCGACGATGCGCAGTCGCTGGCGGTGCTCGATCGCGCCTACGAGCTGGGCGTCCGCATGTTCGATACCGCCGACATGTACGGCAATGGCCATAATGAAGAGCTGCTCGCGCGCTTCCTGAAGCAGGGGCGCGCAGAGGCCTTCGTCGCGACCAAGTTCGGCATCCGCAAGCAGCCGGGCGAATATGCGCGGACGATCGACAACAGCCCGGACTATATCCGGCAGGCCTGCGATGGGTCGCTGACGCGCCTCGGCGTCGAGCGGATCGACCTCTATTACGTCCACCGCGCCGAAGCCGGTCGCGACATCGAGGAGACGATGGGTGTGCTCGCCGACCTAGTCACCGCAGGCAAGATCGCACGCATCGGCCTGAGCGAGGTTTCCGCCGAGACCCTGCGGCGCGCGCACGCGGTCCATCCGGTCGCCGCAGTGCAGAGCGAATATTCGCTGACGACCCGCGACATGGAGGCCGAAGTCCTGCCTACCTGCCGCGAGCTGGGGGTGGCATTCGTCGCCTATAGTCCGCTCGGCCGGGGGCTGCTTTCCGGCGCGATCGACCGCGAGACCCTCGCCGAAGACGATTTCCGTCGGCAGGCTCCGCGCTTTGGCGAGGAAGCGCTGGAGGCCAACAGGGCCCGCCTCGCAACTCTTTCGGCGATTGCCGACCGCCGCGAGGCGACCCCGGCGCAGGTCGCGCTGGCATGGGTGCTCGCCAAGGGCGTGTTCGCGATTCCGGGCACCAAACGGCTGGCCTACCTCGAACAGAACATCGCCGCAGCCAGCCTGACTCTGTCCGCCGACGATATCGACCGGCTCGATAGCGCCTATGCCCCCGGCACATTCGTGGGCGAACGCTACACGGCCGAAGGGATGAAGGGGGTGAACGCATGAGCGCGTTCGCAGCCGTCCCCGACCAGTCGGCAAAGATTGGCGCGCTGGCGATGCGCCGGGTCACCGGTGGCGCGATGGAGAGCATCCTCTCGGCCACCGCCGCCCGCAGCCCGCGGCTGGCGAGCAATCTGGTCGCCCATGCGTTCGGGTCGGTCATCGCCGATGCCGGGCTGGGGGTCGCCGAGCGGGAACTGGAGACCATCGCCATGCTGGGCGCGCTGGGCGGGTGCGAGGCGCAGCTGCGCACGCATATCGGGTTCGCACTCGATTGCGGCCTGTCACCCGCCGAGGTGATGGCAAGTGCGGAGCATGTTTCGGTCTATGCCGGCTATCCGCGCGCGCTGACAATGGCGCGCCTGATCGAAGAGGTCGTCTCCGAACGCGGGGAGTCCCTGCTCACCGCGCGCGCCTTCGCTCTGCGCGATCATACGACCGCACTGTTCGACAGCGGCGGGGAGAAACCGCCGATGGTCCTGCTGCATGCGCTGGGGCTGGACTGGCGTATGTGGTCGGGAGTGATCCCGCATCTCGTGCCGCATCACCGGGTGATCGCGCTGGACCTGCGCGGCTTCGGCACAGCGGCGGGGGCGCCCCAGGTCGCGGATCTGGCGCATTACGCGGCAGACATTGCAGACCTGCTCGACCGGCTGGGGATAGAGCGCGCACACGTTACGGGCCTCTCGCTCGGCGGATCGATCGTGCTCGAACTAGGCTTGCAACGGCCCGATCTGGTCCGCGACCTCACCATGATCGCGGCGACGGCATGGTCGTTTCCCGCCTTCGAAGAGCGCGCGCAGGCGGCCGAGAACGACGGGCTGGAGGCGCAGATCGCCCCCAGCCTGACGCGCTGGTTCCGGCCCGGCGATCTCGCGCGCAACGACTGGCCGACCCGCTATGCGCGCAACTGTGTGGGCGCGGCCTCGCCCGAGGAATGGGCCGCCGCCTGGCGCGTGCTGGCGACGCTCTCGCTCGAAGACCGGCTCGACAGGCTCGAGCCGCGCCTGTCGCTCATCGCGGGCGAGGTCGACCGCTCGACCCCGCCCGAACTGATGCGACGGCTCGCCCCGGATGTCGCCGTGATCCCCGATGCCCCGCACATGATCGCGCTAACCCATCCGGAGGAACTAGCGCAGGCCATCCTCGCCGGCTGAGCGGCCCCGCCGCTACAGGCTGTCCACCACGCCCCCATCGACACGCAGCGAAGCGCCGGTGGTGGCGCTGGACAGCGGCGATGCGACATAGGCGATCATGTTGGCCACTTCCTCGACACTCGCCGCGCGCTGGATGATCGAAGTGGGGCGGTTTTCCATCACGAAGTCGGCCGCGACCTCCTCCAGTGATCTGTCGCTATGCGCGGCCCGTTCGGCGAGCATGTCTTCCAGCCCCTCGGACAGCGTCGGCCCCGGCAGGACCGAGTTGACCGTCACCCCGGTCCCCGCCAGCTGTTTCGCTAGACCGCGCGCGAACGCGACGTCGGCGGTCTTGCTCACGCCGTAATGGATCATCTCGGCCGGGATGTTGAACGCGCTTTCGGAGCCCAGCATCACGATTCGGCCCCAGCCCTTCTCCATCATCGCCGGGGCATAGGCGCGCGACAGCCGCACCGCGCTCATCACATTGACCTGCCAGTGGCGATCCCACGTCTCGTCGTCGGTATCGAAGAAATCGACCGACTCGAAAATCCCGGCATTGTTGACGAGGATGTCGACCGGGCCGGTGGCGGCGTGGATCGCCTTGCACCCTTCCGCCGTGCCGACATCGCCGGCCACGGGCTGTGCGCCGGCCGCTATGCGCCCGGCAGCCTCGGCGGTGCGGCTTTCATCGCGCCCGTTGACGAACACGCGCGCGCCGCAATCGGCCAGCGCCTTGGCAGCTGCGAAGCCGATCCCGGCGGTGGAACCGGTCACGAGGGCCGAACGGCCCGAAAGGTCGAGTTTCAATGTCTGTCTCCTGACTGGATGAGTGTCACCAACGCATCGGCGATCGCACGGTTGCCCTGCGCTCCGGGATGCAGCCGGTCGCCGCTGTCGTAGGCGGGCCGAAGCCGCGCCGGATCGGCCGGATCGGCGAGCAGCCGGTCGAGATCGAACAGCGTGGCCGATCCGTGATGGGCGCGCAGCCAGTCGTTGAACGCCCGGCGCAACGCGTCCTTTTCTGGCGTCCAGTAATTGCCCTCCATCGGCGTGCCGGGCAGCGCATCGCCGAAGGGCGCGATGGTGGAAAGGATCATCCGGGTGCCGTGAAGCTCCGCCTGCGCGATCAGGCTGCGCACCCCGTCCTGCAACGCGCCGAGCGTCACCATCGGCTCGTCGGGCCGAAAGGGCGTGCCGGGCCAGGCGATGTCGTTGGTCCCGATCAGGACCACGACCGTGTCCGCTCTCGGCAGCGCGAAGACCTCGCTCGCGAGCCTTTCCCGCACCGGCTGCCCCATGCCGGGCGAGAGCAGGCGGTTGCCCGATATCCCGGCATTGACCACCGCGATATTCTCCGGGGCAAGATCCTGGGCCAGATAGTCGGGCCAGCGGGCCATCGCATCCACCGGCGCGCCGTTGCCATCGGTAATCGAGTCGCCCAGCGCCACCACGACTCCGCGCGCGTCGGCATCGCCATAGACGGCTGAGAGGGCGAGCCGGGCGGTCGTCGTGCCCTCGGCCCCGTCGGTAGTGACGAAGCGGCTCGTCTCGCGCGCGTCCCAGTGGAAGTCGCCGCCGTGTTCTCCGGCAAAGCGAATCCGCACGGCGATCCGGCGGCAGCCATCGATGGCGACGGGGTCGCTGACAGCGGTCGTGCCGGCCGGCGCGCTTGCCCGTGCCGATTGCGCGAAGGTGAGCGGTGCGATGCTTTTCCCCGCGCCCGCATCGAGACAGCGCACCGTCCCTTCCGCCAGTTCGAGCGGACCAGCCCCGTAGCGGTTGGAGAACTCGATCCGGACATGCTCGCTCGGCAGCGCAAGCGTGAGCGGCTGGTCGACCGTCGTTCCCTCGATTTGCGCAGGGAGCCCCGTTTCGAAGAAGGAACTCGCGTCGTCCCACACGCGCTGCGGGCTGGCCGTCCATAGCGGAACCCATTGATCGTCACTGGGGTGAGTAGCCTGGGCGTGCGCGGCCTGGGGCATCGTCAGCCCGGCGAGGGCGAAAGGAAGTGCTGTGGCAAGCGGCCTGCGAGGTCTCATGGTGTAGTCTCCGGTTCGATGGTCAGGAAAGCGATGGCCGCGGCCAGCGCCGGCGGGACTGCGGCGACGAAGAAGAGGGCGGGCAGGCCCCATCCGGCGCTCAGCACGAAGCCGCCGATCCATGCGCCGATGGCATTGCCCAGATTGAAGGCCGAGATGTTGAAGGTGGAGGCCAGTGCCTCGTCCGCGCCGCGCGCCTGCCGGATTGTCCATGCCTGCAGCGGAGCGACGGTGGCGAATGCCACCGCGCCGAACATCGCGATCGCCAGCGCCGCTCCGGGCATGGAGCCGAAGGCCCAGCGTGACACGATCAGCGTCGCCGCCAGCGCCAGCAGTGTGCCGAGGACTGCACGGCGCAGGTTCCGGTCGGCCAGCCACCCGCCGGCCAGATTGCCGCCCACCAGCCCGACGCCGAACAGCAGCAGCAGCGGCGCCACCGCACTGTCCGCAAACCCGCTCATCCGGGTCAGCACCGTCGCGATATAGGTGAACAGCAGGAAGACGCCGGCAAAGCCCAGCACCGTCATCGCAAAGCCCAGCAGCGGTCCCTTGCCCAGCATGGCTGCCAGCTCGGTGCGGGCCTTGCGCCGCGTGCGTTCGACCGGCAGCCGCGGTACCCACAGCGCGATGGCTGCAAGGGCGAGCAATCCGAGCACGCAGATGATCAGAAAGGTTGCGCGCCAGCCCCAGGCATGTCCGATCCATGTGCCGAACGGCACGCCGAGCACGTTGGCCAGCGTCAGCCCGGTGAACATCAGCGCGATGGCCGACCCTTTCCGCTCCGCCGGGACCAGCTGCTGCGCCACGATCGCGCCGACCCCGAAGAACGTGCCATGCGCAAACCCGGTCACGATCCGCGCCAGCATCAGGGCCGCGTATGTCGGGGCGAGCGCACAGGCGAGGTTGCCGAGCGTGAAGACCGCCATCAGCATCAGCAGCACCAACTTGCGCGACGCTCTGGCGGTCACCAGCGTCAGCACGGGGCCGCCGAAGACGACCCCCAGGGCGTAACCCGCCACCAGCAGGCCCGCGCTCGCGATCCCGACGTCGAGGCTGCGCGCGACCTGCGGCAGCAGGCCCATGATGACGAATTCGGTCAGCCCGATCCCGAAGGATCCCGCCGCCAGCGCGATCAGGCCGCGCCGGCTGGACGGGGTGGATCGGGCATGGTCGGTCGTCGCGGTCGATGGGAGGGAAGGGTGTGTGCAATCGGTCATCGGCGGTCCCGGCGTGTGGAGGAACCGTTGGATAGTCCGCACGGGCTTGTGATATTAGACCACGGTTTCGCCCAGCTCTTATGAATTGAATTCATCGATGATCGCGCCCAACAACCGCCTTGCCGAACTCGAACTGGTGATCGCCGTGATCGATGGCGGCAGCTTTTCCGAAGCCGCCCGCAGTACGGGCCGCACGGCGTCCGCGATCAGCAAGGCGATCGCGCGGCTCGAAGATCGGCTGGGCGTCGCGCTGTTCCATCGCACCACGCGCCGTGTCGCCCCGACCGAGGCGGGTGCCGCCTTTGCGCAGCGCGGGCGAGCGATCGTGGCGGAACTGTCGGCGCTTGAGCGCGACATGGCGGCCGACCGGCCGGAGGGGCTGGTGCGGATCGCCACCAGCGGGGTCTATGCCCGTTTCCTCCTCGCGCCGCTGCTCAAGCGGTTTCACGCCGACTATCCGGACATCCGGCTGGAACTGTGCCTGTCGGACCGGGTCTCCTCGCTGGCGGAAGCGGGGATCGACGTCGCGATCAGGGCGGGGCCGCTACCCGACTCAAGCCTCTATGCCCGCTCGCTCGGCGACGCCGAGCTGGTGAGGGCGGGGCACAACCCCGGGTTGCCGTTCTTCGGCCTGTCCTATGCGCGTATTGATGCGC
Source organism: Alteriqipengyuania triglochinis (assembly GCF_054655655.1). Lineage (NCBI taxonomy): Bacteria > Pseudomonadati > Pseudomonadota > Alphaproteobacteria > Sphingomonadales > Erythrobacteraceae > Alteriqipengyuania > Alteriqipengyuania triglochinis. The sequence goes on from NZ_BAAHNC010000005.1 coordinate 118,267, forward strand.
AGTGGCGGCAGGTACCGGCACCCTTCCTTGCGAATGACGGGGCCGCCATCATCGCCGCAGTCAGGGCGGGCACTGCGCAAGGCATCGTGCCCCGCTTCGCCATCCGCGACCTTCTGGAGAGTGGGGATCTGACCATCCTCGATCCGGCGGCGCGTTTCACCGAGCCCTTCCACATCGTCTACACCGGCCGGGCAGCAGGCCTGCCGAGCCGCGTCGAAATCCTGATCCAGTTCCTCGCGCGGTGGGGGAGCGTGACCTGAGGCTCGCAGCAGCAGCGGCGACGAAGACTCGGGCGACTCGCCTTGGAAACGGGCAAACCCCGGTTTTCCGGGCTTGTGCAACTGCCAGTCGCGGCCGGAGCCTGCCGGTCCGCGTCCAGCAGTGGCTGTCCCGCGGCCGAGTGGGGGCATGTGTGACAGCCCGAACCCCCT
>NZ_BAAHNC010000006.1:0-104994 GCF_054655655.1 Alteriqipengyuania triglochinis
CCCCCCCCCCCCCCCCGGCCCGTTCTGCCAGCGCCGTACACCCTATCCTGCCTCCCCCCTCAAGGGGGAGGAGTTCATTGCCTCACCTTCCTCCCGCAGCCTGCCCCTACGGCATGGCGGCCCATCCTGCGCAGTGTTGCCAGAATGGCTGGAACCTGCCACTCCGCAGCCAATTTTCACGTTGTAGAACCCTAGCGGAGAGACACTCATGAGCATCTCGTTCAAAGACAAAGTCGCCATCGTCACCGGTGCAGGCGGTGGCCTCGGCCGCGCCTACGCACTCGAGCTCGGGCGGCGCGGCGCGAAGGTCGTGGTCAACGATCTCGGCGGATCGCGCGACGGCACCGGATCGTCCGACGCGGCGGCGCAGGTCGTCGAAGAGATCGAGAAAGCCGGCGGCGAAGCGATGGCCAACGGCGCATCGGTCACCGAATACGAGCAGATGGAAAAGATGGTCGCCGACGCCAAGCAGAAGTTCGGCGGCGTCCACTGTCTGATCAACAATGCGGGCGTCCTGCGCGACAAGAGCTTCGCCAAGATGGAGCCGGCCGACTTCGAATTCGTGGTCGACGTGCACCTCAACGGATCGGCCAACGCGACCAAGGCCGTGTGGGAAACCATGCGCGAACAGGCCTATGGCCGCATCCTGATGACCGCCAGCTCCACCGGGCTGTTCGGCAATTTCGGCCAGGCCAACTACGGCGCGGCCAAGCTGGGCCTCGCTGGCCTCACCAAGACGCTCCAGATCGAAGGCGCGAAGTACAACATCAAGGTCAACACGCTGGCCCCGGTCGCGGGCACGCGGATGACCGAGGACCTGTTCCCCAAGGAAGCCTTCGAGCTGTTCGCACCTGAAAACGTGGTCCCCGCCGCGCTCTACCTCGTCAGCGAAGACGCGCCGACCAACGCCATCGTTGGCGCGGGCGCAGGCGGCTTCCACTCGGCATGGGTGGTGATGAACGACGCGGTGTGGCTGCCCGAGGGTGAGCGCACGGTCGAAGGGTTTGCCGAGAACTGGGAAAAGATCAGCGAGCAGAGCAACCTCAAGGCTCCGCAGTCGGGCCAGGAGCAGTCGGGCGCGATCCTGACCGCGATGCAGAAGGTCACCGGTACCGGACCTGGCAGCGCGCGCGGCTAAAGCCCGCCGCATACCCGGCAAGCGTCCGATAACCGCCGCGGTTTTCACTAGTGCGGCGCGACAGGGCACGATAATCCTGCCCCCGGGGGTCGGGGGAGCGGGCAACAGGCCTCGCTCCGCCCCTCGGGGGCTTTGATTTATGGAAACCATGGAATTTGCCGCAGTCGGCACTCGTGCGCGGGCTTCGGATAGCGGCTTCGCCCGCTTGAAAGCGCGCGCCCGCAATGCTGGCTACGCACTTATCGCCTATGTCGGCATTTCTGCGGTGATGCTGGTATCCGAAGTGCTCGCGCTGACGGGGCAGATCGATCTTTATGCGATGGTACCGGAAACGCTGGCGGTCACCTTCGGCTTCGCCGCGATCGCCTATCTGGTGATCTTCCTCGTCTCGGTCGTGCTGGTGAGCATGTGGATCTACCGCGCGCACGCCAATCTCAAGGAGCGCGGGATCGAGACCGAATCCTCGCCCGGGATGGCGGTGGGCTGGTACTTCATCCCCTTCGCCAACCTGATCAAGCCATTCCAGAACATGCGCGACCTGTGGAACGAGAGCCATCTGGAAAGAGACAGCTACGGCGAGCCTGCGCCGGGCCTCATCAATGCGTGGTGGGCCTGCTGGATCATCGGCAGCATCCTCTCCAATATCAGCATGCGGATGGAAGGCTATGGCGATGGCAGCAACATGGTGGTCGCCAATGGCATGGGCGCGGTATCGAGTGTGCTGCTGATCGCATGTGCGGTGATGCTGCACCGGATTATCCGCCAGATCACCCACGCGCAGGACACCGCGCTCCACGTCGACCACGTGTTCGACTAGCTCCGTCCGCATAGCTGCACCCGACCAGCGACACAGCCGCTGCGTCAGACCGTATTGACACCCTAATACACCGGTCGTAACTTCCCTTCGCGAACAGGCAGGGGAGGCTTGGCCGGTGTATTCGGAAGAAGACATCAATTCCGCCATCGAGGCGGGCGCGCTGAGCGAGGAGGCGGCCGCTTCCTTCCGCGCCCACATGACGCAGGTGCGCGGCATCACGCGCGGCGACGAGGAGAACTTCAGGCTCCTCAATTCCTTCAACGACATCTTCGTCGCCATCGGCATCGCGATCATGCTGTTCGCCGCCGGGGCGATCGGCCAGCAGCTCGGCAAGATGATCGTGCCGGTGCAGAGCTGGGACTGGAGCGTCGAGGCCTCCGAAGCCGCGTGGGAGGCATACCGGCAGCAAAGCAGCCTCAGCACCGCAGTGTCGATCGCGATCGCAGCCGCGCTGATCGCGCTGGCATCCTGGCCACTTGCCGAATTCTTCACCCGCAAGCGGCGCATGGCGCTGCCCAGCATCATCCTGCTGCTCGGCTTCGTCGGCGGCGTGTTCGTCGGCTCGACCGCATTGGGAATTTCTCTTGCCGGACCCGATCGGAGCAACAGCCTCGCGGGCTATTTCATCGCAGGCGCAGGCGTGATCGGCGCCTTTGCCGCGTGGCTTCACTGGGCGCGTTTCAAGGTACCGATCACGGTTGCCGCAGGCGCGGCCGCGCTGTCCGCGACGGTCATCGGGTTGGTGCTGTCCGCTCTCGGGCCGAGGAATGCGGACCTCGGCGATGTGGCCCTGTGGCTGGTTTTCGTCGCCGGCCTCGCCGTGTTCGCCTTCGCCATGTGGTGGGACCTCAAGGATCCGGCCCGCACCACGCGGCGCAGCGATGTCGCCTTCTGGCTCCACCTGCTTGCCGCGCCAATGATCGCGCACCCGATCTTCGCCACGCTGGGCGTGATGGGCGGATCGGAAATCGGGATCGCCAAGGCGATCGCGGTGCTGGCGATCTACATCGCCTTCGGGATCGTCGCGCTGATCGTGGACCGGCGTGCGCTGCTCGTCTCCGCACTGGTGTACGTGCTGGTAGCCCTCGCCTTCCTGTTCGACCGTTTCGGTGCGGTCGAGCTAACCGTGGCGCTGACCGCGCTGGTCATCGGATCGGCGCTGCTGACGCTGTCCGCCTTCTGGGCTCCCATCCGCCGCGCTCTGGTGAGCCCGCTGCCCGAGGAGTGGCGCTATGCCCTGCCGAGCAGCGAGCGCGATCTGGTGGTGGCTTAGGCGAAAAACTCCCTGCAAAGGGGAGAAGATAACGGGCCTAGTCGATCGCCTTGACCAGCCGCCGCTCCAACGGGGCGAGCACGCCTGCCAGCTCATGCCCGCGTTTGAGCACCTGGCCGTGCTCGCCGAACAGCGTCCACATGCCCTGCTTGTTGCGCAGAGCCGGGCGTTTCTCGACCCGCGCCTGCGGACGTTCGGCGGCGCGGCGGAAAGCGGCGAAGCTGGCGGCATCGCGGCCGAAATCCATCGCGTAGTCGCGCCACTCGCCCGCCGCGACCATCCGGCCGTAGAGGTCGAGGATGCGGGTCAGTTCCTGGCGCGAGAAGCCCACCTGGGTCGGCTTCGCGCCCGGAAAAGCCAGCACTGTACCGCCGGGACCGGCCGCCATCAGCTACTCGATCCGCTGCGGCGCACAGGGTCGCCCCGGGCCTGACCGGCCTCTCCGCGGTCCGCCTTCAGTGCCTCGATCTCGGCGCGCAGCGCCGCAAGCTCGGCCTCCATCACGTCCGCCCGCCGCTTGCCGACCGAGGATTGGTCCTCGCACGGCTCGTCGCACGGCGTGCCGTAGGGGATGAATTCGCGCAGCCATTCCTCGGCGGGCACGAGGGTCGAACGGGCCTTCATCCCGATCATCGTCGCCCCTTCGGGCACGTCGTCGGTGACGACGGCATTCGCGCCGATTCGCGCCCGCTCACCCACGGTGATCGGCCCGATGACCTGCGCGCCCGAACCGATGATGGCATAATCGCCGATGGTGGGGTGGCGCTTGCCCGCCTCCCCGTTGGTCGGATTGGTGCCGCCCAGCGTGACGCACTGGTAGATCGTAACCCAGTCGCCGATCTCCGCCGTCTCGCCGATCACGGTGAAGCCGTGGTCGATGAAGAAGTACTTGCCGATCTTGGCGCCGGGATGGATGTCGATCGCGGTCAGGAAGCGCGAGAAGTGGTTGACCAGCCGGGCAAGGAAGAACAGCCGCGCCTCGAACAGCCAGCGCGCGACACGGTGCAGGCCCAGCGCGAGCACGCCCGGATAGAGCAGCACTTCCCACCGCGATCGTGGCGCGGGGTCCCGCTTTTTCACGGAGTCGAGATAGTCGATCAGACCCACGAACATCGTCTCATGAGTGTTTCACCCTTCCTTGCCTAAAGCAAGCGGCCTTGTTCCGGCCCATCTAGGGATTCCAGAGCGTCACGGCAAAGATTGCGTGTCGGGCGGGATTGGCGTTCCAGCGCGAGGCGGTCTACCGCCGCGACGAATCGTTCTGCTGCCGCGAAGCTGCGGGTCATCCGCGGTACGACGTAGGTGAGCGCATCCTCGCCCAGTACCAGCCCCCGCCGCTCTGCATGGCTGGCGATCAGGTCGCGCATCATCTCGTCGTCGGGCGCACCGATTTCGAGCGCCAGCGCCGCGCCCAGCCGCGAGCGCAGGTCGGGCAACGCGATGTTCCACGGGGCGGCATCGGAAATCAGAAGCAGCGGCGTGCCTTCCTCCTGAGCGCGGTTCCAGCGGTGGAACAGCGCGGTTTCGTCCATTGCATCCGCCGCATCGATCGTTTCGCCCAGCCCTGCGTGGTCGAACCAGCGGCCCAGCAGCGACTTGCCCGAGCGCGGGGCCCCGCGCAGGATCGCGGTGCGGAACGGCCAGCGCTGCGGCTCGCGCAGCGCCTCGACCACCGCGAGGTTCGCATTGCCGATCACGATGCTGTCGGGATCGCCCTCGCGCGCAGGGGGCAGCGGGAGCGCGATTTGCGAAGCGGGACGGCCCACGAACAGCCTCCCGCCTAGCGACTGATGGTCAGGTTGTTGCCCGCGCGCTGGACGTTGTAGCCACCCTGGGCGATCGCCCCGATCAGATCGTCGATCGTGCCGGCATAGGTCACGCTGAGCACCGAGGTCCCGCCGATCGCGGTGCTTGCCACGGACGCGCCGCGTACGCCCGGCGTGCCGCGCACGGTCGCCAGTGCGGCGTCGAAGGCGGCGGCATCGGGCGTGGGAACGTTGATGAAGAGGTTCACCACGCTCGCGGTCTCGCCGCCACCGGCAGCGCCAGCCTGCGCGGCATTGGCATCGGCGACGCTCTCTTCCTCGACGCGGGAGGTCCGGCGCGCGGCTTCGGCCCGGGCCAGGATCGCGCGGCTCTGCGCGATCAGGCGCGCGACATTGGCGTCGACCGTGCCGGTCCCGCGGTCGAGCGTGGGATCGGGCCGAATCGTACCCTCGGCCAGCGCCTCGACGAACATCTCGTCGAACCGGGCGACCGCACGTTCGAGCATGGCGGGCAGCTGGCGCGGCGATTCGGCGCGCATGGTGAAGCGGCCGAGATACTTGCTGTCCGGCCCGTAGCGCGCCACGAAACGCCCCTCCACCGGTCCGCCGGGATAGCTGTAATCGAGCTGCGCGATGGGCACGAGCACGTCGGCGGCGCCGAACTGATCGATGATCGTCGCCCACCAGTTGCGGCTGCGCCGCCCGGTCTGGCCATAGGTCAGCAGCAGCGATTCGCCGCCGGCGCCTGCGGGGCGGACATAGTCGATCCGGCTGGCACCCGGCTGGTATTCGGCCCAGGCGCGCTGCCACGGATTGACCTGCTGGTACATCAGTTCGGTCCCGCCGCTGATCGTCACCGGCAGCAGCAGCATCGGCGCGGACCGCCGGGTTGCACCCGAACTGCCGAGATAGCCCGCCGTGCGCTGGCGGTCGAAGGTGACGCCCAGAGTGGCGACGTAGCGCCGGGGCCCGGTTTCCTCGTGCTGGATAACGATGGCCGAGACGAGGCCCTGCAGCTGGCTGTCGGACAGGTCGGGACCGTCCAGCTTTTCCCACGCCTTGCGCTGCGCCTCGCGCCAGCCCTTCTGCCGCGCATCCTCGGGATCGTCGCCGGTGACGTTCACCTCGATCCCACCGACATTGATATCGGTGCTGGCCATCAGCGGCGCGATGCCGCGATCCCCCTCCACCTGCGCGAACACGCCGCCCGCATACAGCGCAGCCAACAAGCCGAATACGGCCAGCAGGGCGATTGCGACACGCGCGAAAGGGGTTGCGGGAAGGGTCATCGGGGAAAGTCAGGCGCCTTTTGCCCAAGTGGCGATGGATTTCCAAGCGCGAAAGCGTAAGACGTCGCGCTCATGAGCAATCCCGAGAACTCCGAGAGCCCCGAGAGCTACACTTACGAAGGCGCAGGCGTGTCGATCGCGGCGGGCAATGCGCTCGTCAAGGCGATCGGCCCGCTGGTGCGCGCGACCGCGCGGCCCGGCGCAGATGCCGAGCTGGGCGGCTTCGGCGCCTTCTTCGATCCGAAGGCGGCGGGTTTCAAAGACCCGCTGCTGGTGGCCGCGAACGATGGCGTCGGCACCAAGCTGAAGCTTGCGATCGACCACGATCGGCACGATCAGGTAGGCATCGATCTGGTCGCAATGTGCGTCAACGACCTGATCGTCCAGGGCGCCGAGCCGCTGTTCTTCCTCGACTATTTCGCCACAGGCGCGCTCGAAAGCGGCGTTGCGGAACGCGTGATCGCGGGCATTGCCGAGGGCTGCAAACTGGCCGGCTGCGCACTGATCGGCGGCGAAACCGCGGAAATGCCGGGCATGTATGCAGCGGGCGACTACGACCTTGCAGGCTTCTGCGTCGGCGCGGTGGAGCGCGGCGAGCAGTTGACCGGAGAGCGAATCGCGCCCGGCCACCTCCTGCTCGGCCTCGCCAGTTCGGGGGTGCATTCCAACGGCTTCTCGCTCGTGCGCAGGCTCGCCGGGGACAAGGGCTGGAAGATGGACCGCCCCGCGCTGTTCGATCAGGACAAGCTGCTTGTCGACCACCTGATGGAGCCGACGCGGATCTACGTGGCGAGCCTGCTGCCGCTGATTCGCGATGGGCTGATCGACGGGCTGGCCCACATCACCGGCGGCGGCCTGCTCGAGAATATTCCGCGCGCCCTGCCCGATGGCAGCCGCGCGAAGGTCCACGCTTCGCGCTGGCCGCTGCCGCGCCTGATGGCCTTCCTGCAGGCGCAGGGGAATATCGAGCCCGAGGAACTGGCGCGCACCTTCAACTGTGGCATCGGCATGGTGCTGATGGTCGCCGATGAACACGCAGAAGCGGTCACCGCGCGGCTCGAAGAGGCGGGCGAGAGCGTGTTCACGATCGGCGAAGTCGTCGAAGGCACGCGCGGCTGCGATGTCGACGGTACCGCCGGCCTGTGGGCCGCGCAGGGCGACTGGGTCGCCCGGCACGACCACTAAGATCCATGCCCACCGAAGAACAGCGCGCAAGGGTCGCGGTGCTCATCTCGGGCAGCGGGACCAACATGGCCGCGCTGCTCTATGCCAGCAAGCTCGGCGCGCCGTTCGAGATCGTGCTGGTCGCCAGCAACGATCCGCACGCGGGCGGGCTGTCGCTGGCCGAGGCGGAGGGCGTGCCGACCTTCGCCCTTTCCCACAAGGGGATGGAGCGCACGGCGCACGATGCCGCGATGGATGCTTCGATCCGCGAATCGGGCGCACAGTTCGTCGCGCTGGCGGGCTACATGCGCGTCCTCGGCGATGATTTCGTGCAGGGATGGGAGGGCCGGATGCTCAACATCCATCCCTCGCTGTTGCCCAAGTACAAGGGCCTCGACACCCATGCCCGCGCGCTCGCGGCGGGGGACGAAGTCGCGGGCACCTCGGTCCATCTCGTCAATACCGAGCTCGACGGCGGCGAGGTGCTGGGCCGGGCCGAAGTCGCGGTGATGGGGGGCGACACGCCCGAGACACTCGCGCTGCGGGTCAAGGTCGCCGAGCACCAGCTCTACCCGCGCATCCTCGCCGACTACGTCTCGCGCCCCCACGACCCCGAGTGGCTGCTGGGCCGCGTGCGCGAGATGGCGCTGGCCCTGCCCGAGGCCGAAGCCGCGACCAGCCACGGCTCGCCCGGATTCAAGATCGCGGGCAAGAGCGGCAAGTTCTTCGCCCACTTCGCGGACCGCCACCACGGTGCGCACCAGATCGCCCTGCTCGCCAAGACCAGCGGGCAGGACGAGCTTGCCGATCTGGTCGAACGCGATCCGGAAGTGTTCTTCCGCCCCGCCTATTACCACGCAAGCGGCTGGGTCGGCATCGCGCTCAACCGCGCGGACTGCGACTGGGACCAGGTGCAGCACTGGCTGGAGCGTTCATGGCGCAGCGTTGCGCCCAAGCGGCTGACCAAGCTGGCGGACGCCGCGGACGAGTTTTAGTCGGCTGGAGAGCGGTTGGCGGACTGATCGATCTGCTGGGTAAAGCGATCGTTTTACTTTCGTGCGAGCGTCGTTTAGACCATCGCCGATGGACAAGATCGACCAAATCACCATCGCTGCCGAGCGGCTTTTCGACACCGATGGTTATACCGCGACCGGGATGGACAGGCTGACGCAGGCTGCCGGTATGTCCAGCCGGACGCTCTACAAGCATGTCGGCAGCAAGGCGGCGCTCATGGGCCAGGTCCTCGCAGCGCGCGACCGACGTTTCATGAAGAGCATGGACCGGCAAAGCGTCGATGCACTGTTCTGCGCACTCGAGGCATGGGTCGAGACGGAGGGCGCGCGGGGCTGCCTGTTCCTGCGCTCGCTCGCCGAGACGGGCGGCGAGACGCCGGAGATCGCCGCCGCCGTCACCACCCACAAAGAGACCTTCCGCCAACGCATCCATGAGGTCGTCGCCGCGGACCTTGGTCACGAGGATCCGCTTCTCGCCGAACAGATCCTGGTCCTGGCCGAGGGCGCGACGCACGCGGCGGTGTATCGCGGGGTCGCCGCCGTATCGGCGGCCCGCTCTGCCGCAGGCGTTTTGCTGGGCGCAGCACGACGATGAGCCCGGCGCTCCGGATCGGGGCGACCGGCTTCGGCCTGATTGCGCTGTGCTACGGCTTTGCGCGATTCGCCTTCGGCCTGTTCCTGCCGCAGATCGATGCCGAACTGCAGCTCGGCCCGTCCCTCAGCGGTGTCATCTCGGGAGGCTCTTTCGCAGGCTATTGTTTTGCGATCATCGCTGCGGCCGCCCTGACCGAGCGGTTCGGCGCACGCGCCCTCGCGGTGGCGGCGGCGGGCGTGGCGGCGATCGGCATGGCGGGGATCGCGCTGGCACCCTCACCCGCGCTTCTGGCCGCCGCCGTTATCGTTGCCGGATCAAGTACAGGACTAGCCTCGCCGCCGATGGCAGCGGCGGTGGCCGCCGCTGTGCGCGCCGACCGTCAGGATTCCACGAACACGATTATCAATGCCGGGACGAGCGCAGGTGTCGCCCTGTCCGGCCCGATCGCCTTGGTCGTAAGCGGTCAATGGCGAACCACATTCGCGGTCTTTGCGGCAATGGCCGTCGTTCTCGCGATCTGCGCCGCGCTGGCCTTGCCACCGTCGCGCGGCAGCCATTCACCGGCTGGCCTCCCGCAGATCACGCGGCCGCTCGGGCGCCTGATCGCCGCCACCTTCCTTGCCGGCATGGCGAGCACCGCGATATGGTCGTTCGGCGGGCAGCTCGTGTCGCGAAGCCTGGGTTGGGGCCCCGAAGGAACCGCGATTCTGTGGACGTGCATCGGCGCAGGCGGAATTGCCGGGGCCTGGGCAGGCACCCTCGTCTCGCGCTTTGGCCTGAGGCGCGTCCATCTGCTGTTCTGCAGCATCCTTGCCGCCACCATCGGCGTGGTCGGAACCGGCGTGGCGAACGCGGTGGGCATTCTGGCGGGCGGAGTGCTTTTCGGCGCCGCTTACCTGATGCTGACCGGCGTCTATCTCGTCTGGGGCGTCCGCGCCCTGCCGGACCGGCCCGCTACCGGCCTGACGATCGGTTTCCTGACGCTTGCCATCGGGCAAACCGCCGGCGCGCCCGTCTTTGGCCTGATGATGGGCGGCTCTGGCGTTCCAGCTGCGATCATCGCCTTCGGCGCCCTCGCGCTGCTCGCCGGTATCATTCGACCCGATTTCGCCCCCGACCGCTCCTGAGCGTGATCGCCCCCACCAAAGCGAAACGGGCGCCAATCACCATCAAAAAGGGCCCCGGATCGCTCCGGAGCCCTCTCTGATTAATTGCTGAGCGAAAGCTTAGCCGACGATCTCATCGTCGTTGAAGAAGAACGCGATTTCGGTCGCGGCGTTTTCGTCGCTGTCCGAACCGTGCACCGAGTTCGCTTCGATCGATTCGGCATAGGCCTTGCGGATCGTGCCCTCGGCGGCGTCGGCCGGGTTGGTCGCGCCCATCACGTCGCGGTTGCGCTTCACGGCGTCTTCGCCTTCGAGAACCTGCACGACCACCGGGCCGCTCGTCATGAAGTCGACCAGTTCACCGTAGAAGGGACGTTCTGCGTGGACTTCGTAGAACTTCTTCGCCTGGTCTTCGGTCATCTGGATGCGCTTGGAAGCAACGACGCGCAGGCCGGCTTCTTCCAGCATCTTGGTGACCGCGCCGGTCAGGTTGCGGCGGGTGGCGTCGGGCTTGATGATCGAAAAGGTGCGGGTAGCCGCCATGATAGTGTTCCTTGCGAATTGTAGGGGGAGAATTTCTTCGCGCGCGCCCCTAGCAGCTTGAGCGAAGACGGCAAGATGCGAAGGGTGTTACGCGACCTTGGCCCAACGCCCGTCGCGCTGTTCGTAAAAGCTGCGTTCGAGCCCTGCGCGCGCCGAAACTTCGCGCCAAGCGCTGCGCGCCGCATCGCGCCCTTCGTCGTCGAACAGCAGGAAGACGCGGTCGAACCGCTCACCGTCGAGCGTTTCGGGTCGCCAGCGCCCGTCGGCGAGGATGCAGGCACCCGCCCCGTTGGCGGGCTCGCAGGCGGCGGAGAGCAGGATCGGCTGCTGCGCATCATGCGTGCCGCCCGCCTCGCCATTGGCGAGAAAGGCCTCGGCCTTCGCGTCCCACAGCGTCTTGCCGACGGTCTCGCGCTGGCCTGCGTTCTCGCACACGACCAGCACGCGCCCATCTTCGGCCAGCACGCGCTCGGCGATCATCGCCACCACGCGCTCGGCCGGGTCGCGAGAGAGGAGCCAGAAGTCGACCTTCATGCGTTCTGCCCGCCTGCCTCTTCGCTGCCCGAGGCTGCCTTGCCGGCCCCCTTGGCAGACCGGCGGCAGCGTTCGGAGCAGTACTTCACTTCATCCCAGTCCCGCGCCCACTTCTTGCGCATCTTGTTCATGGGACCAGGATCGCGATCAGCCCTCGATTACGTCGCGGACATACTGGTCGAGCAGGCGCACGCCGTATCCGGTCGCGCCCTTGTCCCACGTCGCGCCCGGCTTGTTCGACCATGCCATCCCGGCGATGTCGAGGTGCGCCCACGGTGTGCCCTTCTTGATGAAGCGCTGGAGGAACTGCGCGGCGGTGATCGACCCCGCCTCGCGCGGACCGACGTTCTTCATGTCCGCGATCGGCGAATCGATCAGCTTGTCGTAGGCCGGGCCGATCGGCATGCGCCACAGCTTGTCGCCGCTGGTCTTGCCAGCAGCCGTCAGCCGTTCGGCCAGCGTATCGTCGTTGGAGAACAAGCCCGCCTGTTCGTGGCCGAGCGCGATCAGCATCGCGCCGGTCAGCGTGGCGAGATCGACCACTGCGGCCGGATCGTATTCCTCCTGCGCCCAGTGCAGCGCATCGGCGAGCACCAGCCGCCCTTCGGCATCGGTGTTAATGACCTCGACCGTCTGCCCGCTCATCGTGGTGACCACGTCGCCGGGACGCTGCGCATTGCCGTCGGGCATGTTCTCCACCAGACCGCACACGCCGATCACGTTGGCCTTGGCCTTACGCTTGGCAAGCGCCACCATCGCTCCCGCGACGGCCCCCGCGCCGCCCATGTCCCACTTCATGTCTTCCATGCCGGCACCCGGCTTGATCGAGATGCCGCCGCTGTCGAAGGTGACGCCCTTGCCGACGAACAGCGTCGGCTTGTCTCCCGCATTGCCGCCGTTCCAGCGCATCGCGAGAATGCGCGAGGGGCGCGTGGAGCCCTGCCCGACGCCGAGCAGCGCGCCCATGCCGAGCTTCTCCATTTCCTCGTCGCCCAGCACGGTGATCTCGATCCCGGTGCCTTCCAGCGCCTCGCGGCACCGTTCCACGAAACTCTCGGGATAGAGCACATTGGCGGGCTGCGTGATCAGTTCCTTGGTGAACTCGACGCCTTCAGCCAGGGCGCCCTCGCGTTCCCACGCGGCATCGGTTCCGTCGGGCGCGCCGACGACGGTCACGCTCTTGAGCGAAACCTTGTCCGCATCCTTTTGCGTAGTGCGATAGATATCCCAGCGCCATGCGCGCAGCCGCAGGCCGAGCAGCACTGCCGCCGCCTGGTCCGCCGAGAGGTCGCTGCCCGTCAGGTCGAGCGTTAGCGTGCTCTCGCCCGAGGTCAGGAACTTCGCGGCGAGCGCGCCACCCGCCTTTTCGAGGTTGGCGCGGCGATCCTTCGCGCCCGCTTCGCCCGCCCCGGCCAGCGCGACGCGCACGACCTTTCCATCACGCTCTACGAAGCCTTCGAGGACCTGCCCGGGCGTGCCCTTGAAGCGCCCGCGCTTCGCGCCTTCGGCAAGAGCCGGTTCCAGCCGGTCGGGCAGGCTGCCCTTGTTGGCGATGCTCGCGATCAGGGTGGCGTCGGCGGGAAGGCTGTCGGCGAAGGTGAATTGCATGATGGGGTAATCCTTACCGGAAAGAAGATGTCATAAGCGGGGAAGCGCAGCCACCGTGGCCGCCTGCGCTGCGTGGCGCGGGCGTCACACGAGCGGCCGCGTTCGCGAGGCTCCGCAAGCGCGATTGCGATTAAGGAGCCTCGGTGCAATAGGCAAGCGATGCACCGGCCGAACCGTTCCCCCTCTCCATCAGCTGCGACTCGTGCGAACCTGCTGGGCGGCGCGGCCCTGGCGGGCTTCGCCTTCGCCTTGCCGGCTCCGGCGGCTGCGCAGGACACGCCCCCTGTCGAGCAACCCGCGGCCGAAGAGGACGGCGTCGAAGAGGCGGTCAACGACTATATCGAGGGCGAAGCCCCGCCCCCCGGGGTGGAGCGGCAGATCGCCTTCGAGGCGGATGCGCTGGAATACGAATCGGGCAATGATGTGGTGCTCGCGCGCGGCAACGTGCTGCTGCGTGAAGGCGACCGCTCCGTGCGGGCCGACGAGGTCCGCTGGGATCGCGCGGCCGGTCGGATCGATGCCAGCGGCAACGTGCGCTACGTCGATGCCGACGGCAACCAGCTCTACGCCAGCACGCTCGAGCTGACCGACACGTTCGAAACCGGCGCGCTCGAAGACCTGCTGCTGGTCCTGCGCGAGGGTGGACGGCTGGCCGCAGAGCGCGGCGAGCGTGCGGACGACGGGCGCATCTCGCTGGTCCGCGGCGCCTATTCGGCCTGCCCGGTAGCCACCTCCGAAGGCTGCCCCAAGGACCCGAGCTGGAAGATCACCGCAGAGCGGGTGGTCTACGACCCGGATGCCAACCGCGTGCGGTTCGAAAACGGCTTCTTCTCGCTCTTCGGCCAGCGCATCGTGCCGCTGCCGACGCTGGAGCTGCGCACCGATGGCGGGGCCAGTTCGGGCTTCCTCGTGCCTTCGCTGCGCATTTCGGGCTCCAACGGGGGCGAGGTCAGCGGCAGCTATTACTGGCGGCTGGGCGAGAACCGCGACCTGCAGCTGGGTGCGCACGTGTTCACCGACGCGCTGCCGATGGCGCGCGCGACCTATCGCGAACTGTCCGACAACGGGGCCTTCCAGGCGACCGGCTACGTCACCCGCAGCCGCAAGATCAACCGGTTCACCGGCACCGCGGCGGGCGAACAGGACTTTCGCGGTTATATCGCGGCCAACGGCCGCTTCCAGCTGGACGAGAACTGGCAGTTCACCGGCTCGACCCGGATCGCGAGCGACCGCACCTTCCTGCGCCGTTACGACATCAGCCGCGACGACCGCCTGCGCACGGTAGCCGAACTGGAGCGGATCGACGCCGACAGCTACTTCGTGGTCGCCGGGTTCGCCACCCAGACGCTCCGGCTCGACCAGCGCCAGGGCGAAGTGCCGGTCGCGCTGCCGATGATCGATTACCGCCGCCGGATCGACGATCCGGTGCTGGGCGGGACCTTTACCCTGCGCGGCAACACGCTCGCCATCACGCGCGAGGACGGGCAGGATACGCAGCGCGCGCTGGCCTCTGCCAAGTGGGACCTGCGCCGGGTCACCGGCATGGGCCAGGTGGTCGAACTGACCGCGCTGGCGCGCGGCGATGTGTATCACACCGGCAATACCGCGAGCACCGCAATCGCCAGCTACCGGGGCGAGGAAGGCTGGCAGGGCCGCACGATCGCGCTGGCGGCGCTCGATGTGTCGTGGCCGCTGGCGGGGCCGGTCTTCGGCGGCACGCAGGTGCTGACCCCGCGCGTGCAGGTGGTCGCCACGCCGCCGGTGCGCAACGCCGCCGTGCCCAACGAGGATTCGCGCGCGATCGACCTCGAGGATGTGAACCTGTTCTCGCTCAACCGCTTTCCCGGCGACGACCGGTTCGAGGATGGCGCGCGCATCACCTATGGCGTCGACTGGGAACTGACCCGGGCCAACTGGCGCGTATCCGCCAATATCGGCCAGTCCTACCGCCTCGACGACAAGCAGACCATTTTCCCGGACGGGACCGGCCTGTCCGACCAGTTCTCCGACATCGTGGGGCGCACGCGGGTACGCTACAAGGATTTCGTCTCCTTCACGTACCGCTTCCGGCTCGACAAGGACGATCTCACCCCCCGCCGCACCGAGATCGACGCAGCCATCGGCAGCCGCCGGACCTATGCCGAAATCGGATACCTGCGGCTCGACCGGGACATTCCGCTGACCAACGAGGAACTCGGCGACCGCGAAGAGCTGCGCGCGGCGGGCCGCATCGCCTTCGCCGATTACTGGTCGGTCTTCGGATCGGCGGTGGTCAACATGACCAATCGCGACGAAGACCCGACGCTGCAGGCCGACGGTTTCGAGCCGATCCGCACCCGTCTGGGGATCGCCTACCAGGACGAATGCATCGACCTCGGGCTCACCTGGCGGCGCGATTTCGTGAGCCAGGGCGATGCGCTGCGCGGCAACACGATCGAGCTGACCTTCCGCCTCCTCAATATCGGCTTCGGCGGATAGTGCGCCAGCCGCATTGGCACGCGAGGGCGGACGCGCTAGAGGCGGCCCAGCGGACTCAGCCAAGGTTCAGCATCCCGGCCCGATGGGGGCAGGGTGGCGCCTGACCCCGCCCCTGACCATTAGCCAACAGCAGGTTTACTTCGTGACCGACAGCATTTTCAGCAAGTTCTCTTCCGTTGCAGGCAGTGCCCTGGGCACCGTGGCGGCAATTGCCATGGCCACCCTGCCGGTCGCCGCGCAGGCGCAAGAGGCGCAGCAGGCGGAAGCGCAAGAGGCCGAGCAGCAGCAGGGCCCGACCGCCGCCAACCCCTTCGGCATTCCCGAAGAAGTAGTCATGTTCGAACAGCAGGACCCGAACGTGCGCACCGCGACGGCGCGGGTCAATGGCGC
This sequence comes from Alteriqipengyuania triglochinis, assembly GCF_054655655.1. NCBI lineage: Bacteria > Pseudomonadati > Pseudomonadota > Alphaproteobacteria > Sphingomonadales > Erythrobacteraceae > Alteriqipengyuania > Alteriqipengyuania triglochinis. Next base: position 15,715 of record NZ_BAAHNC010000006.1, read on the forward strand.
GGTCATTACCGGGACCGATATCGATCACCGCGTCGCCCTCGTGCTCGCCGCATCGGAGCGCTCGGAACTGTCGGCCGAAGAAATGCAGGCGCTGCGCATGCAGGTGCTGCGCAACCTGATCGACGAAACACTGCAGATCCAGGCCGCGGCCGCGCAGGAAATGGTCATCAGCGGCGCCGAGGTGGACGAACGCTACACGTCGCTCGCCGGGCAGAACTTTCCGCAGGATCCGGGCAAGATGGATGAATGGCTGATCGCCAATGGCTCCTCGCCTGCGACCCTCAAGCGCCAGATCCAGGGCGAAATCGCCTGGAACAACCTGCTGCGCCGCAATATCGCGCCCTTCATCAACGTCTCCTCCGAAGAGGTGAACGACACGATGGAGCGGTTGAAGATGTCGCGCGGGCAGGATGAATACCGGCTCGCCGAAATCTACCTTTCGGCCACGCCCGAAACCGCCGCTGCGGTGGAGCAGAATGCCGCGCGCATCCTCCAGCAGATCCGCGAAGGCGGCAGCTTCCAGGCCTATGCCCGCCAGTTTTCCGAATCGACCACCGCTGCGGTCGGCGGCGACCTCGGCTACGTCAGCCTCGCCACGCTTCCGGACGAGATGTCGGAGGTCGCGCGCGAACTGCAGCCCGGCCAGGTCGTCGGCCCGGTCACCATCCCCGGCGGCTATGTCATCATGCTCCTGCTCGACAAACGGCAGGTGCTGACCGCCGATCCGCGCGACGCCAAGCTCAGCCTCAAGCAGATCGCGATCAGCTTCCCCGAAGGCATGAGCCAGCAGGCCGCGACCGCGCGCGTGCAGGAATTCTCCGATGCGATCGGCACGATCCGCGGCTGCGGCGATGCCGCGCGGGTGGCGCAGTCGGTCAATGCAAGCGTGGTCGACAACAACTCGATCACCGTGCGCGACCTGCCCGAGCAGCTGCAGTCCTCGCTCCTGCAATTGCAGGTCGGGCAGGCGACCGCGCCCTTCGGATCGATGGAAGACGGCGTGCGCGTCCTGCTGCTGTGCGGCCGCGACGATCCCGAAAGCGTGAACGAGCCCGATTTCGACCAGATCATGGACGGGATCGAGCAGGAGCGGATCAGCAAGCGCGCCCAGCGCTACCTGCGCGACCTGCGCAACGACGCGATCATCGAATATAACTGATCCGGTGACCCAGCCGCTCCCGCTGGCCGTAACGATAGGCGATCCGGCGGGGGTCGGGCCGGAGATCATCGCGCAGATTGTCAGCCGCGCAAGCGAGCTGGGCCTGCCCCGCTTCGTCGTGGTGGGAGAAATCGAGAGCTCTTCGCGCGCCGGAAAACCGGATCGCAACTCCGCCACCTGTGCGCTCGATGCCCTAGAGCAGGCGGTCGCAATGGTACGTGCGGGCGAGTGCAGCGGGCTGGTGACGGGACCTGTGGCCAAGTCGCAGATCGCGCAGATCGAGCCATCTTTCGTCGGGCAGACCGAATTCCTCGCCGATGCCTGCGGCATGGTGCGCGAGGATGCGGTCATGATGCTCGCCGGGCCATCGCTCAAGACCGTGCCGATGACCGTGCATTGCGCGCTGGCCGATGTGCCCGGCCGCCTCTCGCATGACCTGATCGTGCAGCGCAGCCGGATCGTGGCCGACGCGCTGCGCAGCGATTACGGCGTCGATCGGCCGCGCATCGCCATCGCGGGGCTCAACCCCCACGCCGGCGAGGACGGGCGGATGGGGCGCGAAGAGATCGACATCATCGCCCCCGCCATCGCCACGCTGCGCGCCGACGGCATCGACGCGACCGGCCCGCACCCCGCCGACACGCTGTTCGCCCCCCACAAACGCGCCAGCTACGACGTCGCGATCGCGATGTATCACGATCAGGCGCTGGTCCCGATCAAGGCGCTCGATTTCGACGACGGCGTCAATGTCACGCTCGGCCTGCCGATCGTGCGCACCTCGCCCGATCATGGCACTGCCTTCGATATCGCGGGGCAAGGGATCGCCCGCCCCGACGCGATGATCGCCGCGATCCGCATGGCGGGCGAGATTGCCGCGCGGCGGGGCTTGTCGTGACCCGACAGCCCACCCCGCTGCGACTAGCCGCGCCTGCGGCGCAGCAAGTCTCGCTCCCCTCCCGCTTGCGGGAGGGGTTGGGGGTGGGCCAATGACCGACCTCCCCCCTCTTCGCGAAGTGATCGCACAGCACGGGCTCAGCGCATCAAAATCGCTGGGCCAGAACTTCCTGTTCGACGAGCAATTGCTGGCGCGCATCGCGGCGGTGCCCGGCGACCTGTCGGGCAGGAACGTGCTCGAAGTCGGCCCCGGCCCCGGCGGGCTCACGCGTGCGCTCCTGCGCGCGGGCGCGAAGGTCACCGCAATCGAGATGGACCGCCGCTGCCTGCCCGCGCTGATCGAACTGGGCGAGGCGTTCCCCGGCCAGCTGACCGTGATCCAGGGCGACGCGCTCAAGATCGATCATGACGCGCTGTTCGACGGGGCACCCTACGCGATCCTCTCCAACCTGCCCTACAATGTCGGCACCGCGCTGTTCACGCGCTGGATGGGGGGCGAGGCCTGGCCGCCCAACTGGACCAGCCTGACGCTGATGTTCCAGCAGGAGGTCGCGCAAAGGATCGTCGCCCAGGCGGGGGGCAGCGCCTACGGACGCCTCGCGGTCCTCGCCCAGTGGCGCGGCAGCGCGAAGCTGGCGATGAAGGTCCACCGCAGCGCCTTCACCCCGCCGCCCAAGGTGATGAGCGCCATCGTCCATGTTGAACCTGCCGCAATGCCCCAAGGCGTCGCGGCCGCGAAGCTGGAGGCGATCACCGCCGCCGCGTTCGGCCAGCGGCGCAAGATGCTGCGCCAGAGCCTGAAGGGCGTGCCCGGCGCGCTCAATTCGCTGGAGACGCTGGGCATCGACCCGCAGCGGCGTGCCGAAACGCTAGACGTCGGGGAATTCGTGGCCCTCGCGCGCGCCCTCTCCGCCTGACCGGGCTTGGCCAGCCGCGCCGCGCAGGCTAGGCCCCCGCCATGAGCAGACTTACCGGACCCCTCCAGCAGGCGATCGACACCATCGACGGCGCGACCATGCTGGCGAATGTCGAACGCTGGGCACGCATCAATTCGGGCACCGCCAATCTGGATGGCCTCGCCCGGATGGCGGAAGAACTGAGCGAAGCGTTCTCCGCCCTGCCGGGCACGATCACGCTCGAAGAGCCTGCGCCCGTCACTGCGGTCGACGCGAGCGGCAAGGAAACCGCAGTCCAGAACGGCAAGCATTTCGTGCTGCGGGTCAGGCCCGAAGCCGAACGCCGCTTCATCCTGACCGGGCACATGGACACCGTCTTTCCCGCCGATCACCCGTTCCAGGAACTGACCTGGCTCGACGACGAGGTGCTCAACGGCCCCGGCACTGCCGACATGAAGGGCGGCCTTGCGATCATTCTCGCCAGCCTGAGCGCGCTCGAAGGCGTCGAGGCATGGCAGGCCGTCGGCTACGACGTGATTATCAATGCCGACGAGGAAACCGGATCGCTCTCGTCGTCGCCGCTGATCGAGCGGTTGGCTGAGGGCAAATACGCCGCGCTGACTTTCGAACCTGCAGCGACGCCCGAGGGCACGCTCGCCCATGCGCGCGGCGGCAGCGGCAATTACAGCCTGACCGTCACCGGCAAGTCCGCCCACGCGGGGCGCAACCCGCAGGACGGCCGCAATGCGATCGTCGCGGCCTCCACGCTCGCGGTGCGGCTGAAAGAGTTGCAGCGCGAGGATATCAGCGTGAACCCGGCCAAGATCGATGGCGGCGCGGCGAACAATGTCGTCCCCGACCATGCCGTGCTGCGCTTCAACATCCGCCCCAAGGAGCCCGCGGCAGCGGAGCGCTTCGAGGCGGAAATGCACGCGCTGATCGGCGAGGTTAAGCAAGCGCAGGAAGTCGATATCGCGATCCACGGCGGCATCTCGCGCCCACCCAAGCCGGTCGACCGGAAGGCGCAGGCATTGTTCGACCTCGTGCGCGAATGCGGCGCGGAGCTGGGGCAGGATATCGACTGGAAATCGACCGGCGGCGTGTGCGACGGCAATAATATCGCCGCGACCGGCGTGCCGGTGGTCGATACGATGGGCGTGCGCGGTGGCAAGATCCACTCGCCGGACGAATTCATGATCGCGCCGTCGCTCAAGGAACGCGCGGCGCTGGCGGCGATGGTCCTGCACGAACTGGCGACGGAGAACGTCTTGTGAGCTTTGTTATCCGCCCGTCGCGCACGAGCGACCTCGAACACCTCTACGAAATGGCCAAGCTGACCGGCGGCGGGTTCACCAATCTGCCCGCCGACCGCGATGCGCTGACCGGCAAGCTCGAAAGGTCGGCTCAGGCCTTCGAAAACACCGGCGATGAGCTCACGGACGAGACCTTCCTGCTGGTGCTCGAAAATACCGAAACCGGCGCGGTGCGCGGCACCTGCCAGCTGATGACGAAGGTCGGCCAGCAGTGGCCCTTCTATTCCTACCGTCTCAACACGCTGACCCAGTACAGCCAGGAACTCGACCGCACGGTGCGCGCCGAGATGCTGCATCTCGTTACCGATCTGGAAGGGTGCAGCGAAGTGGGCGGGCTGTTCCTCCACCCGAACGAGCGTGCGGGCGGGCTCGGCCTGCTGCTCGCGCGCAGCCGCTACCTGTTCATCGCGATGCACCGCCAGCGCTTCGCCGAACGCGTGCTGGCGGAGCTGCGCGGGATCATCGACGATCGCGGCGGCTCGCCCTTCTGGGACGGGGTCGCCGGGCGTTTCTTCGGGATGACCTTCCAGGAAGCCGACTATTTCAACGCGATCAACGGCAACCAGTTCATCGCCGACCTGATGCCCAAGTACCCCGTTTATGTCGCGATGCTGGACGACGATGCGCGGGAGGTGATCGGCCTGCCCCACCCCACGGGCCGCGCGGCGATGCGGATGCTGGAGAAGGAAGGCCTTCGCTTCGAAGGCTATGTCGACATTTTCGATGGTGGGCCCACGATGCTCGCGCGTACCGACGATGTGGTGAGCGTGGCGGATGCCGCGCCGCGCACGCTCGGCAAGACCGGGCTGGATGGCGGCGAGCGCGCGCTGCTCGCAACCGGCAAGCTGACCGATTTCCGCTGTTGCTACGGATCGCGACAGCTCGCTGACGACAGCATGGCAATCGACGCCGCGGGTGCGAATGTCCTGCAGGTCGGCGAAGGCGATACGGTGTGGAGCGTGGCGAAGTAGCGCGCCCCAACCATACCCGTTCGGGCTGAGCCTTTCGAAGCCCTGCTCTTTCTTCGAGCGCGGGTCCAAATGTCAAAAACAGCCCTTCGAGAAGCTCGGGGCGAGCGGAGTCTGGAATGCCTCTCAAAGAGATCAATTTCGACGGGATCATCGGCCCCTCGCACAATTATGCGGGGCTGAGCCTCGGCAATATCGCCAGCGCAAGCCATCGCGGGCAGACCAGCCACCCGCGCGAGGCGGCGTTGCAGGGTCTCGCCAAGATGCGCGGCAACATGCAACGCGGCCTGCCGCAGGGCTTCCTCCTGCCGCTGCCGCGGCCCAATCCCGCTCTGACCGCCTCGCTCGCGCTCGACGGCAGCGAAGATCCTGCCCTGCGCGCCGCGCCATGGTCGGCCTCGGCCATGTGGACCGCGAATGCGGCCACGGTCTCGCCTGCACCCGACACGCGCGACGGACGCTGCCACCTGACGCCCGCCAACCTCATCACCATGCTCCACCGCACGCAGGAATGGCAGGACACGAAGGCCCAGCTCGACATTGCCTTCGGTGACGCAAAGCACTTCGCGGTCCACGATGCGGTGCCACCGACCTTTGGCGACGAGGGCGCGGCGAACCACATGCGCCTGTGCGACAGCCACGGCGAGGCAGGCGTCGAGGTGTTCGTCTATGGCCGCCCCGGCGGCAAATTCCCCGCGCGCCAGCACGAGCAGGCGAGCCGCGTGGTCGCGCGGATGCACGGGCTCGATCCCTCGCGCACAGTCTTCATCGAACAGAATCCCGAGGCGATCGAGGCGGGGGCATTCCACAACGACGTCGTCGCGGTGGCGAACGAGCGCGTGCTGTTCACCCATGCCCGCGCCTTCGCCGATCCGCAGGCGGCCTATGGCGCGATCCGCGAGGCCTTCCCCGCACTGGAACTGGTCGAGGTGCCCGAGAGCGCAGTGAGTCTGGAAGAGGCGATCCGCACCTACCTGTTCAACGCGCAGCTCGTCACCCTGCCCGATTCGACGATGGCGCTGATCGTGCCGAGCGAGTGCCGCGAGAGCGAGAGCGTGTGGCGCTTCTGCGAGAAAATGACGTCGGGCAACGGTCCGATTCGGCAGGTCATTCCGGTCGACGTGCGCCAGTCGATGGCCAATGGCGGCGGGCCCGCCTGTCTGCGCCTGCGCGTAGTGGCTGACCCGGCCACGGTCGATCCGCGCTTCCTGCTGGACGAGGCCAAGGCCGACCGGATCGAAGCGGTCATCGCCCGGGCATGGCCCGAAAACATCGCGCCCGAGGAGCTGGGAACCGATACGCTGGCGGATCGGGTCCAGGCCGCGCGGGCCGAACTGCTCGACGCGCTCGATCTGGCACAGGTACTTTAACGCGCTGGCAGCGCTGTCGGACAGGCTTACACTGGGATTTTCATTAACCAGCGCAAGCCGCAAAGATCCTGATCTGGCACGCGGCTTGCGAGGCTATCGGCTCGCAAGCGTTAAGGATGATGGATGCTCCGCAAGATTGCCCGCCTGTTCGTGATCAAGACCCGGTTCGAGGCCTTCCTGATCATCTACGCGCTGGCGCTGGGCTCCACCGCGCGCGGCGCAAGCTATCTGCAGCACTATCCCGGCTGGGGCGGCAAGCTGTTGTTCCTCGCCACCACCGGCGCGGTGTTCATGGCGGGCGCGAAGATACTCGACTGTCTGAAACACGAACGGGCGCAGAAGGTGGGCGGCCCAGAAGACTAGCCGCTTCCGCTCGCGCGATAGCGCTGCCACTCGCGGTTGCGGCGGCGGGCCGCGAAAATCGGAGGCTGGCGAAGGTGGGGCGGTTCTGTTGCTAGGCTCCCGAGACTTTGTGGTCGGGGCGAGGACCGATGCGCCATCGGATGGCACGGTTCTCTCAAGCTAGCGAAAGTGGGGCGGTTCTGTTGCTAGGCCCGCCCCGAGCCCCCGGTATCCGTTCTGTTGCCCGGTCGGTCCAACCGCGCTTTAGCTTTGTAAATTCAGGCCGTTAGGCCATCAAATTACGCAGCGAGAGCGAGTGCTTCGTTATCGTTGGCACTTGTGAAATAAGCTTTTTACGGAGTGCTCATTCCGGGCAAAAACGATGCCTTTCAACGCATGTCGATCCTGGTTCGGCCCCATCAGGAAGCCCGCCCCTCTCGCGTGAGGCCGGGCCTTTTGGTGGAGCCGCCGGGTACTGCCCCCGGGTCCATTGCGTCTATTATACACCGCAGTTTATCACCATAGCCGGCCGAAACCGGCACGGACCTATATAGGCGTTTGCAGCTTAATGTGAAGTGGATGGGGACCGGGATTTTCCCAACCTCGTCGCCCCCCGCGCACGCGGGGGCCCAGCTCCTGCCGCCTTAATCGCACATGCCTAGGGTGATGGGTTCCCGCCTGCGCGGAAATGACGAAGGGGTGGTCTATCCCCGCTCCGCCTTCAGCTCCGCCAAAATCTTCTTCAGCACGTCCAGTTGCGGGTCGGTCGGCACGTCGTCGCTCTTGGAGCTGTCCTCCACCTCGGCCTGTTTGCGCTGCATTTCCTCGGTCACGCGGTTCACCCCACGCACCAGCAGGAACAACGCGAAGGCGACGATCAGGAAGTTGATGATCGCGGTGAGCAGCGCGCCGTAACCGATCATCGCCACGCCCGCCTCTTTCAGCTGCTCATAGTTTTCCAGCGAGCCTTCATAGCCCTCCGGCACCTCGCCCAGCATCAGGAACCAGTTGGAAAAGTCGATATCGCCGAACAGCCAGCCGATGATCGGCATCAGCACCGCGTCGGTCAGCTGCTTCACGATCCCGCTGAACGCCGCGCCGATCACCACGCCCACCGCCAGATCGATCACGTTGCCGCGCGCGATGAACTTCTTGAACTCCTTGAACATGCGCGAGGCGCCCCCTTTTCTGCCGGTTATCGCAAAACCATTGGCATAGCGCCGCGGACCAGACAATCTGTCGCACGAACGTTGCACCTGGCCTTGCGCGCGTGCGCATGTGTCGTATACTGGCAATACACCATTTTTCCGGAGAGATAATTCGATGGCGTTCCGCACTTTCGTTCGCTCGATCCTGCTTGCGCTCGGCCTTGTCGCCCTGAGCGGTTGCGGCATCAACTCGGTCCCCACGGCAGAGGAAGAGGCCAATGCCCGCTGGGCCGACGTGCAGAGCGCGTATCAGCGCCGCGCGGACCTGATCCCCAACCTTGTCAGCACGGTACGCGCCGCAGCATCGTCCGAAGAAGATATCCTGACGCAGGTGATCGAGGCCCGCGCCAGCGCCAGCGAAGTGCAGCTGTCGACCGATGACCTGAACGATCCGGCCGCGATCCAGCGCTTCGATGCCGCACAGAGCCAGGTCGGCGGTGCACTTTCGCGCCTGCTCGTCACGGTAGAGAAATATCCCGAACTGCAGAGCCAGGCGCGCTTCGCGGACCTGATGACCCAGCTCGAAGGATCGGAAAACCGGATCGAAGTGGCGCGCAACCGCTACAACGAGGCGGTGCAGAACTATAACACCACGATCCGCACCTTCCCCGCGACGATCGCCGCCAACGTGATCTACGGGGCGGAACCGATGGAAGGCTTCCAGGCGCAGGCAGGTAGCGAGAACGCCCCCGAAGTGAACTTCGACGATATGGGCGGGGACGAGAACTGATCGGACGCCAAGGGCCGATCATGCTGCACCGTTTCGCTCCTTTCCTGCCACTGCTGCTGGCCGCCTGCTCGCTTCCAGACGCACCTGCACACGTGGCACAGCGCCTCGATGGGGTGGTAATCGACGAGGCCGATATTTTCGCGCCCGATGCCCGAAAGGCGCTCGAACGCGAGCTGACCGAATACGGGCGCGAATCGGGAGTCGCGCTGCTCGTCGTTACCGATGCCTCGCTCGACGGGGAGTCCATCGAACACGTTGCGTATGAGACGTTCGAGGCATGGGGCATCGGCGACCGGGATACCGAGTGCAGCCTCCTCGTCCTCGTCGCACCCGAAGAGCAGAGCGTGCGGATCGAAGTCGGTCCGGGGCTCGAAAACGATGTCACCGACGTTCTGGCCAAGCGCATTATCGAGAATGCGATGATCCCTCTCTATCGGGCCGGCGACCTTGCCGGGGGAACCCGCGCCGGGATCGACGAGCTGAAGCGTGCCGCCCCCCACCCCCCGCAATGCCGTAAAGGTGCCCCGTCGTGACGATGCTTCGAACCTTGTTCCTGTTCGCCTTCGTGCTGCTGGCACTGCCGGCAGCCGCGCAGGATCTGCCGCCGCGCCCCGACGGGCCGGTATACGACGGCGCGAACATGATCGACGATGCCGCCGAAGCCCAGCTCGACGCGCAGCTGCGCGCCTATAACGAGCAGACGGGCCGCGCGGTGATCGTCGCGACCGTGCCCAGTCTCGATGGCGAAACGGTCGAGGGATATGCGGTCGATCTTTATGAAACGTGGGGCATCGGCGGTGAAGAGACCGACGAGGGCGCGCTGTTGCTGGTCGCTCGCGACGATCGCAAGATGCGGATCGAGGTCGGCTACGGCTCCACGCCCACGCTGACCGACGCAATGTCCGGGCGGATCATCCGCAACACCATAACCCCTGCCTTCAAGCAGGGCGATTTCACCGGCGGGATCGTGGCGGGTGTCGGCCAGATGATCGAGGCGCTCGACATGGACCCGGCGACCGCCAAGGCGATCGAGGAAGCGGAGGCCGCCGCGCGGGCGCAGGAGGGCGACGAGGTGACCGGAGCGACCATCGGCGGCGCGTTCGTGTGGCTGATCCTGATCTTCGCCTTCATCGCCATCTTCGGCCGCGGAAAAAAGGGCCGGCGGCGGCGGCGCTACGGCGCGGGTAGCGCGGTGGGCGATGTCCTGCTGTGGACCGCGATCAACTCCGCTCTCAACTCGGGCGACCACGGTGGTGGCGGCGGCTTCGGCGGTGGCGGAGGCGGCGGTGGTTTCGGCGGCTTCGGTGGCGGCATGTCCGGCGGCGGCGGGGCGAGTGGAGGCTGGTGATGCAGATAACCCAAGCAGATCACACGGCGGTGACCGAAGCGGTCGCAGCGGCCGAGCTCACCACCTCGGGCGAGATCGTCACGGTCGTCGCGCGCGAGTCCGACGGCTATACCGATGTCGCGCTTGCCCTGTCGGCCTTCGTCGCCTTCACCGGGCTGGTGCTGCTCGCCTTCTTTCCCGATCCGGTGCTGAGCCTGTTCGACTCGCTTGCAGGCGGGTGGAACACCGAGTGGACGCCCTCGGGCCTGCTGGGCCTCGCCAGCGGCATCGGCATCGCGCTGTTCCTCGCCACTTTCGCGCTCACGCTGATCCCGGCGGTGCGCTTCGCCATCCTGCCCGGCCGGGTGAAGACCCTGCGGGTGGAAGACGCCGCGATCAGACATTTCAAAGTCGGCGCGGAACGCCGAACCCACGGCCGCACCGGTGTGCTGATCTTCGTCTCGCTGGCGGAACACCGCGCGCAGATCGTCGCCGATTCCGCCATCGCCGAGAAGGTCGATCCGGAGGTCTGGGGCGAAGCGATGGTCGACATGCTGCGCGAGATCAAGGCGGGCCAGCTGGGCGCGGGCATTGCCGCGGGCGTGCGCGACGTGGGCGAAATCCTCGCCCCCCATTTCCCGCGTGCCGACGATGACCAGAACGAGTTGCCCGATCGGCTCATCGCGCTGTAAGCGCGGGTCCATGACCGAAAGAAAACCGCCCGACCACGACGCGCCCGAAGAAATCCGTTGGCAAGGCGACTGGATCCTCGCCAAGCAGCGTGGCCGGTGGGAATATGCGGGCCGCGCGCGCGGCATGCGGGCCGCCGCGATCATCGCCATCGACGCGGCCGACGATGGCGCGCATGTCCTGCTGGTAGAGCAGTACCGCGTGCCGCTGAGCCGCCGCTGCCTCGAAATCCCGGCCGGACTGGTCGGTGACGACGATGGCGCGAGCGACGAGAGCGCGATCACCGCGGCCCACCGCGAGCTTGAGGAAGAAACCGGCTACAGGGCTGCAAAGATCGCCGATCTGGGCGAGTTCTTCTCCAGCCCCGGCATGGTCTCCGAAGGCTTCTCGCTGCTGCGCGCCGAAGGCCTGACGAAAGTCGGCGAAGGCGGTGGCACCGAAAGCGAGGACATCACCGTCCACCGCGTGAAGCTGAGCGAACTGGGCACCTTCGTGGAGGGTAAGCGCGCGGCAGGGGTTGCAGTAGACGTGCGCCTCGCCATGCTGCTGATGACACAAAAGATTGGAGAGAACGGATGGCTGGACGGGTAGCGGGCAAACTCGCACTCATTACGGGCGCGGCGCAGGGTCTTGGGGCCCAGGCAGCGATCACGCTGGCGCGCGAGGGCGCGCGGGTGCTGTGTACCGACATCAACGGCGAGGGCGCGCAGGCGACCGCGGCGTCGATCAATGAGGAATGCGGCGCCGGCACCGCCTACGGCATGGCGCATGATGTGACGCAGCCGGATCAGTGGGACGCTGCCATCGACATGGCGGAAGAAAAGCTTGGCGGGCTGAGCGTGCTGGTCAACAATGCCGGCGTCGGCGTGCGCGGCAATATCGAGACCTGCACGCTGGAAGACTGGCGCGCGGGCTTCGCGATCAATGTCGATGGCCCGTTCCTCGGCTGCCAGAAGGCGCTGCGCCTGCTCAAGGACAACCAGCCCGGCTCGATCGTGAACATCAGCTCGATCGCGGGGTTAATCGCGAGCGATACGATGCCCGGTTACAATGCCAGCAAGGCGGCGGTGTGGATGCTGACCAAGTCGGTCGCGCTGCACTGTTCGAAGATGGGCTGGAACATCCGCTGCAACTCGGTCCACCCGACGTTCGTCGACACGCCGATCCTCGACGGGATCGGGAAGAATGCGGGGATGGACAAGGAGGTCGTGATGGGCAAGCTGGCACGCCAGATCCCGCTCGGGCGGGTGGGCAAGCCGCAGGAAATCGCCAATGGCGTGCTGTTCCTCGCCAGTGACGAGAGCAGCTTTATGACTGCGGCGGAGCTGAAGCTCGATGGCGGTATCTCGGCGATGTAATCAGGTCTGAGTGTAGGTAATTTGGTGCGGGGGCGATCCTGTCGCCCCCGACCGGGGGTGTGTGGCCGGAGGGGGCCTCCGGCCGGGTCAGTCTGCGATGGCCCACAGGACGAGATAGGCGATCAGTGCGGCCCCCGTCAGGAAGATGGTCGTCAGCACGAAGGCCAGGCGGACCATGGTGACATCGCAGTCCAGGTAATTGGCGAGCCCCGAGCAAACCCCTGCGATCGAGCCGCGCTGCTTGTCGAGATGGAAGCGACGCGCGTTTCCGGAGTGGGGGGCGTGGCGATCGGTTTCGAACTGGCTCATGCGACCATCCCGGCGGTGTCGGCCATGACGGGGGCGATGGCGAAAGCGAAGGCGAGACCGGTGAAAGCGAGCGCTCCGGTACCGGCGATCAGGTTGCGGACGAGTGAAGACATGGTGATTTGATCCCTGTTGATGTGATTGCGGTGGAAGGTGTGCGGCTACGCGATCAGGCGAGCATCAGGCCGTTGGGGCTGGCAGGAACGATCGCGGTGGCGAAGAACACGGCCGAGACGCCGACCGCGAAGATGGCGGCGAACAGGCGGGTGCGAAGATCGGAAGCATTGGTCATTTTGTAGTCTCCTTATTGGGTCCGGGGGACGATCCCTCCGGATGCCAACTACATTGCAGGAGGTGTGCCAGTTTGCAGAAATGGGAGATTTCCGGGGTTTCCGTATCCATCACTGGTGAAGCAATTGTTCAGCCATCCGAAAGCTTGGTAATTTTTCCCAAGTGTTGGAAACGCCCCTTCGGCATCGCGCACGCGTGCCGGGCTGGCTTGCCTCCGCGCGCCGCGCTAGGGCTCTGACAAAGGCCCCTACCCGCATGGCGCTCGACCGCATTTCCCTCCTCGATTTTCGCAACCACGCCGAGACCACACTGGAGGGGACGGCGCGCTTCAACCTGCTCGTGGGCGCGAACGGGGCGGGCAAGACCAACGTCCTCGAAGCGCTCTCGCTGCTCGCCCCCGGCAGGGGCCTGCGCCGCGCGAAGCTACCCGAGATGGCGCGGCACGCAGGCTCGGGCGGCTTCGCCATCGGCGCGCGCGTCCAGCCGACCGATGGCGAAGAGCCGGTCCGGATCGGTACGTCGGTCGATCCCGCCGCCCCTACGCGCCGCCGCGTGCGCGTGAACGGTGCGGAGGCGAGCGCGCTGCGTCTCGCCGAATGGCTCTCGGTCCGCTGGCTGGTCCCGGCGATGGACGGCCTGTTTACCGACAGCGCAGGCGCACGGCGGCGCTTCCTCGACCGGATGGTGCTGGCGATCGCGCCCGGCCATGCCACGCTTTCCAACCGCTACGAGACCGCGCTGCGCAACCGCAACCGGCTGCTGTCGGACGAAGCGGTGCCCGATCCGCGATGGCTCGATGCGCTGGAGGCGCAGCTGGCCGAGCACGGCGCCGCGATCGCCGCCAATCGCCGGGAGCTGGTCGCGCAGCTGGAGGACGCGCTGCGGGCGGAGACCGACACGCCCTTCCCGCGCCCCGCCCTCGCCCTGGAGCCCGTGGGGCCGGAGGAGCGCGAGGCGTTGGCCCGGGCGCTGCGCGACAATCGCCGGGCGGAGCGGCGGGCGGGCCGCACGCTGATCGGCCCGCATCGCGTGGAGCTGGCAGTGACGCTGGCCGACAAGGGCGTGCCTGCGGCCAGCGCGTCGACTGGCGAGCAGAAGGCGATGCTGATCGCCATCGTCCTTGCTCATGGGACCATTGCCGCACGCGGGCGCGCGGGCGTGCTGCTGCTGGACGAGGTCGCCGCCCATCTCGACCCGGACCGGCGCGCGGCGCTGTTCGCGCGGCTCGCCGCCAATGGCGAGCAGGTGTGGATGACCGGGACCGAGCGTACGCCCTTCGATCCCATCCTGCCTCAGGCGGCGGTGTGGGACGTATCGGGCGGGACGCTCAGCCAGATCTAGGGCCGCGCGGCGTCTACTCGAAGGTTTCGGCGGTCACCTCGTTCTTGGGGCTCGGCCCGAACCTGTTCGGCCCCGGCGTGCCGGGAAGCACCAGCAGAACGAAGAAGGCGACGCTGGCGAGGAACCCGACGACCGGAATAACGCCCAGCAGGGCAAAGCCCAGATACCACCAACCGCTCATGTCACGGTCGTGCAGGCGACGCACCGTCACCGCGATGCTGGGAATGAAGGCGGCCAGCCCCCAGATTACAGCCGCGATGACCACCCCCCCTGTGAGGAAGCGATATCCCGCGAAGGGGTCAGCCGCATCCGCTCCTGCGAAAGCAGCCGGATCGCCGCGTGACGCAAACGCAATACCAAACAGCACGATCAGGACGATCGCATTCAGCAGCGCGAACATCCAGTATTCGAGACGGCGCGAGCGGCCCTGAAAGTCGAAGTACCGCTTAAACGGCAAAATCATCCACTGCATGTCGTGTCCCATCATCCTGCGGCATCCGGTGTGGATTGGCCCCTTCCTGAATGCGCGGCCTGAGCAGAAACCGGCCGGCTGCCGCAACACAAAAACGCCGTAGCGGGACAAAAAAAGGGGGCCCGGCGGGCCCCCTTCTCCTGGTGTGCGATGATCTGGAAAGATCAGAACTTGAAGCGCACCGTGCCGCCATAGGTGCGCGGCGCGCTGGGATAACCGGAAATGGTGCCCTGCTGCGCCACACCGGGGAAAACGGTGAGAATATAGCGTTCGTTGAGCAGGTTGCGGACGTAGCCAGCGACCTCGATCCCGTTGGCCAGCGCCAGTGTGAGCGAGCCGTTCACCAGGTTGACCTCGCGCCGGAAGTTGTTGTCCCGGATCGTCTGCAGGCCGTTATTGATGAAAACGTTGCTCTCGTGGTTGTAGTCGATCCGGCCGATCAGCTGGTTGCCCGACGCGCCGAAATCATGCGTGTAGGTGGCGGACGTCGCGATCGAGAATTCCGGGATGCCGCCGGGGCGGGCGCCGGTCAGATCGCCGATCTGCGAATTCGGGAAGTCGTCATAGGTCGAATCGAGGTAGGTCAGCGCGAAGGTGATCGCCAGCGGGTCTGCCGGAGTGATCACGGTGTCGAGCTCGAAGCCCCGGGTCGACTGCTCGCCCGCGTTCGCCAGCGCAAAGCCGGTGCCGGTGAACAGGAACGACTGGAAGCCCTGGATCGTCTGATCGAACAGCGCGAGGTTGAACGAGAAGCCGGGGTAGTTGCCCTTCAGGCCGATCTCGTAGACCTCCGCATCCTCGGGGCCGGCGAAGCGCGAACCCGTGGTCAGGTTGGTGATCGGCAGGCCCGCATCGCGGATCGGCGAGGACGGGGCGAGGAACTGGCTGCCACCGACCACTGCCGGAACGCCTGCGGGAAGCGTCGCGGGCACGAAGTCACCGAACAGCGGGCGGCTGTCGCGCGAGAGGTTGACCGAGCTGGCCTTGAAGCCGGTCGCGTAGGTGAAATACGTGTTCAGCTCGGGCGTGACCTCGAACGCGGCACGCAGCGTGTAGCTGAAATCGTCGTCGCGCGTCTTGCCGTCTTCCACCGCGTTGGGGATATCGAGGAAGGGCGGCAGGAACTGCAGCGCGGCAAGGCCCAGCAGCGGGTTGCAGACCGCGGGGTTGCTTACGCCCGTGGGGCACGGCGTCACTGCCAGCTGCGCGACCTGGCCGAACACGGCCTGGCCCTGCGGCGTGCCGATGAAGGCGTTGAACTGCGCCGGATCGGTCGCGTCGATGCCGCCGAAGGCCGGGTTCGCCAGCGCGCCGACGATGAACGCGTCGGCGAGGTTGATGTTGGCGAGCGGGTCGGTCGACTGCTGAGAAAGCGCGAAGTCCTTCTTGTCGTCGGTATAGTTGAACCCGCCGGTCAGCGTCAGGCGATCGTCGAACAGCGTGAAGTCGACGGTGCCGAAGATCGACCAGCTTTCATTGCTGAGCGCGAAGTTCTCGATCGTGCTCTGGCCGGGCGCGAAGATCGATCCGTCGGGCAGGCCCAGCTGCGCCTCGACGCCCGACAGCGTGCCCGGCGTGCCGCCGCCCGCCAGCAGATCGAAGAAGGCGCGCGAGTTCTGGCCGTTGAAGATGCCGCTGTTCTGCGTGATGTCTTCGTTGAAGTAGAACCCGCCGAGCAGGAAGTTCAGCGGCCCGTCGAAATCGGACGAGAGGCGGAATTCCTGGGTGAAGGTCTGGACGTCCTGGTCGCGGACCTCACGGATGAAGTCGAGCCCGGTGAAGTCGACGTCCTGGTCCTGGAAGTTCTGCAGTTCGCGGTAGGCGGTGATCGAGGTCAGGCCGATCGGGCCGAAGTCGAAGTCCGCCTGGACCGAACCGCCGTAGCTCTTCACCTTGTTGACGGGCAGGAAGTTCAGGTAGGTCGTGTCGCCGAAGAAATCGCCGGTCACGATGTCGCCGCCCGCGGCGATCACCAGCGGGGTGGTCGGCCCGGCGACGAGGTTGTTCACCTGGCAGCACAGCTCGTCGATTTCCGAATAGTCGCCGATCGCGCGGATCCGCAGCGGGCCGCCATTGTCGAACAGGAGCTGGCCGCGCGCGTTCCAGCGGTTGCGGTTGTTGATGTCTTCGCCGGTGTTGAGTTCGGTCGCGTAACCGTCGCGGCTGTTGTAGCCGCCGTCGATCGCGAAGGCGATGCTCTCGGTGATCGGGCCGGTAATGTCGCCTTTGAGGACAACCTGGTTGAAGTTGCCGTAGGTCGCGCTGACCGAACCGCCGAAGTCGAACTGCGGCTCGCGCGTCAGGACCGAGATCACGCCCGCGGACGCATTCTTGCCGAACAGCGTCGACTGCGGCCCGCGCAGCACCTCGATCCGATTGACGTTGGCAAGGTCGCCGATCGCACCGGCCGAGCGCGACCGGAACACGCCGTCGATGAAGACGCCGACCGAAGGTTCGATCCCGAAATTGTTGTCGCCGTTGCCGAAGCCGCGGATGATGAAGGTGGTGCTGGCAGAGTTCTGCAGCTGGCTGACCCGGAGCGACGGGGTAACCGTCTGCACGTCGATCAGGTCGCGGATTTCGGCGCGTTCGAGCGTGTCGCCGGTGGTGACGCTGACCGATACCGGCGTTTCCTGCAGCGTCTGTTCGCGCTTGGTCGCGGTGACGACGATGGTGTTGTTGCCGCCGAGCGCGCGTTCCAGATCTTCCTCGGTCTCGACCTGTTCGCCATCCACCGATGTGCCCGGCGTATTGTCCTGCGCGTAGGCGGCGGCTGGGAGGGCGAGCGTCGCGACACCTGCGAACAGGGCGTAGCGTGAGAAACCGGCATTGCCGGGAATCGAACGGGCCATCAGGTTTTCCTCTCAAGTATTTTTGTAGCGCTGTTGTTCAGGCTTAACAGTCGTTCATTAAACGGCAGGCCCCACCCGCTCAACTGCGAAAACAGCGAAAATCGCAGGAGTCCGGGCCGACTGTGACCCAAACGGCACATTTCCATGGATGCCGTAGCGTAATGAAACAGCCCGCCTGTCTTGTCCTGATGTGTTGCGGTGCAGCAGGTGCGCGGCTAAGGGGACACGCGCAAGGTTCTCGACTTTAGGTTTGTCGGGCACCCAATCCTCTCCCCGAAAGCGAATACTCCACCGTGTCCTTACGCAATATCGCGATCATCGCCCACGTCGACCACGGCAAGACCACCCTCGTCGACCAGCTCTTCCGCCAGTCCGGCACCTTCCGCGAGAACCAGCGCGTCGACGAACGCGCGATGGATTCGGGCGATCTGGAAAAGGAACGCGGGATTACCATCCTCGCCAAGTGCACCAGCGTGGAATGGGAGCATGATGGCGAGACCACCCGGATCAACATTGTCGACACCCCCGGCCACGCCGACTTCGGCGGCGAGGTGGAACGCATCCTCTCGATGGTCGACGGCGTCATCCTGCTGGTCGATTCGGCCGAGGGCCCGATGCCGCAGACCAAGTTCGTGCTCGGCAAGGCGCTCGCGCTGGGCCTGCGCCCGATCGTGGTGGTCAACAAGATCGACCGTCCCGATGCGCGCCCGCAGGAAGTGCTCGACGAAGTGTTCGACCTGTTCGCCAATCTCGATGCGAATGACGAGCAGCTCGAATTCCCCAGCCTGTGGGCCTCGGGCCGCGACGGCTATGCCAGCGACGACGAAACCGCGCGCTCGGGCGATCTCCAGCCGCTGTTCAAGCTGATCGTCGATCACGTACCCGCCCCCGGCCTCGACACCGAAGGCCCCTTCGCCTTCCTCGCCACGCTGCTCGACCGTGACAACTTCATGGGGCGCGTGCTCACCGGCCGCGTCCAGCAGGGCAAGATCAAGGTCAACGACCCGATCCACGCGCTCGACCGTGACGGCAACGTGATCGAAGTCGGCCGCGCGACCAAGCTGATGAGCTTCGACGGGCTCGACCGCGTGCCGGTCGAAAGCGCGCAGGCGGGTGACATCATCGCGATGGCCGGCCTCGAAAAGGCGACCGTCGCCAACACCATCGCCGATCCGGCGGTGAAGGAACCGATCGCCTCGCAGCCGATCGACCCGCCCACGCTCGCGATGCGCTTTGCCGTCAACGACAGCCCGCTCGCGGGCCGCGAGGGCGACAAGGTCACCAGCCGCATGATCCGCGATCGCCTGATGCGCGAAGCGGAAACCAACGTCGCCATCCGCGTGACCGAGGCCGAGGACAAGGACAGCTTCGAAGTCGCGGGCCGCGGCGAACTGCAGCTGGGCGTGCTGATCGAGACGATGCGCCGCGAAGGCTTCGAACTCGGCATTTCGCGCCCGCGCGTGCTGTTCAAGGAAGAGAACGGCCAGCGCATGGAGCCGTACGAAACCGTCGTGATCGACGTGGACGACGAATTCTCCGGCACGGTCGTGGAGAAGATGCAGCGCCGCAAGGCCGAGCTGACCGAGATGCGCCCGTCGGGCCAGGGCAAGACCCGCGTGACCTTCTCCGCCCCCAGCCGCGGCCTGATCGGCTACCACGGCGAGTTCCTGTCCGACACGCGCGGCACGGGGATCATGAACCGGCTGTTCGAGAAGTACGATGTCTACAAGGGCCCGATCGAAGGCCGCCAGAACGGCGTGCTGATCTCGATGGTGCCGGGCGAGGCCGTGCCCTATGCGCTGAACGCGCTGGAGGACCGCGGCGAGCTGTTCATCGGCGGCGGCGCGAAGATCTACGAAGGCATGATCATCGGCGAGAACGCCAAGCCCGACGATCTCGAAGTCAACCCGATGAAGTCCAAGCAGCTGACCAACTTCCGGTCGACCGGCAAGGACGATTCGATCCGCCTCACGCCCCCGCGCGTGATGACGCTGGAACAGGCGATCGCCTATATCGACGACGACGAAATGGTCGAAGTCACCCCCCAGAATATCCGCCTGCGCAAGCGCCACCTCGACCCGCACGAGCGCAAGCGCCACAAGCGCAAGATGGATAGCTGACACGCCGCCGCGACGCGTACGAAAAAAAGGGCCGCCCCGGATACCGGAGCGGCCCTTTTCTTTTGCCTGCGACGCTTCGATCAGAAGTGGAAGCTCAGCGTCGTGCGGAACGAGTGCAGGTTAAGGTTGCGGTCGGTCGGCGCGATGTTGGTCTGGCCGCTGTCGATCAGGAACGGGTTGGTCGCGGGCGCGGTGCCCTGCGTGACGAGGACGCTGTAGTCGTCGTCGTTGAATTCCTGATACAGGTATTCGAAACCGATCCCGACATTGCGGCTGAGCATCAGCTCGGCACCGCCACCGACCTGGCCGCCGAACTGCCAGTCGTCGTCGTTCTGCTGGGTGAAGGCGTTGGCACCGTTGGTGGTGATGAAATCGTGGTCGATCTTCGCGTAGCCGACACCGCCGGTCACGTAGAACAGGCCGCGGCCATCTCCGGGCGAAACGCCGACCCGGCCGCGCGCGGCGACGGACCAGTCCATCTGGCGGGCGACCGTGTAGCTGGCGGGGGTGGTGCTGAAGCCGTTGGAGTACTCGCTCGCTTCCGAACGCGCGCCTTCGAGCAGGACGCCGACCACGATCGGGCCGCCGTTGATCCGCTTGTCGTAACCCGCACGCACCGAATAGCCGAAGTCGGCATCGTCATCGATGCAGCCCTCGGCCGGGGTCCGGCCACGCGCAGCGCCATTGCAGAAACCGGGCGAGAACGCGTCCGCGCCGGCGGTGGTCGCAACGGTATCGCCATAGACGCCGTCGCCATTGGTATCGAAGATGATGCCGTCGGTGGTGCTGTCCTCGGGCGCGTCGAGGCCGAAGGTGCCGCCGACGTATAAGCCGTCGAAGTACTCGGGCGACGCGTCCTGCGCGAAGGCAGGCGTGGCGAGCATTGTCGCGGCCGCGAGGGCGATGAGGGGGGTGCTACGCATATTCCGGAAACTCTCGTTTTTCAGGTTGGGGGTGATGCGGCAAATCGCGCGCACCCCGCCTCCGTTCCCTGTCGCGATGTTCCCAAAACCGCTATTTGCGCCTTCCGTCCGAATTGTTGCCACAAAACAACACATTTGTTGGTTTGGTGCATGGTTCCCGAAAATCTCGCGGGATCGAATAAATAGCGATCCCGCACTCTAGACGCTCATTCGGCCGGCACGCGCTGGCAGGGCACGTCGCGCGAGAGGCCGATCTGGCCGGCCGATTTTCCTACGCGGCTGCGCAGCGGTATAGTCAGGGCCGCTCTTTCAAATCGTCCGCACCGCCAATCGACTTGATCGATCAAACCCGCCCCACTGATCGATCCGATTTGAACCCTTGTACTGTGTGTCAGGTGTGTCAGGCCGTCGCGCCCGCCCTCCGCCCGCCCCTTGCGGGACACTTCCCGGCTCACTGTGGTCAAAGCGGCCAGCTTCCGTTAACCAGCGCCGCCATGCAGACAGGCGTACTCATCTCACTCGCGGCCTACTTCGTCCTCATGTTGGCGATCGGGCTCTTTGCTTGGAAGAAATCGACCGATACCTCGGAAGGGTATCTGCTGGCCGGGCGCGGATTGTCGCCCGGGGTGGCGGCGCTCTCTGCGGGCGCGTCGGACATGTCGGGCTGGCTGCTACTGGGCCTGCCGGGCGCGCTGTATGCCGCAGGGCTGGTCGAGGCGTGGATCGGGATCGGCCTGTTCGTGGGTGCGGTGGCCAACTGGACCATCGTCGCGCCCCGCCTGCGCGAACAGACCGAGCGGATGGGCAATGCGCTGACCATCCCCGAGTTCATGGCCAACCGCTTCCCCAGCCAGGCGACCGCGCTGCGCGTGGTCTCCGCGATCGTGATCGTGGTGTTCTTCATGGTGTACTCGGCCGCCGGGCTGGTCGGCGGCGGCAAGCTGTTCGAGACCGCCTTCCCCGCGCTGCTGCCCGATATCGGGATGACCGACTACATGCTCGGCATCTGGATCACCGCGGGCGTGGTGCTGGCCTATACGATGGTGGGCGGGTTCCTCGCGGTCAGCCTGACCGACTTCGTGCAGGGTGTGATCATGCTGCTGGCGCTGGTCGTCATGCCTCTAGTCGTGATGTTCGGCCCCGGCGGAAGCGCGGGCGATAGCCTGACCGACATCCAGCCCGGCTTCCTCAGCCTGACAGAGGGGCTGACGACGATCGGCTTCCTGAGTGCGGTGACATGGGGCCTGGGCTATTTCGGCCAGCCGCACATCATCGTGCGCTTCATGGCGATCCGCTCGGTCCCCGAAGTGGCGACCGCGCGCAATATCGGTCTGGCGTGGATGTTCATCTGCCTGCTCGGCTCGCTCGGCATCGGGCTGGCGGGCCGCGCCTATGCGGACCGCAACGGGATCGTGGTCGACGATCCGGAGACGATCTTCGTGGTGCTGGCCGACCTGCTGTTCCACCCGCTGGTGACCGGCTTCCTGCTGGCGGCATTGCTGGCCGCGATCATGAGCACGATCTCCTCGCAGCTGCTGGTCAGCTCCAGCTCGCTGACCGAGGATTTCTACCGCCTGTTCCTGCGCCGCAACGCAAGCGAGCGTGAGGCGGTGAACGTGGGCCGCGTCTCGGTCCTGCTGGTGGCGCTCGCCGCGATCTGGGTCGCGAGCGATCCGGAAAGCGAAGTGCTGGGTCTCGTCGCGAACGCCTGGGCGGGCTTCGGCGCCGCCTTCGGCCCGCTGATCCTGCTGGCGCTGACCTGGCCGCGAATGACGGGCACCGGCGCGCTCGCCGGGCTGGTTGTGGGTGCGGGTACGGTCGGCTTCTGGATCGCACAGGGCTGGAACGCCGAGTTCATGGGCGGCCCCGGCGTGTACGAGATCATCCCCGGCTTCATCGCCGCAACGATCGCGATCGTGCTCGTCAGCCTCGCCACCAAGGGCGAGGATCTGGGCCATTACGCGGTCGAGGGCGAAGCCGCCTAGCGCGCCTCGCTCTCGATCACGAACTGCGCGATCGCGTCCACCACTCCGGGCGCGAGCGGCAGGTCAGGGTCTGAATAAGCCGCAATATTGGCCGCCCGGCTGTCGCCGGGCACCGGCTTGAGCACGTGGTTCACGCCATCGAGCAGGACCAGCCTCGCATCGGGCCGCGCGGAGGCCAGCGCCTGCGCATCGGAAGCGGGCGTCTGGAGATCGGCGCGGCCGTTGAGGATCAGCACCGGCAGGTCGTGCGCGGCGATCAGCTCGGTCGGCTCCTGCCGGAACATGCTCCCGACGAAGCCCTGCACTTCCGGGCCGAACAGCGGGATGAGGCCGGGGTGCATTTCGTCGAGCGGCACGCTCTCGCCCGCCTTCAGCTTCGCGATGATCGTGTCGACCTGCGGCAGGATCGGCGCGTTGGCAGGGTTGGCGGCCAGCTGTGTGCGGATAACGTCGGCTGCGTTCACGCCAACGCTCGCCACCAGCAGCATCCCGCAATAGCGCGACGGGTCCTTCGCCGCCGCCGCCATCGTCATCAGCCCGCCCTCGCTGTGGCCGAGCAGCCAGACGCATTGCCCGTCGCTCGCCTGCGAGATCGTGTCGACCCAGCTTTCGATATCCGCGACATAGTCGGCCACAGTCACATCATTGGGATCGGGCACCGCGCCCGCGCTGGCAAACATGCCGCGCTTGTCGATCCGGACCGAGGCGATACCACGCTGCGCCAGCGCCTCGGCGAGCAGTTTGTAGGTCTGCGCCGCGATGCCCAGAGGACTGTTCCCATCGCGGTCGGTCGGGCCGGAGCCGGGCACGATCAGGACCGAGGGCGTGCCCTTGGCCAGCCTGCCTTCCACCGTTCCGGCGAGATCGCCCTGCAGGCCGGGATGGGTGGCGGTGATCGGCTCCTGCGCGGCCAGCGGAGCGGCAGTTGCCGAGAGCGCCAGGGCACTCGCGAGGGTGACGAGCTTGCGCATGCTACGCCTCCTTCCCGGCATGGCCGCGGGTGCGCCAGAACCACCAGCTGTAAACGGCCGGGACCAGCGCGGCGAGAAGCGTCCCGCCGATCATCGCTGTCACCCGCAATGCAGGCGCTACGTCGAGGAGCCCCACCAGCACGAGCGCGGCGCCCGCCAGCATGAACAGCTTGCCGCCCAACCGGTGGGTCGCGACCCAATTGTCTTCATCGGTAATGGTCCACGGCGTGCGGATGCCGACGAAGAAGCCGGGGCGCGACTTGGGCAGCATGTTGCCGATCACCACGAACAGCAGGCCGACCAGCACCATGATCGCCCCTGTACCGGGGGAATAGCCGAAGATCGGACCTGCCACGATGCCCTGAAGGGCGACGAACAGCGCCATCATGCCGATCCAGACCGCGCGCAGCAGCGGGGCGGACTTGGTCAGCTTGTCCTGCATCGGCTCGAGCATCGGGGTGACCGCGAACACCAGCGCCACGAACAGGGAGACCCCGGCAGGCATCAGCAGCGCGCGCAACGCGGGCATGGTCTGGTCGACCTCTCCGGCAGCGTTCCAGTGGGTCGGCAACTCCATCCCCTCAGGCGCAATCCCTGCAGCCCAGAACGCGAACGCGACCATCAGCAAGACGACCAGCAGGTTTCCCAGCAGAAGCGACTTCACCTTCATGAGCTTTCCTTTCCTTGCAGCGGATCGCTTCCGTCTGCGTGCGCGGTTTGTGTGCCGGCGCCGATACCGACCCGGTCCATGAAACCGTGCAGCGCCTCTTCCAGCGTCGACATGTTGATCGTGTAGATGACCGATCCCCTGCGGTTCTCGCCGTGGATCAGTCCGGCTTCCTTCAGCTTGGCGAAATGGCCGGACATGGTCGGCTTGGACACGGGGAAGCGATCGGCAAGGTCGCCCGCAGTCATCCCGCCCCCCTTCAGCAGTTCGAGCACTTCGCGACGTATCGGATGCGACAGGGCATCGAAAACCTTGTTCATAGCTATTTAGCTAAAATCCGAAATGGATGATGTCAAGCAGTGCAAATCCTCGCACTTCGGACGGAGCGCGTGCGCGCCCCGGCACGCGTCAGACGAGAATCCGCTCTGCCAGCACCAGCAGGGCATAAACGCCCGCACCCGCCGCGAAGGGCACGAACCGGCTCCGCCGCTCTTCCGGCAGCTCTTCCTTCAGGACCAGCAGGATAACGCCACCGCCGACGAAGGCGAACAGGCCGCCGATGACGAGTTCGGACACCGCGACCAGCAGGCCCGTCGCCCATCCGATCAGGGTCGCGCCGGAGAGCACCCATCGTCCGCGCGCGTCGTAGATTTCGGGATGGTGGCTGCGCATGCCGAAATCGGCGGTGACAAAATGCAGCACCATCGCCCCGAAATAGAGCGCCAAGCCGATTGCCGAGGCATCCTCGCGGTGGTTGAGCAGGTAGGCGATGATCGCGACAAGCACCGAAGTGGCACCGATATGCAGCCAGAAAACGCCGCTACCCGGCCTATCGTGGGTACGGCGTGCGTTGCGGCTACCGATGATCGTGCGCTCGACCCCGTAGTACAGGGCCAGCCCGAGAAGCGAGAGCGCGTAGATCGCCCCCTCCGCCGCCGCCGCGCCGAGCCCGGTCGCACGTTCGAAGGTGGCAGCATGCGCGGCGAGTTCGGGCAGGACGTGCAAGAAGACGTAACCGACCGCGACCCCGCCCGCGAAGCTGAGCCAGCGGCTGCGCGGCGTGACCTCGAGAAAGCGCAGGCGGCCGACCAGCAGGTGCACGGCGCAGAAGGCGAGCGCCATGGCGAAGGTCGGCCAGACCGCGATCCCCTCCCCCATCCGGCGTGGCCTTATTTATAGGCCTGGAAATTGGGCTGGCCGTTGGACGCGCTCACCCCGCCATCGACGGGCAGGTTCGCGCCAGTGACGAAACGTGCGTCCTGCGAAGCAAGGAAGGCGACCACGGCCGCGACATCCTCCGGCTCACCCGGTCGGCCGAGCGGGATGCGCCGCAGGAAAGCGTCGAGCAGCTGGTCGTCATTGCGAATCCCGTCACTCATCTCGGTTCGCGTGAGCGACGGGCACACCGCATTCACGCGAATGCCCTGTTCGCCCAGCTGCAGCGCGAGGCCGCGCGTCAGGTTGGTCACCGCGCCCTTGCTGGCGTTGTAGATCGGCATGGTCCAGTCGCCCCCGGTGCCCGAGACGCTGGAGGTGTTGACGATGCTGCCGCCACCGGGCGCGTCGCTCTTGGCGAGGTGTGGGATCGCGGCGCGGCACAGGTACAGCACGCCTTTCACGTTGATATCGATCACCTTGTCGATATCCTCGTCGCTCGCCTCGGCCAGCGGGCCCGCCGCCGCGGTGCCGGCATTGTTGACGAGGCAGTCCAGCCCGCCGAACCGGTCGACCGTCTTCAAGACGATCTCCTTCGCGAAATCGGCGCTCGACACGTCGCCCTCGACGATCAGCGTGCGTTGCTCATCCAGATCGGCGGCGACCTTCTCAAGGTCGTCGCGGCTGCGGCTGTTGAGGACCAGATTGGCCCCTTCGTCGGCGAACCGGCGAGCGATCGCCTCTCCGATGCCGGAGGAGGAGCCGGTGACGATGACGGTGCGATTTGTGAAACGTTGCATGGCGGGTCTTTCGGGTGTCGGTGTGACTTGACTATGCCGAACCAACCAGCCGGGGCGGCGATGTTTCCGGCGCGTGGCACCGCCTTTAGGGAAGCGTTCAGGAGCCCGGCGCGATAAGGATCTTCGAGATGAAGGTTTCACAGTTTCTTTGCGCAGGGCTGGCGCTGGCGACATTGTCCGCCTGCCAGCTGCTGCCGGATCGCGACGGACGCGCGCCCGCGTCGCGCACGCCGCCGCCGATCGACCGCAGCGGCGGGCCCTCCCCCAGCCGGGCGGGCCGGCAATGTCTCGCGCAGCTTGGCGCGACGGGGGCCAGCTTCTCTCCGCTGCCGAATGTCTTCGACGCCCCCGGATGCACGCGGATCGACACCGTTTCACTCACCGATCTCCAAGGCGATGCGAGCCGTTTCGCGATTGCCAATCTTGGCCCGGTGACATGCGCGACCGCCGAAGCCTTCGCCGGATGGGTCCGCTTCGGCGTGGACCGGGCTGCGCGTGCCTATCTCGGCAGCCCGCTGGCCCGGATCGAGACCATGGGCAGCTACTCGTGCCGCAATGTCGCGGGCAGCAGGAAGCGCTCCGCGCACGCCCGGGCGGAAGCGATCGATATCGCGGCGTTCGTGCTGGAAGACGGACGGCGTGTTTCAGTGCAAGGGGACTGGAACGGGGGAAGCGCGGCCGAACGCGAATTTCTGCGCGTCGTGCGCAAGAGCGCATGCAAGCGGTTCGGCACCGTGCTGAGCCCCGATTACAACGCAGCGCATGCAGATCACTTCCACCTCGAAGTGGGCGATGGCAGCTTCTGCCGATGATCTTTCGCGATCAGGCGCTGGCGGGGCGGTCGAGTTCCTGCGCCACTGTGCGGATCGCTTCGGGCGCGAAGGAGAAACCCATGTGGCTGCACCGAAGCGCCACCGCCCGGTCCCGCTCTTCAGGATAGCCTGCGGCGGAACGCGGGCTGATCGCACCATCGCGCGGGCTCCACAGCGCCACCGTCTCGACCGGGGGCTTGCGCGAAAGCTGGCCCGCAATCTTCACATCGGCAATCCGGTGGCCGGCGATCGCCTGGTAAATGCGCCAGACGTTGTTGGCACGAAGCGAGCCCGAAAACGGCGAGCCCATCGAAATGACCTTGGCCACCGCATCGGGCTGACGCTTGGCGAGCTCGCGTGCATACAGGCCGCCGAGGCTCCAGCCGACCAGCACCACAGGCTCTCCCGCACGCTTGTGCAGGTCCAGCAGGCGCTCTTCCAGCTGGCCGAACAGATCGTCGCTGAAACCCCAGTTATAGCCGCAGCCCCAGCGCTTGACGGTGTGGCCCGCATCTTCCAGTCGCCGCGCGAAATAGCGCATCTTGATCGGATTGGTCCCGAAGCCGGGAAGCACCATGACCA
The DNA here is from genome assembly GCF_054655655.1 of Alteriqipengyuania triglochinis. Lineage (NCBI taxonomy): Bacteria > Pseudomonadati > Pseudomonadota > Alphaproteobacteria > Sphingomonadales > Erythrobacteraceae > Alteriqipengyuania > Alteriqipengyuania triglochinis. The sequence continues at coordinate 43,247 of NZ_BAAHNC010000006.1, forward strand.
TCCGCGGATGGCGCGCCTTGGCAAGCTTGAACGGCTTAAAGAGAGAGCGATAAAGCCGGCGGACGGGCTCCAGCAAGTAGCCAAGCTCGGCAATCAGATACCACAGGCGCGGGCCGCCCGAGCCATCGGGATCGGGCTCGCGCGCAAGCTCCAACCGCCGCGCCCACTCGCTGTCTGCCAGCGCAGTGAAGCCGGGCACGCCCAGCGGCAGGGCGGGTTGGGGGGCTGTCTGGCCGAATGTCCTGGTAATGGCTCGCACATCTCTCCAATGCGGGAGAGAGCCCGAAGTTTCCCGGTGGCGTGCCGTGCGTCGACCGTGATCGACGCGACCCGACCTATTCGGTCCCGCCCTCGCACGCGCCGATCTTCTCGCTGACGACCCGCATGGCGACCCCGCCTTGGCCCCCGTCGAACCCGGCGACAGTCATTTCGAGGTCGGTGGAGGTCGTGGTAACCGTGCCCGAAATCCGGGCCTCGGTCTCGGGCTGGAACCGGTCGCCTTCGCACACCATCACCGCCTCGAGCCGCTCTCCGTCCAGCTGGTAGCTGTCGAAGCGGCACGCCCCGGCGCCCTGCATCGCGAGCAGCATCTCGCGATAGCCGCCCTGCACGTCTTCTTCGGTCAGGCACTGGTTGTCGTCGGCGAACTGGGATGAGGACGCGCCGTCCGCCCCCCCGGCGAGCGAGACCTGCGTGCGGTAGAGCCCGGCCTCGAGCCGCACGTCTCCTTCCGGCACGGGCGCGCGATCCTCTTGCGTGGCGAAGGGCGATCCGTCGCAGGCCGACAGGAGAAGGGCGAAGCCGCCCAGCACAAGAAGTCGCATTATGGAGTTGTCTCGCCTTGGAAGTGGGCCGCAGGGTACGCGGGCTAGCGACTGTCGTCAGCCCGGGCAATCGCCGATGCGCGTGCCGGTAACCTTGCCCTTCATCGTCACCTCGCCCGTCTCGGTTCCGGTGATCGTGCTGTCCATGGTCAGCGTGAAATTGTCCTCATCGAACGCGCCGTCCATCGCGATCTTCGCCGTGCCGCCATTGTCGCCGGCGCAGGTCATCCGCAGGGTCAGGCTGTCGCCCGAGCGGTCGAACTCGTCGTAGGTGCAGTTGTCCTTCTTGTCGCCGCCGAAGAAGCCGGCGTCGGGCTGGTCCGCTTCCTCCTGCGTGATACACGAGGTGGTGGTAATCGACTGGCCCATCTGGCCGGCGATCATCTCCTTCACACTGGCGGGAACCCCGGGCATGTCGAGCTCGGTGAATTCGATGGTGTTTTCCCACTGGCCCGCGCGCATCTTCATCTCGCCGCCCGAGGCGGCTTCGGCGGCCGTTTCCTCGCCGGTGATCTCGCCGTCGCCATTGCTATCGGCTCCCCCGTCGGAACATGCGGAGAGCAGGGCGAGACAGGCCGAGGCGGCGATGATGGTGCGCATGGAAGGTCCTTTCGCATAGGAGGCACGGGATCGGGACGAAGCCTAACTCTCGCACCCCGACCCCACAACCGCCATTGCGGCGAGCGGCCCCCACGCCAATATGGACGACATGGCCGAACTCATCATCAGACGCGGGCTCGACGAGCCGGACACCACCGGCGAATTCGTACCCCACAAGCCCGCACGCCCCGAGAAGAGCATGCCGGGCAAGCGGTTCGAACTCGTGTCCGAATACGAACCGGCAGGCGACCAGCCGACCGCGATCGAGGAACTGGTGCGCGAGGCGGAGGGCGGCGAGAAAACGCAGGTGCTCCTCGGCGTGACCGGCTCGGGCAAGACCTTCACCATGGCCAAGGTGATCGAGGAATTGCAGCGACCCGCGCTGATCCTTGCGCCGAACAAGATCCTCGCCGCGCAGCTCTATGGCGAGTTCAAGAGCTTCTTCCCCAACAACGCGGTCGAGTATTTCGTCAGCTATTACGACTACTACCAGCCCGAAGCCTACGTGCCGCGCTCCGACACCTATATCGAGAAAGAGTCGAGCGTGAACGAGGCGATCGACCGGATGCGCCACTCGGCCACGCGCGCTCTGCTTGAGCGCGACGATGTCATCATCGTCGCCTCGGTTTCGTGCCTCTACGGCATCGGCTCGGTCGAGACCTATTCGGCCATGATCTTCGACATCAAGCAGGGCGAGAGCGTCGATCAGCGCGAGTTGATCCGCAAGCTGGTCGCGCTGCAGTACAAGCGCAATGATGTCGCCTTCGCGCGCGGCAATTTCCGCGTGCGCGGCGACAACCTCGAACTCTTCCCCAGCCACCTCGAAGACACCGCCTGGCGGATTTCGTTTTTCGGCGACGATATCGAGGAGATCGTCGAGTTCGATCCGCTGACCGGCAAGCCCGGCACCAAGCTGGACAAGGTGCGCGTCTACGCCAATTCGCACTACGTCACGCCCGGGCCGACGATGAAACAGGCCGCCGAGGCGATCAAGTTCGAGCTGGCCGAACGGCTCAAGGAGCTGGAGGCGGAAGGCAAGCTGCTCGAACACCAGCGGCTGGAGCAACGCACCAATTTCGACCTCGAAATGATCGCCGCGACAGGCAGCTGCAACGGGATCGAGAACTATTCGCGCTTCCTCACCGGTCGCCTGCCGGGCGAGCCACCGCCGACTTTGTTCGAATACCTGCCCGAAAACGCATTGCTGTTCGTCGATGAAAGCCACCAGACCGTGCCGCAGATCGGCGCGATGGCGCGCGGGGACCATCGCCGCAAGATCACGCTGGCCGAATACGGCTTCCGCCTGCCCAGCTGCATCGATAACCGCCCGCTTCGCTTCAACGAATGGGACGCGATGCGCCCGCAGACCTTCGCCGTGTCCGCCACGCCCGGCGGGTGGGAGCTGGAGCAGACCGGCGGCGTCTTCGCCGAACAGGTCATCCGCCCCACCGGGCTCATCGATCCGCCGGTGGAAATCCGCCCGGTCGAGGATCAGGTCCAGGACTGTATCGAGGAGTGCAAGGCGACCGCCGCCAAGGGATACCGCACGCTCGTCACCACGCTGACCAAGCGGATGGCCGAAGACCTGACCGAGTTCATGCACGAGGCGGGAGTCAAAGTCCGCTACATGCACTCCGATGTCGAGACGCTCGAACGTATCGAGCTGATCCGCGACCTGCGGCTGGGCGTGTACGACGTGCTGGTGGGCATCAACCTGCTGCGCGAAGGGCTCGATATTCCCGAATGCGGGCTGGTGTGCATTCTGGACGCGGACAAGGAAGGCTTCCTGCGCTCCGAAACCTCGCTGATCCAGACCATCGGCCGCGCGGCGCGCAACGTCGATGGCCGCGTGATTTTGTATGCCGACCGGATCACCGGATCGATGGAACGCGCCATGGCCGAGACCGACCGTCGGCGCGAGAAGCAGCGCGAATATAACGAAGAACACGGGATCACCCCGCAAACCATCCGCCGCGCCATCGCCGACATCACCGCCCACGCGACCAAGGAAGAAGACGGCCCCGCCGAAGACGAGGGCACGCCCCTGGTCGGCCACAACCTGCGCGCCTATATTGAAGACCTCGAAAAGAAGATGCGCGAAGCCGCCGCGAACCTGGAGTTCGAAGAAGCCGGGCGTTTGCGTGACGAGATACGCGCGCTCGAAGCCGACGAGCTTGGGTTGCCCGAGGGTGAGCAGAAGGCGCCGAGGGTTGGGCGGAGTAACGAGGGCAAGCCGGGGACACGGAAGACGCGGTATGGGCGGACGCAGAAGAAGTGGGGGAAGTGATAACTGTGGAAAGTCACTGCACTCGCTTTTCTCAAGCCATTGATTAGCAACCGCAAATTAGTTGCCACAGAATAGTGTTTCTTGCTTTGGCAAGATGCTGGATATTGATGATTGGCTGCATTCAAAACGAGGCAGCCATGACGCCCTTCGAAATCGTATCACTGATTATTGCCATCGTCGCGTTGGCTGGCGGATTTGCCTATGCGGGCATCCAGATCGGCGGGAAGAAGTAACCACCCCCCCCTTCCCCGTCATGCTGAACTCGTTTCAGCATCAGGCCCTCCACCGATCCCATCTTCCCAAGAGAATGCTGGACCCCGGATCAAGTCCGGGGTGACGGGTTCGGTGTACCGTACAAATCACTCTTTACACGCAGACGATGCAGACAGGTTAATTTGGCCTTTTCCGTGATTCACGGTCCACCGCGAAATAACTATTGCTTTCGGAAAAACTGTGATTCAACTGAATGGCTGCCATTCGGAGCGTGCAGCCATGATCCAGTCCTTCGCCGATCCAGAAACCGAAAGCGTCTTTCGCGGATCGCGAAGCCGCAAGCTGCCGCCCGACATTCAGAACACCGCCCGCCGCAAGCTGCGCCAGCTCAATCGCGCGGCGAAGCTCGACGACATGCGGATTCCGGGCGGCAATCGCTTCGAGAAGTTGAAAGGCTTCACACCTTCGCGATATAGTGTGCGGATCAACGACCAGTGGCGGGTGACCTTCCGCTGGTCCGAAGGAGACGCGCACGATGTCCGCATCGAGGACTACCACAAGGGATGACGACCTGTTGGACAATGTCCATCCGGGCGCGATCCTGCGCGAGGATTTCCTGATCGACAGCGAGATTTCCGTAGGCGAAGCCGCGCTTGGCACCGGGCTGTCGAAAGAGCGGATCGAGGCATTGCTTGGCGAGAGCGAGCCGGTCGACGCGGAGGCCGATCTGCGGCTCGCGCGATATTTCGGTGTCAGCGAAGGCTTCTTCCTCGGTCTGCAGATCGACTACGATCTGGAGGAAGAGCGGCGCACGAATGGCGAAGCGCTCGACCGCATCACGCCGCGCGCAGCCTGATACTCTCCGCCGCCCTCACCATGAGCCTTTCCGCCATCACCCCCGGCACCTGCCGCACGCTGGTCGACTTCCGCGACCCGGACGAGTTCGCGCGGTGGGAGGTCGTCAATGACGGCGTGATGGGTGGGCTTTCCAAGGGCCATATCGAGCAGGTCGGTGACGCGCTTTCCTTTACCGGTACCATCAACACCGATGGCGGCGGGTTTACCTCTCTGCGGCGCGAGCTGGCCGAAGGCGCGATGGCGGGTGCGCGGACGCTGCGGATCATCTATTCGGGCGATGCGCGCAGCTATGAGGTGACGCTTCGCTCAGATGCGAGGGAGCGAGGGCGGCGTGTTGCTTACCGCGCGAGTTTGACGCCCGAGGCAAGTGAGGGCGAATGGTCCGTCGCGGTGATCGACCTAGCGCGGCTGGAAACATCGCTGTTCGGGCAGCAGGTCGATGCGCCCGCTTTCGCCACGCAGGAAGCGCACAGCGTCGGCCTGATCATTGCCGACGGGATCGATGGCGATTTCGCGATGCGGCTGCACCGGATCGAAGCCTGCGCATAGCGGCCATACGCCGGCCGCAGGTGGATTTACGCGTGCGTGAAGGGCTGGCATAGCGCCGCCATGATCCTTCGCACGTTCAGCAATCTTGCCGCCGCAGTCGCGCTGGCAGCCGCACTTCCCACCATCGCCATCGCGCAAGACAAGGCGGACGCCGCCAAGTCCGAAACGCAAAGCATCGATCCGCAGGTCCGCACCCGCGACCTCGGCGGTACCTTCGGCGGGCAGCGCGTGCCCTACACCGCGACCATCGCGGAACACGTGCTGTCGAATGACGATGGTACGCCCGAGGCGGTGATCGTCACCACCAGCTATGTGAAGAGCCCGCGCGATACCTCGCGCCCCGTGTTCTTCATCTACAATGGCGGGCCGGGCTCGGGATCGGTCTGGTTGCAGATGGGGGCCTTCGGGCCGAAGCGGGTCGCGATCCCCAGCGACGCGCGCGACGACGGCGCGCCGCCCTACCCGATCCTCGACAATCCGGACTCGCTGCTCGACGTCGCCGACCTGGTCTTCATCGACCCGCCGGGCACGGGCTTCAGCTATTTGACGCAAGGCACCGACCCGAAGAAATATTACGGGCTCGAGCAGGACGCGCGCGCGGTCGCCACGGTGATCCGACGCTGGATCAACGATAATGACCGCTGGAACAGCCCCAAATATCTCGGCGGCGAAAGCTACGGCACCACCCGCACCGCGATGGTCGTGCGCGAGCTGGAGGGGGCGACCTACAACGATGTCGGCCTCAACGGGCTGATCCTGATCTCGACCATCCTCGATTTCGCCGCACGCGAGCCGACGCCGGGCAACGAAATGGCCTATGTCATGGCGCTACCCAACATGGCGACCGCTGCGTATTACCACGGCAAGGCCGAGGCTCCTTCGGTCGCGGCGATCGCCGAGGAAGCCCGCCAGTTCGCCATCGGCCCTTATGCCACCGCGCTGATGAAGGGGCAGAACCTGCCCGCCGCCGAGCGTGCGAGCGTGCGCGCCGAGCTTTCGCGCCTCACCGGCCTGTCCGAAACCTTCCTCGACCAGGCCGAGCTTCGGGTGACCGACCAGCGCTTCTACAAGGAGCTGCTGCGCGACCGGGGGTTGACGATCGGTCGGCTCGACAGCCGCTATACCGGCACGGATTACGACAATGCGGGCGAATACCCGGACAACGACCCCAGCTTCTACGGCATCGACGCGGGCTATACCGCCGCGATCAACAGCTGGGCGCGCGGCACGCTGGGCTTCGAGACGGATCGCGAGTACCAGGCGATCGGCAGCGATCCGGGGCGCAGCTGGGATTGGAGCCTCTCGGGCAGGGGCCGCGGTGCGTACCTCAACGTCGCGCCCTTCATCGGCGATGCGATGCGCCAGAACTCGCAGCTGCGCACCTTCGTGGGCCAGGGCTGGTACGATTTCGCCACGCCCTTTTTTGGTGCGGAATATTCGCTCAACCGCGTGGGCATCCCGCAGCACCGGGTCGAGTTCCATTACTACGACGCGGGCCACATGATGTATATTCGCGACGAGGACCGGGCGAAGCTCTCCGCCGACATCCGCGCCTTCATCCGCAATCGCTGAGCCCATGACGCGCCTCGCCCTGCTTGCCGCACCGCTGGCCCTCGCGGCGACCGCCTGCCAGCCGCCCGCCGCCGATCGCTACGAAGGGCGCACCGACCCGCCCGATACCGCGAGCTACGCGAGCGAACCGCAGCCTTCGCCCGATGCGGAGGGCGCGGTCTGGGCGCCCAGCACCACGCCGCTGCGCCTGCTCTACGGCATTCCCGGCCAGCAGCCCTTCGCCGCGCTCGCGTGCGAATTGCCCGACGAGGACAGCGAACTCCAGCCGCAGGTGCGCGTCACCCGTTTCGCCCGCGCGGACGAGGGCGCGCAGGCGCTGATGGCGATCATCGGCAACGGGCACAAGGAACGCTTCCCGGTCGATGCGACCGATAATGGCCGCGCCTTCCTGTGGGAGGGGACGATCCCGCTCGATTCGGAGAAGCTCGACGTGCTGACCGGCAGGCGCGGCGTGCAGCTGACGATCCCCGGCGCAGGAACGCTGGCCCTCAACGCGAGCGATGCGCCGCGCGACCTTATCGAGACGTGTCGCCTTGCGGTCCGGAAGCAGACGCCAACCGTTCGACCGACCCCGGGCTGAGCACCTGCGGCAGCCGCTCCGGCTGCGCGGCGCCCGGCGCATACCACAGGTAGAGCGGCACACCCGCCACGCCCTCCTCCGTCAGGAAGGCGGTGATCTCGGGATCACGGCGGGTCCAGTCGCCGCGCAGGACGAGCGCATCGGCAGCTTCGAGCGCGTCGGCGGTTGCCTCGCGCTCCAGCGCCACGCTCTCGTTGACCTTGCAGGTCAGGCACCAGTCGGCGGTGAAGTAGAGGAATATCGGGCGGTTTTCGGCCCGCGCCTCGGCGAGCGCAGCCTCGCTGAAGGGCTGGCTGTCGAGCATGTCGGCCGCCGGGCCGCCGCCATCTTGCGACACGTGGCCCGGCAAGACGAAGAAGACCATCACGAGCACGAGGGGGGCGAGCACCGGCCAGAGGAAGTGGGTGCCGTTTCCGCTCGCTTGCTGTCGCCCAGTATAGAGCAGCGCAAGGATCACCAGCACGGCGAGGGAAAGCACGCCTGCGGCAAAAACGTCTCCACCAATGCGCCACACCAGCCACGCCAGCGCCAGCGCGGTCAGCCCCATCGGGAGCGCCATCCAGCGGCGGAAGGTCTCCATCCACCTGCCCGGCCTTGGCAGGCGGCGGCGGAGCGCGGGCACGAAGCCGACGAGCAGGAACGGCAATGCAATGCCGAGGCCCAGTGCGCCGAACAGGCCGAGCGCCAGCGGCCACGGCAGCACGAGCGCCGCGCCCATCGCCGCCGCCATGAACGGTCCCGTGCACGGCGTGGCGACGAAGGCCGCGAGCAGACCGGTGGCGAACGTGCCGCGCCCGCTCGCCCCGCCGCCGGTAATCGCCATGCCCGGAATCTCGAACGCGCCGAGGAAGTTGGCGGTCAGCGCCACGGCCAACAGGAACAGCGCGACCACTACGCCCGGCTCCTGTAGCTGGAACGCCCAGCCGACCGCCTCGCCGCTCGCACGCAGTATCAGCAACAGCCCGCCGAGCGCGAGGCAGGCGAGCACCACGCCTGCGGTATAGGCGAGCGCATCCTTGCGGGCCGCGCGTTCCGCCCCACCCACCCTGGCGAGCGACAGCGCCTTGAGCGAGAGGATCGGGAAGACGCAGGGCATGATGTTGAGGATCAGCCCGCCGAGCAGCGCTGCGCCGAGCAGCGCCCACCATGGCGGCAGGCTGCCCCCGGTCCGCAGCGCCTCGCCGCCGGTCGGCACATCCCCTGCGCGGGCGGTGAAGGAGAGGCCGGTGCCATCGCCCAGCCGCACGATGCCGGTGATCTCCCCGGGCCGCGCGCCCTCGCCCTGCAGCGGCACCTCGGCCACCAGCGTGTCGCCGTTGCGGAAGAAGGCTTGCGGGGCCGCGTAGTCGACCAGCTCGCGGTTCTCGATGAAGACGTGCGGGCTGCCCACTTCGAGGCTGGCAGGCAGCGGGATCGCGAGCCGTAGCCGGTCGCCACCGAACGCGACACGCGCCGGACTGTCGAGCGGGGCGGCGAGCGCGCTCTGGTACTGCGCGAAGCGCGGATCGGTGCCACCCCCGTTTCCGGCTTCGCCCACGCTCACCACGGCGCGCAACTCTGCACGCTGGGGGACGCAGATCGTGTCGGTACAGGCGAGGTAGTTCGCGGTGCCGCGCAATTCGAAGGGCCCGTCCACCGCCGTATCTTCGGCCACACGCAGCGGCGCGACGACCGCATATTCGCCTTCGAAGATGTGGTTCATCAGATCGCCGATCAGCAGCCGTTGCGGCGCGGGGTAGCGAAATTCCCCGATCGACACTCCTTGGGGCAGATCCCACGCCACCTCCATGCCCAGCCCCGCATCGCCGGGGTTGGACCAGTAGCCGTGCCATTCCTCCGACACCGGGCTGAAGCGGATCGCGATGCGCGTCTCGCCGCCCGGCTTCACCGGCCCTTCGACCAGCAGCCGCGCGGGCATGTTGGCGTCCTGCGCCGCCGCCACCCCCGGCAGCAAGGCCGCCACCAGCAGCGCGAGCAGTAGCGACAGGACCTGCCGGACCGAAGGGAGGGTTGCGCGCATCATCGCCAGCGGCCTAGTGCTGTCGGCAAGCCGAAACAAGCGAGCGAGCGCCCTCTTCCATGCCCACCAAGCCCAAACCGTCCGACACGCGCGATCTCCTGATCCTGGGGGGCGGGCTTGTGGGCATGACGCTCGCGCTGGCCGCCGCAAGGAAAGGCATTGCCAGCCATGTGGTGGACCGCGCCGATCCCGCAAGCCTGACGGCCGAAGGCTTCGACGGACGCGCCTCCGCCATCTCCACCGCCAGCTGGAACCTGTTCACCAATATCGGGCTGGCGGGCGCGCTGGAGGAGCATGGCTGCCCCATTGCCAAGATCGCGGTGACCGACCAGTTGAAGCCGGGCCGGATCGACTTCCAGCCCGACACCGAAACTACCGGGGGCGACGGGTCGCTCGGCCGCATGTTCGCCAACCGCCGCCTGCGTCTCGCCCTGTTCGAAGCCGCCAAGGCCGAACCGCTGATCGCATGGCACGCGGGCGTCGATGTGGTGAAGCGGGAGCGCGGCAATCATTCGGTGTCCGCCACGCTCGCCGATGGCACCGTGCTCGAAGGGCGGTTGATGGTCGCCGCCGAGGGCCGCCGCTCGCCCACGCGCGAGGAGGCAGGGGTCAAGATCGCCAACTGGCAGTACGATCACCGCGCAATCATCGCGGGGCTGATCCACTCCAAGCCGCACGACAATGTCGCGTGGGAAATCTTCTACCCCGAAGGCCCCTTCGCGCTGCTGCCCATGCTCGACGACGAGCAGGGCCGCCGCCGCAGCGCGCTGGTGTGGACGGTGGACGAGCGGGATGGCGATGCGGTGCAGGCGCTGGGCGACCGCGCCTTCATCGCCGAGGTGGAAAAGCGGATGGGCCGCATGTTCGGCGACCTCGAAGCCAACGGCCCGCGCAGTTCCTACCCGCTGGGCTTCCACCACACCGCCAAGATCGTCGAGCATCGGCTGGCGCTGGTCGGCGATGCGGCGCACGGAATCCACCCGATCGCGGGGCAGGGCCTCAACCTCGGCCTGCGCGATGCGGGCGCGCTGGTGGAGGTGATCGCGGAAGGCAAGCGGCTCGGACTCGATCCCGGCGATGCGGAGCTTCTCAAGCGTTACGAAAGCTGGCGCGGGCTCGATGCCTTCATGGTCTCGCTCGCGACCGACGGGCTGACCCGGCTGTTCGGCGTCTCCGGCCCCGGCGCCTCCGCGCTGCGCCGCTTCGGCATGGCCGGCGTCCAGCGGATCGAGCCGTTGAAGCGCTGGTTCATGGACGAGGCGCGCGGCGTGAGCGGAGACGTGCCGAAGCTGATGCAGGGCTGAGAAAAGTCTGACCTTAGGCCCCGTCACCCGGGCAAGCCGGTGGCGCCCGAACGCCTGCCCTAGCCTTCGGGCGTGGGCGAGACGACCGGGCTCGGCTGCTCCACCCGCTCTCCGGAACCATCGCGCAGCCGACGCGGCTCGAGGATCGCCGCGGTCTCGATCAGGTCGAGCGCGCGCTGGGCGGCGGCATAGCGGCGCACGTCGGCCACCCATTGCCCGGCCGCGTCGGCGCCCGGCGTGTTCTGCACTTCCTGAATCGCGTTTTCGTAGCGCCCGGTCTCGAGGAACATGCGCGCGCGTTCGAGCCTGCGTTTCGGCTGGGGCGAAGGCGCGGTCTGGCGGCGGATGACGAACAGGTTGGACAGCTCGCGCCGCAAGCGTTGCAGGCTGGGCTCTTCGGGCGAGGCGCGCAGGGCGGGCTCCAGCCCTTCGAGCCGGGCGAGCAGCTGGTCGATGGTCACCGGATTGCGGCTCATGTCGGTCAACGTGCGGACCGCGTTGGGCAGCGCGTCGCCGAAGCGCAGGCGCAGCTGGTCGGCGAGATAGCCCAGTTCCTCGCCCCGTTCGATCGAGCGGCGGGTCGCGAAAGAGATTAGCAGCCCCTCGGCCCGCGCGGCATTGCCCGCCGCCGCCTGTGCCTGGAGGTCGAGCCGCGCGAGCCGCTGCTCCGCCGCGGCCAGCCGCTGTTCGAGGCCGCCCTGCTGCTGCACCACCCGCTCCACGCTCGTATCGGTCGCGGCGGTGCTCGGCGCGGCTTTGGGGCGCGGGGTGGGCACGGCCCCCGCTTCGGCCCCCAGGCCCTTGTTCTGCGTCGAGACGGGCGTTGCGCCCGCGCGCACCATCGGCTCGTTCGCATCGCCGGACGTGTCGGTCAGCGCGGCAACGGTCTGGGTATAGGTCTCAGGACGCCAGACGAGGAACAACGCCCCCGCCGCGACCAGCAGCACTACCACCAGGCCAATGCCCAGCAAGGTACGCGAAAGCGGCGTACGATCCTGCCGGGCGTCATCGAAATCCATTACAATTCCATTCCCGTGTCGCCCCGAGATCCCGCAGCGGAGCATAGCGGTAACTGGTTAATGTCACATGTCGGCGGCAAGGGAAAGCAGGGCCGCATCGTCAGGCGTAGCCGCCACGCGAAGGCTTTTCCAGCCTTCCGGAACACTTGTGCCGATCCTTGGCGCCAGCGCGGCGAGCGACAAATTTGCGCGGTCCAGACCGATCCGCCCGCACTCGTCGGCAAAGTGCTGCGCCGAGGCCCCCGAATGGAGCAGCACGACTCCGCCGCGCGCCAGCCGCGCGGCATCCGCATCCCCCAGCGGACGGTGAACGATCGCATAGGTGACGGCGGTTTCGATCGCGATGTGGTCGGGCGCGGCGAGCGGGAGATGCTCATCCCCCGCCAGCCGCAGCAATCTGAGCGGCCTGTCTTCCGGCAGGCTTTCGACCAGCCGCTGCAACCCGCCTGCGCCCACTTTCGCGACTGTGAAGCCTAGCGCCTGTGCAGTGTCGGCGGTCGCCTGCCCCACGGCATAGACCGGCAGGTCGGCCAGGCCCTGCAAGCTGTCGCCCGCAAGGCGCAGCCCGTTGGCGCTGCCCAGCAGGATGCCGTCGAAAGCACCTGCGGGTCTGCGCCACGCCACGGATTCGGCATGACTCAGCGGCATTGCCTCCATCGGCAAGCCCATCGCGCACCCGCGTTTCATGGTGGCGGCAAGGCCCGGTTCGGGGCGCAGGACGAAGACGGCGCGCGCCATCCGTCAACCTCAGCTGGCGCCGGTGAAGAGCGTCACGATCCCGGGTGTCGCGCGGCCCAGCAGGTCGGCGGCGAAGGCGCGGATCGCCGCGTCATCGCCCGGGGAGATATCGCAGGTCCCGTCGATCCGCTCGGCCCCGTCGGCGCTGAACAGCGCGGCGGTGAGGCGGATTGCGTCTCCCTCCTCCAGCGCGAGCATGCCGACCGGGCTATGGCACGAGCCACCCAGCGCCTCGAGCAGGGCACGCTCCACGCTCACCTCGGCGCGGGTCGAAGCATCGTCGATTACGGCAAGCGCGTCGCGCGTGCGCGCATCGTCGGCACGGCATTCGATCCCGATCGCGCCCTGCGAGGGGGCAGGCAGCCAGCCGGGATAGTCGAGCGGGGTGCCGACCCCCTGTTCGCCCAGCCGTTCCAGCCCGGCGGCGGCGAGCAGCGTCACATCCGCCTCGCGCGCCTGCAGCTTGGCCATCCGGGTGGCGACATTGCCTCGAAACAGCACGGTCTCGATATCGGGGCGCAGGTTCTTCATCTGCGCGGCGCGGCGCGGCGCGCTCGTCCCTAGCCGTGCGCCGCGCGGGATCACCTCGACCGAAGGTGCCCCCAGCAGCACGTCGCGCCGGTCGGCCCTGGGGAGGATTGCGGCAAGGGCAATCCACTCGGGCCGGATCGTCTCGACATCCTTGAGCGAATGGACCGCGGCGTCGATCTTCCCTTCGGCCAGCCAGCCATCGAGCTCGCGCGTCCACAGCGCCTTGCCGCCGACATCGGCGAGCGGACGGTCCTGCACCTTGTCGCCCCCGGCGACGACGGGGACGAGCTCGACCGCGTTCTCGTCCCACCCGTGGGCGGCGCACAGGCGCGCGCGGGTTTCGTGGGCCTGCGCCATGGCAAGCGGAGAACGGCGGGTTCCGAGGCGGAGTATTGGTGCGTTCGACATAGGCTTTGCTTGCCCTAGCCCCCTGCTGCTTTAAGGGAAAGCACCATGCAAACGGTACTCGGGATCGAATCCAGCTGCGACGAGACCGCGGTGGCGCTGGTGGGCACCGACCGGCGGATCATCGCACAGCGCGTCGCGTCGCAGGACGAAGCGCATCGCCCCTATGGCGGCGTGGTGCCCGAAATCGCCGCGCGCGCGCATGCAGAGCGGATCGCGCCGATGGTCGCGGAGGTGATGGAAGAATCCGGCATGGAGCTGGCCGACCTCTCCGCCATCGCCGCCACTGCCGGCCCCGGCCTGATCGGCGGGGTGATGGTCGGGCTGGTCAGCGCAAAGGCGCTCGCGATGGCGAGCGACGTGCCGCTGATTGCGATCAACCATCTCGAAGGCCATGCGCTCAGCCCCCGGCTGGTCGATTCCGAACTCGAATTTCCCTACCTGCTGCTGCTCGTCTCGGGCGGGCATTGCCAGATCCTGCGGTGCGAGGGCGTGGGGCAGTATCGCCGCCTCGCCACCACGATCGACGATGCCGTGGGCGAGGCGTTCGACAAGACCGCCAAGATCTTGCGGCTAGGCTTCCCCGGTGGGCCCGCGGTCGAGAAGCTGGCGCGCGAAGGCGATCCGAAGGCCGTCCCCCTGCCCCGCCCGCTGGTCGGCGGCAAGGAACCGCATTTCTCCTTCGCCGGGCTCAAGAGCGCGGTGCTGCGCGCGCATGAAAGCGGCCAGTACGAAACCGCCGATATCGCCGCGAGCTTCCAGCAGGCCGCGATCGACTGCCTGACCGACCGGCTGGAACGCGCGATCGCGACCACCGGCCCTGCCCCCGCGCTGGTCGTCGCGGGCGGGGTGGCCGCCAATGCCAGCGTGCGCGCCGCTCTGGAAGCGCTGGCAGAGCGCCACGCAATGCGCTTCGTCGCGCCTCCGCCCAAGCTGTGCACGGATAATGCCGCGATGATCGCATGGGCCGGCTGCGAAAGGCTGGGCCAGAACGATCCGCTCGACTACAAAGCCCGTCCGCGCTGGCCGCTCGACCCCGAGGCAGAACCAGCACGCGGAGCGGGAGTGAAGGCCTGATGGCAGATGTAGCAGTGCTTGGTGGCGGAGCGTGGGGAACCGCGCTCGCGCAGATGCTCGCCAGCGACGGGCGTGACGTGATGCTGTGGGCGCTGGAGCCAGAGGTGGTGGCGGAAATCAACGCCGACCATCGCAACACGCCCTTCCTGCCCGATGCACAGCTTGCCCCGAATATCCGCGCCACCGGCGATCTGGCCGATATCGCCGATGCGCAGACCGTTCTCGCGGTCGCCCCTGCGCAGCATCTGCGCAAGGTGCTGGGCGAGATGCCCGCATTCTCCGGCGATCTCGTCATCTGCGCCAAGGGCATCGAGCAATCGACCGGCGCTCTGATGAGCGACATGGCGCACGAGACCTGCCCCAAGGCGAGTCTCGCCGCGCTTTCCGGCCCGACCTTCGCGCACGAAGTTGCCGCCGGGCTGCCCGCTGCAGTCACCCTCGCCTGCGAAGGTGGCGAAGAGCAGTGGGAGCGGCTCTCCCCCGTGATCGCGCGCGCCACCTTCCGTCCCTATTACAGCGCCGACCTGATCGGCGCGGAGATCGGCGGTGCGGTGAAGAACGTGCTCGCCATTGCCTGCGGCGTGGTCGACGGGCTCGCGCTCGGCCAGAATGCGCGCAACGCGCTGATCACGCGCGGCTTCGCCGAGATGGCGCGGTTCGGTGCCTCGCGCGGGGCCAGCTTCGACACGATGGCGGGTCTGTGCGGGCTCGGCGATCTGGTGCTGACCTGCTCGTCCACCTCCAGCCGCAACTTCTCGCTCGGCAAGGCGATCGGCGAAGGCCGGAGCGCCGCCGACCTGATGGCCAACCGCCAGACCGTGGCCGAAGGCGCGCATACCGCGCCGGTGCTGCAGCGGCTCGCCCACGCGGAAGGCATCGACATGCCGATCGTCGATGCGGTGGTCGCGCTGCTCGACGGGCAACGCGCCGCCGATGTCGCCGACGCGTTGCTGGCCCGCCCGCTGACCACCGAAAGCCGCTCCGCTTGAGCGCGAACGACACGACCGGAAATCCACGCAAAGAGGCACCCGCCGAGGGACCTCCGCGCGACGATATGGCTGCGCTTGCGCGCGGCGGACGGACCAATTTCTTCGGCTTCCTGATCCGCCTCGCGGCGCGCATCCCGTTCCTGTTCATCGCAGGGAGGCTCTATGGCGACGAGATGCTCGGCCGTTTCGCCGCCGCGCTGGTGCTGATCGAACTGGCCAGCCAGGTGGCGGTACTCGGCCAGAAGCGCGGGCTCGCCCAGCAGTTGAGCGAAAACGAGACCCGCGACCCGTCGCACACCGTGGCCGATGCGATGACGCTCAGCCTGATCACATCGCTGATCTTCACCGGCCTGCTGCTGATCTTTCCGCAGCCGATGTTTCCCAACGGCGCGAATGGCGAGCTGTCGTGGCTGCTGGTCTTCACCATCCTGCCCTTCGCGCTGACCGAGGTCGCGCTGGCGGCGTGCGCCTATCGGTTCGACATCGGCGCAACCGTGCGCAGCCGCGCGATCGTGGAACCCTGGACGATCTCGATCGCGGCAGGCGCACTGTTCCTCGTGGTGCCCGACAGCGGGCTCGAACTGGCCTATGTCGTATCGATCATCGCGGCATGCGTTGCCGCATTCATGCCGGTGATCCGGCACTACGGCCTCCCGCGTGGCTGGCTGCCCCATCCGGCGCGCGTGTTCCGGCTGGCGATGCGCAACCTGCCGCTGGCCGGCGCCGACGCGATCGAATGGGGCACGCGCAAGCTCGACCTTTTCATCCTCGCACAATTCGCAAACCCGTCGCAGGTGGGCGTCTATTACGCGGTGCAGCAGGTCGCCACGCTGCCGCAGAAGCTGAAGACCAGCTTCGATCCCATCCTCGGCCCCGTCATCACCGCCGCGCTCAAGGTCGGCGACCGCTCGGCCATCGCCAAGCAGGTGTGCCAGGTCGGCTTCTGGATCGTCGCGGTGCAGGCGGGCATCGCGCTGGCGCTTGCGATCCCGGGCGAGGCGGTGATGGGGCTGCTCGGTCCAGACTTCGTCAGCGGGACGAGCGCGCTCTCGATCCTGCTGGTGGCGGAGGTGGTCGCCGCTCTCGCGGTCGTGTCCGAAAGCGCGCTCATCTACATCGCGCGGATGCGCAACCTAGTCGTCTCGGTCGCGACGATCCTGTTCCAGGCGGTGCTGACCATCGCCTTCATGGTCGCGATCACCGATCAGGGCCTGTCAGAAAACCTGCGCGCACCCGCCGCCGCGCTGGCGCTGGCAATCTCGCTGGCCGGGGCCAGCATCGTCAAGAGCGTGATGCTCGGCCGCATCCTCGGCGCGACGGTGAACAATTTCCGCTGGGGGCTGTTCGCCGCCGCGATCCCTGCCGCGCTGGTCGGCTGGCTTGCCACGCTGCTGCCCGAATGGCTGGAGCTGGTCGTCGGCATTCCCGCGATCCTGCTGACCTACGGGACGATCATCTGGTTCGTCGCCTTCCGGCCCGAGGACCGCGTGCTGTTCCGCCGCAACCTCGCGCCGGAGGAAGACTGAGCGCGCGCGGCCGGCACTATTCAGAAGGTATTCACGCGCCGCGCCCGAGTTTGGCAGGCAATACGGGCAGGAATAGCGATGGGGAGACTGGCCATGGGCAGACCGGCGATGGGAACGAAGACACTCGCGGTTGCGGCGATTTTCAGCCTGGCGCTGAGCGGATGCGCCACTGCCGACGGCAATAATGCCTCGCGTAGCGACAGCGCCTCGATTCCCCAGCCTCCTCCGCCACCTGCACCGCCCCCACCGCCCCCTGCGGCGATGGCCATGGCATCGCCCAGCCAGCAGATCGTGGTCTCGGCAACCAGGATGGGCGCCGAAGCGGCCTCGACGCCGCAGGGCCAGCCGGCAACCTCACCCGACCTGCGCTACATCCCCTCGATCGTCGTGCCGCGCGTGCCCGACCGCGAGCGGTATGATGGCAAGGACGTCTCCGAAGTCGCGGTGACGATGGAACAGCCGGTCTCGACCTTCTCGGTCGATGTCGACACGGGCTCCTATTCCAACGCCCGCCGGATGCTGACCGATGGCCAGATGCCGCCCAAGGGCGCGGTGCGGACCGAAGAGTTCGTAAACTACTTCCGCTACGACTATCCGCGCCCGTCCAGCGCGGACGCCGCGCCCTTCACGGTCAACATGGATGTGGCGCGCACCCCGTGGGATGCCGATACCCGCCTCATGCGGATCGGGCTCGCCGGATACGACGCACCGAAGGAAGAACGCCCGGCGGCCAACCTCGTCTTCCTGCTCGACGTGTCGGGATCGATGGGCTCGCCCGACAAGCTGCCGCTGGTCAAGACCGCGATGAAGACGCTGGTCAGCCGCCTGACCCCGCAAGATCGCGTCTCGATCGTCGTCTATGCCGGCGCGGCGGGCCTCGTCCTCGAACCGACCAGCGACCCGCGCGAGATCCTCGCCGCGCTGGACAGCCTGTCCGCCGGTGGTTCGACCGCCGGTGGCGCAGGGCTGGAGCTGGCCTATCGGGTGGCCGAGGGTAGCAAGGTCGATGGGATCAACCGCGTGATCCTCGCGACCGACGGCGATTTCAACGTCGGGATGTCGGACAATGACGCCCTGCTCGACTATGTCGAAAACAAGCGCCGCAACGGCATCGCGATGAGCGTGCTGGGCTTCGGCCGCGGCAACATCAACGAAGCGCTGATGGAGCAGATCGCCGACAAGGGGAACGGCAATTACGGCTACATCGACAGCGCGATCGAGGCCCGCAAGGTGCTCGGCGAACAGCTCGGCGCGACGCTCTATACGATCGCCAAGGACGTGAAGATCCAGGTCGAGTTCAACCCGGCCGTCATCAGCCAGTACCGTCTGATCGGGTACGAGAACCGCATCCTGCGCGAACAGGATTTCGATAACGACGCGGTCGATGCGGGCGATATCGGATCGGGCCACCAGGTCACCGCGATCTACGAGGTGGTCGGAGTCGGCGCGGACGGCTGGATCGGCGAGCGCCGCTATCAGGACCGGATTCCCCAGGCCGCCCGCGATCGTGCGACCGAAGCCGCCTTCGTGAAGCTGCGCTACAAGCAGCCCGACGGCGACACCTCGACGCTCATCACGCAGAGCCTTTCGGCGGACCGGCTGGCGACGGCTCCGATGCCGACCGGCGATTTCGCCTTCGCTACCGCGGTCGCGGCGTTTGCCCAGAAGCTGCGCGGCGACACGCTGCTGAGCGACTATGATTACGGCGCGATCCGCACCCTCGCCGGTACGCAGCGCGATTTCTACCGCCAGGAATTCAGCAAGCTGGTGGGCGTAGCCGAGGGCCTCGACCAGGAATAACAACCTGTCAGGGCGCTTGTCCTTTGGCGTCCGCTCTGGTTATCGGGGCGGGGTGAGCAATCGCCCCGCCCTTGTCGTACTTGCCGGTGCCGTTCTGGTGTGCGTGCTCGCGCTGTTCTTCGCCACCCAGAACACAGGCCGGTTCACTCGCGAACTCGCCGCGCAGGTCAGTGCCTTACCCAGCCAGGGGGCCGACCCGGCGGTGGACGTGCTGTTCCTCAACGCGCGCGGCTGGCCGACCCGCCATCCGATGCTGACCCCCAACCGCGACCTGTCGGAGCTGGAACGCGCGCGCATCGCGCAGGCCATCGCCGATATTCCCGGCATTGGCGGGGTCCACTGGACCGACGGCACGATGCTCGCCTCGGGCGATACGGACATCGAATCGCTCCGCTGCGAGAACGAGCTGCTGACCGTGCTGGCCGAACGCACGATCCGGTTCGAGGAATCCTCCGCCGAGTTCATCCCCGGCAGCGAGGAGGTGCTCGACGAGCTCGCCACCGCGATGCGCCCCTGCGTCGGGGCGATCGTCGGGATTTCGGGGCATACCGACACCTCGGGCTCTCCGCAGATCAACCTCGCCCTGTCGAAGGACCGTGCGCAGACTGTCCGCCGCGAGCTGATCGACCGCGGCATCCCCGCGCAGAACCTGCGCGCGACGGGCTATGGCTCGGCCCGCCCGGTGCGCGGTCTGGACCCGGCGGACCCGGCCAACCGCCGGATCGAGTTCCGGGTCGTCTCCACCGAGACCACCAAGCCCACCCCCATCGACACGCCTGCCGCACGATAGCGAGGAGAGACCAATGGCTCTTTCGATCGAACTGATGGTCCTCGCGCTGGCCGGATACGTCTTCGGGCTGGCGCTCGGCGCGGGCGCGCACGGGCTTTGGTCTTTGCGCAAGGGTGGCTTTCGCGTTAATGCGCCAGAAAGAAAACGCGCAGACGAAATCCACTAGAGAGGCACTGCCCCCATGATTGAACTGATCGAGGCGAACTGGCTGCTGATCCTGCTGGCCGTGCTGGTCGGCTTCGTGATCGCCTGGTTCCTCCTGTCGGGATCGCGCAAGACGAGGGTCCGGCGCGACGAGACCGGCGAAGAGGTCGGGACGAAACGCAACCAGGCGCTGATCGATGCGCCGCCCGCGGCCGCAAAGGACGCCGAGCCGGCCCCCGAGCCGCAACCCGAGCCCAAGCCCGAATCCCCATCCGAACCGGCACCCGAGAGACCCGCGCCCACGCCCGAACCGGCGCAGGAGCCCGCCGCGCACGAGCCCACCGTGCCCCCCACGGGGCTGGCAGGCGCAGGTGCAGCCGTGGGTGCCGCCGTCGGCCGGGACACCACCAGCGACAGCGAGCCAGCGCAGGTCAGCCCCGCACCATCGCCTACGCCAGCGCACGCTCCGTCGGCGGACGAAGGGTCGGACGATCTCACCCGGCTCAAGGGTGTGGGCCCCAAGCTGGCTGCGCAGCTGCATACGCTGGGCGTCACCTCCTTCGCGCAGATCGCGGCGTGGAGCGAGGCCGATATCGACCGCATCGACGGCCAGCTCGGCCGCTTCCAGGGCCGCATCCGGCGCGACAACTGGATCGAGCAGGCAAAGCTGCTCGAAAGCGGCGACACCGCCGCCTATGAGGCGCGTTTCGGCAAGCTCTGATCAGGCTGCGCCCAAGAAATCGCTTGACGGATAAAGAGTCGCGGAACGATCTTTCGAAAGAACCGTTCGAAAAAATTGCGGTCGAAATCGGGAGAGCCCATGGAACAGCCAGTCATCCTCGTCGCCGAAGACGAACTGATCGTGGGCATGGACCTGTGCGACACCATTACCGAGGCCGGTTACGAGGTCGAAGGGCCGCATAGCGACCTGCATTCGGCGATGCTCGCCTTCCAGAAGCGCAGGCCCGATCTCGCCATCCTCGACATCCGGCTGCACGACACGGTGGTCTACCCCTTTGCGGAGAAGCTTCTCGCAGAGGACGTGCCGATCATCTTCCATTCGGGTCACCTGCCGCTGGACGAAGTAGCCGACCGGTTCCCCGACACCCCTGCGCTGGCGAAGCCCTGCCCCCCGGGCGACATCATCACGAAGGTGCACGCGACGCTCCAGCGCGAAGAGCCGGCGACTGCGCCCGTGCCGGATATCGAGACCGCCTGAGCCAGCGAGCACGGCTGCGCGGACCAAGGCAGGGCTTGCCGGGACAGCCCCCGATTTGCCATGGGCATGGGCAACGAAACAAGCGAGCCCATCATGATCCCCTTCGACGCCACCGACCCCTTCCGCCTCGCCGATCAGCTGACCGAGGACGAGCGGATGATCCGCGAATCCGCCCACGCCTTTGCGCAGAGCGAACTCCAGCCGCGCGTGATCGACGCCTTCCGGGAAGAGGCGAGCGCACCCGAGCTGTTCCCGCTGATGGGCCAGGCCGGCATGCTGGGCGTGACCACGCCCGAAGAATATGGCGGCGTCGGTGCCAGCTACGTCGCCTACGGCCTCGTCGCGCGCGAGATCGAGCGGGTCGATAGCGGCTACCGCTCGATGGCGAGCGTCCAGTCGAGCCTGGTGATGTACCCGATCCAGGCCTTCGGCACCGAAGAGCAGAAGAAGAAGTACCTTCCCGGCCTCGCCAGCGGCGAGCTGATCGGCTGTTTCGGCCTGACCGAGCCCGATGCAGGCTCCGACCCGGCGGGCATGAAGACCCATGCCAAGAAGGACGGCGACGACTATGTCATCTCGGGCAGCAAGACGTGGATTTCCAACTCGCCCTTCGCCGATGTTTTCGTGGTCTGGGCCAAGAGCGAGGAACACGGCGGCGCGATTCGCGGCTTCGTGCTCGAAAAGGGTATGGAGGGGCTTTCGGCACCCAAGATCGAGGGCAAGATTTCGCTGCGCGCCAGCACCACCGGCATGATCATGATGGACGAGGTGCGCGTGCCCGCATCCGCCATATTCCCCGAAGTGCAGGGGCTGAAAGGGCCGTTCTCCTGCCTCAACCGTGCCCGCTACGGCATCAGCTGGGGCAGCATGGGTGCGGCCGAGTTCTGCATGAACGCGGCGAAGCAATACGGGCTCGACCGGCAGCAGTTCGGCGTGCCGCTCGCCTCCAAGCAGCTTTATCAATTGAAGCTGGCCGACATGCTGACCGAGATCGCGCTCGGGCTTCAGGCGAGCCTGCGCGTCGGTCGCCTGATGGACGAGGGCAACTGGTCGCCCGACATGATCTCGATCGTGAAACGCAACAATGTCGGCAAGGCACTGAACATCGCCCGCGCCGCGCGCGACATGCACGGCGGCAACGGCATCAGCGAGGAATATCAGGTGATCCGCCACATGGTGAACCTGGAAACGGTCAACACCTACGAGGGCACGCACGATGTCCACGCGCTGATCCTGGGCCGCGCGATCACGGGTATTCCGGCGTTCTGATGCATTCCTCGTCATGGCGAGCGACCGGAGGGAGCCTGTCGGCTCCTCGCAATGACGAGGCGCTGTCCTACTCGGGCAAGCCGTGCGAAGAGCGAGGAATCCACCTCGCCGCGCCCGCTCAGATCGCCTCTTCAAAGCCGCGGAAAGGGGGGCGGGTTTTTCGCCTCTGGACACTGTGTCAGGTGTGTCAGGCCCCTGCTCTCCGCGGCCCATGGATTGCCACGGGGCCTCGCGGCCCCTCGCAATGACGAGGAAATGACATGAAACTCTACGGCTACTTCCGCAGCTCCACGAGCTATCGCCTGCGCCTCGCGCTGCAGCTCAAGGGGCTGGAATACGAGAATTGCCCGATCAACCTGCTCGAAGGCCAGCAGAAGGGCGAAGCCTTCGCCGGCCGCAACCCCTTCGCGACCGTCCCCATGCTGGAAGTGCACGGCAAGGACCGCGTGCAGTCGATGGCGATCATCGAATGGCTGGACGAGGCGTATCCCGACAAGCCACTGCTGCCTGTCGAGATCGAACAGCGTTATCTCGCGCGCGAACTCGCCTATGCCATCGCGACCGAGTTGCACGCCCCGCTCAACGTGCCGGTGCTCAAGTACCTGAAGACCGAATACGGACAGGATCAGGAGGGCGTGAACGCCTGGTATCGCCACTGGCTCGCGCGCACATTGCAGCCGATCGAGCAGCGGCTCGCGCAGCTGAACACCGGCGATTTCCTGTTCGACGAGCCCGGCTTCTTCGAAGTCGTGCTGATGCCGCAGATCTACAACGCGCGCCGCTTCGGCTACGATTTCTCCGATGCGCCGCACACAACCCGGATCGAAGCCGCCTGCCTCGCATTGGATGAAGTGCAGCGGGCGCACCCCGACAACCAGAACGACACCCCCGAAGGAGAGAAGACCCAATGAAACTCGCCACGCTCAATGACGGAACGCGCGACGGCAAGCTGGTGGTCGTCTCGAAAGACATCACCCGCTACTGCGCGGCGGACAATATTGCGGCAACGATGCAGGACGCGCTCGACGACTGGGCCAATATCGCGCCCAAGCTTGAAGCGCTCTACCGCGATGTGAACAACGAAGCCGTCCCGTGCGAGCGGTTCCACGAGCGTGAGGCGCATTCGCCGCTACCGCGTGCGTACCAGTGGGCCGATGGCAGCGCCTATATCAACCACGTCGAGCTGGTGCGCAAAGCGCGCGGCGCCGAGGTGCCCGAAAGCTTCTACCACGATCCGCTGATGTACCAGGGCGGCAGCGACGACTTCCTGCCCCCGCGTGCCGATATCCCGCTGGGCGACACCAAATGGGGCTGCGACATGGAAGGCGAAGTCGCCTGCATCACCGACGATGTGCCGATGGGCGTCTCCGCAGACGAGGCCGCCGATCACATCAAGCTGCTGATGCTGGTCAACGACGTTTCGCTCCGCGGCCTGATCCCGGGCGAACTCGCCAAGGGCTTCGGCTTCTTCCAGTCCAAGCCCGCCACCGCATTCTCGCCCGTCGCCATCACGCCCGACGAGCTGGGCGATGCGTGGAAGGACAGCGTGATCCAGCACGCGCTGATGGTCGACTATAACGGCGATCCCTTCGGCCGCGCGGACGTGGGTCAGGATGCGACCTTCAGCCTCGCCGATCTGGTCGTCCATGCCGCCAAGACGCGCAATCTGGGCGCGGGTGCGATCATCGGTTCGGGCACGATCTCCAATCAGGGCCCCGATGGCGACCCCGGCAAGCCGGTCAGCGAAGGCGGCAAGGGCTATTCCTGCATCGCCGAAATCCGCATGATCGAAACCATCGCCAACGGCGAAGCCAAGACGCGCTTCATGCACCCGGGCGACACGGTGAAGATCTGGATGGAAGACGAACAGGGCCATTCGATCTTCGGCGCAATCGAGCAGAAGGTCGTCGAAGCCTAGGAGTTCATCCGCCTCCCGTTCCCGGTGAGCTTGTGGCGCACCGGGAACGTCCTCTCTCAGCAGACCACAGGAGGCACACCGATGTTCTTCGAAGATACAACCTACGACCTGATCGCGCGCGGGTTCATCCTGACCGCTGTCGGCATCCTGTATGTCATCGCGCTGACCCGCATCGTCGGCCTGCGCAGCTTTTCGAAGATGACGAATTTCGACTTCGTCATCACCGTCGCCAGCGGCACGGTGCTTGCAGGCATGGGCCGCGCGACCGACTGGCAGGGCTTCGTGCAAGCGGCCGTGGTGATGTTCGCGCTCTTCGCGATGCAGCTGATCATCGCGAAGATCCGCAAGAAGTCCGATACGTTCGAGGAAACGATCCAGAACGATCCGGTACTGCTGATGGTCGAGGGCCAGTTCTGTACCGAGGCCATGACGCAGACCCGCGTTTCCCGGTCCGACATCATCGCCAAGCTGCGCGAATCGAACACCACGAGCTTCGACGAAGTGCGCGCGGTGGTGCTGGAGACCACCGGCGACATTTCGGTGCTGCACGGGCCGGAGCTCGACCCCGCGATCCTCGAAGGTGTCGACGACGCCCGCGATCCTGCGCCCGCGTTTCAGAAGCCGTAGCGCACGCCTGCCCACAGCGTGCGCGGCGCACCGAGGTCGACGTCGCCGTCCGAAACCCGCGTGACGATCTCCTCGTCGAACAGGTTTTCGGCCCGGAGCACGAGATCGAGCTGTCCTACAAGCGGCATCTGCGCATAAGCCCCCAGCGTGGTGAACGCGCGCAGCACGTCGGTTTCCTGGTCATCCTCGAACTGGTCGCCGACGTGGCGCAGGCTGAGCGATAGGAGCGTGTCGGGTTTCGGCTCATACGTCAGCGACGCCGCCGCGAACCAGCGCGGGCTTTGCGGCGGGGCATTCCCATCGAGTGCGATCGAGGCACCCTCCCCCTCGATCTGCGGATCGGAGTAGGACACGCTGCCGTCGAAGCGGATCGGGCCGCGCGCCGCCCGCAGCCCCATCTCGACCCCTTGCGTCTCGATCGCGGGCAGGTTGCGGCGCTGGCGCAGGTTCGGCTCGATCGTGACATTGGCGATCGCGCTGTCCAGCCGGTTGTCGAAGGCGGTGAGGCTGAATGCGACGCCTTGTACGGGCCGCCAGTCGATCCCCGCCTCGAACCCGCGCAGCTCCTCGTTGCGCAAACCGGCATTGGCCTGCGTCACTACGGGGAAGACCACGAAGGGACGGTACAGCTCATTGAGGGTGGGCAGCCGCAGCCCGCTATAGGCCGCCGCGCGCAGGTCCAGCGTAGAGCCCATGCGGAAAAGCGCACCGGCCCGGTAGGTGACGGTCCAGTCGCTGCGGTCGGCGAAACGATCATCTTGCACCATCGCCCCGTCTGATGTGGTCTCGCGGAAGAAGCCGTCGGCGATCGCCGTGCGATCCGCTCGCAAACCGCCGGTCAGGATCAGCTGTCCTACTTCCCAGTCGTCCTCTACGAAGATGCCGAAATCGCTGGTAACGCCGCCCGCGCGCCGCCGCGCGGTGACATTGCCGGTGAAGGAGCTGATCGGCTCCTCCTGCAGCTCGCCCTCGGCCCGGCGATAATCGACGCCCAGACGCAGCGTGTGTGCCGGGCCGACCGGCGGGCGCACCTCGATCTTGCCCCCGAGCCCGGTCGAGGGCGTTTTCCGCTGGTCGAGCACGGGCACGAACCGGCTCGAACTGATGACGAGGTTGGAGAAATTGCGGGCCTGCACATAAGCCAGCGCATCGACCTTCCAGCGCCCGCGGCCGACCACGCGCAGCGAGGCGTCCTGCCCGCTTGCCGAACTGTCCGCCCCGTCGAAGCGCAGCGTGCGCGCGTCGTCGAAGGCGAGCACCCGTGCCTGCAGTTCCAGATCGTCCGAGAGCGGAGCGAGCGCGCGCAATTGGCCAGAGACGCTGTCGAACCGCGCGGGCACGCTGGCAGGCACGCGCTGGCTTTCGGGCGCGGTGTAGAACCCCGGCCCACGGTCCCAGCGGATCGCGCCGGTCGCGTAGCCACGGCCGAGCGCAGCGGCGAAACTGCCCGCAGCCTCTGTTTCGCCGCGATCGTTCACCAGCACGCTCGCTCCCAGCGGCGCCTGCGCTTCGGGTGCAAGGCTTTCGATCGCGATCGTCCCAGCCAGCGCCCCTGCACCGAAGGGCCCCGAGCCGCCCCCGCGCGTCACCGCGATCCGCCCGACCTGCTCGGGCAGCAGGGCCGCGAAGGGCACGTAGCCGAAGAATGGGTCGGCCACTGGCACCCCGTCGAGCGTCACCAACGCGCGGCTGGTGGCATTCCCGCCGAGCGCACGCAGCGTCACCCCCTGTGCGGTCGGGTTGGATGAGCGGCTGTCCGACCGGCGGAACTGCTGAAAGCCCGCGACGCCCGCCAGCGCCTCCTCGATCCTGCCAGACGGCACGGTCAGAACGCGCTCGCGGTCGATCTCGACCGTGCCGTAGGCCGGGCTCGCGGGCGTATCGGGCAGACCCTGGCCGGTGACGATAATCACTGGTTCGCGGCTGTCCTCGCCCGCCTCCTGTGCGATCGCGGGTACGGCGAGAGTCGCGAGAGGAAGGGCGGCGAGAGGAAGGGGGGCGCGGTTCATGGCGATGCCCTAGCCTGCGACGCCCCGCCCGTCAGCCACGGACCAAAGGCACCTCTCGCCATCGCGGCGGGCTTGCGATAGGCTGCGGGGCACAACGGAGATGGAAGCGGACCTGATGGAAAACACCGGCAACGATTTCGATGTGCTGATTGTCGGCGCAGGCATCTCCGGCATCGGGATGGCCGCCCACCTCGAACAGCTCTGTCCGGACAAGACCTACGCCATCCTCGAACGACGGGAGCGCCTGGGCGGTACGTGGGACCTGTTCCGCTATCCCGGGGTCCGCTCTGACAGCGACATGCACACGCTCGGCTTCGTGTTCGAGCCCTGGCGGCACGAGAAGAGCATTGCGGACGGCCGCTCGATCCTCGAATATCTGGACCGCATCGTGGATGAGCGCGGCATCCGCGAGAAGATCCGCTTCGGCATGCGGGTCGAGGCCGCCGACTTCGACAGCGCGAGCGCGCGCTGGGTGGTCACCGTCGTCACCGAAGAAGGCGAGCGCAAGCGGCTGACCGCCAACTGGCTCTATCTCGGCTCGGGCTATTACGACTACGACGAGCCGTACGATCCCGGATTCGAACTGGGCGAGTTCCAGGGCGAAGTCGTCCATCCGCAGTTCTGGCCCGACGATCTCGCTTACGAAGGCAAGAACGTCGTCGTGATCGGATCGGGCGCGACCGCCGTCACCATCGTCCCCGCGATGGCGGGCACGGCGGCCAATGTTACCATGCTCCAGCGCACGCCGACCTGGATGTTCAGCCGCCCGGCCCGTGACGGCATCGCCAATTTCCTGCGCAAGGTCCTGCCGGAGAGCACAGCGTACCGGATAACCCGCTGGAAGAACGTACTGATGCAGGACATCGGCTTCAAGCGCGCGCAGTCCAGGCCGGAGAAGGTCAAGGCATTCCTGACCAGCAAGGTGCAAGGGCATCTGGGAAATGCCTACGACGCGGCCGCCTTCACCCCGCCTTACGACCCGTGGGACCAGCGCCTTTGCCTGGTGCCCGATGCCGACCTGTTCGAAGCGATCAAGGGCGGCAAGGCGCAGGTCGTCACCGGGCGGATCGCGCGCTTCGCGCAACAGGCGGTGATACTGGAGGACGGGACCGAGATTCCCGCCGACATCATCGTCACCGCGACCGGGCTCAAGCTTGCCATCGCGGGCAAGATCGCGGTCTCGGTGGATGGCGAGCCGGTCGATTTCGCCCAGCGGTATTACTACAAGGGCTGCATGTTCTCGAACCTGCCCAACCTCGCGGTGGTGTTCGGCTATCTCAACGCCAGCTGGACGCTGCGGGCGGACCTCAACGCCGCCTATGTGTGCGACGTGCTCAACACGATGGACGCCAAGGGCGCGGATATCGCGGTGCCCGCGCTGTCGCCGGAGCAGGCTGATGCGCTGGAGGACGACGACATCTTCGATTTCTCGTCGGGCTATATCCAGCGTTCGAAAGCGATCATGCCCAGGAACGCGGTCGCCTTCCCGTGGCGGCTCAACCAGGATTACCGGGTCGACCGCAAGCAGATGAAGTCCGATCCGATCGACGACGGCATCCTCCACTTCAAGGCCCTGCCGCACGCCCCGGCAGACGATGCCGCCCCCGCCCGCTCCACCACCGCCCGCACCCCCGGCTAGATCGCGTAACCTCCCCATGACCGACCGTATCTGGACTGCCGCCCTCGTCGTCATCGGCGACGAAATCCTCTCTGGCCGCACACACGACAAGAACATCGCGCAGGTGGCGCAATGGCTTCAGGTGCAGGGCATTCGTCTTGCCGAAGTGCGCGTGGTGGCGGACGAGCAGGACCGCATCGTCGAGGCGGTGAACACGCTGCGGGAAAGGAACGACTACCTCTTCACCACCGGCGGCATCGGGCCGACGCACGACGACATCACGGTGGACGCGATCGCGGCGGCGCTGGGCGTCGACGTGGTCGTCCACCCGGAGGCGCGCGCTACGCTCGAACGTTATTATGCAGACAAGCCGGGCGGGCTGACCGAAGACCGGCTGCGCATGGCGCGCGTGCCCGAAGGCGCGGAGCTGATCCCCAATCGCATGTCGGGGGCGCCCGGGATCAAGGTCGGCAATATCCACCTGATGGCGGGGGTCCCCCACATCACCGCCGGCATGCTCGACGCGCTGACCGGGACGCTGGAGGGCGGCGCACCGCTGAAGAGCGAGACGATGGGCTGCTGGACCGCCGAGAGCGAAGTGGCGGGCCTGCTGCGCGAGGTCGTGAAGCGCAATCCCGAATGCCAGATCGGTAGCTACCCGTTCTTCCGCGAAGGCAAGGTGGGGGCGAATTTCGTGATCCGCTCCACCGATGCAGATGCTCTGGCGGATTGCGCGAAGGATCTTCGCGATCGTCTGACAGAGGCGGGCTACCCCCCGGTGGCGGGCGGGATCTGAGCCAAACGTGCTCTTAACCAGAGCCTGCTAGCACCCGTCATGCCATGACGAGCGTCTACCTCACCATCGACACGGAATATTCCAGCGCGCTGCCACACGGCCCGTGCCCGGTCGATCGGGCCGAGAACTTCGCGCGCTCGATCGCCTGCATCACGCCCGACGGCCCGGCAGGGATCACCCACAAGCTCGATCTGCTCGTGCGGTACGATCAGCGCGCGGTGTTCTTCGTCGATCCGATGCCCGCGCTGGTATGGGGCGTGGCCGCGATCGAGGATGTCGTCGCGCCGATCCTCGCGGCCGGGCAGGATGTGCAGCTACACTGCCACACCGAATGGCTCGACAAGGCCCAGCCCGACGGCCCCTTTGCCGGGATGAGCGGCCGCAACATCAAGGATTTCCCGTTCGAGGAACAATGCCGCATCCTCGCATGGGCCCGCGATACGCTGGTTTCGGCGGGCGCGCCCGCGCCGGTGGCCTTTCGCGCCGGCAATTACGGCGCCAATCGCAACACCCTGCGCGCCCTGCGCGAAATCGGTCTGCATTACGACAGCAGCCACACGCCCGGCATCGCTGGCGGCGACAGCGACCTCGGCCTGCAGAGCACCGATAACCAGCCCTTGCTGTACGAAGGCATCATCGAGGTGCCGGTGTCCTGCGTCGGCGATCTGGGGGGCACGCTGCGTCACGCGCAGGTTACCGCGCTCTCGCTCAGGGAAATGCGCGCCGCGCTGCATCACGCCCGCGATGGCCGGATGACCTGTTTCACGCTCGTTTCGCACAGTTTCGAACTGATCAACCGGCGCAGCCTTGCGATCAACAAGGTGGTTCGCAACCGGTTCGAAGGATTGTGCAGGACTCTCCAGAAAACCCACGGGATCTGGACCGCCGATTATGTGAATTCGCCGCCGTTACGCGTCTTCCAGCGCTCCGACATGCCCCAGCCCGCCCCTGCCAGTACGCTGGCGGTCGGGATGCGGTATGCGGAACAGGCAGTGTCGAACACGCTGTATGGCGCGCTGTGATGGCGGCCGAACGCATCCCGGTCGCTTTTACATTGGGCGCACGGCGCCTGTTCTCCGTGGATCGGCGGCTGGAGCCGATGACGTTCTCGCTGCAGGAGATTCTCGCGGGCGCTCCGCCCGGGGCGTTTCCGTCCCGCCCGGATTCGGGCGCCGACGGTATCCGGGTCCTGTCGGCACCGCAGGACATGGCCGCTTCGATCGTCGCCGAACACCCCGGCCACATTGCAGGCGCGCGGGAGAATTTCCGGCGCCACTACATCGCGATGGAGGGCGGATTCGACGACTACCTGGCGCGCTTTTCCAGCAAGACGCGCAGCACGCTACGACGCAAGGCGAAGAAGTTCGCCGCGGCCGATGGCGGCTCGCTGGACGTTCGAGCCTATACGAGCACATCCGATGTCGCCCGGTTCCTCGATCTGGCACTTCCCCTGTCGGAAAAGACCTATCAGGCGCGGTTGCTCGATGCGGGCCTGCCCGATAGCGACACCGCGCGACGCGCACTGCTGGAAGACGCGGCAGCGGACATGGTCCGCTGCTTCCTGCTGTTCCTCGGCGGAGAGCCAGTCGCCTACCTTTCGCTGCCGGTGATGGGGCAAACACTGGTCTATGCGCATCTGGGATATGATCCGGCGCATGGCGCGCTGTCACCGGGCACGGTGTTGCAGATGGAAGCGCTGAGAATGCTGTTTGCCGAACAGCGTTTCCGCTATTTCGATTTCACCGAGGGCGAAGGCGCACATAAGGCGATGTTCGGCACCGACAGCGTCGCGTGCTGTTCCTTCATCCTCCTGCGGCCTACGCTGGCGAACCGCGCGCTGCTGCACGCGCGCGACGGCTTCGACGCCGCCGTTGCGCAGGCCAAGACGCTGGCGCAGGGAAGCGGCGCGCTCTCATCGGCGAGGAAGCTGTTGCGCAGCTGACGGTTTGCGCGAAGCTCCGAACCGGCTAGCACCCCTTATCTGGAGGGGTCTCGCCGTTGGATTTTCTGCTGTTCTTGGTGCTGGGCGCGGTCATCGCCGCCTTGTGGTCCCAGCTCAAGGCGCTGCGCGCCTCCCACGCCGAGCTGGAAGAACGCATGCATGCGCTCGAATGGCGCATCGGCGAACCGCGCGCCGAGGAGGAGCGCGTTCGCACCCGGCCGATCGAAAAGACTGCAGCGCAACCCGTCGGGGCGGGCGAAGCCGTCGGAGAACCGCGGGCGGAAGCGCTGCCCATTCGCGAGACCTCCGAACCCGCAACGCCGGGCGGACGCGAAACCCGAGACGTTCCTGAGCCCGTCGCCGAGGAAAGCGGCGGCAAGTCTCTCGATTTCGAGGAAATGTTCGGGCGGCGCCTGCCGATCTGGGCGGGCGGGATCACCCTTGCGATCGGCGGCATTTTCCTGGTGCGGCTGGCGATCGAAAGCGGCCTGATGACGCCGCTGGTGCGCGTCGCAGCCAGCTTCGTCTTCGGCATCATCTTGCTGATCGCGGCGGAGATGGCGCACAGGTTCGCGGCGCGGCTGGCCGATCCGCGTATCGGGCAGGCCCTCGCGGGTGCCGGACTGGCGACGCTCTATGCCGCGTTCTACCTCGCCGGATCGGTGTACGCGCTGATCGGGCCGGGCATCGCGTTCGGCGGGCTCGCACTGGTGACCGCACTGGCGCTGGGTCTCGCTTTCCGCTTCGGCCTACCCACCGCGCTGCTCGGCCTCGTCGGGGGCTTCGCGACCCCCGCGATGGTTTCGAGCGACGATCCCAACCTGCCGCTGCTCACCTTCTACCTCGCGCTGCTTGCTGCTGGCATCGCCTATACCGGGCAGCGGATGGGGGCTGCCTGGTTGGGGCTGGTCGCGCTGCTGGGCGGGTTCGGCTGGGGCACGCTGGTGCTGGGCGCGATGCCGGCGGGCACCGCCGAGCTTTTCGCCTCGGGCCTGTACCTGGTCGTTCTGGGTACCGCCGTCCCGGCAGTCGCGCTGCGCGGATCGCAATCGGGCTCGTGGAGCTATACCGCCGCGGCGGCGCTCGCGAGCATCCAGCTCGCGGTGCTGCTGGCGATCGACGAATTTAGCCTGCTAGCCTGGGGGCTGTACCTGCTGCTGCTCATCGCGCTGGCGGTACTCGGCTGGCGCGAGCCCGCTATCCGGCGGGGAGGCGGTTTCGCCGCCGCAGTCGCCTTGCTGATGCTTGCCTTCTGGGGCGCACCGGCGCGCGAATTTGCGCTGATCGCCGCTGGGGTGGCACTGCTGTGCGCAGCAGTGCCCGCCGCGCTCGCCCGGTTCGGCCAGCCAAGGGAGGCAGATCGCTGGCAGGCGATCCTCGTCCCGCCAGCGCTCGCCGCGCTGGCCACCGGGCACTTCCATGCCGGCGAGAGCACGCAGTTGCTGCTGACTTTCGGCATCGTCGCACTCGGCGGGTTGGCAGTCGGTACCACGGTGGCGTTCGAACGAATTGCCTCGGCCGAGCGCTTCGTGTGGGGCCACGGCGGTGCGATCGCGCTGATCATCTATCTCGCGCTGATCGCGTTGCTGCCCAACATCGCGGTCGGCTGGGCACTCGCGCTGGTGGCGGGTGCGATCACGCTCGCGCTGCCGAAATGGCATCACACCGCCCTGGCGCTGCTGGGCATCGCGGCGGGCTGGGCGCTGCCGACCATCTCGGACTGGTCGATGGCGCTGACCCCCGCGCTGGCGGGCACACCGGCACCTGCTACCGACCTGCCATCGCTCGCATCGGTCGCCAACCGGATCGTGCCCGTCGCCCTGCTCGCGGCGCTCGTGTGCTGGCGTCTCGACACGGCGAGGCGGAGCCTGCGGATCGCCGCCGGAGCCATTGCGATCGCGCTCGGCCTCGTGGTCGCGCATATCGCCTTCCGCCAGCTGTTTCCCTTTGACGATCCGCAGGCCTTCGTGGCGCGCGGCGTGATCGAGCGGACGATCTGGCAGGGGCTGCTGCTGGGGGCCGGCTACGGGATGCTCGCCCTTGCCCAAGCGAAGTCCGCGGGATGGGCTCGCTGGACGGGCCGCGCGCTGGTCGCCGTCTCACTCGCCCATTTCGCGTGGTTCGGCTTCGTGCTGCACAACCCGCTGTGGGATGGGCAGGCGGTCGGGACCCTGCCGGTCGCGAACCTGCTACTCCCCTCCTATGCGGTCGGCGCGCTCGCGGCTTGGCTCGCCGGGCGCGAGATCGTGCGGGCGGGCTTCGATTGGGGACGCTTGGCAGGCGACGCGGTGCTGATGGCACTGGCGCTGGTGCTGGGGCTCAGCCTGTTGCGGCAGGCCTTTGCCGGATCGATCCTGACCGCCGTGCCGATGGGCGAGACCGAGGATCTGCTCAGGTCGCTGCTGGGCATCCTGATCGCGCTCACCTTCCTGGCCTGGGGGTGGTGGAGCAGCCAGCAGCGCTGGCGGGTGGGCTCGCTGGTGCTGATGCTGTTCGCGGTGGCCAAGGTGTTCCTGATCGACACGGCGGGCCTCGAAGGGCTGCTCCGCGTGGCGAGCTTCCTCGCGCTCGGTTTCAGCCTGATCGGGATCGGCTGGGTCTACAGCCGCCTGCTGCGATCGACCTAGAGCATGCACGAAAAGGGCCGGAGGATCGCTCCCCCGGCCCTTAAAATTCGGATGAAGTGAAAGGCTTACGCGCCTTCGACTTCCGCAAGGTCGATCTTCAGGCCCGGGCCCATCGAGGAGGTCAGCGTGACCTTCTTGACGTACTTGCCCTTCGCGCCCGAGGGCTTCGCCTTGACGATCGCGTCGGTGAAGGCCTTGAAGTTGGTCTTCAGGTCTTCGTCCTTGAACGACAGCTTGCCGAGGCCCGAGTGGATGATGCCCTGCTTTTCCACGCGGAATTCGACCTGGCCGCCCTTGGCGTCCTTCACGGCCTGTTCCACGTTCGGGGTCACGGTGCCCAGCTTCGGGTTCGGCATCAGGCCCTTGGGACCCAGAACCTTACCGAGGCGGCCGACGACACCCATCATGTCGGGCGTCGCGATCACGCGGTCGTAATCGAGATTGCCGGCCTGCATGTCTTCCATCAGGTCTTCCGCGCCGACCTTGTCGGCACCGGCGGCCAGAGCCTTCTCGGCATTGTCGCCCTTGGCGAACACCGCGACCTTCACGTCCTTGCCGGTACCCGAAGGCAGCGCGACCATGCCGCGCACCATCTGGTCCGCGTGGCGCGGATCGACGCCGAGGTTCATCGCGACTTCGACGGTCTCGTCGAACTTCGCCTTGTGCTCGCGCAGCAGGCCGAGCGCTTCGTCGAAGGTATACAGCTGTTCCGCGTCGAGCTTTTCGGCCAGCGTCTTCTGCTTCTTGCTAAGCGTCGCCATGATCAGCCCTCCACCACTTCGATGCCCATCGAACGGGCGGAACCAGCGATGATCTTGACCGCCTGATCGATGTCGTTCGCGTTCAGATCCTTCATCTTGGTCTCGGCGATCTCGGCCAGCTGGCTGGTCTTGATCGAGCCGATGATGTTCTTGCCCGGCTCCTTCGAGCCCGACTTGATCTTCATCGCCTTCTTGATGAGGAAGCTGGCGGGCGGGCTCTTGGTGACGAAGGTGAAGCTGCGGTCGGCATAGACCGTGATCTTCGTCGGGATCGGGGCGCCCTTTTCAAGGTCCTGCGTCGCGGCGTTGAACGCCTTGCAGAATTCCATGATGTTCACGCCGCGCTGACCCAGCGCAGGGCCGATCGGCGGCGAGGGGTTGGCGGTGCCGGCGGGCACCTGAAGGTTGATGTAACCTTCGATCTTCTTGGCCATGAGAGGCCTCCTTTTCTCACTGTCGCG
Source organism: Alteriqipengyuania triglochinis (assembly GCF_054655655.1). NCBI lineage: Bacteria > Pseudomonadati > Pseudomonadota > Alphaproteobacteria > Sphingomonadales > Erythrobacteraceae > Alteriqipengyuania > Alteriqipengyuania triglochinis. The sequence continues at coordinate 78,320 of NZ_BAAHNC010000006.1, forward strand.
TGGGGCCTTGCGGCCCACGCTCATGGTAAGCGGTCAGCGGCGATCGATGATCGCCTTCCGCATCGGGTTTTCCAAAGCTGTGCTCGGGAAGCGGCGCAGATAGCGATTTTGCCGCCAATTGCAAGCGATTCGCCGCCCTGCAGGAGAGCGATGCGAGCCCGCCGCAACCCGGTTTACCAGGCACGATCGTCGAGCGACAGGGTGACACGTGTCACCCATGTGTCACCCTGCACAACTCCGGCTCAACACTTTGAAATACCTCATGTTCCTTCGTCAGACCCTGCATGGGGGTGACACATTGCGCCTTTTCGGCCCGTTTTTTCGCGTCCGTCGCAGGACGAGCGCACCGATCATCGCTGCGCGGGCCGGAGTAGGAAACCCCGGCCCCAAGGGGAATCGTCGGCCTGTCAGGCGGGGAGGCCCACAAAGCTGGCGGACACGCCTTCGATGGCCAGCACCGGTACCGTCCCGCCCGCCATTCGCGCATCGATCGTCACGGATAGGGCATCGCCCCGCTGATCGAAGGGAACCGGGCCACCGCCAACCAGCCGAACCGCCCCGACACGCGCACCGCGCAATTTGTCAGTGCCGAGCGAGGCCAGCGCAAGCTCGCCCGCCTGCGGATCAAGCAGGCTCGCAAACAGAGTCCCACCCTTGCGCGTGTATCGCACACCGCCGCCCTGCGCCTCCCCGAACACCCGCCACGGGCGCGACCCATAGATGGCCGCCTCGCCCTCGCGGCCCATCCATTGGCCCAGTTCGGCGAGGATGGCCTGCTCCAGCGGGTCGAGCGTGCCGTTGCCGCGCACCGGGACGGAAAGCAGCAGCGTGCCGTTCTTCGACACCACGTCGACCAGCTGGCGGATCACGTCCGCCGCACCGACGTAAGACCGGCCGCGAAACCGCGCGCGGTTGTAGTGCCAGTCGCCGATGCAGGTCGCCGCCTGCCAGGGTTCGGGCAGGATCTCCTCGGCCGCCTTGCGCTCGAAGTTGTGGAGCGTCCCCTCGCCTTGGCGGAAGCCTGCGCTCATGACCCCGGTAAAGGCCCCGGTCCGTGTGATCGCCCGGTTGTAGAAATGCGCGGCGGCCATCTGCCCGATCGGGCCGAAGGGAAGATAGTGGCTGTCCTGATAGATAAAGTCGGGCTCGTACCGTTCGACCAGCTGCATCTGCCGCGCCAGCCAGTGCAGGGCATAGCCGGGATCGTCCGGCGGCGCGGCCTCGCTCCACTGGCCAGAGGTTTCGTCATGCCAGCGCCGCATCGCCTCGGGGCTCTGCAGCCCGGCCGGCGGGACCATGCGGGGCCCCGTATAGAGCGCCTGCGGATCGAGCCCTTCCCACGCGGTCCCCGCCCCGTCGGCAGCGGTCAGCCGCCAGGCGTCGTATCGCTCGCCCGCACGCGCGCCGACCGTGTCGTAGCCGTAGGCGGTCTGCCACCAGTGCCAAGCATGGCTCGCGTGGTTGCTCACCCCGAATGGCAGGCCGAGGCGGCGCGCGGCAGCGGCCCATCCGGCGACGAGATCACGCCCCGGCCCGATACGGGTCGCGTTCCATTGGTGCGGGCTCGCGAAGAGATCGAAATTGTCGTGGTGGCACGCCATGCCGACGAGGAACCGCGCCCCCGCCGCCTTGTAGGCGCCGAAGACCGCATCCGGGTCCCATTCTTCGGCGCGCCATCCGGCGATGACGTCGATGAAGCCGCGATCCGCCGGATGGCCGTAGAGCCTGCGGTGGACCTGCGCCTGCTCTTCGCCTTCGAGATAGAGGTGCCGCCCGTACCAGTCGCCCGCTTCGGGCGCGCATTGCGGACCCCAGTGGGCCCATAGGCCAAGCTTCGCATCGCGGTACCAGTCGGGCACCACGAAGTGTTCGCGCAAGCTCTCCATCGTCGGCTCGACCGGGCCGGGGGCAAGCCTCGCCTGCGCACGAAGCGTGCCCGGCGAGGAAGCCAGCAGCGCTGCGGCACCCTTCAGCCAGTCCCTGCGTCGCATCGAAACCTCTCCCCTGCCCAGCAAATACCTGTGCGTTGCACGCCCGCCGCCTGCGGACAAGCGACGCATCTTCATCGACTGGCACCGGTCTCGCCACGGTCCGTCCCGAGGCGGGTCGCCCCTACAAGCGGTCGGTTGCGAAACCACCGCCGATCCTACACGTATAGGGTTAGATGAAGCAGCGCTCCCTCGCCAGAAACCGCCTGCGCCGATTGAGCTGGCTGCGGTTCTCCATCCAGCTGGCGACCGTCGCGCTTGCCTATTTCCTGGCGACCATCCCGCCGATCCTGATTTTCGGCGAGACCAATGCAGGCTTCCTCGGCTCGATCGTGGCGAGCATGGTGGCCGCGCTGCTGGTCGCGCGGCTGTGGCTCGGCGCCGACGGGTGCGTGAGGCAGGCGTGGAGCATCCGCCCCCCGCTCAACATGGTTCGCACGCTGGGGCTGGGTGCGCTGGGGACCGGCGCGATCATCGCGCTGTTCGGGATCGGTGCGGTGGTGATCGATGCCATCGGGCTGCCGCCGATCGACGTGTCGCTGGTGCTCGATTACGTCACCCAGAGCCCGCTCAGCTTCGCCCTGTGGGTCGTGCTGGTCGCGTGGTTTGCGGCCGGGTTCGGGGAAGAGCTGCTGTATCGCGGCTTCCTGATCGATCGGTTGATGCGGCTGCGCGGAATGCGCGGGCGCAAGTGGCCCGCCGCGATCATCCAGGCCGCGCTGTTCGGCCTGCCACATCTCTATCAGGGCTGGGGCGGCGTGCTGGTGACGGCGGCGATCGGCCTGTTTCTCGCGTGGCTGCGCTTCGCCAATCGCGGCAACCTGTGGGCCTGCATCCTCGCCCACGCGGCGGTCGACACGATCATGCTGAGCCTTGCCTACGCGCAGAGCCTCGGCTGGATTTCCTAGAGCTCGCGATCGAGTTCGTGCCGGGGGGTCTTCATCCCCTTGGTGCGGCTGGTGAGATGGAAGCGGCGACACAATTCGCAGCGATAGGCGCGCAGTTTGAATGGCGCGTCGCGCGCGGCGAGTTCGGCGGCCTCGCGGGTCGCGTAGCGCTGCTTGCGGTTGCAGATGCGGGGGCGTGTGCGCACGGCGGTAAAGCCTGTACTGCAGTCCGACCGATCGGCCCAGTAGCGGGTGGCAAAATATCGCGAGCGGGGCCGACACCCTCTTTGGAAAAGGGGTCTGCGCGGTTCGCGGTCCACGCTCGCAAGCTGGTCACTTTCCCCCGATAGCCGCGCATGATAGCGCAACCAAACCGCGAGAGGGGAGCGCGTTAGATGATGAGTATCCGGTTTGCATTCGCCGCTCTGGTCGCTGCGTTGACATGGGCGAGCGGCACCGCCGCACAGCCTTTGCCACGCTTCGAAGAGGGCGCGCTGCTGGTCGATGACGCGCCGTTCCTGATGCTCGGCGCGCAGCCCAACAATTCGTCGAACTATGCCGCCATGCTGGACGAAGTCTGGCCGACGGTTGAGCGGATCGACGCCAATACGCTGCTGATGCCGGTCGCGTGGGAGCAGGTCGAGCCTGCGGAGGGGCGCTTCGACTTCGCCTTCGTCGACACGCTGCTGGCCGGGGCGCGGGCACGCGATATGCGGCTGGTGCTGCTGTGGTACGGGACGTGGAAGAACACCGGCCCGTCCTACGTGCCGGCGTGGGTCAAGCGCGACACGCAGCGCTTCGCCCGCATGCGCAAGGCGGACGGGTCGGCGCATGTCGTGCTCAGCCCGCATGGCGAGGCGACCATGCAGGCCGATGCGCGCGCCTTTGCCGCGCTGATGCGCCACGTCGCCAAGGTCGATCCGCAGCATACGGTGGTGATGGTGCAGGTCGAGAACGAGAGCGGCAGCTGGGGGCTCGATCGCGATCGCAGCCCGGCGGCGCAGGCGCTGTTCGACGGCCCGATCCCGGCAGAGCTGGCGCGCGGGCTCGGGGTGCCGCGCAGGTCTTGGTCCGAAGCCTTCGGCCCGCGTGCGGCGCAATTCTTCAACAGCTGGTACGTCGCACGCTATATCGACACGGTCGCGGCGGCGGGGCAGGCGCAGAAGGACCTGCCGATGTTCGTCAATGCCGCGCTCGGCGATGCCTTTACCGACGAAGGCGGCGATGTCGGTCCTTCGGGCGGGCCCAACTGGAATGCGCTGCCTGTCTGGCAGATCGCCGCGCCGCACATTTCCGCCTTCGCGCCCGATATCTACACCCGCGATCCGGCGGCGGTGGAGACCTATCTGGAACGCTACGCCGACTACGGCCCGCTAATGGTGCCCGAAATCGGCAACGCGGTCGAGTATGCGCGCTTCATCTGGCCTGCGATGGGGCGCGGCGCGGTGCTGTTCTCCCCCTTCGGGATCGATGGCACCGGCTATTCCAACTATCCGCTCGGCGCGAAGGAGCTCGACGAGGACACGCTGGAAGCGTTTGCCGCGCCGTACCGCCTGTTCGCGCAGATGCCGCGCGAATGGGCGCGGATCGCGCGCGATCGCCCGCTATGGGGCACGGCGAGGAGCGAGGATGGAGCGGACCAGACGCATGTCATGGGCCGCTGGCAGCTGACCGCGCAATATGGCCGCTGGGCATTCGGCGAGGACGACTGGACCTGGATCGAGCGCGATCCGCATCCGCTGGCCGATATGCCGACCGGCGGGCTGGTCACCGCGCAACTGTCCGACAACGTGTTCCTGGTCGGCGGGCGCAACGTGAAGCTGCGCATCGCGCTGGCCGAGGTGGGCGCGGGGCAGCAGGGCGAGATTATCGAGGCGCAGGAAGGCCGCTTCGTCGATGGCGAATGGGTGATGCGCCGCCGCTGGAACGGCGACCAGATCGACTACGGATTCAGCTTCGGGCCCGAGCCGGTGTGGCTCAGGATCGAGATGGGCGTGCTGGAATAGCGCGGGCGGGCTGCGCCGCCCGTCGCCGCCTTACTTGACCAGTTCGACCTGCTCGAAGTCGAGCTCGACCGGGGTCGCGCGGCCGAAGATCGAGACCGAGACCTTGACCTTCGCCTTGTCGAAATCGAGCTCTTCCACGACGCCGTTGAAGCTGGCGAAGGGCCCGTCGAGCACCTTGACCTGATCGCCGATTTCGTAATCGACGCTGATGTCCTTCTTGGGCGCGGCCTTGGCTTCTTCGACACCGCCAAAATAGCGTGCGGCTTCCTTCTCGGAAATCGCCTGCGGCTTCGCGCCGGCGCCGAGGAAGCCCGTCACCTTCGGCGTGTTCTTGACGAGGTGATAGATGTCGTCGGTCATGTTCAGCTTGGCCAGCACGTAGCCGGGCATGAACTTGCGTTCGACCTGAACCTTCTTGCCGCGCTTGAGTTCGGTCACGGTCTCGGTCGGCACTTCGACCTCCTCGACCCCTTCGGACAGGCCGAGGCGTTCCGCCTCGGCGATGATCGCGTCGCGAACCTTGTTCTCGAAACCGGAATAGGCGTGAATAATGTACCAGCGTGCCATGGGAAGTCCTGCGGGAAGGAGGCTCAGGCGAGCGTGAGAAGGAAGCGGACGACGGCCCCGAACAGGGAATCGATGCCGAGGAAGAAGACCGACAGGATCAGCACGAGGATGCTGACGAAGATCGCGGTCTGCACCGTCTCCTGCCGGGTCGGCCAGACGACCTTGCTCGCCTCTGCGCGCACCTGGCGGGCGAATTCGCCCGGCGATGTCCTGCGCTTGCCGTCTTCGGCCTTGCTATTTCCAGCCATGCTTGCCGTATCCACCTGATGAGTGTCGTACCAGAATGTCGCGTCTCCTTCGGGAAGCCGGGATCGCCTTCGCGATCGGCTGATCGGAGGGCGGGTCTGCGGCTTCGATGTCTTGAGACCCGACCGCATCTAGGCCCGGATGGATACAAACGCAAGCACCCCGGGAAATCCGTTGCGCTGCGAGGGGACCGGCTCTAGCTTCCGCGTCTTTAGGGACGCACTCGGGGGAATTTTGGAAATGGCTGCGCAAGCGCAGATGTCTTTCGGCGATCGCATGGTCGCACCGGTCACCAACGTATCCGACCTGATTTGGGGCGGACAATGGAACGGCGTGGAGGTCCTGCCCTTCCCGCCGCTCGCACTGATCCTGCTGGGCGTGGGCCTGTGGTTCATGATCGGGTTGCGCTTCTACCCGATCGTGAAGCTGGGCAGCGCGATCAAGGGTCTGTTCCCGGGGCGCAAGGGTGTGGGCAGCGGCGAAATCTCGCCCTTCGCCGCACTTTCCACCGCGCTTTCGGGCCAGGTCGGCACCGGCAACCTCGCAGGTGTCGCGACGGCGATCGCGCTCGGCGGGCCGGGCGCGATCTTCTGGATGTGGATCACCGCCCTGTTCGGCATGGCGCTGGCCTTTGCGGAGGGCTCGCTCGCCATCCGCTATCGCGAGAGGACGCCCGACGGCGTCTATCGCGGCGGTCCGATGACCTACATCACCATGGGCCTCGGCCCGAAATGGACGTGGCTCGCCGTGGTCTTCTGCGTCGGCACGCTGTTTTCCGCGCTGGTCACCGGCAACTCGATCCAGGCCAATGCGGTCGCCGACGGGTTGCAGGAACTCTTCGGGCTGGAAGAATGGCTCGGCGGACTGATCGTCGCCATTCTCGTCTTCGTCGTCATCATCGGCGGGATCAAATCGATCGGGCGCGTGGCCGAGAGCGTCGTGCCCTTCATGGCGCTGGCCTATATCGTGATGGCGGTGATCGCGCTGATCCTCAATTTCGGCGACCTGCCCGAAACCTTCAGCCTGATCTTCAGCGGTGCGTTCAACCCGCAGAGCGCAGTCGGCGGCTTCACCGGCGCGGCGATCATCATGGCGATCCGCGCAGGCGTGGCACGCGGGCTGTTCTCGAACGAGGCGGGCCAGGGTTCGACGCCGATCGCGCACGCGGTTGCGCAGACCAACGATCCCGAAGTGCAGGGCCGCATGGCGATGCTGGGCACCTTCATCGACACGATCGTGATCTGCACCATGACCGCGCTGGTCATCCTGACCGTGCGCGGCGACTTCATGCACGAAGGCCAGGCGGTGCTGCATGCATGGCAATCGGACCGCGTCGGTTTCGAAATGACCAGCGGCGCCTTTGCCGCGGCCTTCCCGGCGATGATCGGCGCGATCCCGATCGGGACGCTGGTCGCCTCGATCGTGCTGATCCTGTTCGTGTTCACCACCCTGCTCACCTGGAGCTATTACGGCGAACGCGCGATCACCTTCATCTACGACCGGGTCAGCAAGTCCGCGACCCGTGCGAACGAGAAGAAGCTCCACATCGCGTGGCGCATCCTGTGGTGCGTGGTGATCTTCATCGGCGCCGCGCAGCCTAGCGAGCTGGTCTGGCGGCTCGGCGACATCTCCAACGCCACGATGCTGCTGCCCAACATCCTCGCCCTCGCCATGCTGTCGGGCGTGGTGTTCAAGCTGGCACGCGGCGAGAAGGACGCCGGCCCGACGCACGAGGCCGATGCCCCGCCCGCCGAGGTCGAAGCGGAAGTCTGATCCGCGGGACGTCCGACCGGACCACGAAAAAGGGCCGGAGCGCGATGTGCGCCCCGGCCCTTTTCATTTCGAATGGGGTAGGCCTCAGACGGCGCCGAACAGACGCTGCCAGAAGGTTGGCTGGTGCATGGGCTGGATCTTGCCGTACTTCATCATGCGCAGCGATGCGTCGCTGTAGGAACGCGGGGTGGTCCAGCTGTCCGGGCGGCTGCTACGAAAAGGCATGCTCGACATTGGTCAACTCCTGAAATCAGCACTTGCGTGCGGTGTGACCTGAAAAATGCACGTGTCGCAGGTCCGGTTCCCTCGCCGCTGCCGGGAACAATTGGTCGACTCGGCAAAATGCGGGCAAGCCAAGGCAAACCGCGGGAGTTCCCGGCGGGGCGCAAAATTCCGCTGATGTGGCAATCGGGGCGCAGGGCCCCGAAGGGCTTACCAGGTACCGGTATTTTCCATCGACGCCCACGGCTCGCGCGCAGGCAGCGATTCGCCCTTCTGGAGCAGCTCGATCGAGATGCCGTCGGGCGAACGGATGAAGGCCATGTGGCCATCGCGCGGCGGGCGGTTGATCGTCACGCCGCGATCCTGGAGCCGCTGGCAGGTCTCGTAGATATCTTCGACCCGGTAGGCGAGATGGCCGAAATTGCGTCCGCCCGCATATTCTTCCGGATCCCAGTTATAGGTCAGTTCGACCAGCGGGGCCTGCGCCTCGCGCGCATGGTCCGCATCGCCCGGTGCGGCGAGGAAGACGAGCGTGAAGCGCCCCGCTTCCACATCCTTGCGCGAGGTTTCGACCAGTCCGAGCTTGTTGCAGAAGAAGTCAAGCGATTCGTCCAGGTCGCTGACCCGGATCATGGTGTGGAGATATTCCAAGATTGAACTTCCCGCTGGTCGGCCGGCCAGCCCGAATACGGGCGATGACCGCGAAAAAATGGCAGGGGTGACAGGATTCGAACCCGTGGCCCTCGGTTTTGGAGACCGATGCTCTACCAGCTGAGCTACACCCCTGCAGGCGGAAGCGCGCTCTACGGCGGGCCGCGCCGCTTGGCAAGCACTGATCCGCGATGCACCAGGATGGTTTGCCGCAGCACCCCATGCCCGGCCCATGGCTGGCTCAGCTGGGAAAACACGGACAAGGATGGCGCCCGCGCGCGCGGGCGTGCTAGATTACTAACAGCATGCTGCCGATCGTCCCCCCGCCCATTCTGCTGTCCGCGTATCGTCAGGGCCTGTTCCCGATGGCGGAGACGCGGCGCGATCAGGACATTTTCTGGGTCGAGCCGCGCGAACGCGCGATCATCCCGATCGGCGGCTTCCACTGTTCGCGCTCGCTCGCGCGCACGATCCGGCGCGAGGTTTTCACCATCCGGGTCGACAGCGATTTTGCGGGAACGGTGCTGGAATGCGCTGCGCCGCGGGCCGATACCGACGAAACCTGGATCAGCGGGCGAATCGCGGCGAGCTACCAGCGGCTGCACGAGGTCGGGCACGCCCATTCGATCGAATGCTGGCAGGATGGCGAGCTGGTCGGCGGCGTCTACGGCGTCGCCTTCGACCGGGTGTTCTGCGGAGAGAGCATGTTCAGCCGCCGCCGCGACGGATCCAAGGTGGCGCTGGCTTGGCTACTGGCACTGCTCCAGCGCGCCGGATGCGTCCTGTTCGATTGCCAGTTCATGACCGGCCATCTGGCATCGCTGGGGGCGACCCCGATTCCCCAGAGCGACTATCTGGAGCGGCTGGGCGAAGCGCGCGGCGCGCAGCGGCTCACCCTGCCGCAAGCCATCGCCGAAGTGGAAGCCGAAGCGCGCGCTCAGTCTTCCTCGCCCGGGAAGCTCATCGCGCATTCCTTGATCCACACATCGTAGATCGGGTGCTCGACCACGTTGACGCTGGGTGAATTGCGGAACAGCCAGCCGGAAAAGACCTTGTTCCAGCTCCGCTCGCGCTCGGCGTCCTGCCGTTCGCGCACGAAGACCTGAACGAAGGCGCCCTCCTCCTGCGGCAGTTCCCACGGCGCGGTCTTCTCGCACGCTTCCAGCCGGATCACGACATCGCCCGCGCGGGTCGCCTCGCCGGGCTTCATCTCGAAGTCGCGGCTGACATTGTTGCGCTTGTTGAGCAGGCCGATCGTCGCGACCCGCTCTGCCATCGGCGTACCGATCTGGCTGGTATCCTCGCCCCCGCGATCGACCGAACCGCCTTGCGCCAGTTCTTCGGGCACCTCCGTCTCTACCGGAGCCGGGTCGGGTGCGTCATTGTCGCACGCGGCCAGCGCGGCGAGCGCGGCGACCAGCAGGGCCACGGGCTTGCGCACGGCCATTATTCGCCCGGGGTCCAGGCCTCGTAATCGCCGCTTGCGCGCGCACGGCGGCCGCCCCGCTCCAGCGCGCCGCTGGGAAGGTAGGCCTTGGCCGACCCGGTCGAATTGGGGGAATAGTCGGATTCCCAGATGCGCGGCGGCGGCAGGTGGCTTTCGGGCACATCCTCGCCCGCGCCGTGCAGCCAGCCGTGCCATTCGGCGGGCACGCGGCTCGCATCATTGGCACCTTCGTAGATCACCCAGCGCCGCTCTGTCCCGGTGTAGGAGCCTGCAGTCGGCGTCTTCCCGCGCTTGGGCCTTGCGCGATAATACTCGTTGCCGAACGCGTCGGTGCCGACGTGCTCGCCCCTGCGCGAGGTGAAGATCGCGGTACCGATGGTGGCACCGTTCCACCAGGTGAAGATTTTTCCGAAGATGCTCATTGCGAGGGTGCGATTAGCGCAAGCCCGGCCCGGGGCCAAGCCGGTTTAGCCTGCGCGTGCTACCATTCCACCCGGTCGCCCGGCCCGATGCCGAGTTCCGCGGCCCGCCCGCCCGGAATTTCGAGCACCGCCGACGTCGGCCCGAGGGCGGACACGCTGTCGAGCGAATAGGGCGTCGTCTCGGGCGCGATATTAATGATTCGCCGGTCCTGCCCGATGAACACGATGTCGAGCGGCAGCGGCGTGTTCTTCATCCAGAAGCTCGCGACATCGCCCTGGCGGGGGAAGAGCATCGCCTCGTCCGGGCCCAGCTCGGTGCGGAACATCAGGCCGCGCGCCTGCTCTTCGGAAGACCTGGCAACCTCGGCGACGAATTCGTGCTCGCTCTCTCCGCTCGCGATGGTGACCGGGACGAGCTCCAGCCCCGAGACCGGATGCACCGCAGCGGCGGCGCCGGGGTCGCCGCCCTGCGCGCGCCTCTCGCTCGCCGCCTGCGGAGAGCATGCGGCCAGCGCGAGCGTGCCCGCCAGAAGGGCCACCATCCCTCTCAATCCGCGTCGCCGTAAGCCCATCGTTCCGCCTCTTCCTCGCTCGCAGCGTCGACCATCGCGCGGGCCGCTTCGAAATCATGGCCCGCACGCACCAGCGCGGCAAGCTGCTTCTCGCGCGTTTTCTCGTCGGGCGGCTGGGCCCCGAACGGGCCGATCCGGCGGCGCCGGGCAAGCGCCAGTGCGGCGGCGCGCGTCTCCGCCTCGTCCGGCTCGGGCACCTCGAGAGCCTCGGTATCGACGCCCGCATGGTACAGCGCCTGCGCCACCCTGCGCGCGCCGTATCCCCGGCGCAGCAGGTCGCGCGTGCGGACCTCGGCATAGACGCCGTCGTCGATATAGCCCAGCTCCACGAAGCGGGCGATCAGCGCATCAACCTGCGGTTCATCCTCGCCCGACCATCCACGTTCGCGGAGTTTACGGCGCAGATAATGCTTGAGCTTGGCCGCCGTGGTGGCGTAGCGCCCCGCGTAACCGAGCGCGAGATCGCGCAATGCGGTGTCGTCGAGCGGCTTGGCCAGCGGCTTTTGGCGGCTGCGTCGACGCCGTGGAGTGTCCGGGGGTTCGCCCATGGGACATAATGATGCCACACTCCTTGAGGATTGGAACCGCCCTGATGACGGGAAACAGGATTGCGACCGATAAAATGCCCGCCCGGCCCATGCCTGTTCTGGTGATGCCCTGGGCCGAGGCCTGATAGCGATAACAGGATTACGCTTTCTTCTATGCACGACAGCAACATTCTTCCGACGCCCAACGATTGCGCGCTGCCGCGACGCCGGGCCGATTTCGCCACCTTCAACGAAGCGATCGATTATGCGGCGCTGAGCGAGAAGGGCCTCAACTTTCACGACATGCGCGGGACGCTGGAACGCGCCTATTCCTACCGCGAGATGCGCGAGGATGCGCTGGCGATGGCGCGGCGCCTCGTCGCGGCGGGCATCGGCCCGCAGGACCGCGTGGCGCTGATCGCAGAGACCAGCCCCGAATTCGCGGCGCTGTTCTGCGCCTGCATCTATGCCGGCGCGTGGCCCGTGCCGCTGCCCCTGCCGACCACCTTCGGCGGGCGCGACAGCTATATCGACCAGCTGGTGGTCCAGCTTGAAAGCTCGGATCCTGCACTGCTGATCTATCCGCCCGAAATCGCCGAGATGACGCAGGCCGCGGCGCAGCGAGTCGGCTGCAAGTCGGTGGACTGGGACGAGTTCGCGACCCGCGATGCGCCGCCGGCCGATCTGCCGACTGCCAAGCCCGAAGACATCAGCTACCTGCAATATTCGAGCGGCTCGACCCGCTTCCCCACCGGCGTGGCGGTGACCCACAAAGCGCTGCTGCACAATCTTTACGGCCACGCGCAGGCGATGGACCTCGGCACCGACGATCGCGTGGTCAGCTGGCTGCCGTGGTACCACGACATGGGCCTGGTCGGCTGTTTCCTCAGCCCGATCGCGAACCAGGTGTCGGTCGATTACCTCAAGACCGAACATTTCGCGCGCCGCCCGCTCGCCTGGCTCGATCTGATCAGCCGCAACAAGGGCCAGACGCTCTCCTATTCGCCGACCTTCGGCTACGATATCTGCGCCCGGCGCATCTCCAGCCAGAGCAGCGTCGCCGACCGGTTCGACCTGTCGCGCTGGCGCACGGCGGGCAACGGCGCGGACATGATCCGGCCCGATGTGATGCAGAACTTCGTCAACGCCTTTGCCGAAGCGGGCTTCAAGGCGTCCGCCTTCACGCCGAGCTACGGCCTCGCCGAAGCGACGCTGGCGGTGACCGTGATGCCGCCGGGCGAAGGCATCCGGGTGGAACTGGTCGAGGAAGAGCGGCTTTCGGGCGCGCGCCCCAACCTCAACCGCCCGGCGCGCTACCGCGCGATCGTCAATTGCGGCAAGCCGCTGCCCCAGATGGAAGTCGAGATCCGGGGCGAGGACGATGCGATCAAGGGCGATCACCAGATCGGCAAGGTCTGGTGCCGCGGCCCCAGCATCATGCATTCCTACTTCCGCAACGAGGAAGCGACGCGCGATTGCCTTCTGCCGAGCACCGACGGCGGGAGCGCGTGGCTCGACACCGGCGACATGGGCTACATGGCCGATGGCTACCTGTTCATCGTCGGCCGCGCGAAGGACATGATCATCATCAACGGCAAGAACCACTGGCCGCAGGATATCGAATGGGCAGTGGAGCAACTGCCGGGCTTTAACCACGGCGACATCGCGGCCTTCGCGGTCGAGCGTGAGGATGGCGAGGAAGCGCCTGCCGTGCTGGTCCACTGCCGCGTGTCCGACCCGGAAGAGCGCCGCGTCCTGCGCGAGCGGATCAAGGAAAAGGTCCAGTCGGTCACCGGGATGGCCTGCCTCGTCGAACTGGTGCCGCCGCGTTCGCTGCCGCGCACCTCGTCGGGCAAGCTCAGCCGCGCCAAGGCCAAGCGCCTGTACCTGTCCGGCGAAATCCAGCCCTACAGCCTGGCTGCCTGACCCGGCCTATTGAGGGATAATCCAGGCGACGCCGATCGTGTCGGCGTCGCCTGCAACTTCATCCTCCTCGAAGTCGAGCTCGGCGTCTTCGAGGCGCTTTCGCACCACAGCCAGCTGCTCCTGCGTGCCGCTCACGCGGATCGGGATGCCTATCCTGCGCTGCGCCCACACGATCAGGGACAGCGCGCGGCGCCCCTCTGCGGTCGGTGCAATGTTGCCTTCGTCATCCTGCGCAACGGCAATGTCGGGCAGCGCGCGGAGCGGGGGCACGATGCGGATATCCCAGCCGTCTTCGGTGGCATCGATCCGGCGTTCCAGATCCGCATAGGTGGCAAGCCCCGCGCCTTCGAGCGGGCGGACGGTGACGAGCGCACGGCGGCGCTGGCGATCGACCGTCACATCCTCGCTCGATACTCCCGCGATGATCGAGAGGCGGTCGGCGATCGTGCGCGCCTGCGCCAGCGAATCCTGCTCGCGCTCGCTCGCCTCGCGCAGTTGCAGCCGCTGGGCCTCTACCGCATCGGCGCTTTCGTACTGGAATATTTGCACACTCACCTGCCGGCCGAGGGCTTCCTCCAGCGCGTCGCGCGCGCGCCCTTCCACCTGCGCGCTCTTGTAGAGCGTATCGGTGTAGACGTCCGCCGTCACGGTAATCGCGTCGTCGGTGAAGTTCACCGTGGGCTCCACACTCTGCGCCTTGCCCTCGAATACGTCGGCCAGGCTGTCGCGGATCGTGCGCTCGGCCTGCGCTTCCCAGCCGATCTGATAGAGCGACAGTCCCAGCGGCACGGACAGGGCAACGAAGGCCGCGAAGATCAGGAAGGCCTGTACCTGGCTCTGCTTCTCGGTCAGCCGGGTGCTGAAGCCGTAGCCGCGGGCCATCGCTGTCGCGGTGAGCGCGATGGCGGTGAGGTTGGTGACGAACAGCAGCAACGCGCCAGAAAAGACCGTCATGTTCAGCGTGGCGAGCCCATATCCCACCGCGGCCAGCGGCGGCATCAGGGCCGTGGCGATCGCCACCCCCACAATGGTCCCTTCGCGCCCGCGGATCACCGCATAGGCGCCGGCGATGGCGGAGAAGATTGCCACCATCAGGTCGAACAGATTGGGCTGCGTGCGCGATGCGATCTCGGGCGTGACGATCTGGATCGGCGAAAGGACGACAATCGCGGCGCAGAAGATGATCGCCAGCACGATGCCCAGCAGCAGCGAGCGTGCGGCGCGCCGCAGCCACGAGAAATCGCCGACCGCCAGCGCGAAGCCCACGCCCATGATCGGATCCATCAGCGGGGCGATCAGCATGGCCCCGATCACGACCGCAGGCGATGACAGCAGCATGCCGAGGATCGCGATCCCGGCGGACATGCACACCATCAGGATGTAGCGCGCGGTCAGTTCGCACTCGGCACGGCGCTTCTCGATCACTGCCGCCTGATCGACCGTGCCAGACACCTCGATGGTCCACCAGCGGGTCAGCGCAGTCAGTACGTATTTTATGCCGACGGGGCGGCGGCTCTTGCCGGTGTCGGTGATTTCAGAAGACGCGCCGCTATCGGTGGGCGCTTGCGAAGGGGTTTGCATGGTGCGGTATTATCGCGGAAAGTGCAGACTGCCAAAGCTTGAAACACGTGTCTTGTGCAACTAATACAGTAGTTGCCGGAATATGAGGAAACCCGCCCCGATGGCCACGCAGACCGAAACCGCCACCGCGACCGCGCTCAACCTGACTCCGCCCGAGCCGATTCCGGTCGTGGATGCAGAGAAGGCCGTCGGCCTGGTTCCCGTCGACGAGGGGAAGAAGAGCGAGCTGGACAGCAAGGTCGACAGCTTCGTTGCAGACCTGCTGGCGCAGGACACGCAGTCGCCCGAATTCAGCAAGCGGGTCGACGAAATCTCGAACATGGGCCGCAAGGAAATCGCGGCGGCCTCCAACATGTCGAACCGCTTCCTCGACCGGCCCGTGCGCGCGATGGACCGCGACCAGGGCGTCGGCGCGAACCTCGCCGAACTGCGCACGACGGTGGAAGAGCTGGACCCGGCGCGCCGGGGCAAGAGCGGAATCTTGTCCAAGCTGCCGTGGGGCAACAGCCTGAAAGGCTATTTCCGCAGCTACCAGAGCGCGCAGAGCCACATTCAGGCGATCCTCGACAAGCTGCATTCGGGCCGCACCGAACTGCAGAAGGACAATGCCGCGATCGATGTCGAGCGCCAGCACCTGTGGGAAGCGATGGGCAAGCTCGAACAGATGATCCACATCTCCAAGACGCTCGACGCGAAGCTGGAGGAAAAGGCCAACGAACTCGACGCGACCAACCCGGAAAAGGCCAAGGCGATCCGCGAGACGGCGCTGTTCTACGTCCGCCAGCGCACGCAGGACCTGCTGACCCAGATGGCGGTCTCGGTGCAGGGCTACCTCGCGCTCGATCTGGTCAAGAAGAACAATGTCGAGCTGGTGAAGGGCGTCGATCGTGCCAGCACCACCACCGTCAGCGCGCTGCGCACGGCGGTGACCGTGGCCGAGGCGATGACCAACCAGCGGCTGGTCCTGAAGCAGATCACCGCGCTCAACGACACCACGGCGGGCATCATCGATTCGACCGGCAAGCTGCTGCGCGAACAGACCGGCAAGATCCATGAACAGGCCGCCGCCAGCACGATCCCGATGCAGACGCTGCAGAACGCGTTCCAGAACATCTACGCGACGATGGACGAGGTCGACACCTTCAAGCTCAAGGCGCTCGACACGATGAAGCAGACCGTGACGACGCTTTCGAGCGAGGTGGAGAAGTCGAAGACCTACATCGCCCGCGCCGAAAGCCAGGCGCAGGCGCAGGCACAGCTCGATTCGTCCGAAGGCGCGCTGCTGAAGCTGGAGGGCTAGGTGAACGATCTGACCCGCGACAGCGACCGGTTGATTGCCGAAGGCAGGCGGCTGCGCGACGATAATCGCAGCGGCGGGCGGCACCGCATGACCCGATCGATCGGCAAGGGCTCGGCCGATCTCAAGCTGCGCCACTGGATGAAGCGCGCCGCCTGGCTCGCCGTGGCGATCGTGGCGATCATCGTCGCATCGGGCGTGGCAGGGCTGATCCTTGGCGGGATCGGCTTCTGGGGCCTGATGGCGATGGTGCTCGCTGCGGTGGTCGCGCTGGGCATCTTCGCGCTCGCCCCCACACCCAAGCCGCCGCAGCGCAGCGAGCTGAACCGGGGTGAGCCCAAGGAGATGGTGGCGCGGACCGAATTGTGGCTGGAGGCCCAGCGCCCCGCCCTGCCCGCGCCTGCCGTGCAGCTGGTCGACGACCTGGGCGTGAAGCTCGACATCCTCGGCCAGCAGCTTGCAACCGCACCGGCGGGGCATGATGCGATCCGCGATATCCGCGAACTGGTGGGCGATACCCTGCCCGAGATGGTCGAAAGCTATACCCGCGTGCCCCCTTCGATGCGAGGCGAGGCGCATGCCGGGGCCACCGCGGATTCCCGCCTGATCGAAGGGCTTGGCAAGATCAGCGGCGAGATCGACTCGATCAACCGCCAGCTGGCCGCCGGCGCGCTCGACGATCTGGCGGTGCAGCACCGCTATCTCGGCTACCGCTATGGCGAGGGCGCGGCCGCCGATACCCCCGCAGAAGGGACACCGGGCTGATGCGCGTTCCGATCCAGCACAGCCTCACCAAGGAAGAGGTACGCCGCCGCCTGCGCGAACGCATGCCCGAACTGCCCGCGCACATGCCCGGCGGGGCTGCCGAGGTGCAGACCGAATGGCCGAACGAGGACTGCATGAAGGTCGCGGTCGGCGCGATGGGGCAGACCGTGCGGACCACGATCACGATCGAGGAGACGCAGGTGATCGTGGAACTCGACCTTCCGCCGATGCTTTCCTTCTTCAAGCCGCTGATCGCCGCGGCAGTAGCGGATAAAGGCACGAAGCTGCTCGCCCCTCCACCCAAGACGAACCCCTCGGGGAAAGACTGACTTGATAAAGGTTTATCGGGGAACCGCCGAATATAGAGGGCGTTGATTTCCTCAGGCGTGCGGCCATATGGCTGTGCGGGGTCGAACTTCATCGAGAAACAGAGAGGGTAGCGCGAATGATGGCCAGGTGCGGCAATGCACCCGAGCTTCGCGCCAGGTTGCGCGCAGCCACTCACGAACAACACCAGCGGCTCGATACGACGCTCGGACGGCTCGATCTCGCCGACCGGGGCGATTACGCGCGCTTCCTGAAGGTGCAGGCGAATGCCCGGCACGGGGTCGAGGCCTGGCTGGGCCGCTACTGCCCGGCGAAATGGCTTCCGCCGTCGCAGGCCGCCTTGCTGGCCGCCGACCTGTCCGCTCTGGGCGATAAAGCGGGGCTGGAGGACGCGCCCGGTTTCGATCTTGCGGATCAGGGCCCGGTCGCCTGGCTCGGCGCAGCATGGGTGCTGGCCGGTTCCTCCCTCGGCAACCGCATGATGGAGCGCGAGCTGTCGGCCCGCGCACCCGCCGGCTGGCCCATGGCCTTCCTGCGCGACGATGCCATGCCCGCCTACTTCAAGACACTCCGGCCGCTGCTTGCGCAAGCCGATCCCAATCCGGGCGCCGAACGCATCGCAGCGGCGGTCTTCGCG
Source organism: Alteriqipengyuania triglochinis (assembly GCF_054655655.1). Taxonomy (NCBI): domain Bacteria; kingdom Pseudomonadati; phylum Pseudomonadota; class Alphaproteobacteria; order Sphingomonadales; family Erythrobacteraceae; genus Alteriqipengyuania; species Alteriqipengyuania triglochinis. The sequence goes on from NZ_BAAHNC010000006.1 coordinate 96,161, forward strand.
CATTTCCAGCGCGAAGCCGACCGCCAGCTGGCAGCCCAACCCGCATGACCGAACCCGCCACCCAAGTCGATCTGTCGAGCTGCGACCGCGAGCCGATCCACCAGCTGGGCCATGTCCAGTCCTTCGGTGCAATGCTGGTCGTCTCCACGGACAATTTCATCGCGCATTACTCGGAGAATGCCTCCCAATTCCTCGGCATCGAAGGCATCGGGCAGGGCGTCCGTCTGAACGACTTCCTGCCGGAAGAAACCTTGCGTGCCGTCCAGCTCGCCGCCAGCCGCCTGGCGGATGACGACGATACGGAGCGGCTTTTCGGGCTCGACCTTGCGCGCGGCGATGCGACCCGTTTCGACTGCTCGATCCATCGCAGCGGCGGGCAGCTGGTGCTGGAGTTCGAAAAGCACGATCCGGCAGGCTTCGGCAATCATGTCGCCTCGATCCGCCCCATGATGGCAGGGCTCGACACGATCGAGAATGTCGAGGACCTGTGCAGCGCGGCGGCCAAGCGGCTCAAGGCGCTGCTCGAGTTCGACCGGGTGATGGTCTACCGCTTCCATCCGGACGGTTCGGGCGAGGTCATCGCCGAGGCGCGCGAGCGCGAGGTCGATAGCTTCTCGGGCCTGCGCTACCCCAAGAGCGACATTCCCAGCCAGGCGCGCGAGCTGTACCTGCGCAACCGCCTGCGGATCATCGCCGATGTCGGCGATACGCCGGTCCCGGTGGTGCCCGGGCACCAGTTCGGCGGCGAGCCGATCGATCTCAGCCTCTCGACCCTGCGCTCGGTCTCGCCGATCCATATCGAATACCTGCGCAACATGGGCGTGCGCGCCTCGCTCTCGATCTCGATCATCGTGCGCGGCAAGCTGTGGGGGCTGTTCGCCTGCCATCACTACCGCCCGCGCGCGCTGGCCTTTTCGAACCGCACCGCGGCCGAGGTCTTCTCACAGATGTTCTCGCTCACGCTCGACCGCGCGCTGAACGATCAGAACACCGCGCGCCGCGTGCTCGGCCAGAACCTGCACGAACGGCTGATGACGCGTCTCGCCGAGGGGGCCTCGGTCCGCGAGACGCTGACCCAGACCGGCGCCCTGATCGGCGATACGATCCCGCACGACGGCGCAAGCATCTTCATCGACGGCGACTATGTCGCCACCGGCTACGCACCTTCCGAAGACGAATTCCGCGCCATCCTGCCCGGCCTTCAGGCGGGGCCGGCGAGCAAGATTCTCGCGACGGCAGAACTGGCGCGCGAGGTCCCCGCAGCGGCAGCCTTCACCGCACGTGCTGCTGGGGCGCTGATCATCCCCGTATCGCGTTCGCCGCGCGACTATTTCATCCTCTGGCGGCGTGAGCTCAAGCAGGTCATCACCTGGGCCGGCAATCCCGACAAGCCCGTCGACCACGCGAATGAGGGGCGCATCACCCCGCGCAAGAGCTTTGCCGCCTGGCAGCAGACGGTCGAGGGGCGCAGCGCGGAGTGGTCGCATGCCGAGCGCGACCTGGCCGAAACGCTGCGCATCACGCTGCTGGAGGTGATCCTGCGGCTGACCGATGCCGCGGCGCAGGATCGCAAGCGCGCGAGCGAGCAGCAGGACCTGCTGATCGCCGAGCTCAACCACCGGGTGCGCAATATCCTCAACCTGATCCGCGGACTGGTGAACCAGTCGCGCCACGAGGCGGGCGACACGGCAACGCTGACCAAGCTGATCGGGGGACGGATCGGCGCGCTGGCGGCAGCGCACGACAATCTCACCCGCGACAACTGGGGGCCGACCTCGCTCAAGAAGCTGATCGCCGAGGAGGCGGAAGCCTATCTCGGCTCCAAGACGGCACGCCTCTCGGTCGAGGGGCACGATGTCCTCGTCGTTCCGCAGGCCTACACCGTGCTGGCGCTGGTCCTTCATGAAATGATCACCAATTCGGCCAAGTACGGCAGCCTGTCGGACCAGTCGGGCGATCTGCTGATCGTGCTGGACAGGCACGAGAACGGCGATCTGGAACTGCGGTGGAAGGAACGGGGCGGCCCGCCGGTGCAGGCGCCCAAGCGACAGGGCTTCGGCACGACCATTATCGAGAAGTCGATCCCGCACGAATTGCAGGGCGAAGCGGATGTCCAATTTGCCTTGGGCGGGCTGGAGGCACGCTTCGTCGTGCCGGCCCGGTTCCTCAAAGAAGCGGAGAATGATCACGAGATGACAAGCCACGTCGATCACAAGGATGCCGATGCCGGCTCCGAAAACGCCGACGGCCACCAGCTGCCGGCTCGTGTGCTGCTCATCGAAGACAACATGATCATCGCGCTCGATACCGAGGAAATGCTCAAGGAACTGGGCGTCGACGAAGTCCTCGTCAGTGGCAGCGTCACCCAGGCGCTGCGCGCGATCGAGAAGGATCGGCCCGATTTCGCGGTGCTCGACTTCAATCTCGGCGAAGAATCGAGCGAGCCGGTGGCGCGCGAGCTGAAGCGGATGGGCGTGCCCTTCGTGCTGGCGACCGGCTACAGCGCCAAGGAGGTCAAGTTCGACGAGCTGGGTGCGCGGGCGATCCTCAAGAAGCCTTACGACCAGAGCGATCTGGCCAAGGCGCTGACAGCCGGCGAGCCCGGCTGACGGCGTCCGGCCCCGGCGGCGCTTCGCCCTATTCGAAGAAGCGCTGCTGGTAGTGGAAGCGCGAGGGCACCGGGTTGCCCGCATCATCGCGCGCCGGTTCGAACCGGATCTGGTCGTAGGCCAGCTCGCACACCTTTGCGTCGGTATCGGGGAAGCCGCTCGACTGCGTCACCCGGCAGCCGGTGACGCGGCCTTGCGCGGACACGTCGAGCATCACCAGCGTCCGCTTGCCGACCCGCGCCTGCCGCCCACCGGGCGGAACGGGAAAGGCGGAGACGTTGGTGATCGAGCGCGCGAGGCTGGGCCCCTCGGCGATTCCGCCGCCCCCGCCAATTCCGCGCCCCTCGCCGCCCGCACCGGTCCCGTCGCCCTGCCCGCTGGCGCCGGTCCCATCGCCCGCATCCGCCGCACCCGAGCTGTCGGCCGTCCCGGTCGAGGCGGCGCGCGGTGCGGGCGCGCGGCTCGGGAGCGGGATCGGCGGCTGCGGCGCGGTCACCGCGCTGGCGACGGCGCGCTTGCCGGGGTCGCCTTCGTCCCCTGCCTCCTTATCCGGCGGGCCGGGGGCCGGAGCCTGCGTCGGGGCGGGGGTCGGCGTGGGTGATGGGCTCGGCTTGCCGACCTCGAAGGCGGCGAAGGACGGGCCGCTCTCGATGATCGTGAGATCGGGCGCGAGCGCGCGGATCAGGCCGTAGAGCAGCGCAACATGCAGCACCGCGATGGCCGCCAGCACCGGGATGCTGGGGCGTGTGGTATCGTCGGAAAATCCCCGCGCGTCGCTCATGGGTAGGAAACCCGGTGCGCACAGCCTCGGTTCCGGGCGGGCTAAAACGGAAAACGGCGGCACCCCAATGGGGCACCGCCGCTTTTCCTTGGTCAGTGTGTCGGATCAGAAATCGTAGCTGATGCCAACCTTCAGACGCCAGAGCGACGAGCTGACGTTGACGAAGGAGTCACCCTCGATTGCGTCCCCGCCTCGGAAGCTTTCGATGATGTAACGACCCTGATCATCGACGCCATCGCTGTAGGCAACGTTCTGCAGACCCGAGTAGTCGCGGCGACGCTGCACATTCCAGCTACTGTCGAGGAAGTTCAGGAAGTTGTCCATCGAAGCGAACAGCTTGATCCGATCGTCGCGACCGAAGAACCGACCCGGTCCGGGGATTTCCTGGCTGAACGACAGATCCATGTCGTAATACCATTCGACATCGCACGTATTACGCTCGATCGACCGGCCGATATAATCCGCGACGCAATCCTGCGTGGCCGCCCAATTCGCGAACGCCGCAACCGCATCGCCGTCCGACAGCGGCGAAATGTTCGGATCGTCGATACCGCTGGGGATGTAAGCGAGCACATTGTCTTCACCCGACGTCGAATCGTTGAACACGCCACCGTCCGTGAAGGTGATCGAGTACGGCCGACCCGAACGCGCCACGAAGGTTGCGCTCAGGCGGGTCGACAGATCATCGAAGAACTCCTCGCGGAACGAGGTGCGCACGGTGATGTTGTGACGGCTGGCGAAGAAGCTGCGCGATTCGGCCGGGGCCTGGCGATCGAAGGCCGCCGTACGGTCGTAGTTCGAACCCGCAGTCGAGTTGTACATGTTGCGACGATCGCTGGCGCCGGTGAAGGCGTAACCCAGGCTGAAGTCGACCGAACCGCCTTCGGTGAAGATACCGCCGTTGAAACGCTTCGCCAGGATCGCCGAGGCGATGTGGCTGTCGTAGCCGTCCGAGTTGGTGAGCATCAGCTCGTTGTCGCGGGACGTGCCGAAGCACGCGGCCGAAACACCGGTGTAGGTCGGCGGATAGGTATCGGTCAGCGTCGCATCGCAGCCGGTCCTGGTCGGATCGATTGCCGCATAGATCGGCCGGCCATCGATCGCAAAACCGTCAAGCCCTTCGCGGATGTCGGGAACCTGCGAAAGGTCGACGATGGTGTAGGGATTGCTGAACTTCGAATAGATGTAGTCCAGATTGATCGTCCAGTTGCTGAAGAAGCCGCTGGGAGCGAAGTCGAGCCCGCTCGAGAAGCCGAGGTTCGCGCGGAGCACGCTCGGGACCTTGATGTTGGGATCGATCGACTCGGTGTCGCCAAGACCGGCAGCCGCACGATCGATGCCATCCTGACGGAAGCAGGTCGGGACGCCGGTGAAGGTGCCGTCAACCACCACATCGATCGGGCCAGTCGGGCAAAGCGAGCTACCCGTGTTGCCTTCGGCATAGCCGCGGCCGTCGTTCTGGAAGGCATTGCCGAACCACACCAGCGGGTCACCGCCGGAGAAGACGCCCACGCCGCCACGCAGTTCCGAACGGGAGAACACGGCGAGATCGCCGAGGTCGTAGGAGAACGACGCACGCGGCATCACGATCGGATCGAGCGCGGAGAACCCGGTGTTGTTGCCGAAGCCGTAGCGATCGACGAAGTTCGGGTTCAGCTTCGGACGGTCACCATCGTACCAGTCGACGCGGACCCCCAGGGTCAGGTCGAGACGATCGGTCGCCATCCACTCGTCCTGCACGAAGACCGAGTAGATATCGCGCGAGAAGGCTGCTGCGGCGTCTCGCACATCACCAGTGGACGAGAAGTTGCCGTAGGCACCGTAAGCATTGCCCTGAGCGACGTTGCTGGGGCTGGTGAAGTTGCTCGAACCGTTCGAGAGGATACCTTCACGCAGGGCGTCGATATCGGTGAAGACCAGCTGTCCGGTGGCGTTCTGGACGAACAGGTTGAACAGGTTGGCGTGGTTCAGTTCGGCACCCAGCTTGAAGCGGTGTGCGCCGGCTTCGATCACCGCAGCTGCACGCCACTGGTCGATGTCGGTCTGCAGGTCGTTGGCCGAACGCGAGAAGCCCGGGCCGGCCTGCACCGCGCCGTAGCGGTCTTCACCGGCCGCGGCGCCGTTGTCGATCCCGACCACGATACGCGGGATCGGATTTGCATCCTGCGCTTCACCGCCGCCGAGGGGGCCCTGAAGATCCTGGATTTCCGACCGCGAATACCGCAGTTCGGTCGAGAAATTGTCGCTCCACTGCGAGTAGAGGCGGCCCGAGTAATAATCCGAGATCGTGCCGCTCTCGTTGAAGGTGTTGGCACCGACGACTGCGCCGCGGAAGCTGCCGAACTGGCTGAAATCGTCCGCCTGGAGCGTCGATTCCTCAAGCCGCTGGTAAGTGGCTTCGAGACGATGCTTGTCGCTGATGATGAGGTCGCCGCGAACGAAATAACGATCGTTTTCGTACGGACGGACGCGCACGATCGGACCGGTTTCGATCCCGTAGACCGAGCTCAGGACATCCGAGATTTCGTTGAACTGCTCGACCGAAACGGCGCCGATCTCGTCACCGAAACCGCCACCTGCGGGGCCGTATTCCTGCGGGAAACCGGCTTCCTGATGCTCGTAGGCGCCGAAGATGAACAGGCGGTCCTTGATGACAGGGCCGCTGAGGTACCCGCCCCAGCGCTTGAGCGGCTCGATATCGCCGGCAACCACGCCATCGACCTCGTCACCGCGCAGGTCCTGGTCCGAATATTCGAAAAAGCCACCGAAGTGATAGTCATTCGTACCCGACTTGGTCACCGCGTTGATCGCGCAGCCGGTGAAGTTGCCGTAGTCGACGTCGAAGGGCGCGAAGGCGACCTGCGTTTCGCGGATGGCGTCGTACGGGATCGGCGCCGAGCTACGCGACGCGAAGCCGGTGTCGTTCAGGCCGTAAACGTCCCCTTGGTTGATGCCGTCGATGGTGAAGGCGTTCGAACGGTCGTTGCCGCCGAGGCACGAGATGCGATCGACGCCCGAGCCGGAATCGTCGCGGTCGAGGCTGACGCGCGGGTCGATACGGATGATGTCGCGGATGTCGCGGTCGAAGGTCGGGGCGCTTTCTAGCACCTCGGTGCCGAAGCTGGTGCCCGGGCCGACCGAAAGCTGCGTCTGCTTGACGCGCGAGCCGGTGACCACGATCACACCCGCGCCCGACGAGAGCGAGAAGGTGAGGTTGGTCGCGCCCTGGAGCGAGATATTCACGCCGTTGAGGGTCTGGCCTTCGTAGCCGCCGGCTTCGGCCGAAACGGTGTAAGGTCCGCCGACGACGAGGTTCGTGGCCGTGAAGGTACCGGAATTGTCGGTCGTTACGGACCGGGTCGCACCGGTACGCGTGTCGGTGACGACCACGTTCGCACCCGCGACAGGGACCCCGGCTTCATCCTGGACCGAGCCCTGGATGGACGAGGTAATCTGCTGAGCGGCCAGCGGGGCTGGCAGGATCACGGCGGCGGGAAGGCTGGCGACACTGGCTGCCAGCAAATACTTGAGCTTCATGGAAAACCCCTTTGAAGACGCTCTAGCGAGAAAATGGTGATGCGAGTGGGCCGACTCCGTGGCCGGTCGAGCGCGACTAAGGCCAGTTTTGTGACAAGCAAATTACGCAAATGCGATACAGCGATGCAGAAACTGCAACGATATCCGAAATCGGCGGAATTCAGCGCCTAAAGGGTGTTGCCGCAGTGCAACATAGGTGAGCAAACCGCACTTTCGCGGCATCCATTCCGAAAAATCCGGGAACCTAGACGAGTTTGATCTCACGCAGGCGCTGCATCAGGAAATCGTGGGCCAGAATGGGCTCGGGTGCGCTCGCCTCTTCTCCCTCGCCGATGCACGAAGGCAGCGGGGCGATTTTGAAATCGGGCCGGAAGTGGAGGAAGAACGGCATCGAATAGCGGGTGCGGCGCACCGCTTCGCCGCGCGGATTGACCACGCGGTGGGTGGTGGACCGCAGCCGGCCATTGGTCAGTCGTTCGAGCATGTCGCCGATATTGACCGCCAGCGCGCCCGGCGGCGGGCTGACCGCAAGCCACTCACCCTTCTTCGTCAGCAGTTCCAGCCCCGCCTCTTCGGCGCCCAGCAGCAGGGTGATGGCGTTGATGTCGCCGTGGGGCGCAGCGCGGATCGCGCCATCGGGTGCATCTTCGGGCAGCGGCGGATAGCGCAGCAGCCGCAGGACCGAATTGCCATCCTCGATCGTCGGATCGAAGAACTGCGCGTCCTCGCCCAGGTGGATCGCGATGGCGGACAGGATCCGCCGCCCGCTCGCCTCGAAAGCCAGGAACAGCTCGCGCATGCTCGATTCGAATTCGGGCACCTCGGCGGGCCAGATATTGGGCTCCATGAACTCGGCCAGCGGATGGCCCTGCTCCAGATCGCGTCCGACGTGCCAGAATTCCTTGAGGTCGAAGACGGCCGCGTCCTTCGCCTGTTCCTGGCCAAACGGCGTGTAGCCGCGCGCACCCGCGTTCCCTTCGATCTTGTAGGCCCGCTTCACATCGTCGGGCAGTGCGAAGAACGCCTCGCTCGCGGCCTGCGCGCGGGCGACCAGCGCATCGGGAATGCCGTGGTCGCGCACGATGCCGAAGCCGAACTCGGCAAAGCTCTCCCCCAGATCGCGGGCAATGTCTTCGAGCGGACGGTCGAGCGAGACGGATGCGATATCGGACATGGGCAGGTACTCTGGTGAGGCGGTTGGGGTCAGGCGGAAAGAATCAGGCGGGAAGGAAGAGCCCGGCGAGCGCCGCGCTCATGAGGTTGGCGAGCGATCCGGCCAGCAGCGCACGGATGCCGAGCTTGGCGATCACCGGGCGCTGGTTGGGAGCCAGTCCGCCGGTCACCGCCATCTGGATCGCGATCGAGCTGAAATTGGCGAAGCCGCACAGCGCGAAGGTGATGATCGCGCGGGTCCGCTCCGAAATATCGGCGGCGCCGATCTGGCCGAGGTCGATGAAGGCGACGAATTCGTTGAGCACGATCTTGGTCCCGAACAGTCCGCCCGCGACGCCCGCATCTTCCCATGGCACGCCGATGAGGAACATGATCGGTGCGAAGACGAAGCCGAGCAGCTGCTGGAACGAGAGGTCGCCATAGCCGAACCAGCTTCCCGCCCAGCCGAGCAGGCCGTTGGCGAGCGCGACCAGCGCCACGAATGCCAGCACCATCGCGCCGACCGCGACCGCCAGCTTGACGCCCGTCTGCGCGCCCTGCGCCGCGGCCTCGATCACGTTCGCAGGCCGCTCGCCCTCCTCGAAGGTTTCGGCCATCTCGACTTCGTGCGCGTGTTCGCGTTCGGTAATGGCGGCGGGGCCTTCGGCGCTGATGCGCCCGCGCGGCAGGGCCAGCTCCCCCTCCGCCTCGGGGGGGGGCGCGCCCCCCCCCGGCCTGTTTTTATTAGACATAAA
>NZ_BAAHNC010000007.1:0-83798 GCF_054655655.1 Alteriqipengyuania triglochinis
GGTCGGTGTTTTTTATACCGCCGGCGGGCGGGGGCGCCCGCGCGGCCCCTCGACGATGTCCAGATAATTGAGCAGTTCCTGCTTGCTCATCGCGGCTATCGTCGCGCTGTCGTGGAACCGGGCCAGCCGATAGGCGAGCTCGGCCGCCCAGTCGGCGTCCACGTCGAACAGCGCGCAGAACCCGCCGATCGTGGGCAGGCAGGTGTAGGCGAGGGCGGTCCCTTCATCCCACAGCTCCTGCGTGAAATCCTCCATCGCGGTCAGCACGCCGTTGCGCAGGCCGCCCTTGAAGGCCGCCCGTTCGACGGATTCTCCGTGCACCTGGCAGGTTTCGGAGCAGTGCCGCCAAGCGGCCGGAACTTCAGGCGTGTCGCGGTAGTGATCGCGGCGGGCGATCGCGCCTTCGAGCTGCGGTCGCAGCACCAGGATGGGTTTCTCTTGCATCTTGCACACGGCGCGGATGCCATGCAGCAGGCGATAGGTGTGATAGTAGGTCGAAACGGCTGGCATGATCCAGGCGCACGATCCCCCGCTGACCGGGAAGGCCGATACGCCGCAGGTGCAATCGGCGATCTCGATCTTGCCGCCATCCTTGGCGAACTGGGAGAGAGCATCCTCGGTAAACGGATCCAGCTTGCCGATGGCATAGACCGTGTCCACCCTGGCCGTATTGATCGTCTCGCTGATCGCAAGCCGCAATCCCGCGAGAGGGTGGGTCGGCAGATCCATGAAAAGTCCTCTCTATCGTGCGAACGGCTCGCACCTTTCGATTATAGAGGGATTGCAGCGGATTACGGCGGCGACCGCCGGGAAAATAGGCCCATCGGATCACGGACAAACGCGTTTCCTCTAGAATAGGAGAAGACCGCCAGAGGAGTTTTTCATGTCGCTTGCCGCTTACCAGAGTGTTCGCCGGCTCTCCGAAGCGCCCCGCGATACCGAGCATCGCTTGATGGGGCAGATCACCGGAGAGATGATCAGTGCCCGCGATGCGCGCAGGGAAGGGGCCGCACTGGCCGAAACGCTGCATCGCAATCGGGAAATGTGGAACCTGTTCTCCGCCGATTGCGGGTCTCCCGGCAACGAACTTCCCTCCCAGCTGCGCGCCTCGATCATCTCGCTCGCGCTGTGGATCGATCGCTATTCGAGCGAAGTCATCGCCGGGCGCGAGAGCATCGACGACCTGATCGAGGTCAATCGTTCCGTGATGGAAGGGCTCGCCGCGCACCGCGTCGCAAGCGCCTGACCGCCGCACAGCAGGACAATCGGGGGGAGCGACAGGCTGGCTGTCGCTCCCCCCTTTTTTGTGCATTGCGCCGGGCGGGCAGGGAAACGAAAACGGGCCGCCGCTTCCCTCGAAGCGACGGCCCGTCTCGCCCGATCTTACCGAGCAGCTGGCCTAGAAATCGTTCCAGTCGTCCGCGCTGTTGTGCGTTTTGCCGTTGCCCGGCAGGGCGGCGACAGGTGATACGTAGCTGTTCGCAGGCTTGCCTGCCGGGGCCGGAAGCGACCGGGCCTTCGATGCCGGCGCGGTGACCGTCGGTCTAGGATTGCCGGAAACCGCCTTGCCGGTCTGGAACAGCGCCGCACGTTCGGACAATGCGCCGACCTCGCTCAGCAGGTTGCGTGCGGCAGCGGAGGTTTCCTCGACCATCGCCGCGTTCTGCTGCGTGGACTGGTCCATGCTGGAAATCGCGGAGCTGATCTCGGTCACCGAGGAAGACTGCGTCTGGTTGTCGGCGGCCATCGTGCCGAGCAGCGTGTGGACTTCGCTGACGCCTTCGGTGATTTCCTCGAGCGCGCCGTCCACCCGCTCCACCGCGCTCACCGCAGTGCCGATGTCGGTCTGGGTGACGGTCAGCTGGTCGCGGGCGAGCTGCGCCTCTTCCTCGGCACGCATGGCGAGCGCACTGACGAGGTCGGCGACGACCGCGAAGCCACGGCCCGCCTCACCGGCGCGGCCCGCTTCGACGGCGGCGTTCATGGCGAGAACGCGGGTCTGGAAGGCGATCTTGTCGAGCCCTTCGATGACCGCGTCGATACCCTTGGCGCTTTCGCTCACGCGGCCCATTGCCTGAACCGCTTCGTTCGCGATGGAGCGTCCGCCCCTGACCACGGAGATCGCGGAATCGGCGCGTTCGACGGTCTTCTGGCCCGATCCTGCAGTCGCCCTCAGGCGCTCGTCGATCTGGGCGAGCGAGGCCGAGGTTTCCTCGAGGCTGGCGGCGTTGCTTTCCGTGCGGCGGGCAAGATCTTCCGATGCCTGCGCGATTTCGCGCGAGCCGGTGCCGATCGCTTCGGCACTGTCGGCAACTGCGGAGATCATCTCGCGCAAGCGGGCCGCAGCTTCGTTGAAATTGGTCTTGAGCTCTTCGTATTCGGCCGGGAAGTGCGCATTCACTTCGGACGTCAGGTCGCCTTCGGACAGCTTGGCCAGATGGGCGGCGAGGACGCGCACGACCTCGGCCTGCTCGTCGGCCTGCCGCTTCTGCTGGACGGCGGCATCGCGGAAGGTGAACATTGCGCGCGTAAGGCGGCCGACGCAGTCCTGGTACTCGACGAACTCGATCGGGGAGTCGAGGTCACCCGCAGCGAGGCCTTCCATGCGGACCACTGTGGCCACGTAGGGATCGGCGATGCTGGTGCGATAGATCGCCCCCAGGACCGCCGCGAGGAGAGTGGCTGCCGCTCCGGCAACCATGGTGATGACGTCGCCCATGATGACGCCGACGATGGCTACCATCGCTGTCAGCGCCGTAAGAGAACCGAATGCCACGAGCAGTTTTAACCTGATCGGCGCAATTGTCCTGAACCAGTGCATAGAGAAACCTCATCTTGTTGGGCCACGTATTCCAGCGACCTTTTTATACTGCTCTCTCCTGGAAACATTATAGAGGAACGCCGTCGATGGAGATGGCGGTTGGGTATAAATGGAGGGTATTACGTAGTTTTACGGAGTGCTCTTCGGTCAGGATAGTGACGAAATTGCTGGGTTTCGTACTGCTGATCGATAGCGGCGGGCGCCGTCAGGCCGGGTACCTGGGGCAGTGGCCGGCCTGACGGGACGAGAGTCTAGAAGTCGTTCCAGTCTTCGGCCGAAGCGTTGCCCGCTCCGTTCGAGGCCAGGGGCGCGACCGGCGAAACATAAGCTTCCTTGCGGTTGTTGGCCGGCGAGGCAGCAACCGGTTTCGGCGCAGTGACCTTGGCGGGCGCGTTGCCCGGCTTCGGCAGTGCGGTCGGACTATTGCCGGTCTTGAACATCGATGCCCGCTCGGAGAGTGCGGAGACTTCGTTCATCAGGCTGCGTGCAGCGGCAGAGGTTTCCTCGACCATCGCCGCGTTCTGCTGCGTGGACTGGTCCATGTTCGAGATCGCGGAGCTGATCTCGCTGACCGAAGCCGACTGGGTCTGGTTGTCGGCAGCCATTTCGCCGAGCAGGTGGTGCACCTCGCCCACGCCGTCGGTGATCTCGGCCAGCGCACCGTCGACCCGCTCCACCGCGCTCACCGCAGTGCCGATGTCGGTCTGGGTGACGGTCAGCTGGTCGCGGGCGAGCTGCGCCTCTTCCTCGGCACGCATGGCAAGCGCGCTGACGAGGTCGGCGACGACCGCGAAGCCACGGCCTGCCTCACCGGCGCGGCCCGCTTCGACGGCGGCGTTCATGGCGAGCACGCGGGTCTGGAAGGCGATCTTGTCGAGCCCTTCGATGACTGCGTCGATGCCCTTGGCGCTTTCGCTCACACGGCCCATGGCCTTCACCGCATCGTCGGCGATCGAACGCCCTTCCTTGACGGTGGTGATCGCGGAATCGGCGCGGGCAACGGTCTGCTGGCCCGATTTGGCCGAAGTCCTGAGCCGCTCGTCGATCTGGGCGAGCGAGGCCGAGGTTTCCTCGAGGCTGGCGGCGTTGCTTTCGGTCCGGCGGGCAAGATCTTCCGATGCCTGGGCGATCTGCTGCGAACCCGTGCCGATCGCATCGGTGCTGGCACCGACGGCCGAGATCATCTCGCGGAGGCGTGCCACGGCTTCGTTGAAGTTGGTCTTCAGCTCGGCATAGGCGGGTGGGAAGTCGGCCTTCACCTCGCTGGTGAGATCGCCTTCGGAAAGCGACGTCAGGCCATTGCTGAGCGCGGTGGTCACCACGCGTTGTTCTTCGGCTTCGCGAATGGCGTTTTCGGCGCGCTGTGCGGCGGCCAGGCGGAAGCTGTCGACAGCCTTGGCGATCTGGCCGACTTCGTCCTCGCGATCGGTCGACGGCACGGGGAGGTCGGCGCCACTGGACAGACGCTGCGTCGTGTCTGCCAGCGAGGCGAGGGGCCTGGCGACGCTCTTATTGAGGCCGAAGTAGATGGCAGCGAGCGCACCGATCCCGAACAGGGAAATCAGGATCGACAGGATTTCCATACGGCTGCCGAATGCGCTTGCGTCTTCGAAGGCAGCCTGCCGCGTCTGCACCACTTCGCTCACCAGCGCTTCGACAGCTGCGATGGCGGCGTGCGAGGCCTCCTTGGCGTCGGTGCGCAGGAACTGGACGGCCTCTTCGCGCGTCTGGGTGCTGCTGATCGCGACGAGTTCATCGTTGGTCGCCTCGAGCCCGGCCACCGCGCTTTCGAGCGCGGCGTAATCGCGAGCGACCCCGGAACCTTCACGTTCCGACAGTTCCGCCGCTTCCGCATATTCTTCCATCGCGGCATGAAGCTGGTCGTGCGCCTTGACCATACGCTCTTCGGTATTGACGCGATCCTCTTCACTGATCCGGTTGACGTGGGCGAAGACGAGGATGCGGTACTGCTTGATCTGGTCCTGCACCTTCGCGAGGGCGGTGATCGCGTTCAGGCCGCGCTTGTTGGACTGTTCCGCGTAAGTGGTGGCGGATTTTTCGGCGATATACGAGATCGTGGCCATTGCTGCGAAGGCGATGAACAGAGCGCCAAAGGCGATCAGCATCTTTCGCGACAGTGGCCAGTCGTTGAGGCGACTCAGCATTTAGACACTCCATAACTGGTTGAAACGGGCGGAACAGATTGTGCGCCCATTATAGAATGTTTGGAGCGGCGGTGGCCGGGCGGGGGGAAATTGTGCCCCGGAGCGCGCCCGCGATGAACAGCGGCCCTTTTCGCGAAGAAAATGCGCTCGCCGCGCGCCCGGCACCTTCGGCTCTTCCTATAAAGCGAGGACGATTTCCAGTTGGAGAAGATTATGACTTTTGGCGCCACTTCCGGTTGCCGGGCCTCGCTTGTCGCTTTGGCGGCGCTGTTGGCATTTCCCGTGCCGGCGCTGGCCGCCGACGAGTCCGAAAAGGATGACGGTTTCTCGATCGAAGGCAGCGTGCGTGCGCGGGTCGAACGGATCGAAAACGAGTTCCGCCCGGGCAAGCTTCCCGATGAAACGATCTGGTCCAGCCGCGCGCTGGTGAAAGCCGAATATGCCGCCGGAAATATTCGTTTCGTCGGCGAACTCCAGGATGCGCGGGCCTACGGAATCGATCCGGGCTCGGCCGCGGGCACGTCCACGGTGAACGTGATCGAGCCGATCCAGGCCTATGTCGCGATCGATTCCGGCGAGATGGCAGGCGGCCTCAAGGGCGGTCTGCAGGCGGGCCGCTTCACGATGAAGCATGGTTCGGGGCGTCTCGTGGGCAAGGTCGGCTTCTCGAACGTGACGAACTCCTTCACCGGCGCGAAGCTCGATCTGCAGGGCGAGCGCGGTGACAAGCTGAGCGCCTTCTGGACCATGCCGCAGGAGCGCCGCCCGGGCGATGCCGCATCCATCCGCGACAACGAGTTCGAACTCGACCGCGAAGGAACCGACCTGCAGCTGTTCGGTACCCACTACCAGACCAAGCTCAGCGGGCTGGGGGCGACCCTCGAACTCTACGGCTACGGGCTGCTCGAAGACGATCGCGACGATCGCGCAACGCGCAACCGGCAGCTTTACACCCCGGGTCTGCGTCTGGTGCGCAAGCCCAAGGATGGGGCGTTCGATTTCGATTTCGAGGCTGCCTATCAGCTGGGCACGATCCGCACGAGCAAGGCGGCAACCGCCGCGCGGCAGGACGTTTCGGCCTGGATGCTGCACGGCGAAGTCGGCCGTTCGCTGGGTGGCCCGGCGGGTCTGCGCGTCGCGGCGATGTTCGACGCTGCCTCGGGCGATCGCGATGGCGGGAACTACACGTGCTTCGACTCTCTTTTCGGCGCACGTCGCGGCACCTTCGGATCGACCGCCAATTACGGTCCGCTGTCCTTCGCCAACATTCTCTCGCCGGGGCTGCGCCTCGAGGCAGAGCCCAGCAAGCGCGTCGACGGCAGTCTCTCCGCCCGGCTCGCATGGCTTGAGACGGCCGGCGATTCCTTCGCGAAAACGGGCGTGGCGGATCCGGCGGGCAGTGCGGGCCGCTTTGCCGGTACCCAGATCGAAGCCTCGATGGGCTACTGGATCGTGCCGAAGACCGTCCGCTTCGGCCTGGGCGGCGCCTATCTGAGCAAGGGGCGCTTCCTCGAACAGGCTGCGAACGCTCCCGATACGGGCGATACGCGCTACATCTTTTCGGATGTGACGGTCAGCTTCTGATCATCGCAAGCCCGAAATTGGGTCACGCGGTTTTCCCTGTGCCGCGTGGCCCTTTTCAGGCTTCGACCAAGCCGGCCGCGAAAGCCACGCGCAGCGCTTCGGAGAGGCTTTGCACCTCCAGCTTGTCCATCATCTTTCCACGATAGACCTCGACCGTGCGCGGGCTGATGTCGAGTTCGTAGCCGATGATCTTGTTCGACTTCCCCTCGATCAGCCCTTCGAGCACGTCGCGCTCGCGCGCCGAGAGGCGCGACAGCTTGTCGCGTGCCTGTTCGGTGCGGGCGATGACCTGCTCGGTCTCCTCGAGGGTTTCGAACGCGAGGTCGATCGTTTTCAGCAGCGCCCGTGGCTCGCACGGCTTTTCCAGAAAGTCGGTCGCGCCGGCCTTCATGGCCTGCACCGCCAGCTGCGTGTCACCCGCTCCGGTGATGACGATCGGCAGCAGTTCGGGCCGGTCGCGGATGGCGCCAAGAACGTCCAGCCCGCTCGCCCCGGGCATGTTCATGTCGAGCAGGATGACGGATGGCTGCAGCCCTTCGCACTCGGCGATGAAATCGTCGCCGGAGGCAAACGATCGCAGCATCGTGTCGGGATAGATGGAGAGCAGCGAATAGAGCTCTGACCGAATGATCGGGTCGTCGTCGACTATGTAGATGTTACGCATAAAAGGGCTCGACTTCATAATGTCGGTTCTGGTTCACGGCATCACTCAGCGTCCGGGCGACGCAGTCCTCGGCGATCTCGAAAGGCTTGCGGCCTCGCACGGGCGTTCCCAAAAATAGCCTTGTCCCTGTTGTGCGCCCAGCGAGGCAGCGTAATCGAAATGTTCGATCGTCTCTATGCCCTCGATGGTTGAGGCAATGCCGCGTTCCTCGCAATAGCGGATCACCTCCTTGAGCAGTCCCGGGGGCTCGCGCCCTTCGAAGCACTTCCAGAAAATCTCCTTGTCGATCTTCAGTTCGTGCAGCGGCAAATCGAAGAGCCGTTCCAGGCTGGTCGTTCCGCGGCCGAAATCGTCGATCGAGATGCCGCAGCCGCGCATGGCGAGACGGCAGGCCGCCGTTGCCACGGCATCGAACGAGTGGCCTGTGGGCTGTTCGGTTATCTCGATCATGAGCGAGGCTGCGGGCATTCGCCAGCGATCGAGGGCATCGAACACCATCTCGGGAAACCCGGAAGAGCAGAGAATGGCAGGCGGGCAGTTGATCGACATCCGGGCTGGCGTGCCGACGCGGCGGAGCTGCGATCCGAACTGCAAGGCGTCGTCCAGCACCGCCCGCGTCAGCGCGAGCTGCGTCTCCTGTTCCACGCCCTCGCCGAACATCGTTTCCGGACTGATGGGCTCGCCATTCAGCGCGACCCGCAACAGCGCCTCGTAGCCGGTGATCGTCCGGTCAGAGAGCCTGCGCTTGGACTGGAACACGGTTCGGGTCTCGTGTTCGATCCCGTCGAGGCGCCCGATCGGCGTATCCGGACTGCTTGCCACGGTTCGTTTCGGCGTCGCGAACGCGTCGACCAGGGCCAGCAGCGAGCGGATCGAATAGGGCTTCTCCAGCGATCCCAGAACCGGCAGGCCGACGTCCCGCGCATAGCGGACCGCGATCTGGATGATCCTGTGTTCCTGCCCGCTGGCCACGATGAGATGCGGCTGGTGGTCCGCCTCGGCAAGCCGTCTGATGACCTGAAAACCGTCCATATCTGGCAAGCCCAGATCGAGAAGGAGAATATCCGGATCGCGGTTGGCGGGGCGTGTCGGGCGATCGGCAGAGGTCGACCATGTGCAATCATATCCGGCCGCGAGCAGTGCCCCGTAAAGTTCGGAGCAGACTTCCTCGTCGTCGTCTATGATATGCACACAGGGCCTAGGCATCCGCCGTTTCCCCTTCGCTGCCGAGGGAGGGCGAGACCGGGGGCAGGAGAACGAATGCCGGGAAGTCGATGGTGAGGATCGCGCCTCTCTCGGGTGACTGGCGCGATCTGATGTCGATCTTCCCGCCGATTTCCATGACGATCTGGCGGGAGATGTAGAGCCCCAGGCCGGTGCCGCGATCCGAATCCTTCGTCGTGATAAAGGCATCGAACGCGGTTTCGGGGTGGCTGAGCGAAAGGCCCACGCCATTGTCGACGATGCTGATCTGCAGCCCGCCGTCGGCCAGGGCGACCGCGAGCTCGAGCTCGCCGGTCAGTTTCCGGCCTTCGATCTCGCGCCGCATCGATATCGAATCGACCGAGTTCTGGATCGCGTTCACCAGCACCTGTTCGAGCCCGACCCGCGGCGCGAGAAGGCGAAGCGGCGCGCCTTCGGGCATGGTGATCTGCACGGTCACATCGTTCTGGATCAGCAGGGGCCGCATGAAGGAAAGGGTCGCGCTGATCACATCGGCCAGGTCCAGCGGTTCGGGATCGCTGTCTTCGATCCGCGCATAGCGGGAAATGCGGGCGATGATGTCGCGGGCACGGTGCACCTGTTCGCTGATCCGGTCCATTTTTCCCCGCGCGCGGGTCACACCGTCCGCGGTTTCCTGGTCGAGCAGCAGGCGCCCATTCTCGGCGCACAGCGAAATCGTGAAGAGCGGCTGCTTGAGCTCGTGGCTGAGGGCCGACGCCATGCCGCCCAGCTCGACCAGCCGCGCCTGCTGCAGCATCCGGTTCTGGGCCAGCTTCGACTGGCGCAACCGCACCAGCCATCCCGAGCGCCAGTTGCCCGGCGCAAGCAGATCCCGGGCGACGAGCAGATACCAGTCGCTCGTATCCTCGCCCGCCATGCGGAACTCGAGGAAGACCTCGGACTCGTGGCGCATTTCGCTGAAGACCTTGCAGTCGTTGGGATGCACCTGCTTTGTGCGTCCCTGGGCCACCCGATCCATGCTGATGTCCTGGAAGCGCAGCGTGCCCGTCGCCGGGTCGAATCTGATATTCGCGGCGAGGCTGAGGTCCATCTCCTTCTTGAGTTCGTCGACCGCCCCGGCAATCCGCTCGCGCTCCTTGACCAGTCCGGCAAAACTGTTGTTGGCCGCAACGATCGCAGCGATCGGCTGTTCGAATTCGTCGAATGCCAGTCTTCCGGGAGCGGCCAGGCCGGGGCGACCGAAACCCTCGGCGACCTCTTTCCACGCCCGCAGCGATCGCGTCATTGCCCGCGTGAGGGACAGCTGGAGCAAGATGGCAAGGGCGAGGATCAGCCCCGGACCGATCATCTTTAGCAACACGCCGCGATAGGCTTGCTCGGCGAGTGGCTGGGTCGAATACAGATAGTAGAACGTCTGGCCTGCCAGCTGGATATCCGCCAGCTGACATGCCGTGACCCAGTAGACGAAGGTGTTGCGATCGTTCGGGCCCGTCACCTGCGATCCGTCGTCGATCCTCTCGCAGCCGAACTGGGCCATGGCGGCAGGCGTGCGCAGGCTGGCCTCCTCGTCCGTGATCAGCACTTTTTGATGCGCAATGCCTGAATTCTGCAGATCGGCCAGTCCCTGGAAGGGTTCCGCGTAATACAGCCCGCGGCCGATCCGCATCTCCACCCGAAGCGCCGTATCGGCTTGGAAGCTTGCGAAAGCCTGTGGGAAGCTGCGCACGCCGTCCACGAACAGAACCACTGCTGACGTGAGCACGATGAGCGTGATCGAGGCAGGCAGCAGTTCGGTCAGGCTGACCGTACGCAGGCGCGAGATCCGGCCAGCACGCAGGTCAATCGCCAGCAGCGACACGATCAGATCGACCAGCGCCGCCATCACCACCTCGTTGAGGAGCTTTCGGATGATGGCGAGCGCGATGATCGTCCCGGACGCGCTGTAGTAGAAGTGCAGGAAGAGATAGGCCGACCCTGCGCCGATCGTGAGGCAGAAAACGATCGTCGCGATGGCCAGCGAGCGGCCTGCGAAGCGGACCCGGTCGATGAAAAGGACCTGGGCGAGCGCCATGGCCAGCGTAAAGGCATGCCCCCACCACAGGTACGACGCCCCCATGGTGAGCAGCACCATGGGAATGGCCAGCCTGAGACCGCCCAGCCGGTAGGCGAGGAGGTAGAAGAACGGCCCGAGATACATCTCGAAGCCGGGGGCGATCACGATCCGGAAAGAGCTGGCGAAAACCGCGACGGCCACGAATACGAACCCCAGAGCCCAGCCCGATGCCGTCATGCGCGCAAGCGGTTCCCGCCCGGCCGCCGGGTCGGGCAAGTTGGGAAAGCGGGACAGAGGTCTGTCCATCAGGTTACGGTGTCTTGGTTCAGCAAGGGCAACAGCACATCGACATCCACGGGTTTGAAAAGGAGCGGGATATTTTGCTTCGCGATTTCGCGCTGCACCTGTTCGGTCAGATCGATATGCCCCGTCATCAGGATCGATCGTACCACCTTCGGCCGCAATTCAACATCCGACCTGATCTCGCGCAGCAGGTTCAGCCCGCTGCCTTCCCCCAGCCGAAGATCGGTGAGCACGGTGAGCGGAAGCGATGCATTCCTGACCGTATCCAGTCCGTCCGCCACTGTCGCCGCTCCGCAGACATCGAAACCGCGCAGCTCGAGCATTTCGACCAGTTCCTCCCGGACGTCGGCTTCATCTTCGACAACCAAGATCATTATCGAGCAATTTCCGTCACTTGCAATCATCAGTATTCTGCCCGGTGAAAACTGCCAATCCGTTAATGATTGCCGGTCACCTTGCCCGGTCAGATTCCCGGCTGGCAACCCCCTCGATGCTCGCCGCGGTATGTTGCCGGGGCTGCGGGTGATTTCTTTTAGAAGCGGCATGAAGCCGGCACCTTGTGCGGCCGCCTCCAGCCCCGGGCTTCGCACACCGGTCGTCCCCACCCGCGCACGGCCCCGCGGCGTTGACGGCGTGGCGTTCCTCTCATCCTGCAATTGTTGCAAATTCTCCGCTGGTTAAGCGATGTTTTACGTTTCCTATCTAGCAACCGGCCTAGAAGAGGGGGGCGTCCATGCTGTCACATTCGGTACTCGAGGGGCGGGCGGGCCTGAAGCTGGTCACCATGCTTCAGGGTGGTCTGCGCACCGCGCTGGTCATCGCGATGGCGGCGTGCCTCGGGTCGCTGGCCCTGCCGGCCGAATTGCGGATCGGGGCGCTGGCTGTCGGCGGCCTCCTGATGGGCCTCGCGATCATTGCGAGCTTCGTCAGCGATCGGGTGAAGGACTTGCAGGTCGCCCATTACAAGCGGCACGTCGAATCGATCAACGAAACGCAGGACCAGATCGAGGAATTGTTCTCGATGACGGACACGCTGCAGTCGGCGGACAGCAATTCCGATGCGGCGCAGGTGCTACGCGCCACCAGCCGCAAGCTGCTGCCCGGCTGCGGTGTCGCGCTGTATGTATTCAACAATTCGCGCGACCGGCTCGACCTTGTCGACTGCTGGGACATGCCCGAAAGCTACATGCCGACCGAAAGCCTCGTGCCCGCGAACTGCTGGGCACTGAAGCGCGGAAAGGACCATTTCAACAATCCGCTCGAACAATCCTTGTGCTGTTCGCACTACATCGGCGATGTCGCCAGCATCGAAGTGCCGATGATGGCGCGCGGCCAGGTGTTCGGCCTGCTCGTTCTGGGCGATCGCGGTGGCAAGTGCGACAATCTGGACCGGGCGCAGCGGATCGCCCGCGCTCTGGCCGATTCGACCTCGCTTGCGCTGTCCAACATCTCGCTGCGCGAGCAGCTGCGCACCCAGTCGCTGCGCGATCCGATGACCGGTCTCTACAATCGTCGCTACATGGAAGACACGCTCGACCGCTTCATTGCGCTGTCGCATCGCCAGCACCAGTCCACTTCGGTGCTGATGATCGATCTCGACAACTTCAAGCATCTCAACGACGAGCATGGGCATGCCAAGGGCGACGCGGTGCTCAAGGAGGTCGCCGCCAATGTGGTCGGCGCGCTGCGCCCGTCGGATGTCGTATGCCGCTACGGCGGCGAAGAGCTGCTGGTAATCCTGCCTGACTGCGGGCTCGACGATGCGATCATGCGGGCCGAGCAGGTGCGCATGCGGGTCGAAGGGCTGTCCGAACCGCATGGCTGCCATATCACCGCCTCGATCGGCGTCGCCTCGTTGCCGGAAACGGGCAAGTCCTCGGCAGACCTGCTCGCCGCATCGGACGCCGCGCTCTACGAAGCCAAGGGCGCGGGCAAGAACCAGGTCCATGCCGCGCCGAGGCTGACGAAGAAAAAGGCGGTCGAAACGCCGAGCCCGCGGCTCGTCGCGACCTGATCCCTCAGGCGCTGATCATTCAGGCGTTGAGCCGCTTTGCGTGCCATTCCACATGCTCGGCCAGGAAGGTCGAGATGAAATAATAGCTGTGATCGTAACCCTTGCGCATGTTCAGCGAGAGGGGGATCCCCGCCTCGCGGCACGCCGCTTCGAGGAGCGCGGGTTTGAGCTGGTCTTCGAGGAACTGGTCGCCCGTTCCCTGATCCACCAGCAGCGCGTCGGCGCGTGCACCGTCTTCGATCAGGGCGCAGGCATCGTATTGGCGCCACGCCGAGCGATCATCGCCAAGATATCCCGACAGCGCCTTTTCACCCCACGGGCAGTTCAGCGGGCTGGCGATCGGCGCGAAGGCGCTGATCGAACGGAAGGTGTCGGGATTGCGCAGCCCGATGGTGAGCGCGCCGTGGCCGCCCATCGAGTGCCCGGTGATCCCCTGCCGGTCCATGTCGACCGGGAAGTTTGTCGCGATCAGCTGCGGCAGCTCTTTCTCGATATAGCTGCGCATCGTGAAATGCGGGGTCCACGGCGCCTGCGTGGCATCGACATAGAAGCCTGCGCCCTGGCCCATGTCGTAGCTATCGTCATCGGCGACGCCCTCGCCGCGTGGGGACGTGTCGGGCGCGACGAACACGATTCCCGCCTTTGCGCAGGCCGCACGATATTCGCCCTTCTCGGTCACGTTGGCGTGGGTGCAGGTGAGGCCGGAAAGATACCACAGCACCGGCAGCTTCGCGCCGTCCTCGTGCTCGGGCACGAAGACCGAGAAGGTCATGTCCGTGCCGGTGGCCTCGCTCGCATGGCGATAGACGCCCTGCGTGCCGCCATGGCTGCGGTTCTCGCTGACGGTCTGTGTCGTCATCCTATATCTCCAGAGGATTGAACGCGGTGGCCGGATCGCCGGTATTGGGCGTGTCTGCCGGATCGATGATGATCAGCTTGGTTTCGCCTTCCGGCGCGCTCGGGAAGTGTTCGACGCCGCGCGGCACCACGATGAGCTCTCCGGGGCCGAGCGTTTCAACCCGGTCGCGAAACTCCATGCGCAGGGTCCCTTCGATCACGATGAACAATTCGTCGGAATCGGAATGGCTGTGCCACTGGAAATCGCCCGATCCCTTGGCCAGCCGGATTTCGTTATCGTTGTACCGACCCGCGATGCGCGGGGCCCAGTGGTCGTCGAACCTGGCGAATTTCTCCGCCAGGTTGACCTTGGTGGGGGTGCCGGCGGTCTCCATCAGTCGTAGACCACCACCGAACGAATGCTTTCGCCCGCGTGCATCAGGTCGAAGCCTTTGTTGATCTCTTCCAGCTTGAGCACGTGGGTGATCATCGGGTCGATCTGGATCTTGCCGTCCATGTACCAGTCGACGATCTTGGGCACGTCGGTCCGGCCCTTGGCACCGCCGAAGGCGCTGCCGCGCCAGTTGCGGCCCGTCACCAGCTGGAATGGGCGCGTCTCGATCGTCTTGCCTGCTTCGGCCACACCGATGACGATGCTGGTGCCCCAGCCCTTGTGGCAACATTCGAGCGCCTGGCGCATGACGTCCGTATTGCCGGTGCAATCGAACGAATAATCCGCCCCGCCGTCGAGCATCTGGACGAGGTGGGCGACGATATCGTCGACGTCCTTCGGATTGACGAAATCGGTCATCCCGAAATGTTCGGCGTAGGATCGCTTCTCGGGGTTGATATCGACGCCCACGATCCGGTCTGCGCCCGCCATGCGTGCGCCCTGGATCACATTGAGCCCGATCCCGCCGAGGCCAAAGACGACCACGTTGTCGCCCGGACGCACATCGGCGGTGTTGACCACCGCGCCGACGCCCGTGGTCACCCCGCAGCCGACATAGCAGGTGGTGTGGAACGGCGCGTCGTCGCGGATCTTTGCGACCGCGATTTCGGGCAGGACGGTGTAGTTCGAGAAGGTGGAGCAGCCCATGTAGTGGTAGATCGGCTTGCCCTTGTAGGAAAAGCGCGTCGTCCCGTCCGGCATCAGGCCCTTGCCCTGCGTCTCGCGGATCGCGCTGCACAGGTTGGTCTTGCCCGAAAGGCACATTTTGCACTGGCGGCATTCGGGCGTGTAGAGCGGGATCACGTGATCGCCTTCCTTCACGCTCGTCACGCCCGCACCGACCTCGCGCACGATACCTGCGCCTTCATGGCCTAGCACGCTGGGGAACAAGCCCTCGCTGTCGAGCCCGTCGAGCGTGTAGGCATCGGTATGGCAGATGCCCGTCGCCTTCAGCTCGATCAGCACTTCGCCCGGCTTGGGGCCTTCGAGATCGAGCTCGACGATTTCGAGCGGCTGCTTGGCTTCGAAGGCGACGGCGGCGCGGGTTTTCATGGGGAATTCTCCTTCTCGCGGGGGATCTGTCAGCAGGGCAACGCGCCTGATCGGGCAAACGTGCCTTGCGCATGTTCGCGTGCCTGCCTAGTCGCTTGACCCGTGATCGATCAATCCGCCTTTCGCGATGCGCTCGGCACCTTCGTGACAGGCGTGACCATCGTCACCGCCTACGACGGCGAAGGGCAGCCCTCCGGTCTGACCGCCAACAGCTTCAACTCGGTCTCGCTCGACCCGCCGATGGTGTTGTGGAGCCTCTCGCTCGGCAGCCGCAACCTGCCGGTGTTCCGGGAGGCGAGCGCGTGGGCGGTCCACATCCTCGCGGCCGACCAGCAGGACCTGTCCAACCGCTTCGCCAGCCGCGGGGCCGACAAGTTCGGCGATCTCGACCATGGCGACGGGCCCGAAGGGGCACCCAGGATCGAAGGATGTGCGGCGCGTTTCGGCTGCACCGCCAAGTTCGAATACGAAGGCGGTGACCACGCGATCTTCCTTGGCGAGGTGGTCGATTTCGAGCGCACGGTTGCCGAGCCGCTGATCTATCACAGCGGGCGCTATGGCCGGGTCATGCCCGAAGGCGACCGGGCGAGCGATGCGCAGAAGGAGCGGCTGCTGGCCGACGGACTGATCGTGCACACGCAGACCGGCTGGCAGCTGACCGAGGCGGGCAACGCCCAGCTCGCGCTGTTGCGCCAGATCGAGGGCGGCTGATCCTCGCCTCGTCGCCCTGGTGGCGCTGCATGTCCTCGGGGGACTTGTAGATATAAGAATATCTTTATATGCCGGTCGCCATGCGGACCGAAGCCATCCTGCGCGCGCTCGGCGACACCACCCGGCTGCGGATCATGCGGCTGCTGGGCACGATGGAGCTTGCGGTCGGGGAACTGTCGCAGGTGCTCCAGCAAAGCCAGCCGCGCGTTTCGCGCCATGCCTCGATCCTGTGCGACGCGGGCCTCGCCACGCGGCGGCGCGAGGGGAGCTGGATCTATCTGCGCGCAGCGTCCGGGAGCGTGGAGGGTTCTCCGCTGACCGCGGCCGTCGCCCGCTTCCTGTCGACCGCCGAGCGCGAGGACGCGGTATTCGCCGCGCAGTGCGAGGAGGATCGCCAGCAGCTCGCCGCGATCCGCGAAGCGCGCGAAGACAAGGCCGCGCAATGGTTCGAGGCGCATGCCGACGAATGGGACGATCTGCGCCGCCGGCACAGCCCCGATGCGCAGGTCGAAGCCGCCCTTCGCACCGCGCTTGGCGGGGAGCCGCTGGGCCAGCTGCTCGACATCGGTACCGGCACGGGCCGGATGGCCGAGCTGTTCGGTGAGGACGCGGGGCGGGTCGTTGCGCTCGACAAGAGCCTCGAAATGCTGCGGGTCGCGCGTGCCAGGCTCCAGAACCTGCCGGCCGAGCAGGTCGAGCTGGTGCAGGGCGATTTTCTCTCGCTTCCTTTCGACAGCGAGAGTTTCGACACGGTGCTGCTGCACCAGGTGCTTCACTACACGGTCGATCCGCTCGTGCCCCTGCGCGAGGCCGCCCGCGTGCTGCGCACCGGCGGGCGGATCGCGATCGTCGATTTCGCCGCACACCAGCAGGAAGAACTGCGCGAACGCTTCCAGCACGCGCGCCTCGGCTTCGAAGAGCAGCACCTGCTCGACGCGCTGGAGCAGGCCGGTTTCGAGACGCAGCCACCCGTCGCGCTCGAAGGAGAGGCGCTGGTGGTCAAGATCTGGGTCGCACGGCGCAGGGCCGGACTGCGATCGACCGCAAAGACGAGAAAGGCGGCACCATGACTGCCCAGGCCAATACCCATGACGAGAACGGCCTCGCCGCGAACCGCGAGCGCGCCCGCGCCAAGTACGATCCGCTGTTCAGCGGGCTGCCCGGCGATATCGACGTCAGCTTCGAATTCTTCCCGCCCAAGACCGAGAAGATGGAGCAGTCTTTGTGGAACGCGGTGCAGGAATTGAAGCCGCTCAATCCGCATTTCGTCTCGGTCACCTATGGCGCGGGCGGCTCCACGCGGGAGCGGACGCACAAGACGGTCGCGCGGATCATCGCCGAGGCCGGGCTGCCGGCGGCAGCGCACCTCACCTGCGTCGATGCCTCGAAAAAGGAAACGCAGAAGGTCGCCGAGCAATACTGGGAAGCGGGCGTCCGGCATATCGTAGCGCTGCGCGGCGACATGCCGCAGGAAGACGGCTCGCTCGGGCCGTTCAAGCCGCACCCGGAAGGATACAACAGCGCGGAAGAGCTGGTCCACGGCCTGAAGGAAGTCGCGGACTTCGAAATCTCGGTCAGCGCCTATCCCGAATGCCACCCGGATGCTCGAAGCCCGCAGGACGAGATCGACTATCTCAAACGCAAGATCGACGCCGGCGCGAGCCGGGCGATCACGCAGTTCTTCTTCTCGCCCGATACCTTCTTCGACTTCCTCGACAAGACCGACCGGGCGGGGATCGACGTGCCGATCGTGCCCGGCATCCTGCCGATCACCAATGTCGCGAAGGCGCGCCAGTTCGCCGGGCAGTGCGGGGCCGAAATCCCGGCCTGGATGGACGACCTGTTCGAAGGGCTGGACGAGCGGCCCGATGCGCGCAAGCTCGTTGCCGCGACCGTTGCCGCCGAAATGTGCCGCCGCCTCTATGCGGGCGGCATCCGGCATTATCACTTCTACACGCTCAACCGCGCCGACCTCGCCTATGCCATCTGCCACCTGCTGGGGATGCGGCCGAACGGTGCCAGGGAGTCCGCAGCATGACGGAACGACAATCACCGGCGCAGGCGCTGCGCGCAGCCGCTGCCGAGCGCGTCCTCGTATTCGACGGCGGCTACGGCACCGGCATCCAGAACCGCAAGCTGTCCGAAGCGGACTATGCCGGCGATCTTGGCCTCGATGCCGATCAGAAGGGCAATAACGACCTGCTCAACCTGACACGGCCCGATGTCATCCGCGACATCCACGCCGAATATCTGGCGGCGGGCGCGGACATGGTGGAGACCAACACCTTCAGTTCGACCAGCATCGCGCTCGCCGACTACAAGGCCGAACATCTGGTGCGCGAGGTGAACCTTGCCGGCGCGAAGATCGCGCGCGAAGCGGCCGAAGCGGCGCAGGCGAAGGACGGCCGCCGCCGCTTCGTTGCGGGCGCGATCGGGCCGACCAACAAGACGCTCTCGCTCAGCCCCGATGTCGAGGACCCGGGCTTTCGCGAGGTCGATTTCGACCAGATGCTGGCCGTCTACCGCGAACAGTGCGACGCGCTGATCGAGGGCGGGGTGGACTTCATTTTGATCGAGACGATCTTCGACACGCTCAACGCCAAGGTCGCCGGGATGGCGGCGCAGCAGGCGGCCGAGGCGGCGGGGCGCGACGTGCCGATCATGCTCAGCTTCACGATCACCGACAATTCGGGGCGCAACCTGTCGGGCCACACGGTCGAGGCGTTCTGGCATGCGGTGCGCCACCTCCAGCCGATCGCGGTCGGCGTGAACTGTTCCTTCGGCGCGGACAAGCTGCGCCCGCATCTTGCCGCGCTCGCCCGGCAGGCGGACACGCTGATCCTCGCCTATCCGAACGCCGGCCTGCCGAACGACCTTGGCGAATACGACCAGGAAGCGGACGAGACGGCGGAGCTGGTCGGGGTCTGGTTCAAGGAAAGCCTCGTGAATATCGTGGGCGGCTGCTGCGGCACCACGCCCGCGCATATCGCGGCGATCGCTCAGGCGGCGAAGGATGCCGACCCCCGCGCCATTCCCGAGGTGGAGCGTAAGACGCGCCTTGCCGGGCTCGAACCCTTCACCATGGCGGCTGCGTGACCGACACGACTTCTTCCGGCACTGCGGTGGTGCGCGAAGCCACGAGCGGGGATGTGGATCGGCTCTCGCTTGTCGCCAGCGCGACCTTTCTCGAAACCTTCGCCGGGATGATCTCCGGCGAGGCGCTGGTGGCGCATTGCACCAAGCGTCATGCGCCCGACTATCTGGCGCGGCTCCTCGGTGAAGGTGCACGGGCGTGGCTCGCGGAAGTCGACAACGCGCCCGTGGGCTACGCGCTGCTGACCGCGCCCGAACTCGACGCCGCGCAGGACGGCGATGTCGAGCTCAAGAAAATCTACCTCCTGTCGCGCTTCCACGGGTCGGGCATTGCCGCCCGCCTGTTCGACGCGGTAATCGCCGCAGCGCGCGGTCACGCGCGTCTGCTGCTGGGCGTCAAGGACGACAACCGCCGCGCCATCGCCTTCTATACCAAGCAGGGGTTCCACCAAATCGGCACGCGCCGGTTCGATGTCGGCGGCACGCTGTACGACGACGTGGTCCTCGCCCTCGACCTCAAGCAGACCTGACCCATGACCTCCAACGCATCCTCCAGTTTCGTCAATATCGGCGAGCGCACCAACGTCACCGGATCGGCGCGCTTCAAGAAGCTGATCCTGAACGAGGACTACGAGACCGCGATCGAGGTCGCGCGCGACCAGGTCGAAAACGGCGCGCAGGTGATCGACGTCAACATGGACGAGGGCCTGCTCGATTCCGAAGCGGCGATGGTCAAGTTCCTCAAGCTCATGGCGGCCGAGCCCGACATCGCGCGCGTGCCGGTGATGATCGACAGTTCCAAGTGGAAGGTGATCGAGGCCGGGCTCAAGTGCGTCTCGGGCAAGCCGATCGTCAATTCGATCAGCATGAAGGAGGGCGTGGACGAATTTCTCGCCAATGCGCGCAAGTGCCGGGCCTATGGCGCGGCGGTGGTGGTGATGGCCTTCGACGAGGACGGTCAGGCCGACACCAGGGAGCGCAAGATCGAGATCTGCGAGCGCGCCTATAAATTGCTGACCGAGGACGGCTTCCCGCCCGAGGACATCATCTTCGATCCCAATGTGTTCGCGGTCGCCACGGGGATCGAGGAGCACGCGACCTACGGCGTCGATTTCATCGAGGCGGTGCGGCACCTCTCGAAGAGCTGCCCGCACGTGCATTTCTCCGGCGGGCTATCGAACCTCTCCTTCAGCTTCCGCGGCAACGAGCCGGTGCGGCGCGCGATGCACTCGGTGTTCCTCTACCACGCGATCCCCGCCGGGCTCGACATGGCGATCGTCAATGCCGGCCAGCTCGACATTTACGACGATATCGACCCCGAATTGCGCGATGCATGCGAGGATGTGATCCTCAACCGGACCCCCGCCAATGGCCAGGACGCGACCGAGAACCTCATCGCGCTCGCCGAAAGCTACAAGGGCAAGGACGCCAAGACCGAGAAGGAAGCCGCCGAGTGGCGCGAATATCCGGTCGAGAAGCGCGTCGAGCACGCGCTGGTCAAAGGCATCGACGCGCATATCGTCGACGATACCGAGGAAATGCGCGTTGCGGTGAAGGAACGCGGCGGCAAACCGATCGAGGTGATCGAAGGCCCGCTGATGGACGGCATGAATGTCGTCGGCGACCTGTTCGGATCGGGCAAGATGTTCCTGCCGCAGGTGGTGAAGTCCGCGCGCGTAATGAAGAAGGCCGTGGCGCACCTCTTCCCCTATATCGAAGAGGAAAAGGACGAGAACGCCAAGGGCAAGGGCAAGATCGTGATGGCGACCGTGAAGGGCGACGTCCACGATATCGGCAAGAACATCGTCGGCGTCGTGCTCCAGTGCAACGGCTACGAAGTGATCGACCTTGGCGTGATGGTGCCGTGGAGCGACATCCTCGAAGCCGCCAACGAGAACAACGCGGATATCATCGGCCTGTCGGGCCTCATCACCCCTTCGCTGGACGAGATGGTGACCGTGGCCGAGGAGATGCAGAAGGCGAGCATGTCGCTGCCGCTGCTGATCGGCGGGGCCACCACCAGCAAGGTCCACACCGCCTTGAAGATCGACCAGGCCTATGACGGGCCGGTGATCCACGTGCTCGACGCGAGCCGCGCGGTCGGCGTCGCCAGCCGCCTGCTGTCGGACACGCAGCGCGATGCTTATGTGAACGACATTGCCGACGAATATGACACCGTGCGGGAAAAGCGCGCGGGCAAGGGGCCGAGCAAGCTGTTGCCGCTGGCGGAAGCGCGCGAGAACGCCGCGCCGATCGACTTCGCGCAAAAGCCTGCCGCGCCCGCCAAGCCGGGCCTGCACGTGTTCGAAGCCTGGTCGATCGCGGACTTGCGCGACTACATCGACTGGACACCCTTCTTCCGCGCGTGGGAACTGCACGGCAATTACCCCGCGATCTTGGAAGACGACGTGGTGGGCGAAAGCGCGCGCAGCCTGTGGGACGATGCGCAAAAGATGCTCGACCTGATCGTGGAGGAAAACTGGCTGCAGGCGCGCGGCGTTGCCGGCCTGTGGCCCTGCCACCGCGACGGGGACGACTTGGTCGTGCATTACCGGCACGTGCATGACCGGGTGAGCAAGGATGGCGGCACCTATCCCGATGGCGCGATCCCCGATCTCGACCGCACGAACGAGGAGAGCGTGCGGCTCCCCATGCTTCGCCAGCAGGTGAAAAAGAGTCGGGAACGCCCGAACATGTGCCTTGCGGATTTCATCGATCCCGATGGTGACTGGATCGGCGGTTTCGCGGTCGGCATCCACGGCATCGACGGCCCCTCGAAGCGCTTCCAGGAAGCCAAGGACGATTATTCGGACATCCTGCTTAAGGCGCTGGCGGATCGCTTTGCCGAGGCCTTTGCCGAAGCGTTGCACGAGAAGGTCCGCAAGGATCTGTGGGGCTATGCCGCCGAAGAGCAGTTCACCAACGAAGCGCTGATCAAGGAAAAGTACCGCGGCATCCGCCCCGCACCGGGCTACCCCGCATGCCCTGACCACTCGCTCAAACCGATCCTGTTCGACATGCTGAATGCAGAGGAGAGCACAGGGCTCGAACTGACCGAGAGCTTCGCGATGTTCCCGACAGCGGCGGTCAGCGGGATGTATTTCGGGCACCCAGAAAGCGCCTATTTCGGGGTTGCCACGATCGGGCGCGATCAGCTGGAAGACTATGCGCGGCGGCGCAAGGTCGACCTCGCCACCGCGGAACGGTGGCTGAGGCCGAACCTCGATTAGATCTGTCCGGCCGCTTGCCTACTCGAACGTGTAGCCGCCCTGGAACCAGTCTCCGTCGCCATCCTTGCACCATTCGGTCGTCTTGGTGCCGGAGGTGCAGTAGACACGCATGTGAAACGCGTCCTCGCCCATGAACCCCGTGGCGGAGACTTCGCTGCCGGGTTGCTTGAAATCGCCCGTCGACCAGCCCGATCCGTTCCAGTAGCGTTCGACGACGTCGTAGCCATTGGTGGAAAAGACGTGGATCTGCCCCGCGCCGGATTTATCGGTCCAGCCGACACTTGCAGTGGCCACCGGATAATATGGATCGTCTGCCATGCGTTTGTCCTCCCTCTTCGTTTCCTTTGCGCCCCGGCCTTGTATGCGCACCGCGACCGAGGGAGTCGAGCCCGCCTTTAGCGCCCGCCGCGTGCCGCGCGGATCCAAGTCCACTGGCGCGCCGGGTATGGGTTTCGAAGCGTCATCGCGCCGGCCGCTGAAGAACGATGGCTGAGGTCGCAGGCCCCTCGACAGGGCTCGATGTCCTTCCCGAGGTCGCATGCCTCGAGCAATTTCATGCCGCGCTCGTGCGAGGCGGGCCGCAGCTGGCCGAGATGACCTCCAGACTGCTGCTCGACACGCTCGCTCTGGGCAACAAGGAGGTCTACCAGTTCCTCCATCGCGCTAGGCCATCCTTCGATGAATTTCGCGCCTGGATTATTGCCACGGCGGGGCCGCCCGATCCGGCGCTGCTCGCGCGCTATCACGCGTGGCTGCGCGATATGCCGCTGGAGGGCGACGCCAAAGCCGCGCTGATGGACATTGCCGCGATGCCGCCCGTGCTGGACGAGGCCGCGCTGCGTTTCTGGGACGAGCACGGCTATGTCGTCCTGACCGACGCGGTTCCCGCCGAAGATATCGCCGCCATATTGCAGCTCGTGTGGGATTCGCTCGGCGCCACGCCCGATGATCCCCGCAGCTGGTATGCTGCGGAAACCGACGGGATCATGATCCCGGTCTATCGCCACGCGGCGATCGCCGCCGCCCGCAACAGTGCGCGGGTGCACAAGGCCTTCGCGCAGCTGTGGGGGAGCGAGAACCTGTGGTGCACGATCGACCGGATCGGTTTCAATCCGCCCGAAACGCCTGCGTACCGCTTCGCCGGTTCGGACCTGCACTGGGATGTCAGCCTGGCCCGGCCGATTCCCTTCGGCACGCAGGGCGTGCTCTATCTGACCGACACGAGCGAGGATCAGGGTGCCTTCCGCTGCGTACCGGGGTTTCACCGGCGGATCGACGCGTGGCTCGACGGGATCGGAGCGGGCGACCCCAGGGCGGTCGATCTTTCGCGGGAAGAGAAGCGCATCGCAGCCAGCGCGGGCGACCTGATCATCTGGCGCCAGGACCTGCCGCACGGGGCAAGCCCCAACCGTTCCGACCGGCCGCGGCTGGTCCAGTACCTCAACTACTATTCGCCCGACATGCCGATCCGCAGCCAGTGGCGCTGATCGTGCGGGCGGTGGACATTATGACGGGCGCTATCGCCTCAAGGCCGATTGACCGTGGCTTGCGAATCGCGCATGGCACACATGTTCTTCGCAGGTGCAAACCTGCGGCGGAGCGCGCGGGAGAGATCGCCATGCGTCGGGGTAACCGGGCGGCTGGCGGCGCCGAAGGAGCAACCGCCCCGGAAACTCTCAGGCACTTGGGACCGCGCGCACCGAACGGACACTCTGGAAAGCGTCTCGCCCCACAAGGCAGGCCACCGAAGGGGTAAGCTCTCAGGTATTCCGACAGAGGGGGCAGGCGGCAAGGGAGCGCGGGATCGCGCGACCGTCCGCGGCTGTCGGATATGAAATGATGAGCGAAGAAGAGACCGAAACTCCGCCCGAAAAGCTGGCTCTGGACGCGTGGCATCGCGCGCAGGGTGCGCGCATGGTGCCTTTCGCGGGCTACGAAATGCCGATCCAGTATACCGGTCCGTTCGGGGGCATTGTTGCCGAGCACGAGTGGACCCGTACCCACGCTGGCCTGTTCGACGTGTCCCACATGGGCCAGCTGCTGCTTTCGGGCCCCGACCTGGATGCGGCGGTCGAGGCGGTGCTCCCCATCGATCTGTCGACGCTGAAGCTGGGCCGTCAGCGCTATTCGCTGCTGCTCGACGAAAACGGCGGTGTGCTCGACGATCTGATGGTCTCGCGCTGGCCCGAGCATCTCTATCTCGTCGTCAACGGCGCGACGAAGTGGGACGATATCGGCCACCTGCGCGAGCATCTGCCCGACGATATCACGCTCAACCATCTGGAGGATCGCGCGCTGCTGGCCCTGCAGGGGCCCGAGGCAGCCGATGCGCTGGCGCGGCATGCGCAGGGCGAATATCCGCTTTCGGCGCTGACCTTCATGAAGTTCGGCCAGTACACCATCGCCGGTCACGATGTGACCATCGCGCGCGCCGGCTACACCGGCGAGGACGGGTTCGAAATCTCGATTGCCGCCGATGCGGTGGAAGAGGTCGCGACGCTGCTTTGCGGCGAGCCCGAAGTGAAGCCGATCGGCCTGGGCGCGCGCGATTCGCTGCGCCTGGAGGCGGGCCTGCCGCTCTACGGCCACGACCTTTCTCCCGAGACGAGCCCGATCGAAGCCGGGCTGGTGTTCGGCATCAACAAGCGCCGCCGTACCGAAGGCGGCTATCCTGGCGCAGAGCGCATCAACCGCGAGATCGCCGAAGGCACGACCCGCAAATGGGTCGGCCTCGCACTCGATGGTCGCCTGCCGGCGCGCGAGGGGGCGGAAATCTTCGCAGGCGATACGCAGATCGGCACCGTTACCAGCGGCGGCTTCTCGCCCACGCTCGGCCACCCGATCGCCGTGGGTTACGTCGACGCCGCCCATTCCGAAATCGATACCGCGCTCGAAGTGCAGGTCCGGAACAAACGCCTGCCCGCGCGCGTCGCGAAAATGCCCTTTGTCCAACACCGCTATTTCCGGGGGAGCTAGCACATGTCCCGTTACTACACCGAAGACCACGAGTGGATCGAAGTCGAAGGCGAAGCCGCCACGGTCGGCATCACCGAATACGCGCAGGAACAGCTGGGCGACATCGTGTTCGTGGAACTGCCCGACGAAGGCACCGAGCTGGAAAAGAGCAAGGACGCGGCGGTCGTGGAATCGGTCAAGGCCGCAAGCGACGTCTACGCGCCGATCAGCGGCACTGTGATCGAAGTGAACTCCGCGCTCGAAGACGAACCCGCGCTGGTCAATTCCTCGCCCGAGGAAGACGGCTGGTTCTTCAAGCTGACCATCGCCGACGAAAGCGAGCTGGAAGGCTTGATGGACGAAGCCGCCTACAAGAGTTTTGTCGACGGGCTTTGATGACGATCTCCCCTCCCGCTCGCGGGAGGGGCTGGGGGTGGGGGTGGGCCCCAAGTGTACCGGGGCCCAATAGGCCCACCCCGCTGCGGCTAAGACCGCTTCGCGGCCCAAGTCTCGCTCCCCTCCCGCAGGCGGGAGGGGCTAAGGAGTTTCAATGCGCTACCTCCCCCTCACCGATACCGACCGTGGCGAGATGCTCGCCAAAGTCGGTGCGTCCAGCATCGACGACCTGTTCGTCGATGTGCCCGAACACGCCCGGCTCAAAGGCCCAATCGAGGGCCTGCCGATGCACGCCAGCGAGATGGCGGTGGAGCGGCACATGCGCGCGCTCTCCGGCAAGAACCTCGCCGCGGGCGATGCGCCCTTCTTCCTCGGCGCAGGCGCTTATCGCCACCATGTGCCCGCAAGCGTCGACCACATCATCCAGCGTGGCGAGTTCCTGACGGCCTACACGCCGTACCAGCCCGAGATTGCTCAGGGCACGCTGCAGATGCTGTTCGAGTTCCAGAGCCAGGTCGCGCGGCTTTATGGCTGCGCGGTCGCCAATGCCTCGATGTATGACGGCTCGACCGCGTGCTGGGAAGCGATTGCGATGGCCGGGCGCATTGCGCGCGGGAAGCGCAAGAAGGTCGTGCTCTCGGGCGCGCTGCACCCGCATTATGCCGAGGTCGTGCGGACCATGGCGAAGTTCACCGATGATGAGATCGCCGACGCGCAGCCGACGCTGCAGGGCTCGCCCGACCTCGACGGGCTGATCGGCCGGATCGACGAAGATACCTCGTGCGTCGTGGTCCAGTACCCCGACATCCTCGGGCGCCTGTCCGACCTCGAAGCCATCAGCGAAGCCGCGCATGCCAAGGGCGCGCTGGTGATTGCGGTGAACCTCGAACCCGTGGCGCTGGGCGCGGTGAAGTCGCCCGGCGAGATGGGCGCAGACATTGTTGTCGGTGAGGGGCAGTCGCTCGGCGTCGGCCTCCAGTTCGGCGGGCCCTATCTCGGCCTGTTCGCGGTGCGCGACCCAAAGCATGTCCGCATGATGCCCGGGCGCCTGTGCGGCGAGACGCAGGATGCCGAGGGCAAGCGCGGCTTCGTGCTGACGCTCTCGACGCGCGAGCAGCATATCCGGCGCGAGAAGGCGACCAGCAATATCTGCACCAATAGCGGGCTGTGCGCGCTCGCCTTCAATGTCCACATGAGCCTGCTGGGCGAGAAGGGCTTGCGGCAGCTGGCGGCGGAGAACCACCGGCTCGCGTGCCTCGCGGCAGACAAGCTGGCGCAGGTGCCCGGCGTGACCGTGCTGAACGACAATTTCTTCAACGAATTCACGCTGATGATCGGGCAGGACGCGCGCAAGGTCGTGCGCAAGCTGGCGGATCAGGGCATCCTCGCAGGCGTCTCGCTCGGACGGCTCTTCCCGGCCAATGATGCGCTGTCCGAAGGCCTGCTCGTCACGCTCACCGAAACCACCAGTGAGGAGGATATCGACACCCTCTGCGCTGCCCTGAAGGAGGTGCTGGCATGAACGCGCCCAACAAGTCCGGCTGGAAACCCAGCGCGCCCGTCTCTGGCGACAGCGAAAGCCCGACCTTCACCGGCAACCGCGCGCTGATGCTGGAAGAGCCGCTGATCTTCGAGATCGGCCATACCGAGACCACCGGGGTCGACCTGCCCGAACCGCAGGCCGATGCGCCCAACCGCCTCGCCGGGCTCGACCGCGCCGACCCGATCGGCCTGCCCGGCCTGTCCGAGCCCGAATGCGTGCGCCATTACACGCGGCTGAGCCGGCAGAACTACGCGATCGACCTCGGGCTCTTCCCGCTCGGCAGCTGCACGATGAAGCACAATCCGCGCCTGAACGAGAAAGTCGCGCGGATGCCCGGCTTTGCCGATATTCACCCGCTGCAGCCGGTCGATACGGTCCCCGGCGCGCTCGAAGTCATCAGCGAGCTGGCCAACTGGCTGCTCAGCCTCACCGGCATGCACTCGGTCGCGATGAGCCCCAAGGCGGGGGCGCATGGCGAGCTGTGCGGCATCCTGTGCATCCGCGCCGCGCTCGAAGCGCGTGGCGATGCCCGCAAGGTCGTGCTGGTGCCCGAGAGCGCGCACGGCACCAATCCCGCCACCGCCGCCTTCGCGGGCTACGAGGTGGAGGATATCCCCGCGACCGCCGAAGGCCGCGTCGATCTTGAGAAGCTGAAAGCACGCCTCGGCCCCGATGTCGCGGCGGTGATGATCACCAATCCCAACACCTGCGGGCTGTTCGAGCGCGACATGAAGGAAATCTCCGACGCGGTCCACGCGGCGGGCGGCTTCGTCTATTGCGACGGCGCGAACTTCAACGCGATCGTGGGCAAGGTGCGCCCGGGCGACCTCGGCGTCGACGCGATGCACATCAACCTGCATAAGACATTCTCCACCCCGCACGGCGGCGGCGGACCGGGCTCGGGCCCGGTGGTCCTCTCGGAAGCTCTCTCCCCTTACGCCCCGCTGCCGTTCACCGCACGGGACGCGGACGGCACGGTGCATTTGGTCGAGGAAGAAAACGCGCACGAGTTCGGCCATTCGGACGCCTTCGGGCGGATGACCGCGTTCCACGGGCAGATGGGCATGTTCACCCGCGCGCTGACCTACATCCTCAGCCATGGGGCCGACGGGCTGGCGCAGGTTGCGGAAGATGCGGTGCTCAACGCCAACTACATCCTGCGCTCGCTGGAGGACCTGCTCCACGCACCGTTCGGTGAGAGCGGCCCGTGCATGCACGAGGCGCTGTTTGGCGACAAAGGCTTTGCCGAGGGTCTCTCCACGCTCGATCTGGCCAAGGCACTGATCGACGAAGGCTACCACCCGATGACGATGTATTTCCCGCTGGTGGTCCACGGCGCGATGCTGATCGAGCCGACCGAGACCGAGAGCAAGGCGGGCCTCGACCAGTTCATCGGTGCGCTGCGCTCGGTCGCAGAGCGGGCGAAGGCGGGCGACGAGAGCCTGAAGGCCGCACCCTACTTCGCGCCGCGCCGCCGGCTGGACGAAACGCAGGCGGCGCGCAAGCCGGTGCTGGCGTGGGAGGGCGAGCTCGCCCCCGCAGGCAAGCCGGTGGCGAGCGAGATCGGCGGGCAGTAGCACTCGCGCGGCATGAAGATCGTCTTCAGCCGCAAGGGGTTCGACAGCGGATCGGGCGGCGGATCTTCGCCGATTATCGACGGTCGCCCGGTCTCGCTCCCGATCCCCGACACCAAGTGGATCGCGCGCACGACCTATGGCGATCTCGGGCTCGGGGAGCTGGCGCATGCCGCCAGCCGGGGTGCCTATGGCGCGGACAGCCTGTGCCACCACGATCCGATGTTCACCAGCGAGGCCCGCTGCATTTTCGGGCAGGTCGGCGCGGCGCAGACGCACCTTGCCAATCACGGCGTGGGACGGGGCGATGTGTTCGTGTTTTTCGGGCGCTTCGAGGGTGACGGGCACGGGCCGCACCACCGCATTTTCGGATACCTGGAAGTCGAGCGGGTGATCGACCTGACATGCTGCGATGATGCGGTGCGCGCGGAGTACGCCGCGCTCGGCCATCCGCATGCGCTGGGCATGCATGGGACCAATGATACGCTCTATGTCGGGCCGGGGCGCATGGCAGCGCGGGCATCCGATGCGTTGCGGCTGACCGCGCCAGATGAAGCGCTTAGCCGGTGGGAGCGGCCCAAGTGGCTAAGGCGAGGCGACCTCTCCTACCACGATGCCGAATGGCGCTGGGCCGAGGCGGGTCGTCTGATCGCAGTCAGCCGGGGGCAGGAGTTTGTCGCCGATGTGGGGCGCCGCAAGGCCCCGCGTGAATGGCTCGCGCGGGTGATTGCAGAAATCTGATCCTCCCCGTTTCTCCGCAGGATAAACGGGGAGGGGGACCACCTCAGGGTGGTGGAGGGGCTTTGCGAGCGATTGCCCTCCGTCACGCAGCTTACGGCTGCGTGCCACCTCCCCTTTTGCGCTGGCGCGAAAACGGGGAGGATCGTTAGACTACTTATACGTCTTGATGATCGCCGAGAAATCGAGCCCTACGTTGCCCGCGCCCGCGAAATCTTCGTAGAGCGACGCCGCGCGCGAACCCAGCGGCACGCCTGCATCGACCTCTTCGGCTGCTGCCATCGCGAGCCGCAGGTCTTTCAGCATCAGCGCGGTCGCGAAGCCGCCCTGGTAGCCATTGTCCGCCGGGCTCTCGACGCCCACGCCCGGCAGTGGGGTGTAGGCATTGAGCGACCAGCAATAGCCGCTCGACTGCGAGCTGATCTCGTAGAACTTCTGCGGATCGAGGCCGAGTTTCTGCGCCATCTGCATCGCCTCGGAAACGCCGATCATGGAGATTGCGAGCAGCATGTTGTTGCAGATCTTGGCAGTCTGCCCCGCGCCCGCGTCACCCGCATGGATCACGGCCTTGCCCATGCCTTCGAGGATCGGCTTGGCCGCTGCGAAGGCGTCTTCGGTGCCGCCGACCATGAAGGTCAGCGTGCCGCCATCCGCCGCCGCGATCCCGCCGCTGACGGGCGCGTCGACCATCTTGTAGCCTTTGGCGGTGGCCATTTCGGTCACTTCCTTGGCGGTGGCGACGTCGATGGTCGAGCAGTCGAGCAGCGCCGCGCCTTCGGGCGCGTGGCCGATCACGGCGTCGGAATAGACCGACTTCACGATCCCGCCATTGGGCAGCATCGAGACCACGGCATCGACGTCCTGCACGGCTTGCTTGGCATCGGTGAAGGTCTCGCAGCCGTTCGACTTTGCTTTGGCGAGTGCGTCTTCGCTGAGGTCGAACGCGCGCACTTCGTGGCCGTTCTTGACCAGGTTCGCGGCCATCCCGCCGCCCATGTTGCCGAGGCCGATAAAGGCGATTTTCATAGCATCTCTCCAATTGCCCTCTCCCCGTACGGGGAGAGGATACGCAGGCTTGCGAGCCCGCTCGCTAGCCGAAGTTGGAGAGGGGTGATGCCAGGCCGATGGCTTGCAGGCCCCTCTCCCAACCCTTTCCCCTCAAGGGGAGAGGGCTTAGAGGCTCACCGCCCCTTCCACTGCCCGTCGCGCTTCTCGATGAAGGCCTTCATGCCTTCGGCCTTGTCCTCGGTTGCGGTGAGGATCTGGAACAGGCGGCGCTCGTGCAGCAGGCCCTGGCCGAGGAAGGTCTCGTAGGCGGCGTTGACCATTTCCTTGTTTACCATCGCGGCCATCGGCGGCATCCCGGCGATGGTGGCGGCGGTGGTGCGCGCTTCGTCCATCAGCGTGTCATGCGGCACGACACGCGCGACGAGGCCGCTGCGTTCGGCTTCCTCGGCATCCATCATCCGGCCCGTAAGGCACATTTCCATCGCCTTGGCCTTGCCGACCGCGCGGGTGAGGCGCTGCGATCCGCCCATGCCCGGCGCAACACCCAGCTTGATTTCGGGCTGACCGAACTTGGCCTTGTCGCTCGCGATGATGAAGTCCGCCATCATGGCGAGCTCGCACCCGCCGCCGAGCGCGAAGCCATTGACCGCCGCGATCCACGGCTTGCGAACGGCTTCGACGATGTGGCTGGTCCACTTGGCGAAGAAATCCTGCAGGAAGAAATCCGCCGCGTCCTTGTCCGACATCTCCTTGATGTCCGCGCCCGCAGCGAAGGCCTTGTCGCCCGACCCGGTCAGGATCGCGCACAGCTGGCTGTCGTCATTCTGGTAGGCGGCGAAGGCCTCGATGAGCTCATCGAGCACAACGGACGAGAGCGCGTTCAATGCCTGCGGGCGGTTGAGCGTGATCGTCGTGACCGCGCCGTCGGTCTCGGTGGTGATGGTTTCGTAGGCCATGTCTGCTCCTCGTCGCTCCTGCGAAGGCAGGAGCCTAGATAACGTCTGTTGTACGACCTGCCGGCCGCATCTGGGCCCCTGCCTTCGCAGGGGCGACGGCAAGTTCAGTTGCCGAGCGGCGTCCACTCCTCGCCCTCGGGCAGGGCGGCGAAGATCGCCTCGATCTGTTCGTCGGTTACGCCTTGGGGCGTGGCGGGGTTCCACTGCGGGTCGCCGGTCTTGTCGACGATCACGGCACGCACACCCTCGGCAAAATCGTGGCTGACGAGCACGCGGCTGCCGATGCGGTATTCCATCCGCATCTCGTCCGCGAAGCTGCCCAGCGTCAGGCTGTCCGCCAGCTGGCGCAGCGCGACCTTGCAGCTCTGCGGGCTCTTGGCGCGCAGCGTCTTGAGTTCCTTCGCGGCCCACTCGGAATCGTCGGCTTCGAGCGCGGCGAGAATCTCCTCCAGCGTGCGGCCCGCGAACAGCCGGTCGATAGTCTCGCGGTTGGCGAGGATGCGCGGTTCGGGCGGCGTTTCGGATGCCTCGTCGAGGATTACCTGGATATTGGCCGGATCGTCGATGATCGCGGCCTTCGCGCGGGCGAGGTTCTCGCTAGCGATATAGTGCGTGGCGAGGCCGAGCGCGTGGCACTCCGCCCCGTCGAGCCGCGCGCCGGTTAGCGCGAGGAACTTGCCCGTCTGGCCCGGCAGGCGGCTGAGATACCATCCGCCGCCGACATCGGGGAACAGGCCGATCCCGGTCTCGGGCATCGCGAACTTGGTGTTCTCCGTGGCCACGCGGTAGGCCGCGGGCTGGCTGATGCCGACCCCGCCGCCCATCGTGATCCCGTCCATGAAGGCGACCACCGGCTTCTTGTAAGTGAACAGCTGGTGGTTGAGCTGGTACTCGGCATGGAAGAATTCGCGGCCCGTCTTGCCACCATCGTTCAGCGCCGAATTGCGCAGCATCGCAATATCGCCGCCCGCGCAGAAGCCGCGTCCCTCAGCGTGGTCGATCATCACCGCCGCGATGCCGGCGTGGTCGGCCCACTCGCCCAGCGCATCGGCCATCGCGACGCACATTTCGGTGGTCAGCGCATGGATCGCCTTGGGGCGGTTCAATGAGATATGGCCCACGTTCTGGTGGGCGTGGATGTTGAGCTGGTCGGTCATGCTGCGTCCTTGTGTTCGATCAGATCCCAGCGGTTGCCCCACGGATCGTTGAAAACCGCGACGGTGCCATAGGGCTCTTCGCGCTGTGCTTCGGTGAATTCGACGCCCCATTGCGTCATGCGCCGATGGTCGGTCGCAAAATCGTCCGACTGGAGGAACCAGCCGACGCG
Organism: Alteriqipengyuania triglochinis; assembly: GCF_054655655.1. Taxonomy (NCBI): domain Bacteria; kingdom Pseudomonadati; phylum Pseudomonadota; class Alphaproteobacteria; order Sphingomonadales; family Erythrobacteraceae; genus Alteriqipengyuania; species Alteriqipengyuania triglochinis. The sequence goes on from NZ_BAAHNC010000007.1 coordinate 32,662, forward strand.
CCCCCCTGCCTGATGGCCGATCGCCGCGGTCTGTTCGTCGTTTGCGGCGCGAGCGAGCAGCAGTTTCCCGCCGCGTGCCCCTGCCACGACGACCCAGCGCTTGCCGCCGCCCAGATCGCTGTCTTCCTCGACCGCGAAATCCAGCGCCTCGCGGAAGAAAGCGATCGCCTCGTCGTAATCGGGGACGAGGAAGGTAGTCATGGCAAGGCCGGTCACTGCCGCAGCAGATCCCGCCCCACGATCATCCGCATCACCTGGTTGGTGCCTTCGAGGATCGAGTGCACGCGCAGGTCGCGCCAGTAGCGTTCGATCGGGTAATCCTTGAGGTAACCATAGCCGCCGAACAGCTGCAGCGCGTCGTTGACGACCTTGCTGCCATTATCGGTCGCCAGCCGCTTCGCCATCGCGGAGAAGCGCGACTTGTCGGGCGCATTGTCGGTGACCTTCGCCGCCGCGAGATAGAGCAGGGCGCGCGCCGCTTCCAAATCGGTCGCCATGTCGGCGAGCATGAACTGCGTGTTCTGGAAGTCCGCGATCTGCTGATCGAACTGCTGGCGTTCCTTGGTGTACTTCACCGCCTCGTCGAGGCAGCGCTGCGCCCCACCGAGCGAGCACGCGCCGATGTTCAGCCGCCCGCCGTCGAGCCCCATCATCGCGAAACGGAAGCCTTCGCCTTCGTCGCCCACGCGGTTCTCGACCGGTACGCGCGCATCCTCGAAGATGACCTGCGCGGTCGGGCTGGCATTCCAGCCGAGCTTCTTCTCTGGCGCGCCGAAGGAAACGCCCGGCGTATCCTTGTCGACCACCAGGCAGGTGATGCCCTTGGTCTTGTGCTCGCCCGTGCGGACCATGGTGACGTAGATGTCGTTCACCCCGCCGCCGGAGATGAACTGCTTGGTGCCGTTGAGCACGTAGTGGTCGCCATCGCGCACCGCCTGAGTCTTGAGCCCCGCCGCGTCCGATCCGCTACCCGGTTCGGTGAGGCAATAGGAAGCCAGCTTCTCCATCGTCACCAGCTGGGGAAGGTACTTTTCCTTCACCCCTTCGCCGCCGAAGCGATCGATCATCCAGCTCGCCATGTTGTGGATCGAGATGAACGCGCTGGTGGTGGGGCAGCCATAGGCCATCGCCTCCATGATCAGCGCCGCTTCGAGCCGGCCGAGGCCGATCCCGCCGCTCTCCTCGCTGACGTAGATCGCGCCGAAGCCGAGCTCGGCGGTCTGCTTGATCGTGTCGACGGGGAAGTGGTGATCTTCGTCCCACTTGCCCGCGTGGGGCGTGATGTTGTCGGCGGTGAACCGCTGCGCCATGTCCTGGATCGCGAGCTGGTCGTCTGAAAGCTGGAATTGTCCGGTCATGCGGGCGACCTAGCCCCACCGGCGAGCCAATAAAAGGGGGCAGTCGATCAGGCGCCGCTCGCTTCGGACGCAGCGGCAAGGGGTGGGCAGCGACGGCGGGTCGTCGCGGAGGCCGATCCCGCGGTTGCGCGCATCGCCAGCTGTTCGCTGTTGCTGACCAGGCGCATCGCATATTCGTTCGTCCAGCGCTCGCCTTCGCCCTCCATCTCGAGGCGCACGACGATCCCCGGATTGCCGCGCCGGACCGCGCTGACCTCGCCCAGCGATTCGTAGAACGTGATCGTGCCGGGGCGAATGGTGAGGAACATGTCGGATTCGGGCGAGCATGGCCCCGCGGGCGCGTCCCACTGGCCGAGGAAGCGCGCCGGAATCGCGGTGAGCGCCGCGCGATCTTCCGCCACGTCGCTTGCGGGCACGTCGGGCAGGTTGAACAGCGTGGGCTGCGATGTCGGTGTTGCGTCTGGCTCCGGCACAGTCATCTCCGCCGAAGCAGCGGGAACGGTCTCCGGTGCGGGCGCGATCACGACGGGTTGTTCGCTCCGCGCCGTGGTCGCGCTGGCCTCGGGGGCGGGTGCGGGGCGATCGGTATCGCACCCGGCAAGCGGTACGGTGCCGGCAAACAGGCAGGTGGCGATCCCCCTCATTTCGTTTCCCCCGTTGCGGCCCGGCACACCAGGCGTAAACGCCGGTTATAGTCGAACGGTTCGATTTGATCAAAAATCTTCGCTCAGCCGCCCGCGGGCCGCGATTCCCCGCCGCAGGCTGGCATCTGATCGAGTAGCCGCCAGAGGTCGGCTATGACGTCAGTCCGCCTGTTTCACAGGCAGGCCGAGCACGCGGGTGTCGAACCATTCCTGCGCCAGCCGCGTATTGTTGCCGCGATACCAGCGGGGGGCGGCCAGGCCCTTCTCCCACGCGACCATCTCAGTCAGAGTGCCCTGTGCCGAAGGGGTGTCGTAGGTCTTCGCATAGTGCGCGAAGGGATCGGCATAGGCGTCGTCCGCGTCAGCGACGGTCCAGCCCTTCGCCCGCAGCGCGGCGACCAGATCGCCGATCCACAGCGCGGCGATGTCGGTCTCGTGCAGCAGGATCATGTGCACCGGGGAGCGTCCGATGGCCTCCCGCGCGAGCCCGTCGTAATATTCCGCCGCTTCGACGTGCGTCTGGATATAGAGATCGCGCAGCGCCTCGCGGTCGATGTCCTTGCCGTCGACCGCCGCCGCCTTGGCCGCGCCTTCGTAGAACCAGTCGCTCGCATCCACGGTGACGTAACCATTGGCGAGCCCGCGCTGGGCGAGGGCGGCGCGCACCGCATCGCGCTTCGCCTTGTCCTGCTGCCCTTCATCGAGGAAGGGGTAACGGAACCACGGGCGATAGCCTTCCCGCCCGCGCAGCCAGCGCTCGCCCGCGTCGATATCGGCGATGTAGGTGTCGACGTCGGTTTGCGAGAGGCGCGGATGGGTGGCGCTGTGGTTGGCGATCACATGGCCCGCGTCGACATAGGCGGCGATCCGCCGTGCGTCCTGCGGGGTCTCGATCCTGCCGGGATTGACGAAGAACACCGCCTGATCGACGCCCGCCGCCGCGAGGTTTGCAATCAGCAGCCTGGTCCGCTCGTCCTCGGTCAGGAAGGCACCGGGGGCGCGGGGCGCATCGTCGAAGCTGAAGGCGATCCGCTTCTCTGCCGGTTGGGTGGAGGCGGGCGGCGCCGCCGCTTGCTCCTGCGCGAACGCGCAGGCCGAAAGCATAAGGGCGAGCAGCAGGGCAATGCCCCGTCGCAGTGAAGTCATGTCCATTCCCCCTCGATCGATCCTGCGCCGATCCGATCGGTACCGGCATGGCTGCGCGCATGCTCGGCCAAAGCGGTCACCCGTGGCGTTTCGCCGCCGGTCGGCGGGCGGGGGCGAAGCGGAATCTCAGGCGCGTCGCGCTATTCCGCCGCGCAACGGCGATAGACCGTGGTGCCCTTTTCGCCCGCGTCGAAGTTCTCGACCGTGAGCGTCCGCTTGACCGGATCGACCCGGAATTCCAGCTCGTCACGGGTCGGCTCGTCCGCATAGGTCGTATCGTACACCGCCCGGATGTGGCCCGGCGCACGATCGGAGATCGCGATGAAGTGCCCGCCGGTCTCGAAGAAGGAATAGCTGTCCTCCCGCACGGTCAGCACCTTGCCCATGTTATCCTGCTTGTAGCCGTCGCACTGTGCTGCGGTCGGCTTGGCGCCGCTCGTCTCGCGCCACTTGCCACGGATTGCCACGGGGAAGGTCTTGGCGAAGGCGCTCGGCTCCTCGACCTCGCCTTCTTCCTGCCCCAGGACCATGTCTTCGAGAGGAGGCGCGCCATCGCCGATTCCGCCATCCGGCTCGACCGGGATCGGGCTGCCTGCGGTGCCCGGCTGCTGCGTGCCGGCACTATCGCCCTCGGCTGCGTCATCGTCCTGCCCGGTCTGCGAGATCGAGCAGCCCGCAAGGGCGATCAGGGCGGCAGTAGCGAAGAGCGAAATCGTGCGCATGGCGAACCTTCGTATGGTGGTTTTGGGTGGTTAACGAGTGGCGGCGGTTTCCGCTCCTTCGGACGGCACGCCGATCACGGTCGAGCGCGCTGCGCCGGTCTTCAGGCTGGCGAGCGCATGCATCGGACGGCCCGAGGCGATGATCGTGCCGCAGCCGCGGGCGCTCGCGATTTTCGCGGCCGAGAGCTTGGAGGCCATGCCGCCGGTGCCGACACTCCCTTCGATCGGCTTGCGGGCTAGCGCTTCGATCTCGGGCGTCACTTGCGGGACATGGCCGATATGGCGCGCATCGGACTGTGCGGGATCGCCATCGTACAGCCCGTCGACATCGGAGAGCAGCAGCAGCGCGTCGGCCCCGGCAAGCTCGGCCACGAGAGCAGAGAGCTGGTCGTTGTCGCCATATTGCAGTTCCTCGGTGGCGACGCTGTCGTTCTCGTTGATGACCGGCAAGGCGCCCATTTCGAGCAGCATGGTTAGCGTCGCGCGCGCATTGGCTCGCCGTCGGTCGGATTCGGTGTCGCCCCGCGTCAGCAGCAACTGCGCGACCTCGACGTGATGCGGGTCGAAGGCCGCGCGCCAGGCGTTCATCAGCAGGCCCTGGCCGATCGCTGCGACCGCCTGCTTGCTCTCGAGCGATGCGGGCCGTTCGATCCCCATGTGATGCCAGCCGAGTGCGACCGCGCCCGAAGAGACCAAGATCACCCGCTTGCCGATTTCGCGCAGCGCGGCGACATCCTCCGCCAGCGCGGCCAGCCACGCGGCGCGCACCTTGCGCCGGTCGCGGTCGACCAGCAGCGAGGAGCCTACCTTGATGACGATCGTGCGCGCCGCGTCGATCAGTTGCGCCGCATCGGGCGCAGAAGGCTCCTCGCTCATTCCCGCTCGTCTCCGTCCTATCCCATCGTGGGGATGATGAACGCGTCCTTGTTGTCCGCATCCGCCGTGCCGTCGGGCCAGCGCTGGGTCACGGTTTTCACCTTCGTCCAGAACTTGAAGCCTTCGGTGCCGTACTGGTTGGTGTCGCCAAAGGCCGAGCGCTTCCAGCCGCCGAAGGTGTGGTAGCTCACCGGTACCGGGATCGGCACGTTGATGCCGACCATGCCGACATTCACTCTGGAGGCGAATTCGCGCGCGGCGTGGCCGTTGCGGGTGAAGATGGCGACGCCGTTGCCATACTGGTGGTCGCTCGGCAGGCGCACGGCCTCTTCGAAATCCTTTGCCCGCACGATCTGTAGCACCGGGCCAAAGATCTCTTCCTTGTAGCTTTCCATGTCAGTGGTGACGCGGTCGAGCAGCGTCGGGCCGACGAAAAAGCCCTTCCCGTGGCCCTGCAGGCTGAAGCCACGCCCGTCGATCACGACCTCGGCGCCTTCCTTCTCGGCGGTGTCGATCCACTGTTCGATCCGCTGCTTGTGCTCGGGCGTGACGACCGGGCCGTAATGCGCGTCGGGATCGTTCGAGACGCCCACGTTGAGCGCGTGGATCGCCGGGATGAGCTTTTCCTTGAGGCGCTCGGCCGTGTCCTCGCCCACCGGCACGACGACCGGAAGCGCCATGCAGCGCTCGCCCGCCGAACCGAAAGCCGCGCCCGAAAGGTCGTTCACCACCTGGTCGAGATCGGCATCGGGCATCACCACACCGTGGTTCTTCGCCCCGCCCATCGCCTGGACGCGCTTGCCGGCGGCGACGCCGCGCTTGTAGACGTAGTGCGCGATGTCGGACGAGCCGACGAAGCTGACGCCCGCGATGTCTTCATGATCGAGGATGGCGTCGACCATCTCCTTGTCGCCATGGACCACCTGCAGCAGCCCCTCGGGCGCGCCGGCTTCAACGAATAGTTCGGCGAGGCGGACGGGCACGCTCGGATCGCGCTCGGACGGCTTGAGGATGAAGGCATTGCCCGCCGCGATCGCCATGCCGAACATCCACATCGGGATCATCGCCGGGAAGTTGAAAGGGGTGATGCCCGCGCCGATTCCGAGCGGCTGGCGCATCGAATAGACGTCGATCCCGGGCCCGGCACCCTGCGTGTATTCGCCCTTGGCGAATTGCGGCAGGCCGCAGACATACTCGATCACTTCGAGCCCGCGCTGAACGTCGCCCTTGGCGTCGTCGACCACCTTGCCGTGCTCGCTCGAAAGCAGCTCGGCGAGGTCCTGCATGTTGGCCTCGATCAGTTCCTTGTACTTGAAGAACACGCGGGCCCGCTTCTGCGGATTGAGCGCGGCCCATTCAGGCTGCACTTCCTTAGCCTTCGCCACTGCCCGGTCGAGCAGCGCGGCATCGCCCAGCGGCACTTCGGCCTGCACTTCGCCCGTGGACGGGTTCCAGACCTTGTGGGTGCGGCCCGAGCTGCTCGCCGGGCCGCCGACGATGAAATGGTCGATATTGCGCATGGGGGTTCTCTCCGTAATCTCTCGCATCGCGACGCAGCGAGCGTGATATTCTGATTTGCCGCGCGGCTTAGCGTCGCTTCTGACGCCTTGCAAAGCATTCGCGGATGGTTACGGGGAGTCAGCGCTTGTGCTGGCAATTTGTTTCGCACAGCGCTAATGGCGCGTGCCGATGCGGGTGTAGCTCAATGGTAGAGCAGCAGCTTCCCAAGCTGACGACGAGGGTTCGATTCCCTTCACCCGCTCCATCCCCCATCGATAGCTCGCAAATCCCAACGCCCGAACGGCGTTTCTGCGGCGTCTGAGGACGCGGTCGACCGGGCGTGTGGTCCGCCAGCCAGCGCTCGATTCTGCAGCCGTGCCGCCGCTTGCGACGTATCCCGCCGCCGCCCTTCCGGAGGTCATCTTATGGCGAAATAAGTGATAAGAAACGTGCTTTATAAATTCATTCTACTTGTAGTTAATATTTATACATAAGAAATAAACTAATAAATAATAGCCCTTGAACGCTCGGCAAACAGCCATCTGGGCGATTGGGAAATGCTTCTTTCATCGATTGGAATTCTGTTCCTTGCACTGACCGTGCTGGATGCGTTGCTGACCATCCTCGACGCCAGCGGGCGGAGCATATTTTCAGCCAGGGCCTATCGCCTGTTCTGGTGGATCTGGCGCTACACCGCGCGATTACTGCCGGCGTCGATGGCGCAGCGCATGCTCAGCATGGCCGCGCCGCTGATGATCGTGATGATGATCTCGGTCTGGATCGGCGGCATCGTGACCGGCTTCGCGCTCATCTTCTACGGCGGGATGTCGTTCGGTGACGTCATCACGGGTGGCGGATCGCAGCCGAGCCTTTCCGCCGCCTTCCGCCTCAGCTGGGTGACGCTGTCGACGATCGGCTTCGTCGAGATCAGCCCGTCGAACATGATGTATTCGGTCGCCGTGGCGCTCGAAGCGCTGCTCGGCAGCGTGATCCTGACCTTCTCGATCACCTACTTCCTGAGCGTCCATCGCAGCGTGCTGCTCTACGACCGGCTCGTCGCCGACCTGCATCACCGCATGGGGGGCAAGGGCGGCCCCATGGCGAGCGTGGCGGACCATCTCGCCAGTGGCGACACGGCCGGGCTCGAGCACTGGCTGGAACGCCTGCACGACGGGCTGATCGGGATGCACCAGGGGCTCAGCCGTTATCCCATCGTCTACTTCTACCGCCCGCAGGCGAGCGAGCGGGGGCTGCCCCATACGCTGAACGCGCTGGGCACGATCGCCGACGGGCTGACCTATTGCTGGCCGGGCCGGTCGCGCCCGATCCCCGCGCTGCGGGCGCTGAAGGCGGGGATGTACGATCTGGTGAGCGATCTGCGCGACGCCTACGTGCCCGTGCACCACATCGACCGGAGCCCCCCGGTGTCATGGGCGGAGTTCGACGCCGCCGTGCGCGGGGAAGACTGGGCGGTCCCGAAGTCGGTGCACCGTTTCATCGAAACCTGCTGCGCCTTGAAGGAGATGACCGGGCAATCGCCCGATCCGGCAGATGCCTACCGGCGGTACTGCGAATGGCTGCCGGCGGACCGGCGGACGCAGGCCTTCGTCGCCACCGTCGCGCGCGATCTGGGATATGAGGAGAGCCTACGCCCGCGCCGGTCCTCTTTTCTGCTCGGCCTGCTGAGCAGGGGCCCCAAGCAGCGCCCGCAATCGCTCAAGGTCAGGCGGGCGGCGTCATGACGATACCGGTCAACTATTCGGCGCGGCTCGGGCGGATCAGGATGGCGGTTCGCCAGGCGTTCTGGATCTTCCCGATGATCGCCATCTTCGCGGGCATCCTGACGGCGACCTTCGTCGCGCGGCTCAATTTCACGACCTCGGCCAGCCTTGGAGGCCTGCTCAGCACCGGCGGGCCGGTGGGCGCGCGCAATTTGGTGGAAACCGTTGCGTCGACGTCTCTCACCGTCGTGACGATCACCTTTTCGGTGACGATCGTCGCGCTGCAGGTGGCCGCGGCGCAATATTCGCCGCGGGTGCCGCGCCAGTTCATCCGCGACCGCGCCACACAGCTGACGCTGGCGGTGTTCATCTTCACCTTCGTCTACTGCCTCGCGGTGCTGCGATCGATCCGCGAGGATACGCAGGTCGTGCCGCAATTCGCGGTCACGCTGGCCTTCATCTTCGCGCTGATCAGCGTCGCCGCCTTCGTCTACTTCATCCACCACATCGTCCACGCGATCCGCATCGAACAGATCCTGCGCAACGTGGAGGAGCGCACGGTCGAGGCGCTTGGATCGAATTACGAGCGCCGGGAGAAGGACGATCCCGAGCCCCGGCTGCCCGAAATTCCCGATCGCGCCGTGCCGATCATGACGACGTCCTCCGGCATCATCCAGCGCATCAATGCCGAGCTTCTGCTGGACTATGCGGCCGCGCAGGATCTGGTCATCCAGTATGTCTACATGCTGGGGGACCAGGCGGTGAAGGACACCGCGCTCGCCTGGGTGTGGACCTGCGATCCCGATGGGCGCCTGCCCGATCCGGAAGGGGAGCTGGGCCCCCGGATTGCCAAGACCGTACAGTTCGGACGCGAACGCAGCGTGCAGGCCGATGTCGCCTTCGGCCTCACCCAGCTGGTCGATATTGCGTTGCGCGCGGTCTCCACCGCGATCAACGATCCGACGACCGCCTGCGCATCGATCCGGTCGGCGGAGATCGTGCTGGTCCAGCTGTGCAAGCACCGGCTGGGCAACCTGCTGCTGCGCGATGGCGACGGCGTCGTGCGGGTGGCGGTGCCGCGCCGCAACTTCGCATCCTATCTCGACATGGTGGTCACGCCGCTGCGGCGGACCTGCCCCGCCGACATGGCGGTGATGCTGCGCCTGTCGGAAATGCTCGCCGATGTCGGGCGGGCCGCGGTCGAGAGCGACGAGCAGAGCGAGCATGTCGCGCATCAGATGGCGCTGGTCGAGCGTGCCGTGGCGCGCGCCGTGGCCGAGGACGAGGACGTCCGGAAAATCGGTGAGGCGGCCGATGCGGTCGAGACCGCCCTGTCCGGCAAGCCGCCGAGCGTGTCATGAGCATACATCCTGCCGCCACGGTTCGCGCAGCGACCTTCTTCCTCATCGGCGGGGTCACCAGTCGGCTGTTCTACTGGGTCGTCGGCCTCGCCGCCTTCCTGCTGACGGTGATCCTGTCCGCCCGGTTCTACACCGAAGTGCTGTGGTTCGACGAGATCGGGTATCTCGACGTGTACCTCACCGTGGTGAAGACCAAGATCTGGATGGGGGTGGTCCCCTTCATCATCATGGCCGCAATGGTCGCGGGCAACATGCTGCTGGCGCACAAGCTGGCGCGGGTGGATCGCATCATCACTGCGGACGAGCGGCGCGTCGATGCGTGGCGCCGCGCCGCGGAACCCTATTTCCAGCCGATCGTGCTGACCATCTCGCTTTTCTGCGGGCTGCTGGTCGGGCTGCGGACCTACCCGCACTGGCAGACCTGGATCCTGTGGTCGAACAAGGTCGAATGGGGCCGCAACGATCCGCAGTTCGGGCGCGACCTCAGCTATTTCATGTTCGAGCTGTCGCTGCATGTGATGATCAATCACTGGCTGTTCGTGTGCGTGCTGGTGTCCCTGATCCTGACCGTCATCACCAGCTACGTTTTCGGCGGCATCCGCCCGCAGGCGCCCCGTTCGATGCTGCCCTTCCAGGTCAACCTGCACATCTCGATGCTGGTCTTCGCGCTGATGGCGCTGCTCGGCTGGGGGATGCTGCTGCAACTGCACCTGCTCAGCTATTCCGAACGCGGGGTGGTGACCGGGCTGGGCTTTACCGATTCCAACGCCAGCCTGCTGGCCTACAAGTTCGTCGCCGCAGCAGTGGTGGCCGGGTTCTTCATGTTCCAGGTCAACATCCGGAAGCCCGGCTGGATCATCCCGACGATCGTGATGGTCTACCTCATCCTCGTCGCGCTCTCGATCATCCGCTTCTATCCCAACCTGTTCCAGCTCATCATCGTCGAGCCGCAGGAGCTTGAGCGCGAGCGGCCCTATATCGAGGATCATCTCGAATTCACCCGCTACGGCTTCGCGCTCGACGATGTCGAACGGCGCACCGCGGGCATTGCGGATACCGGCGATGTCGAAGCGATCCGCGGCGATCGCGAGGTTCTGGAAAAGCTGCGCCTGTGGGACCCGGCGACTCTGCTGATCAATTTCCGCGAAATGCAGGCCTTTCGCGCCTACTACGATTTCACCGACATCGACGTCGATCGCTATCTGATCGACGGCGAGCTGGAGCCGGTGATGATCGCCGCGCGCGAGCTCGATACCGAAAACCTGCCCGAACATTCGCGCCGCTGGCAGTCGGAGCACCTGATCTACACCCATAGCTACGGGCTCGTTTCGGCCTCGGTGGCCAAGGCGAGCCCGGCGGGCCTGCCGCTGTTCCTTACCGGCGATGTGCCCAGTTCGGGCCCCGGGCCTTTGTCGGTCCGCGAACCGCAGATCTATTTCGGCGAGAACTCGCCCGAATTCTCGATCGTGCGGTCGGACACGATCGAGCTCGACCGTCCGCGCGAAGGGCGAAGCTTCGCCAAGCATGACTACAAATCCAGCAACGGCGTGGCGATCGACGGGCTGTTTTCCCGCGTGCTTTTCGCGATCCGCTTCTGGGACATCCGCCTCGCGCTGACCACGCTGCTCAGCGACGACAGCCGGGTGCTCTATCATCGCAACGTGCGCGAACGCGTGCAGCGCGTCGCCCCGTTCCTCGAAGTGGATGCCGATCCCTATCCGATCGCGGCGGACGGGCGGATCAAGTGGATCGTCGACTGCTACACCGTCAGCGACATGATGCCCTATTCCAAGCGCATCAATCTGAGCGACTTTTCGCAGGTCTTCGAAGGCAAGCAGGACGACGCAGGGGTGATCCCGGCAGAGTTCGTTCGCCTGCTCGAACGCCGCACGACGCGCGCGAATTACGTGCGCGGCAGCGTGAAGGCGGTGGTCGACGCCTATGACGGCAGCGTCGTCCTCTATTATACCGACAAGAGCGACAAGGTGCTCCAGGCGTGGCGCAATGCCTTCCCGCACGCCTTCCGGCCGGTGGAGGAGGCGAGCGCGCAGGTCCGGGCGCATTTCCGCTATCCGCAGGACCAGTTCCAGATCCAGTCGGTGATCTGGGCCGATTATCACATGCGCGCGCCGGAGGCCTATTACACCCGCGAAGGCGCATGGCGCATTCCGCAGGACGCCGACTTCATCTCGTTGCGGCGCGAACGCGACCGGCCCGAGCACGAGAAGCGCAATGTCGATCTGCGACCCTACTGGCTCAAGACCCGCTTCCCCGGGCACGACGCCGCGGAATTCGCGATCGTCCAGCCGTTCAGCCCGGAAAGCCGCAATGTCCTGTCGGGCTACCTCGTCGGCGGGAGCGACGGCGACCGGCTGGGCAAGCTGACCTCGTACAATTTCGCGCCCGACGTCACCATTCTCGGCCCGGCGCAGGCGCAGGCGCGGATCGATCAGGACGCGCGCATTTCGGCCTGGATGACATTGCGGATGCAATCGGGCTCGCGCGTGTCGCGCGGCAGGCTGCTCGCCGTCCCGCTCGACAATGCGATCATCTATGTCGAGCCTTTGTTCGTGCAGGCCGACAAGTCGAGCGTGTCCGAATTGCGCGGCGCGCAGCTCGCCAGCGTGCCCGAGCTCAAGCAGGTCGTGATCGTCTTCGGCGACCGAGTGCTGATGCGCCCCACGCTGAAGGCGGCGGTCGCCGCGCTGTTCGACGATGCCGACGCCGCGCTGCCCGAAAGGCCCGAATCCGATTCCGGCGGCGCGATCGACAATCCGCCCGCGCAGCCCATCGACAATGCCGACCAGCTCGAGACGGAAAGGTAATCCACCATGCTCACGATCATCCTCATCCTGGCCATCGTGGTCATCCTCGCCAGCCTGGTCGTCGCGGCGCTGCGACGGCACGACAGCAACAACTATTTCGACCAGGACCGCCAGCCTTTCTACGCCGAGCCGGACGAGCTGGTCGAAGGCGGGCTGCTCTATTCGCAGAAGAATTACGAGGGGAACGAGCAGCACACCTATACGGTGACCCCGGCGGGCGAGGCGGGCCTGCGCGCCTGGCTGCGCGAGCCGACCAATGATCCCGGTTTCCTGATGGCGAACTATGCCGGGATCGTGGACCGGCACGAACCGCGTCAGGTCGCTAAGAGCAGGCGGCCGATCCACCTCGCGCGCAAGGCCGAATACGAGCGGCTCGAACAGCTGCTGATCAACCGGCCCGAGTGGCGATACGCGCTGGCCGCCAGCCGCCTCGGCATCCGGTTCGAGCGCGCTTGCCTCGATTTCTGGAACGACATCGCGACGGAGCACTCGCTCGACGCCCAGTCCGATCAAAACCGGTCCGATTCAGACGAATCCGATTCACAGGGGGAATAGGCGCCATGCTCATCATCATCCTCATCATCGCCTGCATCTTCGTGCTGCTAGCCTACCTCGTCGTCACCGTCCGGCGGCACGACAAGCATGCCTATGCCGACCGTGATCGCGATCCCTTCTACGCCGAGATGGCGCGGCTGGCGGCGGCGGGCCTGCTCTACGAAGAGGAGGAGCGCCGCGTCGGCCGCCCGCGCCATTCCTTCATCGTGACACCCGCGGGCGAAGCGGCGCTCAGGACATGGCTGCGCGAACCGATGAACGATCCGGGCCTGCTGCGGCTCTACTTCGCCGGCATCGTGGGCCCGGCGGATGTCGTGGCACTGGCCCGCGAACAGGCCGGCAAGTGCCGCGAACGGCTCGAGAAATATGACCGCGTCGAGGACCTGTTCGGCCGCAAGCAGGGCTGGGACGAGGAGCGCGCGCATCTCGCCCTCGGCCAACGGTTCGAACGCTTCTGCCTCGATTTCTGGGAGGATCAGGTCGGCCAGCCGCTCAACGCGCAGCTGTTCGCCAACGATGGCGGTGAGAACGAGGATCGCGGGAAGCGCGAGGCGGAGAACGCCGAAGAGACGGAAAACGCGGGTTAGCACCCCGCGCGGGAGGTTCGATCCAGCACAGGAGAAGACGACATGAAACTTTCAGCACAATTCGCCAGCCAGACGGGCGCCTACGCCCTGGCCTTGAGCCTTGCGGCTTGTGGCCAGCCCGGCTCGGCCGAGCAGAACCGGTCCGACGGTGGGGACGCGGGCGCGGGCACGACTGCAGATGGGGATCCGGCGGTACGCCAGGACGGGGAGGTGACGCGCAAGACCAGCACCGCCCAGATCGCGCGCAAGTCGGACGAGACCGGCGCGCTCGAAGAGGTGCCGGCGATGGATGCCTTCACCGGCGAGCGGATCGATCCCGATCCCGCGAGCGGCATCTACCAGAAGGGGCGCGGGTCGACCGCGCGGATCAACCTGTCGGGCACCGGCAACGCCGCCGCCATTCGCCAGGCCGACGATACCGGCGACGGGGCCAGCGGCGCCTCGGCCACGATCGCGCTGGGCAACGACAGCGCGCTTGCGACCAACAGCACCGCCTATATCGACCAGCGCGGCGACAAGGGCGTGGTCGCGATCAACCAGCAGGGTGACGGCAACCTCTCGCTCGGCATCCAGCGGGCCAACCTCGACGGGGGCAGCACGGGGGCCGAGCAGACCCATACGCTCGCCGGGAAGGATCACCGCAGCGAGATCATCCAGCGGGCGGTCGCGACCCAAGCCGATGTCACGCTGTCGCAGGGCACCAACAGCACCGGGCTCGTGCTGCAGACCCAGGCCGGGGCCAAGGCGTCGATCGCGATCAAGAACGGACCCGGCAGCCGCAGCAAGATCGTCCAGGCGGGCAGCGGCCGGGGCAATGGTGCCGACGCGGATATCGACGGCGCGAAGAACGATACCCGGGTCACGCAGCGCTCCGACGCGGGCAGGCAGGAAGCGGGCGTCAGCCAGACGGGCACCAACTCGCAGGTCCGCATCGTGCAGGATGGCGGACAGGGCAATGTCAGCTCCGTCAACCAGAATGGCCGCGACGGAAAGGCGGTGGTGGTCCAGAAGGGCTCGCCCGCCAACAAGGCGCAGATCGACCAGGAGGGCGGGGCGTCCCGCAGCCTGGAGGGCACCATCGAACAGACCGGCGCCGGCGGCGGCAACGAGGCCGATATCGACCAGACCGGCAAAACGCATTCGGCGGCGATCCGGCAGAGCGGCCAGGGCGGCGGCAGTGTTGCCGGGATCGACCAGTCGACCGACGGCACCGACGAGAACGAGGCGCTGGTCGAACAGGTCATCGATGCCAGGTCGGGCACGGACACGGTCGATATCGACCAAGGCGGCAGCGCCAACAGTGCCGAGGCCAAGCAGAGCCGTGCCAGCGGCGGTACCGGCAGCAATGCCACGATCACCCAGCCGGGGATGCGGGGAAAGGCGAAGGTCGAACAAGACGGCCCCTCGCTCAAGGCGCAGATCGACCAGAACGGCAACGCGAACGAGGGCCGTATCGCGCAGACCGGATCGGGTCCGGCGGCCGAGGCGTCGGTGAAGACCGGCAGCGGGACGGACAACAACCTCGCGCGGATCGAGCAGCAAAGCGGCGGGACGATCGCCGCGATCGACCAGATCTCGCCCAACAACACCGCCACGATCAAGCAGATCAACGCGGCCCCCGCCAATGGCACGGTCGAGGCCGATATCGACCAGAGCTCGGACGTGCAGAACAAGGCGCGGATCGAGCAGTCGGGGCGCGGTACGGTGCGCAGCGCCTCGCTCACGCAGTCGGGGAAGGAGAACGATGGCGAGATCAAGCAGTCCGGCGATGGCAACGAGGTCACTGCCAACGTCCAGATGTCGGGCGCGCGCAACAAGACCCGCATCGCCCAGATCGCGCAGGGTTCGGGGGGGCTGCAGGGCGAGTTCCAGCAGCAGGGGGACGAAAACCAGATCGCCTTCACGCAGAACGGCAGCCAGCTGGGCGCGACGATTTCGCAGGATGGCAGCGGCAATTCGGTGGATGTGACCCAGAGCGGCGAAGGCTACGACGTCACCATCAGCCAGAGCGGCGACAACAACGCCTTCAGCATCGCCTATTCGGGCCCGAGCGAGGGCGGGGGAGGGTACTCCATCGTCCAGAGCGGCGGGGAGACGCGGGACGAGCGCGATGAGAACTGAAGCGCGCCTCGCGGCGATGGCGATACTCGCCGTCGCCGCACCGGCGGGGCCACCGGCGTGCGAAAGCTTCGCCGGGGCCTTCTGCGCCGATGCCGGCAGCGCCGATCATGGGCTGATCGTCACGAGCGATGCGACGATCGAGTTCGAGACCGGGGCGCAGGGCTTGCGGCTGACGGTCGACGATACCCGCACCGGGGCCCAGACCGTCCTCGACCTGCCCTATGGGACCCGGCAGGAAGCGGCGCGGCCCGCCCATCGGTGATGGCGTGCGCCGGTGGCCCGCCGGTCCGCCTAACGGTTTGGAATATCCCCCCCTTTTTCACCCCGTCCCGGTTGGGATTCCGGTTTCGTCTTCGCTAAAAATTCACTCCCGGCGGGTAAGAGAGCTCTTGCGGGCGGGCAGGATGCCGCGCCCAGCGAACAACAAGTGGTTGGGGTGATGAAACAGGCTAGCATCGGGCGCGACGTCCTCACGTTCCTTTCGGGCAATCTGCTCGATCCCACGCCGCTCAATTATCGCTTCGGCTACCTCTACCTCACCCGGTCGAGCAAGGTGATCGTGGAGGAGACCGACACCTATATCGAGAACGGCCTGCGCCTTAAGCAGGAGACGATCATCGAGTTCATGGGCAAGCACGCCTCTGCCTCCGACGATCCCGAAGAGCGGATTGCCGCGCGCGACGAAGCGGTCGAGCTGTTCCTTTCCGCCGCTGGAGAGCTGGCGCGTGATGCCAAGCGCCAAGCCGATGGTGCAGGGCGCGACATTGCCGAGGAAAGCCAGGCGATCAGGGACGGGGCCGAAGGGCAGGACCTGAAGGATTCGATCCGCCGGATCGTCGCGCGCGCAGCGGAGGCCGAGCGCGAGCTTTCGACCGCATCGAGCCAGATCGACCGGCTGCAGCGCGATCTCGAAGAGGCGCGCAACAAGGCGCTGGTGGACGAGCTGACCGGGATCCCGAACCGCCGGGCGACCCGCTCCACGATCCAGGATCTGGAGATTCGCAAGGTCCGCTACAGCGCCGCGATGATCGATATCGATCACTTCAAGGCGATCAACGATACCTATGGCCACGCGGTCGGCGACCGCGCGCTGCGGCTGGTGGCCGAGGCGCTGACCGAATCGCTGGCCCCGTGGCCGGTGGCGCGCTGGGGCGGGGAGGAGTTCCTCGTCATCGCTGAAGTGGCCGATCCCAAGCGGCTGGCCGACAAGGTGAGCCTCGCCAAGGACGCCCTGTCGGAGCGCAACCTGAAGCTGCGCGAAACCGACGAGCCGATGGGCGCAATCACCTTCTCCGCCGGCGTCTCGCTGAATGGCGAGACGAGCGAGGAGACGCTGCGCCGCGCGGACAATGCGCTGTACGAGGCGAAGAAGACGGGCCGCAACAAGGTGCTCATCGCACCCGAGACGGGCCGGGTGGGGGACGCCGCCTGAACCGGCGGCGCGGGCCATGGCGTCTTTCCTTTTCGGCTTTGCGGCAGCCCTGCTGCTGACCATCGGCGCGCGCGACCAGCTGCTCGTCGCGCGGCTATCCCGGCCGCTTGGCGCGCCGATCCTGTTCGCCGCGATCCTCTCCGCCATCTTCACCGCCGGACTGATGGCCATGCTGGGCGATATGATCGCTCAGATCATGCCCGCTGCGGCGCGCCACATGCTGGTCGCCATCGCGCTGGTGGTCGCCGCCTTCGAGTTGTCCTGGCCCACGCGCGAGAAGCGCCCGAAGGAGCCCACGCATTCGCCCTTCGCGGCGTTCGTCGTCCTGCTGCTGCGCCAGTGGGGCGATGCCGCGCGGTTCCTGCTGTTCGCACTGGCTGCGGCGACCACCTTGCCCGCGCTCGTCGCTGCAGGCGGCGCTCTGGGCGCGGCATTCGCGCTGGCCGGCGGCTGGGCGCTGGGGGACGAGCTGGACGCGCTGCCGCTGCGCCCCTTCCGCCTCGCAATGGGGGCGATCGTCCTGATTGCGGGCATGGGGCTGGGGCTGGGCGCACGCGGCATCCTCTGACCGCGAAACCTGTCAATCACAGTGATCGAAGCTTCGCTCGGATACCGGGCCGGGTTGCGGCGTTGGTGAAGTGAAACATCCTCAAAGCCAAATGATGAAAATAGGAGAACCGATCATGGCCGAAGCCGGTGATAATTCGAAAACCGAACTGGTGCAGGAACTTAACGGCCTGCTGGCCGATCACCTTGCGCTCTACTTCAAGACCAAGAACTTCCACTGGCACGTGAAGGGCCCGCGCTTTCGCGACCTGCACCTGCTGTTCGACGAGCAGGCGATCGAAATTCGCGATCAGATCGACGCGATCGGCGAGCGCGTCCGCAAGCTGGGCGATGTTACGCTGACCTCGATCGGTTCGGTCGCCCGTGCGACCCAGGTGAAGGACCAGGATTCGACCGATCTCGAACCCGACGCGATGGTGAGCGAACTGCACGCCGACAATGTCGCGATGGTCAAGCGCCTGAAGGGCATGAAGCCGCTGGCCGAAAAGGCCGGCGACAATGCCACCGACGGCCTGCTGGACGACTGGACCGACATGGCCGAGGAACGCGCGTGGTTCCTCAAGTCCACGCTCGGCTAAGTCGCGCAAACTGAAAAGCCGAAGGGCCGATCCGCATTGTGTCGGGTCGGCCCTTTGCTTTATCGTTCGTCTTCATGAGGCATCTGCTCCCCAAACCGGTCGAACGGTTCGCCCTGCGGATCGCGAACCGACTGCGTCACCACTGGCGCCGGATTGCGAAGCCGCAGCTCTATTCGGTCACGGTTCTGCTGCGCGATCGCGGCGGGCGAGTGCTGTTCATCCGTCATAGCTACGGCCCCTCCGGCTGGACGCTGCCCGGCGGCGGCATGTCCGCCCGCGAAGCGCCCGAAGAGACGGCCCGGCGCGAGATGCACGAGGAACTGGGTGTGCGGCTGGACGGGCTGGAGCTGCTCGAAACCTTCGACGAGACCGTTTCGGGCGCGCCGCAGCGGGCGCACGTCTTCACCGCGCGGCTTGATGCCGAGCCCGTGCCCGACGGGCGCGAGGTGGTGGCCGCGCAGTTCTTCGCAATGGACGAGGTGCCCGGGCCGATCAGCGCGCTGACTCGCCGCCGGCTGGACGTTCTGCGCCGGAGCGACCGCGCCTAGAACAGCGCCAATTGGCCGTTTTTCCCGTCGCGCCGCCGTGCTTCCTCCTCGTCCTGGGCATCGTCCCGGTCCAGATTGGAGAGCGTCAGCCCCATTAGCCGAATGGGGCGGGGCAGGGGCATCAGGTCTTCGAGGATTTCGCCCGCGAGCTGCGCGAACTCCGCCTTCCCCTCAACATTGCGCAGCAGCGACCGCGCCCGCGTGATCTGGCGGAAATCGTTGTATTTCAGCTTGAGCGTCACGGTCCGCCCGCGCGCCTGCGAGCGTTCGATCCGGTCCCACACGATCTCGACGATTTCGGCCAGCGTGGTGCGCAGCTCCTCCGCTTCGTGCCGATCGACCGAGAAGGTCCGTTCACCGCCGACCGACTTGCGGATACGGTTCACGCGCACGGGCCGGTGGTCGATCCCGCGCGCAGCGCGGTAGAGATAGTCGCCGAAACTGCCGAAATGCTGGGTGAGCCACGCGCGGTCCTTCGTGGCAAGATCGGCGCCGGTCGCGATGCCGAGCCGCGCCATCTTCTCCTCGCCGCGCGGCCCCACGCCGTGGAAGCGGCGGATCGGCAGCGTCTGGACGAAGGCCGCGCCTTCGCCGGGGCGGATCACGCACATCCCGTCGGGCTTGTTCTGGTCGCTCGCCAGCTTGGCAAGGAATTTGTTGTAGCTCACCCCCGCGCTGGCGGTCAGCCGCGTCTTGGCGCGGATTTCCTGCCGGATCATCTGCGCGACCTGCGTCGCCGAGGCGATGCCGAGCTTGTTGACCGTGACGTCCAGATAGGCCTCGTCGAGGCTGAGCGGTTCGACGAGGTCGGTGTGGTGACGAAAGATCGCGCGGATCTGGTCTGACGCCTCGCGGTAGGCATCGAAGCGGCTCTTCACGAAGATCAGGTCCGGGCACAGGCGCTTGGCGGTGACCGATGGCATGGCGGATTTCACGCCGAACTTGCGCGCCTCGTAGCTGGCGGCGGCCACCACGCCGCGCCCGCTCGCCCCGCCGACCGCGACCGGCTTGCCGCGCAGCTCCGGGTTGTCGCGCTGTTCGACGCTGGCGAAGAAGGCATCCATGTCGACATGGATGATCTTGCGCTGCGCGGGCGCATTCCCGCCATCGTCCAACGCTGTTTCGGCATCGCTCATCGCAGGTCTTCGATAGCACACAGGTTGCCAATCGGAACCGCCGAGGCCATTTGCGGTTTTGTGCAAATGCGAAATAACGAATATGGGCCGGGCGAGACACCCGGCGGGGCCGACGAACAGCCCGAAGCGCCGCGCGCTGCGCGTTCGCCCTTTCCCCTGCCTCCCTCGGGCAGGCCGATCGGGGAACGCCAGCTGATCGGCATGATGGCGCTGCTGATGGCGCTCAACGCGCTGGGCATCGATGCGGTTCTCCCGGCGCTGGACAACCTCGCTGCCGATCTCGGCGCGACGGGCAATTCCCGTCAGTTCGTTGTCGGCGCATATCTGCTCGCAGCGGGGATCGGCGCGCTCGTGCCCGGTTCGCTCGCCGATCGCTACGGACGGCGCCCGGTGCTGTTCACCGCGCTGGCGCTCTACATCGCATTCTCGATCCTGTGCGCGCTCGCCTGGAGCTTCGAATCGCTGCTCGTCCTGCGCTTCCTGCAAGGCTTCGGCGCGGCGGGCATCGTCGCGCTGCCGCCCGCGATCATCCGCGACCGGGTGGGTGGCGACAAGATGGCCCGGATGATGAGCCTGATCTTCGTCATCTTCCTGATGGTGCCGGCGATTGCGCCAAGCATAGGGCAAGGTGTTCTGATGCTGATGGGCGACTGGCGCTGGATCTTCGTGTTCACGGCACTGGCCGGGGTGTGCATGGGCGCATGGGCATGGCGCAACCTGCCTGAAACGCTGCACCCCGAAGACAAGCAGCCGATCCAGCCACGCGTGATCGCCCGCAACATGCGCGCCACGCTGACCATGCGGCAGGCGCTCGGCTACACGCTGGGCAGCGCGGTGATCTTCGGGGCGCTGTTCGGCTTCATCAACTCGGCGCAGCAGCTGGTGGGCGAGGCTTTCGGCGCGGGCCCGTGGTTCCCGCTGATCTTCGCGAGCTGTGCGGGCGCGATGGCGATCGCGAGCTGGACCAACTCGCGCATCGTCGAGCGTTTCGGCGCGCGCCGGGTGAGCCACACGGGCCTGTTCCTGTTCCTGCTCGTCGCCGCGATGCAGCTGTTCTTCGCGACCATGACCGAGGAAACGCTGTGGACCTTCGTCCCGCTGATGGCGGCGAACATGATGCTGCTGGGCTTTATCGGCGCCAATTTCGGCTCGATCGCAATGCAGCCCTTCCGCGAGACGGCGGGCGCGGCGGCCAGCGTGCAGACCTTCGTGCGCATGACCACCGCGGCAGTGATCGGCGCGAGCATCGGCTATGCCTACAACGGCACCGCAGTCCCGCTCGCGACCGCGCTGTTCTGTGGTGCGCTCATCTGCATCGGCCTGGTGCTGTTTGCGGAGCGGGGCAAGCTGTTCGGCCCGCCGGTGCACGAGGCTTGAGCTAAGGGTGAGCCCACCCCGCTGCGACTAGCGAGCAAGCTCGCAAGTCTCGCTCCCCTCCTGCATGCGGGAGGGGTTGGGGGTGGGTTCTATTCCGCAGGCTCCACCACGCACAGCACCGCCTCGACCTGCACCTGACCGCCTTCGCTGGCGGCAAGCTGCGTCACGGTGCCATCGAACGGCGCGGTGAGCGCATGCTCCATCTTCATCGCTTCGAGCACCATCAACCGCTGGCCTGCGGTAACGCTGTCGCCGTCCGCCACATCGACCGCGATGACCTTGCCCGGCATCGGGGCGAGGATCGCGCCATCGCTGGCAGCCAGCGCCCCGCCGCCGCGCGCGGCGAGATCGAACTCGTGCGCCTGACCGTCGGCGAAAACGACGACGCGCGCATCGTCGGCAAAACCGGGGAGGGGTTCGAAGGGCGCGGCCTCGGCCGGATCGACGGTGGTGAATTCACCGCCCTGGCCCAGCGCTACGGTCAGCCGCATCGGCCGGTTGAGGCGGAAGCCCGCCATCGGCTGCTCGGTCACGCCCGCAGCGAGCAGCGCAATATCGGCAGCCGCCGCGCGGATCGCGGCATTGGGCTCCGGATCGGCGAGCAGGGCATCGCCCTTCGCCTCGATAAAGCCGGTGTCGAGCTGCGCGTCGGCGAAATCGTCCTCGCCCAGCGCATTGCCGAGGAAGGCGGCGTTGGTGCGGACCGGCCAGATCTCGACCCCGTCGGTCATTTCGATCAGCTGGTCGATCGCATCGTCGCGCGTCTCGCCCCATGCCACCAGCTTGGCGACCATCGGGTCGTAATGCGGGCTGATCTCGTCGCCCTCTTCGACGCCGGTTTCGATCCGCCCCTCGTGGCCGAGGTCGAGATGGTGGAGCGGGCCGGTCGACGGCAAGAACCCCTTCGAGGGGTCCTCGGCATACAGCCGCGCCTCGATCGCCCAGCCGGCGATGCTCAGCTCGTCCTGCTTCTTCGGGATCGGCTCGCCCGCCGCGACGCGCAGCTGCCATTCGACCAGATCGACCCCGGTGATCTCCTCGGTCACCGGATGCTCGACCTGCAGGCGGGTGTTCATCTCCATGAAGAAGATGCGGTCGGCGCGCAGGCCTTCCGAAGCGTCGGCGATGAATTCGATCGTGCCCGCGCCCTCGTAATCGACCGCCTTGGCCGCACGTACGGCGGCGGAGCAGATGTCTTCGCGCGTCGCCTCGTCCATGCCCGGCGCAGGCGCTTCCTCGATCACCTTCTGGTGGCGGCGCTGCAAGGAACAGTCGCGTTCGAACAGGTGGACGACATTGCCGTGGCTGTCGCCGAACACCTGCACCTCGATGTGGCGGGGCGAGGTGATCCATTTTTCGAGGATCACGTCGTCATTGCCGAAGCTGGCCTTGGCCTCGCGGCGGCAGGATTCGAGCGCGGAGAGAAAATCCTCCTCAGCATCCACCTTGCGCATCCCCTTGCCGCCGCCGCCCGCGACCGCCTTGATGAGGACGGGGTAGCCAATCGCATCTGCTTCGGATTTCAGGCGCTCAGGTGACTGGTCGTCGCCGTCGTAGCCGGGAGTCACAGGCACGCCCGCCTCGCGCATCAGCTTCTTGGCGGCATCCTTCAGCCCCATGGCGCGGATCGAGGAGGGCGGCGCGCCGACCCAGATGAGCCCTGCGTCCTTCACGGCCTGCGCGAAATTGGCGTTCTCGGACAGGAAGCCGTAGCCGGGGTGGATCGCCTCCGCGCCCGTCTGCTTGGCGGCGGCGATGATCTTCTCGCCTACGAGGTAGCTTTCGGCGGCAGGCGAGGGCCCGATATGCACCGCCTCGTCGGCGGAGCGCACGTGCAGCGCGCCGGCATCGGCATCGGAATAGACCGCCACGGTGGCGATACCCATCGAGCGTGCGGTGCGGATGATGCGGCAGGCGATTTCGCCGCGATTGGCGATCAGGAGCTTCTGGATCATGGCCGCAGCGCTACCGCCAAGCGGCGCGCAGGTCTACCACCCCGCGATGGGGCGCAGGTCTTCGCGGGTGTAGGGCGGCCATTCGCGCGGTTCGGGCGCATGTTTCGTCACCGCCTCGCCGAAGGCGGCGATCACGTGCCACAGCTTCTGGTACGACGGCACATAGACCCGCCGGTCCCACGCCAGCTGGCCCCGCTCGCGCACCTTGCGCCCGATCGCGCCGTAGATGCGCATGGCGGACAGCACCGCCCAGCGCTGGCGGAACCGCAGGTGCTTCGCGCCCAGCCGCGCGGCATCCTCGTACAGCTCCATCCGGTCGACCAGCCGGGCGACGACGCCCGCGAGCGCGAAGCGATTTTCCGGCGCGGCGTAGGTGTCGCAGTCGAGCCCCGCTCGCGCGAGCCATTCGTCGGGCAGGTAGCAGCGCCCCGCCTGCGCATCCTCGATCACGTCGCGCGCGACATTGGCGAGCTGGAAGGCGAGGCCAAGGTCGCACGCCCGGTCGTAGATGAAGCTGTCGTTGGGCGCGAACATCACCCGCGCCATCAGCACGCCGACCGCGCCCGCCACGTGGTAGCAATAGCGCATCAACTCCTTCTCGCTCGCCGGGCTGAAGCCGTTGGCGTCCATCGCGAAGCCGGCGATGACCTCGTTCGCCATGTCGAGCGTGATGCCCGCCTCGCCAGCGACCTGGCCGAGCGCGTCGAACGCGGGATCGGCGGTCGCGCCGCCTTCCAGCGCGCGGCGGGTCAGCACCTTGATCGCCTGCAGCCGGTCCTCGATCCCCGCCTGATCGCCCAGCCCGCCGCCCTTGTCCTGCGCATCCGCCAGATCGTCGCACCGGCGGCACCAGGCGTAGAGCATCCACACGCGTTCGCGCGTCGGCCTGTCGAACAGCTTCGAGGCGAAGGCGAAGCTGCGCGATCCTTGCGCGATCGCCTCGTAGGACTGGCGTACGAGACCCGAGCGTTCGCGCCCGCCACCGGGGCGGGGGACGGACGGACGCACGAAGCGCGAGGGGACAAGCGGGCGGGGCTGGGTCACAACTGGTCGGCACTCATGCGATAGATCGGGGTATTAGGAGTATAAGAGGCGAGCTTGTCGAGCAGTTCCGGCAAGCGGCCCGCAACCTGAAGAATATCGCGATGCACCGCGCGGACGAAACCCGTATCTGCCATCCGGTTTACGAATTGCACAAGATCATCGTAAAAACCGAAAGCGTTGAGCAGGCCGACAGGATTGTCGTGATAGCCGATCTGCGCCCAGCTGAGCGCTTCGAACAGTTCGTCCATCGTGCCCATGCCGCCGGGCAGAGTGATAAAGCCGTCCGCCAGATCGGTGAAGCGGGCCTTGCGTTCGTGCATCGAATCGACCGTGATCAGCTGCGTGCAGTCGTGATTGGCGAATTCACGCTCCACCATCGCATGGGGGATAACCCCGATCACCTCGCCCCCTTTGGCCAGCGCACCTTGCGCAAGCGCACCCATCAGGCCGAGCCGTCCGCCGCCATAGACGACACCGATGCCGCGCCGGGCCAACTCGGAACCGACGTCCCGCGCCAGCTCGATATAGCGCGGGTCGGGCGGCGTCGCGGCGCCGCAATAGATGGCGAGGCGGTTCAAGCCTGCCATGTCGATCCGCAGACGAATTGGAAGATCGCGATATCGTCATCGCCGAGCGGTTTCTCGACGAAGTTCATATCGATCTCGTCCGCCCATACCGTACCAGGGGTGCCTGCTTCCGGAGCCTCAGTCCACATTCCGGCGATCCCCATTCGGTCCCGCTCGCAATCCACCGCCATCGCCATATCGGCGACGACAGTCGTCGTCATGCCATCGGGGGTCATTTCCATGCGCATCAGAAACAGCGGCAGTTCGATGCCATCGACCGCCTGCGAAACGTGCCACGTGGAATCTACCCAAAGGGTGCCTACGTCATCGGCATAGGCTTCCGTCCATTCGTGAACGTGATCAGCCTCGGCCAGTGGCGAAACATCTGGCCCGGGAGCAGTCACTCCGGCAAGCAGCAGGGCGGCGAGCATCATCATTTGAGCAAATCCTCTATCATCAGCCCGGCGGTTGCCTTCGCGCTGCCGACAACGCCGGGAATGCCCGCACCCGGATGGGTGCCTGCGCCGACGAGGTAGAAGTTCTTGATCACATCGTCGCGGTTGTGGCCGCGGAAGTAGGCGCTCTGCGTCAGCACCGGCTCGAGACTGAAGGCGCTGCCGAGGTGGGCATTGAGATCGGCCGAAAAGTCGCTCGGCGCGTAGTGGAATTTGGTCACGATCCGCTCGTGGATGTCCGGCACCAGCCGCTTGCCCACCTCGTCGAGGATGCGTTTCTCCAGCAAGGGCCCGATCTCGTCCCAGTCGACCGGCAGCTTGCCCTGATGGGCGACAGGGACCAGCGCGTAGAACGTGCTCATCCCCGGCGGTGCCATGCTCGGATCGCTCTTGCTCGGGTGGTGGAGATAGATCGAGAAATCTTCGGGCAGCACGCCGTGCGTGTAGATGTCGTCGAGCAGGCCCTTGTAGCGCGGGCCGAACAAAATCATGTGGTGCGCGATGCCCGGCCAGCTGCCTTCGAGGCCGAAATGGACCACGAACAGCCCGGGGCTGTAGCTCTTGCGGGCCAGCTTGCGGCCCATCTTCCACCCGCGCTGCGATCGCCCGAGCAGGTCGCGGTAGGAATGCATGATGTCGGCATTGCTGGCGACCGCATCGAAGCCCTGCACGAAGCCGCTTTCCGTCGTCACGCTCTTCGCGCGGTTCTCGTCGACGTCGATCTTGGCGACCGGATCGCCGAGGCGGACCTTCCCTCCGATCCGCTCGAAATGGCGCACCATCCCCGCAATCAGCCGGTTGGTGCCGCCCTTGGTCCACCACACGCCGCCGTCCATTTCCAGCTTGTGGATCAGCGCGTAGATGCTGGACGTCTTCATCGGATTGCCGCCGACCAGCAGGGTGTGGAAGCTCAGCGCCTCGCGCAGTTTCTCGTTCTCGACGAAGCTGGAGACCATCGAATAGACGCTGCGGTAGGCCTGCTTCTTGGCCAGCGCGGGCGCGGCTTTCAGCATCGACTTGAAGTCGAGAAACGGCACGGTGCCCAGCTTGACGTAGCCTTCCTCGTAAACCCCGGCGGAATATTCGAGGAAACGCTGGTAGCCTTCGACGTCCTTCGGGTTGAGCTTCGCGATCTCGGCGAACAGCTCTTCATGGTCGTTCGAATAGTCGAAATTGGTCCCGTCGGGCCAGTTGAGGCGGTAGAACGGCTTGACCGGGACCAGCTCGACATCCTCGGCAATGTCGTGGCCGGTCAGCGCCCAGAGCTCCTTGAGGCAGTCCGGATCGGTGACGACCGTGGGGCCGCCGTCGAAAGTGAAGCCCTCGCGCTCCCAGTAATAGGCACGGCCGCCCGGCTTGTCGCGCCCTTCGATCACGGTGGTCGCGATTCCGGCGCTCTGGAGGCGGATGGCGAGCGCGAGCCCGCCGAAACCGGCCCCGATCACGCATGCTGTGCGGCCTTCAGCCATTCGAGTGGTTTCCTTCGTGTGATGCGAGCGGCGGGCGGTGAGAGGCCAGCGCGCGCAAGGCATTTGGTATCGGCACGGGCGGCTTGCCCGTCAAAGTCCTGAGCTTGTCGGCCCGCGTCGATCTGGCGGCATAGAAGCGTTCGATCAACGCAGGAGAAAGGCGGTAGAAGCGCGAGAATATGCGATATCGCTCCTCCGGCTTCGCAGCGCCGAACAGCATCGAGCCCAGCATCCGGTAGAAGCCCGTGCGCTTCCACGCGCGGCGGGCGGATGTCTCCAGCAGTGCGGCCATCTGGTCGCCGGGGAGATCGCGGTTCTCAGCCACTAGCAGCGCGGTATCGACCGCGAAGGGCAGGGTGTAGCTGGTCAGCGGATGGGCCATCATCGCCCGCGCGCCCGCCATCGCGACGCCGGGCACGCGCACCTCGCGCTGGTAGCGTGCGAGGTCGCCCCCGGTCACCACCGGTAGCACGCCGGTTTCGTAGGCCAGCGGCTCTCCCAGCCAGCCCATCGCCGCGCAATAGCGGTCGATCCGGGCGGAAAGCGCTGCACGGTCGAGCACGGGGCTGTCCTGGTAATAGGTATCCTCGACGAACAGCTCGTCGGCGGAGAGGGGGAGGGTGTAGACGAAGCGGAAGGCCCCGTGCTGGCGCACCTTGGCATCCATGATGATCGGGCGATCGACCCCGTGCGGCCGATCGGTGCGCAGGTGCCGGCCCATGAACACCTGCCAGCCGCCTTCGAAGGCATCGGATGGGATCAGTCCGCGCGCATCGATCACGCAGCGCGCCTCGATCCGCCCGCCGTCCGCAAGCGTCGCGCCGCGCGCATCGACCGAAGCGACCTCGCGCCCTGTGCGGATCGTCGATTGCGCCAGTTCGCGGCGCAAGGCGGCGTCGAAATCGACCGACGAGAGCGAGACATAGACGCTGCCGAGCTGGCGCGAATGATCGGGGAAGTGGACGTCGTAGCCTAGCGGCCAGTGCAGCTTGCGGAAGGGCGCGAGCAGCGCCTCGCCCCCTTCGGGCAGGTCGCTTTCGAACCAGCTCCAGCGGTGATTGCCGCCCAGCATCTCGCCCGCCTCGACCAGCACGACCGACAGCGCGGGATCGGCGCGCCTCAACGCAAGTGCGATCAGCCCTCCGGCGAGGCCCCCGCCAAGGATTGCAAAGTCGGCGCGTGCCCCTGTCATGCCTTGCTCGTAGGGTGCTGGCCGGAAAGGTGCAATTGGATGTGAAGCTTATTGCGATTCTGCGCGACCTTGAAGGAACGTTGCGCAAGAAAACCCGTTCGGCTGACTCTACAGGAGGAATACCCACATGCGTCGTATCGCCCCGGCCTTTGCCGTCCTCGCGCTGTGCGCGACCACCACGCCCGCATTCGCGCAGAGCGACAATTCGAACGATGCCTATCCCGATGACCGGGAGGAAGGCACCGTGTTCGATGGCGACTGGGTGCAGGTCGGCGTCGGCATCGCCTATGCCGCCGATTACGACGGGTCCGACGATTACGAGGTGTTCCCCCTGCCGCTGGTCCGCGGCAGCATCGGCGGGATCGGCATCCAGCCGCGCGCTGCGGGCGTCGCGCTGGACTTCGTGCCCGATGGCGACGGCGACGTCTCGTTCACATTCGGCCCCGCGGTCCGCCTGCGCACCAGCCGCACCGGCGATATCGAGGATCCGGTCGTGGCCGCCGCGGGCGAGCTCGACACCGCTGTCGAGGTCGGGCCGACCGCCGGGGTCAGCTATTCGGGCCTGCTCAACCCCTATGACAGCATCACGCTCAACGTGGATGCGAAGTGGGACGTGGCGGGCGCGCATGAAGGGATGACGATCAGCCCGGGCGTCACCTATTTCACGCCCGTCAGCCGCGGAGCAGCGGTCAGCCTCGCACTCTCGGCCGAGCATGGCGACGACGATTTCGCCCAATACTACTATTCGGTCACGCCCGCGCAGTCCGCGGCGAGCGGCCTGCCGGTCTACAATGCGGGCGGCGGCTTCAACAAGGTCGGCGCGACGCTGCTGGGCGGCTTCGACCTCGATGGCGACCTCACCAACGGCGGTCTCGCGATCTTTGCGCTGGGCGGATATTCGCGGATGATCGGCGATGCGGCGGATTCGCCCTTCGTCGCGCAGCGCGGCTCTGCCGACCAGTGGATGGTCGGCGCAGGGGTGGGCTACACCTTCTAGCGGTCACTCCGCAGCGAGCGCAGCCTCCTGGGTCGCGCGGACCAGTTCGTGCAAAGCCGTCATATGGTCGATGAAGGCTTTGTGCCCCGCCTTCGTTGCCTTGACCCAGGTGCGCTGGCGGCCGTTCTGCTTGGCCTTCGCAAGTTCGACATAACCCGCATCGCCGAGCGCCGACAGGTGCTTCGACAGTACCGAATCGCTGACTTCGAGAATGTCGCGCAAGGTCTGGAATTCGATATCGTCGACACGCTCCAGCGCAGCAGCGATTTGCAGGCGAGCGGGCGGGTGCAGGACGGGATCGATGGCAGGGGCGCTCATCGCAGACCGCCGCCCAGCAATTCGGCGCGATAGAGCCGCTCCCACCACAGGCTGGCGAACGTGCAGACGATGGCCACCAACGCCCCCAGGCCGACGACGAGTGGATTGGTACCGTGATCCCAGCGCAGGATCAGCGACGCACCGACCGCCATCATCAGCAGCAGGACCAGGCTTAAGGTAAGCCGCCGCGTGTTTGTGCCCTTGTATCCGGAAACGAACATCCCGTCCCGCCGCTTGTCGCCATAGAATTGCACAACCAGCAACGCGAGGCCGGCCGCGATGAACGCGATCCCGGTGCTTCCGGGAATGCCGATGCCCATCACGATCAGCGCCTCGGAAACTCCGAACATGGCGTGGCGATAGAACGGCCAGCGCATCCGCCCGGCCATGCGGCGATCGGCATTCCTGACAGCGTCGAGCGACGCCAGCGCTTCGTCACGATCCATGCGACTATCCTCCTGCAAGAGTGCTATCGCCGGTTTCGGTCCGAGCAGCCAGCCGGGATGATAGGGCGGGGCGCACGACGAGCGCCATCAGGTCGATCAGCACATGCAGCACGATGGGCTTCACCAGCGATCCGCTGTCGACATAGAGATAGGCGAAGAATGCCCCGACCAGCATCGTCGCCAGCACGCCTTTTGCCCCCTTGGTACCAGTGCATCGCGCCGAACAGCACGGTAGCGATCGCGAACGCGGCAATGGCACTGCCGGTCGCGTAGAATGCCAGCAATGGCAGCGCGAGGCGGAAGAACAGCTCTTCGGTAAAGCCTGCGGCGACCGACAGCGCGGCGGTATAGGGGTATTCGCCATGTTCGCGCGGCAGCATCGGCTCGATATCCCCAATCACCGGCTGGCGCAGCGTGCGGATCCGCATCCGCCAAAGGAAGAACAATGCCGTCAGCGCGATCGCAGCGCCAACGGCGAAGCCGATCATGGTGTCGGCGCTCATTGTCTCGGCCTCCGGCGGCGCCGTCACCGGCAGGTCCGCCCGGAATTCCGCCGGAAAGCGGGTAAGCGCATCCAGCCTGCCCATCACGCCGAGAATAGCCAGCGCGCCGCCGCCGAAGGCCAGCCAGAGGAAGACCGTCCAGCGGGCGTAAAAGCTGCGGCGCTTCCTAGTATCGGCAAGCTGCTTGAACACCTCGTAATCGCGGCGGTCGCGCAGCGTCTGCCATGCCAGAGCGAAGATCAGCGCGCTCAGAACAGCCAGGTAGACAGGTTGCATCGCATCATCCCTTTCCAGATTGGAAAGGAACTAATCGTCACTTTCCAACCTGGCAAGAGATAACTTTCCAAACCGGAAAGAAACGCGGTTTCGCTCTGCGTCAGTCCTCGCTCTTGTCCTCAATTACCAGCTCGGGCCGCGGGGCAGGCATCTCTGCGGTGCGGTCGCCGGTCTTCAGGTAGGTATCGAACCAGCGCATCATGCGCAGGCTGTAGTCGTAGCGATTGGCCGCGCGCCGGTTGCCGTGGCCTTCGCCCGGGAACAGCACCAGCCGCACCGGGGTCTCGGGCTTCCTCACCTTGATGTTGCGATACAGCTCGTAGCTCTGGGTCGGAGAGACGCGGGTGTCCTCCTCGCCATGCATGATCAGGATCGGGGTCTCGGCCTTGTCGACGTGATAGATGGGGCTGACTTCGAGCATCCCCTGCCAGTCCTGCCACGGCCACTTGCGGGCGTGGACATTGTACATTTCCATCGGAATGTCGGTCGTGCCGAACTTGCTGATCTGGTTGGAGATGCCCACGAACATCACGGCAGCGGCATATTCCTCGCTCAGCGCGGTCGCGCCCCATGCGCTGGCATAGCCGCCATAGCTGCCGCCGGTGATGCCGGTGCGCTCTGGATCGGCGATGCCATCCTCCACCAGCGCCCGCTTGGCATCGACGATGTCGTTGAATTCCTTGCCCGCATAGTCGTTCTGGTGCGCCTTGGCGAAGGCGGTGCCATAGCCGGTCGATCCGCGATAATTGGGCAGGAACACGGCATAGCCCTGGCCTGCGGCGACCTGGCCGGGGTTGCTGTAGCTGGTGAGCCACCCGTTCGATTCATGCGATTCGGGCCCGCCGTGCACATCCATGATCAGCGGTGCGCCACCGCGTGGTGCGCCGCCGACCGGTTCGATCAGCACGCCTTCGATCTGCTGTCCGTCGCGCGCGGTGTAGGTGTAGGTCCGCTGCTCGCCGAAGTCGATTTCGGAAAGCCAGGGATTAAGCTTCGTCCACCGCGCGAAGGTGTTGCCGTCGAAGGCGAACAGCTCGCCCGGATGGCGCGGGCTGTTCGCCTCGACGAACATCCGCTCGCTCCCGCCGTTCTCGAGCCCGGTGAGGATCAGCTCGCCCGGGTCGACCTCGCGCGCCACGCTGCCGTCGGCGTTGTAGAAGCGCAGGATCGTGTCCGCCCCCTGATCGACGATCGCCGCAAGGCTGCCGTCGGCCATCCACTCGGTATCGGTCACCGCCTCGGCCGCGCCTTCGTTCAGCGCACGGTAGGCGCCGCTCGCCAGATCGACGAGGTGCAGCGTGGTCGCCGCGGGATCGTTCTGGTCGATCGCGGCCACCATCGAGAGCTGGCGTCCGTCGGGCGAAATCTCGATATCGCCGAGCTTGCCCGGGGTTTCGACCTCGCGCAGCACCTCGCCGCTGGCAAGGTCGAGGATGTTGACGCGCTTGGAAGTATAGGTGTCGTCGATCTGCGGGGTCGGCTGGCTTTCGATCACGCCGTAGCGGGCGTCGGGCGTGACCGCGATGCTGGAGACATAGCCCGGGATCGCGATCTCGGCCGGTTCGGCGTCGATCTCCGCCCCGCCGACGCGCGCCGAGAACAAGCGGTTGAAGCGCGATTCCTCTTCGTAGACGACCGATTTGAAGCCGTCCTTGGCCTCCGCCTTGCGGTCCTTGTCGGGCGCAGCGTAGGCCAGCAGGTAGATCGTCCGGCCATCGGGGCCCCAAGCGTAGCTGCGCACGCCCGCATCTTCCACGGCCGCCAGCTTGACCTGTGCGCCGCCGTCCACGGGGATGCCCCAGACCGCGCGATCTTCGTCCTCCTTCGACCACAGGAAGCTGATCATCCGCCCGTCGGGCGAGAACGCCACGCTCGAAACGGAGACATCCTCGGGCAGGAAGGTGCGGGTATTGTCGGGGCCGTAGGCGACCATCAGCTGGTGGTCGGTGCTGCCGTCCTTCTCGCCCTGCGTCACGTCGGGCAGGCTGGAGACGGTGTAGGCGACGCGGCTGCCATCGGGGGAGACGGCGATGCTGCCGAGGCTTTCCAGTCCGGCGACATCTTCGGGCGTCATCGGGCGCGCCTGCGCGGTGGCGGTCAGCGAAACACCGGCAAGCAGGGCGGCGGCGGCAACAAGTCTGCGGGTCATGAATGTCCTCTCGTTCGGTCGCATTGCGCGCCGTCATACAGACTGGCGAGGCGACGACAACCGGCGGGGCGGTTCCGCTTGCGCCCGGCCGTCGGCGCATGCATCACGCGTGCAACGAGGGGGAAAGACGATGCGCAACCTGTTCACGATGATCGCCGGCGGCATGGCCCTGCTGGCCGCGCCCGCGGCGGCGCAGACCACCATCATCCACGCCGGATCGGTGCTCGCCGATGCGGACAGCGAGCCGAGCGGCCCGGCGACGATCGTCGTCGAGGACGGGCGCATCACCGCGATCGAGCCGGGCATCCGGCAGGGCAAGGCCGATGCGCAGGTGATCGACCTCACCGGCAAGACCGTGCTGCCCGGGCTGATCGACCTGCATGTCCACCTGACCGGCGATCCGGGCGGGGACTTCTGGAAAGGCGCGACCGAGGCCGACGAATGGGGCGTGGTGGTCGGTGCCAAGAATGCGCGGCTGACCGCGCTCGCCGGTTTCACCACCGTGCGCGAGGCGGGCAGCGGGCCGCAATCGGCCTTCGCCCTGCGCCGCGGCACGGCAGAGGGGCTGATCCCCGGTCCGCGCATCGTCGCCGCAGGTCCGCCGCTCGCGATCATCGGCGGGCATGGCGACGTCAACGGCTTCCGGCCCGACGTGAACGAATTGCTCGATAGCGGCTTTACCTGCACCGGCCCGGTCGAATGCGCGGCCAAGGTGCGCCTCGCCAGCCAGAACGGCTCCGACGTGATCAAGATCACCGCGACCGGCGGCGTATTGAGCCAGCAGGGGCGCGGGCTGGGCGCGCATTTCTCCGATGAAGAGATGACGGCGATCGCCGACACTGCCCACTCGCTCGGTCTCAAGGTCATGGCGCATGCACACGGCGCGCGCGGGATCGAAGCGGCGGCACGCGCAGGGATCGACACGATCGAGCATTCGACCTTCGTGGACGAGGCAGCGGCGCGTGCGATGCGCGAGAACGGCGCAATCCTGATCCCCACGCTGATGGCGTTCAAGGGCGTGAGCGAGGGGCTAGGCAAGGGCATCTACACCCCCGTGGTCGAGGAGAAGATCCGCGCGGTCTACGACCAGGCGCAGGTCTTCATGCGGCAGGCGCACGAGTGGGGCCTGCCGATCGCCTTCGGCACCGACGCAGGCGTGTTCGCGCACGGCCGCAATGCCGAGGAATTCGCGCTGATGCGCGCACAGGGCATGAGCGACCGCGAAGCCTTCGCCAGTGCGACCACGGTAGCCGCTCAGGTGCTCGACATGGAGGGGGAGATTGGGCGGATCGCACCCGGTTACTCGGCGGATATCATCGCGGTGGACGGCAATCCGCTGGAGGACGTGAGCGTGCTCGAGGATGTCGGTTTCGTGATGGTGCGCGGGCGGGTGATCGAGTGAGCGAGGCACCGTTGGTCGGCTGAGCGCAGGCCTTCGCAGAACCCGATTGGCGGAACGGCGCGGGCCGCCTAACGTCGCGCCTGATCGAATTCAGGGGAGACCACCAGCTTGACCATCCGCAACCTGCTCACCGGAACCGCCGCGCTGGCGCTTCTCGCCGTGCCGGGCGCCGCTTTCGCACAGACCGCCGCGCAGCCGCGCCTCGATGTCGATCTCGATGCGCCCGCCGCCACGCAGCAGACCGAGCATGACAGGCTGTTCGCGCTGTTCGCCGATTCCGACGCGCGCAGCCTCGAGCTCAATCCGCTCGGCCGCCTATTCCGCGGCGACGACACCAATGCCGACCGGCTGGGCGATTTCCTGACCGACTCTGCCTATTACGCGAGCCTGCGCGACACGCAGCTCAACGTCGCGCTGCTCGAACAGATCGACCGGGCGAAGCTCTCCCCGACCGACCAGCTCGCCTACGACGTGTTCCTCTACAACCAGCAGGAATCGCTGAAGGGCAGCACGCCCGAAATCCGCGCGCTGACCGAAGTGCGCCCGGTGAACCACTTCAGCGGCTTCCACACCTTCTACCCCAATTTCGCGAGCGGGACGGGTGCCGCACCGTTCAAGACGATCGCGAATTACGAGGACAATCTCAGCCGCCACGACGACTACATCGCCATCACCGACCGCTCGATCGACAAGTTTCGCGAAGGGATGGAGACCGGCGTCGTCGAGACCAGGCTGACGATCGGCAACGTGATCTCGCAGCTCGACACCCAGCTCGCGATTCCGGTCGAAGGCTCGCAGTTCCTGGGGCCGACGAAGATGTATCCCGGGGATTTCTCGGACGCCGACAAGGCCCGTCTGACCAAGGCCTATCGCGCCAAGACCGAGGATATCTACGCCGCGCACGCGCGGCTGCGCGATTTCCTGCGCGACGAATATCTGGCGGCGACGCGCGAGGATGTCGGGCTGGGCGCGATGAAGGGCGGAGACAAGCTCTACGCCCTGCTGATCGAGCAGACGACCACGCTGCCGCTGGAAGCCGACGCGATCCACCGGCTGGGCCTGTCCGAAGTCGCGCGGATCAAGGGCGAGCTCGAAACGCTCAAGGCCGAAGTCGGCTTCGAGGGCACCCTCGGTGAATTCTTCGACTACGTGCGCACCGATCCCAAGTTCAAGCCGGAAAGCCGCGAGGCGCTGACGCAGACCTATTACGACATCGGCGAAAAGGTGGACGCGAAGATCGGCGACTACTTCTCGCTCACGCCCAAATCCGAGCTCAAGATCGAGCCCTACGACCGCAGTATCGAGCAGTTCAGCGCGGGCGGTTCCTACCAGAACGGCACGCCCGACGGATCGCGCCCGGGCACCTTCTTCTTCAACGCCTACGATCTGCCCAGCCGCCTGACGACCGGCAATGTCACGCTGTACCTGCACGAAGGCGCGCCGGGGCATCACTTCCAGATCAGCCTCGCGCAGGAGAATACCGACCTGCCCGCCTTCATGCGCTTCGGCGGGACGACCGCCTTCGTGGAGGGCTGGGCGCTCTATGCCGAAACGCTCGGCTTCCCGATGGGCTTCTACGACGATCCGTGGGCGCGTTATGGCACGCTGCAGGACGAACAGCTGCGCGCGATGCGGCTGGTGGTCGACACCGGGCTGCATTCCAAGGGCTGGACGCGCGAGCAGGCGATCGACTTCATGCTCGAAAATTCGGGCATGACGCGCACCGAAGTCGTCTCCGAGGTCGAGCGGTACATTGCTATCCCGAGCCAGGCGCTGGCCTACAAGATCGGCGCGCTGAAGATCCAGGAACTGCGCGAGCGGGCCGAGACGCAGCTGGGCGATGCCTTCGATATCAAGGATTTCCACGCGCAGGTGCTGAACACCGGCGGCCTGCCGCTGCCCGTGCTTGAAGCCAAGATCGATCGCTGGATCGCGAACGGGGGCGGCTGATCCGGCGCGCGCGCCGTCCGGCAAGGGGGCCGCGCCATTTGTCGCATTGTGGGGCGGGGCGCTGCGGCTCGGTGCCACGCGCTTGCACGGCCCGCGCGCTTTGGGCATGAAATGCCCGTTAACCATCGGTTCCGGCCGATCGTCACCCGCAGTTCGCGGTGTGGCGATAGGACGGGAGGGGGTGCCGCCGGTCCGGTCACAGGCCGGGCCGGCGCGCATCCCGATCGGCATGGGCGGTCCATGCGCCGACGCGAAAGGTTCGGCCCGCAAAGGTGCGCCGCCCGCCTGACGGTGTGACACGTTTTGTGAGGAGGGCCGACAGCGCCATGGCCACTGCCGACACCATTCCCGCATGGATCGCGCTGTTTCTGGGGATCTCTGCGTTCGCCCCCGCGATGGGCGAGCTGCGGATGCCCGGCACGTGGAGCGGGATCATGCAGGATTTCGAGCGGTCGCCCGGTATGCGCTTCATCGCCGGGCTTGTGGCACTGGCACTGGGCGCGATCTTGTATCTGGCGGTACCGTGGCGATCCGGCGACTGGCTGTGCATCGCCGTCGCGGCGTTTGGCGGGGTGCTGACGGTGATGGGCATCCTGCTGCTCGCTGCGGGGGATCGCTTCGTTGCGCTGGCCCGCCGGGCTCGTGGGGGCGCGAGCGATGTGTGGGCCGGGGGTACGGCAGTACTTGGCGCGGGGATGATCTTGGTGGCGCTGTCGCGGCTGGAGACGTTCTAGGCCTCCCGGTCGATCAGGTCTGCAAGCGGACGGCGGCACCCTTCGGGCACCGCCGCCGCTGCGTTCAGGCGTGGCGAGCGCTCAGAAGCCGAAGCCGACGCCGACCCGCGCGCCCCATTGGTCGCTGCCGGTATTGGTGCCGAAGCCGCCCGAGACATAGACCGCCTCGCTCACCTGTCCGGTGAAGCTGCCCGAGAGGCCCTGCTCGCCATTATAGGTCGCAGCGTTGACCCACACGGAAACCGACTTGCCCGGGATGATCGGCGCATTGCCCATCGCCATCGCCTGCGCGATCCCGCCGCTCATCCGCTTGTCGAGGTCTTCGAGGCGGAAGGAGAGCTCGTCGTACTGGCCTTCGAGCCCGGCGACGCGTCCGTCGAGATCGTCGATCCGCCCGTCCATCGCGTCGACCCGGCCTTCCAGCGTGCCGACCCGCGTCGTCAGCGCATCGAACTGCGCGTCGCTGGGCGCGGCGAGCGCGCTGGCGAAGCTGCTCCGCGGGGCGGGGCTTGCCATCATCAACATCTGGCTTGCGGCGGCAGGGGCGAAGGCGGTGCGGCCCAGCGTGCCATCCTCGTCGGCGGTGACGAGGTAGATCGTGCCGCTCTGCTGATCGCTCGCCGCGCCCAGCCCTGCGACCTTTACCGTATCACTGGCCTTGCCGATGGCGACCTGGTTGACGGCGGTGGTGACCGCGCCCGCGCCGATCGCGGTGGAGCCGAAGTGGGCCGCCTTCGCCTGGGTGCCGATGGCGGTGGCATTGACGGCCTGCGCCGCTGCGCGGTTGCCTACCGCAGTGGCCTGGGCACTGTTGGCGTAGCTGGCGTAGCCGAGCGCGGTGGTGAAATCCGACACTGCGACCGAGAACGCGCCGAAGGACAGCGCGCCGCCGCCCTGTGCCCTCGATCCCGCGCCGTAGGCGGCCGCCTGCACTCCGGTGGCCGAAGCGGCCTGGCCTACCGCCGTGGCGTTCAATCCGCTCGCCACGCTGTTTGCGCCCATCGCGGTGTTGAACTGGCCGTTGGCATTGGCATTCGCGCCGACGGATGTAGCCTGCTTGCCTACGCTTTTTGTCGCATAACCCAGGGCTGCCGTCTCGTCGCCATCCGCGATGGCAAAGGCCCCCAAGGTGTTGGCCCTCACCCCTTTGCTCAGACTTCCGGTGCCGATTGCGATATTGCCACCGCCGCCGAACTCTGCGGTCGCCTGGGCCCCGATAGCAATGGATGCGTTGCCATCCGATTTGGAACCGCGCCCGATCGCCACCGCCGAGGAGCCGCCAGCAGACGCGCTGGCTCCTTGCGCGATCGCGTCTACGCCACCCGCATTTGAGTTACGCCCGATGGCCAAGGAATTTGGTGCGCGCGCCAAAGCCGAGTCGCCCAGGGCAGTGGCAAATTGGGCTTTGGCCGAACTGGAGTTGCCAATGGCGACAGCGCCTTCGGCACCCTCGTCCACCTTGGCGTCAGCGCCAAATGCTATGGATGCAAAGCCTGCCGCTTGCGTACTTCTGCCAAGAGCTATTGCAGAGGCGCCATCGGCCGTAGCATCAACGCCCAGCGCCACGGCGTTCTGACGATTAGCAGCGGCATTCGCGCCCAGCGCGGTGGCATCTTCGCCGAGAGCCCTGGAGCTAAAGCCCAGTGCGGTGGCGTTCTGACGATTAGCACCGGCTTGAAACCCCACCGCCGTGGAGTTCACGCCAGCAGCAATCGAGTTCGCGCCCACCCCAGTGCTACCGACTTCTGACGCCACAGCAATCGCGCCCAGCGCGGTAGCATCGTCGGCTACCGCTTGGGTGCTGGTCCCAACCGCCACGGCGCGGCTTCCGTTTGCACGGGAGGAATAACCAAGCGCTACGCTTTCATCGCCGAAAGCTTGGGAGTCAGCGCCAACCGCCGTAGCCCCGTCAACCGCGGCACTCGCATCTCTGCCACAGGCGAGTGCGGTGTCGATGCCGTCCGAATTGGCACCTGCCACGCCATCGCCGGTCCCGTTGTCGTTGGTGTCGAGATGGCAGTCCTCGGCCGCTGCCGGGGCGGGCTGGAAGATGGCCATGGCGGCCAGCGCCGCGGTCGATAGGAGAAGGGTCTTGGTCATGGGGGGGGAAGTCCTGTCTTGGTGTTCGATGAGAGAGATTAGGGGTGCCGTCTTGCCGAACGGGGCGAGTCGCGTCGGGTCGAATAACGGCCCGCCCCTCAGGCACGAGACGGCGTCCCTGTGCGGAGCGCCATGACAGGCAAGCGTGTGAACGAGCGTGTGAAGAACCGTGTGAACGAGCGTGGAAATTGGCGCTCGATGCATTTTTCGAGCTGGATTCCAGTCGTTTCGCGCTAGCTCGCGATGAAATCCGTGACCAGCCGGACGAATTCCGCCGAGGCAGGCTCTCGCCCCAGCAGCAGGTGATTCTCCGTATCGAGCGTGGCGAAACGCGCGTCGGGAATTTTCGCCGCCAGCGCACGTCCGGTCTCCAGCGGAATGCGCACATCGCCGCGGCTATGGATCACCAGTGTCGGGCAGCGGATTTCGGCCAGCCTGTCGGACACGTCGATCTGCGAGAAGGCTTCGAGGAAGCGCACCGCGTTGGCGGCCGAGGTCGTCTGGCGCTGGAAATCGTTGAACCAGCTCATCTCCGCCGAGTTCGCTGTCGGCATCATCGTGTGCCCGTAAATCTGCCGTATGGCAGGGTTGTCGACATCCCAACCCGCTTCGGTCAGCGTCGTCACCGCTTCGCGAATGCGCTGTTCCTCTTGGGTTGCGGTCAACCGCCAGCCACGGTCGTAGCCGCCGAACAGGATCAAGTGCGAAACACGCTCCGGATGGCGCGCGGCATATTCGATCGAGACGGCCGCACCCTGGCTGATGCCGAGCAGCGGAAACCGCTCCAGCCCGCTCGCCTCGACCACCGCTTCGAGATCGGCGACGAAGGCTTCCTGGCTGATATCGGGCACGTCCCAGTCCGACAGGCCGCAGCCGCGCTCGTCGTAACGAACGAGGCAGTGATGGGCCGACAGGCGCCGGAACAGCGGGCTCCAGATCGGGGCTTCCCAGTCGAGCTCGAGATGGCTGAGCCAGTTGGCGGCCTTGACCAGCGGTGGATTGGCGCGGTCCCCGGTCACGGCCCAGCCGATCGAGACACCGTCGGTGGTCTTGATGAAGCCGACGTCCTGCGATGGCAGTGAGGTTCGTCGCGGGATGCGGTTGGCATCGGTCCGCGGTTTCTCCGCGAATTCCGGCGTTGCGATGCCTGCGTCGCGAAAAGTCTCGGTCAGGGTACCAGCGAGGCTGCGTGCCGCTTCGGGCTTGCCCGCCCGCATGCGCGCGGCGACCGCTTCCTCAGCAGCATCGGGATCGAGCGGCGCATCGCCCAGCCAGCGATCGGCCCATAATTCGCGTTCGGCCGGCGAGATGTCCGGCGACTGCGCCAGCCGCCGGGTGAGCGATGCGCGCAGCCCCTCGATCTCGTGCCGCTCGCGCTCCAGCCACAGCGTATATTCCTGCAGGTTGGGAAGCTCGCAATCCTCCAGCCAGGGACGGCCCGTCAGCTTCCACGCCGTTGCCGTCGCGGCGATGTCGGTCTCGGGATCGGCGAGCAGGAGGTGGAGCGAGCTGACGTCGATCGAAACCCTCGACCGATCGATCTCGATCGACTCGCGGTCGACCATCATCCGCTCGCTGCCCCCGGCATTGATGATCGGGCGCAGTTTGGAAAGCGACCAGCGCAGGGCCCCGCGCGGATCGTCGGGCAGGTCCCACAGCAGCGAGCATAGCTCCTGCCGCGAGGCGGGCCGGTCGATCACGACCAGATAGGCGAGCAGCGCACGCGTCTTGCGCGACGAGGGCAGCACAAGCTCCCCGCCATCGTGCCACACCCGCAGACGTCCGAATGTCGTGATCGCGATCACGCCCGCCGTGCTCCTCGTTTATTCCTTCCGAAGCAAAGGCCTAGGCAGATCGCGGGGCAAAAGGAAGCCCGGGCCTCAGCCCGCCGGATAGTAGGTCGGCGAACCCGGCCCCACCGGCAGGCCGAAGACGAAGGTCCACAGATAGAAGAAGATCGACCACGCGACGAAGAAGACCATCGAATAGGGCAGCATCATCGCGATCAGCGTGCCGACGCCCAGGTCCTTCTGGTATCGCGTCGCCCAGGCGAGGATCAGCCCGAAATAGCTCATCATCGGGGTGATGATGTTGGTGGTGGAATCGCCGATCCGGTAGGCGGCCTGAATGGCCTCGGGCGAATAGCCGATCAGCATCAGCATCGGCACGAAGATCGGCGCGGTGACCGCCCATTGCGCGCTCGCGCTGCCGAGCGAGAGGTTGATCAGCGCGCAGATGCCGATGAAGGCGAAGAACATCGCGGGGCCGGTCATCCCGGTGTCCTTGAGGAACTGCGCGCCGGTGACGGCGGTGATCCCGCCCAGATGAGTCCAGCCGAAGAAGGCGACGAACTGCGCGGCGAAGAACACCAGCACGATGTAGAGGCCGAGCGAACTGAGCGCGCCCGCCATCGCGTCGATCACGTCGCGGTCGGTCTTCATCGTGTTCGCCGCGCGACCATAGGCATAGCCGATGACGACGAAGAAGATCAGGATCCACACCACGAACCCGTCGAAGAAGGGCGAATCCATCCGCTCGCCCGTCTCCACATTGCGCAGCACGCCCCATTCGGGCCACAGCGTCAGCGCCATCAGCGCGAAGACGCCCAGCATCGCGATGCCCGCCCAGCGCAGGCCCTTGCGCTCGGCTGGCTGCAGCGGCTGCATCATCCCGTCGTCGAGGATGTCGGGATCGGCCTTGGAGGCGTCGAATTTCCCCAGCTGCGGCTCGACGATGTAGATCGAGACGAGGCTGCCGATCGCGGTGATCAGGAATGTGCTCGCGACCATGAAGTACCAGTTGGCGGTCGCCAGCACGGTGTAGTCGGGGTCGATCAGCTGCGCCGCTTCCTCGGTAATCCCGGCCAGCAGCGGGTCGATCGTGCCGATCAGCAGGTTGGCGCTGTAGCCGCCCGAAACGCCCGCGAAGGCGGCGGCCATCCCGGCCAGCGGATGGCGGCCGAGCGCGTAGTAGATCGCGCCGCCCAGCGGGATCAGCACCACATAGCCAACCTCGCTCGCAGTGTTGGAGATGATCCCGGCGAACACGATCGCCACGGTCACCAGCTTGGGCGGCGCGCCCAGCACGAGGCTGCGGACCGCCGCGCTCAGCAGGCCGGATTTCTCCGCCACGCCGACGCCCAGCATCGCGACCAGTACCACGCCGAGCGGCGCGAAGGACGTGAAATTGTCGACCAGACCGGTGAAGATGCGTTGCAGCCCCTCCACATTCATCAGGCTGACCGCACGGATCATCCCGTCCTCGGCCACGCCGGGCGCGCCTGCGGGTCTCGGATCGACCACCGCGACACCGAGATAGCCGAACAGGCCCGACAGCAGCACGATGCCCACCGCCAGCAGCGCGAACAAAGTGACGGGGTGGGGCAGCAGGTTGCCCAGCCATTCGACCGCGTCGAGGAAGCGGGTGAAGGCATTGCGCTTTTTCGGCACCCCGGCTTCGGGCTGGCCATCGTCTGCGGGCGGGGGAAATTCGGTCATCATGGCTCCGTCGGGATTGGCGGCGGGGTCGTGCGGGCGCTCTGGCCCGAATGGCTCGAAAAGCGCAAGTC
The DNA here is from genome assembly GCF_054655655.1 of Alteriqipengyuania triglochinis. Classification (NCBI taxonomy): domain Bacteria; kingdom Pseudomonadati; phylum Pseudomonadota; class Alphaproteobacteria; order Sphingomonadales; family Erythrobacteraceae; genus Alteriqipengyuania; species Alteriqipengyuania triglochinis. Next base: position 74,840 of record NZ_BAAHNC010000007.1, read on the forward strand.
GGTGATGCGCAAAGCTCAACAGGCCCGAGTGCGCCTGAACCTTGGCAGAACGGGTTTCGAACTGGAGAGGCGAGGGGAACCCCGGCTCGCGTCGGCGGTTCTCACCGGCATGATCAAACTCGCCATCATGTGTCTCGTCGTCGCCGCAATTGCCGCGATCCTGGGTTTCGGCGGGGTCGCCGGCGCTTTCGTCGATATCGCGGTCTGGATCGCCATCATTGCCGTGGTGCTGTTCGTGGTCTTCCTGCTGCTCGGCATTTTCGCGGGCAAGAAGGCGAGCGACGCGCTCGACTGATCCGGCGCCCGCTTTACGCGGGGCATTGCCTTCCCTACAGTTGCCGCCATCCCCGGGGAGCCTGTCGTGCAATCGCAGGTTGAGAGCGGAATACACCGCGACCCGTCGAACCTGATCCCGGTAATACGGGCGGAGGGAGGGAGCGGTTTTCGGAAAAACGCCCGGCTGCCGCCCTCGCTCCGATTCTGAGGAGCGTTATTTAATGGCCGACATCCCCGCACGTACCGAGATCGAACGCACCGAAATCGGCGTCACCACCGGGCCCATTCGTGGCAGCCGCAAGGTCCATGTCGCCGCGCGGACCGGCAGCGGCGTCCGTGTCGCCATGCGCGAGATCGACCTCGAGGGCGGTGAGCCGTCCTTGCGCGTCTACGACACCTCCGGCCCCTATACCGATCCGAACGCCGCCATCGACATCAACGCTGGGCTGCCGCAGCTGCGCCGCGAGTGGATCATGGGGCGCGGCGATGTCGAGGAATACGACGCGCGGGAGGTGAAGCCGGAGGATAACGGCCAGCTCGGCCCGGATCGCAGCGGCGGCGTGCCTCAGTTCCCCAGCACGGTGAAGCGGCCGCTGCGCGCCAAATCGGGCGCGAACGTCAGCCAGATGCACTACGCCCGCAAGGGCATCATCACGCCCGAGATGGAATACGTTGCGGAGCGCGAGAACCTGGGCCGCGAACAGATCGCGCAGGACCGCGACGGGGACAGCTGGGGCGCCGCGATCCCCGGTTTCATCACCCCCGAATTCGTCCGCGACGAAGTGGCGCGGGGACGGGCGATCATCCCCAACAACATCAACCACCCCGAAACCGAGCCGATGGCGATCGGGCGCAACTTCCTGGTCAAGATCAACGCCAATATCGGCAATTCCGCCGTGGCGAGCGACGTGGCGAACGAAGTCGACAAGATGGTCTGGTCGATCCGCTGGGGCGCGGACACGGTGATGGACCTCTCCACGGGGCGCAACATCCACGACACGCGCGAATGGATCATCCGCAACAGCCCCGTCCCCATCGGCACCGTGCCGATCTACCAGGCGCTGGAAAAGGTCGGCGGTATTGCCGAAGACCTGACCTGGGAGATCTTCCGCGACACGCTGATCGAACAGGCCGAACAGGGCGTCGACTATTTCACGATCCACGCGGGCGTGCGCCTCCCTTACGTGCCGATGGCGGCCAAGCGCATGACCGGGATCGTCAGCCGCGGCGGCTCGATCATGGCCAAGTGGTGCCTCGCGCATCACAAGGAGAGCTTCCTGTACGAGCGCTTCGACGAGATCACCGAGATCATGAAGGCCTACGACATCGCCTATTCGCTGGGCGACGGCCTGCGCCCCGGATCGATCTACGATGCCAACGACGAGGCGCAGTTCGCCGAACTCTACACGCTGGGCGAACTCACGAAGAAGGCGTGGGAGCAGGACGTGCAGGTGATGATTGAAGGCCCCGGCCACGTTCCCATGCACAAGATCAAGGAGAACATGGACAAGCAGCTGGAGGCATGCGGCGAGGCTCCGTTCTACACGCTCGGGCCGCTCGTCACCGATATTGCGCCGGGCTACGACCACATCACCAGCGGCATCGGCGCGGCGCAGATCGGCTGGTACGGCACCGCGATGCTCTGCTACGTCACGCCCAAGGAGCACCTCGGCCTGCCCGACCGTGACGATGTGAAGGTCGGCGTGGTGACCTATAAACTCGCCGCCCACGCAGCAGACCTCGCCAAGGGCCACCCGGCAGCGCAGGTGCGCGATGACGCGCTGAGCAAGGCGCGCTTCGAATTCCGCTGGCGCGACCAGTTCAACCTGTCGCTCGACCCCGACACCGCCGAGCAGTACCACGACCAGACACTGCCCGCAGAAGGCGCCAAGACCGCCCACTTCTGCTCGATGTGCGGCCCCAAATTCTGCTCGATGAAGATCAGCCAGGAAGTCCGCGAATTCGCCGCCAGGCAGAATTCGGACAGCTATCTGGCGAGCGAGAACTTGCGTGCCGAGACCTCACCCGAAGAGGCCGAGGAAGCGCGCGAGGGGATGGAGGAGATGAGCCGCGTCTATGAGCAATCGGGCCGCGAGCTCTATATCGGTCAGGGCGATCGCGAACGCGATTGAGGGGCTGGAAATCTGCAGCGACGGGCGCGGTTTTCACGAACCGCGCCCTTGCCGGGAATAGTAGATTCCTGTCCCGTTTGCTGAACCCTCAAGTTATTCAAAGACTAGGCGAAATTTTTGGTCATCGAAATGTGTTGCCGATCTGAAGCGCCACGGGCTTGTGATCAGGTCCCGCCATGGCGCCGAATTCGGGATGCCTGCGCTTGAATTCGCTTATTCCGGCGCCCTTGATATTCAGGTTGTTGCTGTAGACAGTCCAGTCGAGAATGTTGCCGCTGCGTTGTGTCGAATCAGGCCAGTAACTGAAAGCCTTGACCCCTCTTGGGAGGTCAAGCTCATCCCTGCGGTGAAAATCCCAGTTCATGTCGCCGCCGATCATCCAGGTTCCGCCCGAATTTGTCTCCGCAGCGCGGACCGCGCGTCTTATTTGCGTCGATGTAAGGCCAGTCTGGCCCGACTTGAAATGGGCGAGGTAAGTTTTCAGTCTGAAACCGCCGCTCACGCTGGTACTGAATTCCGCGACTTGGCGGTTGAGGCCGACGAGGGGGACCGAGCCATCGTAGGTGGTCGTCGCATTCCTGATCGCGCAGACATAGGCGTTGCTATAGCCGCCGTTGATGAACCCGGCGCTGTAATGACTTCCGTAGACGCTGTTGATGTAGCTCGCGATATCCGTTTTGCGCATGGAATGGATCTCCAGCAGCGTGACGATGTCAAATTCGCTGCGGAAACAGTAATCCAGGAAATGACTGGCGATTGTTTCCTTGTCCTGTGGAGAAGATCGACCGACCTTCTCCACATTGAACCAGGCGACGTAGATGGCCATCCGCCTAGTCCTGTTCCACGAGCGAGGCGGCGCGGGTCCTGATCTTCTCGTAGGCGTTGATGCCGCGTTCCAGCGTCTCGACGCTTTGCGGCGCGATCGCCAGGGCGGCGCCGCAATGGTTGCAGGCAAAGCGCGATCCCGAGGCCAGCATCCGGGGCTCGATCAGGATCGAGCCCACGTTGCAGGCGGGGCAGGGGATGGTGACACCCATCAACCTTCATCCCCCCCGCTGTCCTTCGCCGGGCCGGCGGGCAGCTGGATCGGTGCCATCGTGCTGGTCATCGCCTGGATGATCGTGGTGATACCCGGTGGCAGCGGCAGCTGGCCCGCATGCACGGTAACCGAATATTTCGCGTCGTTGCTCTTGGAGTAATGCTGCTTGTCGGACGAGGCCGAAGAGCTGTCGTGGCTGACGTTGCCCTTGATCTCGACCGAGAACATGCCCCAGCCCGCCTTGGCATCGAAGCTGGCGTCTTCCTTGGTCGACGACGAGGTGGAACTGGAGGTATCGTCGGTAAAGCTGCTCTTCACCTCCATGTCGAAATTGATCGTCACATTGTCGACCGCCAGCGAATTGATCGGCAGGATGGTGAGCAGCGGAATCATGATCGTGGTGTCGACATGCGACACGGTGGGCGTGGTCGATCCCTCGCCGGGCGGGACGATGATGCCCTGCGACAGCGTCATGTTGACCATCACCGGTGCGTATCTGGGGCTCTTGTCGGTTCCGTCGGTGCCTTCGACGAAACAGGTCTTCATCAGGAAGTCGATCTGGGTCAGAGCCATCTGCTGGTTCGCCGAACAGGCGGCCATCAGCGGCCCCCCGATCAGCGCAGGCATGGGCAGCCCGGCAAATTGCTGCGCCATCGACGCAAGGGCGGGGCCGGGTACTGCGGGTGCTTCGGGCATTCTGTTTATCCTCCTCTAGAAAATCGGGTGGGGCAGTTGGTCGGTCGGTCGCGAGATCGGCCGCCGCGCACGGGCGGGGCGCAGATGCGATGCTGACGGGGGGCGGGGGATCACGGGATTTGCGCCTTCAGCGCGCGTTCGTAGCCCTGCATGACGATATCCACGCCCGGCGGGCGCGGGCCAGCGGTGACGTGCAGCTTGAGCTTCGCATTCGCCTTCGTCGCCTGGACGGCATTTTCCCGATTGAGGAAATTGCGCCGCGATTGCGGGAAGTTCACCAGCATCTCGTCCTCGTGGTTGACGAGTTCGACATCCATTTCGAGTTCGAGAGACTCGATCTGCAGCTCGTTCATCGGAACCAGCGAAATCAGCGGCACGAAGACCGAGTGGCTCTGCGGCCCCTCGGCGGTCTCGCGGGCGAAGCGCATCTCGACCAGCTTGGGGCTGAGGAAGCGCGTATCCCCGCCGACGCCCTGGCTCACGCTGACCTTTTCGTACTCGACGTCGTGCTTTTCGGAGCGCGCGGTGCTCTCACCCTCCTGCTCGTCGGAGGCGGTGTGGAAGAAGTCGAACAGCGCTTCGAGCTGCTGGCCCTCGACCCCGCGGACGGCGCCGGTGATCGCGCTCTGGATACCGTTTACCAGATCGGTGAACCTGATCATCGCGGCCCCTCCTGCCGAGGCTGATGCCCGCAGCGCTCGCCGCCCGGGTCCGATGCCAGACTGCGCCGGGCGGCCTGCCCTTGTCGCGCACGGCTGCCTCGGTTTTGGATGCCGGACCGGGTCCGAGAGGGGGATGGAGGGGGCCGTGCGGACCGGACCTGGGCAGGCCGCGAAGTGCGAGGCTGGCAATCCGGCGCGCGGAACTGCGGAGATAACGGGGCGGAGATCGACACGCGCGCCGCACCGGGGCGAAGCGGTCGGAGCCCCGGCGGATTATATCCACTTCGGATGCTTCAGTGCCGCAACTACCCGCGCTGTTCCGGAGGCCGTTTGCAAGGCCCGCTCTGCGGGGTAAGCTGGTGGGCGGTTCGTCGCAAAACAGAACCGCGACAGTTATCTGGCGAGCGAGAACCTGAAGGGCGAAGACTCGCCCCGATAGCATGCGCAGAAAGAGCAGGAGACCGAATGAAGCCGTCCGCCATCGCCGCCGCGCTCCCGCTAGCGCTCTGGCTCGCCCTCGTGCCCCGTGCGGCGGCGGCGCAGGAGGCGGGCAGCGCTGCGGCGCAGGCGGGCGAGTTGCGGATCGTCCACCTGTGGTCCGCCGATCCCGAGGCGTTCCTCGCGCAGTGGAACCAGCCCGACCCGCCGACCACCACTGCGCCGACGACAACGCGGACGGCCCGCAACCGGCCGATCCGGCAGTTCATCCTCTATTCCGGCTGCCAGCGCGATTTTGCGGCGCAGTGCCATCTGTCCGCCGTCGTCACCATCACCGCGCCCGACGGTACGCCCTATGGCGATCCGCTGGCGTTCGACGCGCTCCCGCTCTCGCCCCCCGTGGCGCAGGGCTTCGGCCTCGCCCCCAATTCGATCGGCCTGGTGATCGAGGATGGCGATCAGCTGGGCGAATACACCGTGCAGCTGGCCGTGACCGACGAGATCGCCGGCGTCACCGCCCGCCAGACGAGCGTGCTGGAGATCGTCGAAGCCGACTGAAAGCAAGGATGACATGAGCGAGAGCGACCCGCAGGACATACTCGACGATCCGGCCCCGGACGAACGGCGCGAACGCCGCCGCCTGCCGGTGATCGGCCTGTGGCTGAGCGCGCTCTATGTCGTGGGGCTGGTGGTGTACCTCGCCGTGCAGGGGCAGAACCCGGCGGACCTGCGGCTGAACGAGCTGGGAGACTTCCTGGGCGGCGTATCCAGCCCGCTCGCGTTCCTGTGGCTGGTGCTCGGCTTCTTCCAGCAAAGCCGCGAGATCCGCCTGAGCAACCAGGCACTCCACCTGCAGGCCCGCGAGATGCGGCGCAGTGTGGACGAGCATCGGCGAATTGCGGGTGGGGAGTGAGCGGAACGTCTGCCGGCACCCGAGTCAAACGAACGGATTTCCCACTATCGCCGATTGCGCTTCTGGAACTGAGAGGGCGCGCGCTACTGGGTAGAACCGTCGCGCTGCGGCACAGCCTGCGCCCAGGTGATGCGGTCCAAGACGACCTCGCCGTCCTTCATCACGAAATCGACGCGTTCGAGCGCGCCGATGTCTTTCAGCGGATCGCCGCGCACGGCAATGATGTCGGCCCATGCGCCCGGCTCGATCGTGCCGAGCCTGCCCTTCGGATCGAGCAAGCGGCCGGGAATTATCGTGGCCGAGCGCAGCACGGCGAGGGTGGACATGCCCGCCTCGACATAGCGCGGATACATCTGCGCCGCCTCCTGCCCGCGCGTCAGGCCGTCAACTTCGTAATAGCGGTCCGATCCGATCGCGATCCGCACGCCCATGGCCGCCGCGCGGCGGATGCGCGCCTTGTGGTGGTCGGCGGTCGCGCTGTCGGTCGGGACGAGCACGATGTCCTTCTCCTTCATCACCGCCAGCACCTCGTCGGAGATCGTGTAACCGTGTTCGATCGAATCGACTCCCGCGCGCGCCGCGATCATTGCCGCGCGGTCGCCCTTCGTCGCATGCGCGGCCACGCGCACGCCCGCCCGGTGCGCCTCGTCGACGATCGCGGCCAGCTCCTCCTCCGAAAGCACGCGGGGCCCGCTATTGACGATCACCTTGATCCAGTCGGCCCCGTCGAACACCGCCTGCCGCACCGCCTTGCGCGCGTCCGCGGGTCCGTCGATCTCGACATATTCGCGCGCCACCAGATCCTGCGCCACCGGCGCCAGGCTCTCGAACTGGCCACCCACGGGCGAAAGCGCGCGGGTCGACACGAACATGCGTGGGCCCGCGACCCAGCCGGCGGCGATCGCGTCGCGCAGCGCGACGTCGTTGTTGACCCCCGAATTGCCTAGGTCGCGCACCGTGGTGAAGCCCGCCTCCAGCATGTCGCGCGCGATCTTCGCCCCCAGCAGCGCTCGGTCGGCGCCCTTCATCTGGACGATCTCGATGATCGTGTTGGCATTGTCGCTGCCGTTTTCGCGGTAATATTGGTGCAGCAGATGGGTATGCGGGTCGATCAGACCCGGAAGGAGTGTCGCCTCGCCGAGATCGATCACGCGCGCGCCTTGCGGGGTCGCGCCGTCCTCTTCGATCGAACGGATTTGATCCCCCGCTATGACGACCGTCACATCGTCGAGTATCCGGCCGCTGCGCACCTCGACAAGATGAGCTGCGCGTATTGCGGTGAGAGATTCGTCGGCAGGACTTTGTGCGGAAGCACCCATCGATAGTCCGACAAGAGCCAGGCCGAAGGCAACGGCGATCTTCCATATTGATGAGTTTGGCACGCGCACGGTTCTCCTTGACAACGCACGCGCCCTACCAGTGCTTTGTGAAATATTCCAAACAAGGGTCCTGCGCAGGCTTCGGGCCGTCCGTTGTTTCAAGGCACCCGCACCCATTCCCGCTCCCCCCGCGTTACCCCTCAGCAGCATCACGCTGCCGGAGTGCTCCCAATGACCAAGCCCACCCCCAAGACCTGGCCCGAACTCGCGGTCGAAAGCTGGATGCTCGGTGCCGAGATGAGCATGGTCATCTGGCTGCGATCCCTCCGCATGATGGCGGGCGGCAAGCTGGCCGAGCGGGAGGCGGAGCGGATGGTGAGCGAGAAGCTCGTCGCCGCGATGACGCTGTGGCCCGCGCTGATGGCGGGCGGCTTCGACCAGTCGGCCGAGGAAACCACCGGCCGCGCGCTGGCGCATTACGGCAAGCCGGTGCGCGCCAATCGCAAGCGGCTCAGCCGGTAGGGATCGGTTTGCCGGCGGGACGTCCTGACGCTCTTCGCGGCCCTTCCCGAGAAGTAAGCTGGACCCCGGATCCCCCGCCTGCGCGGGGGATCCGGGATGACGAGATGGGGAGGGGTGGTGCCACCTCTCTGCCCCCCAAACTTTCCTACTCCGCGCAAATCTGCCTTAACCTGCGCGATGAGCAGCACCGAAAAACCCCGCCCGCCCGCCGTTCCCCCTCAGGTCGCGGCTCCCTTCGTCCCCAAGGAAGACCGCTGGACCAAGCCCAGGATGACCGAGTTCCTGCGCCAGCTCGCGGCGCATCAGTGCGTCGCGGCGGCGGCGCGGGCGGTCGGCATGTCGCGCCAGTCCGCCTACCGCTTACGCAACCGGCTGAAGGGGGAGCCGTTCGATATCGCGTGGGAGGCGGCGTTTCAGCATGGCTATGACGCGCTCCACCAGGCCGCGCTCGAACGCGCATTGCACGGGGTGGAGGAGCCGGTGTTCCATGCGGGCGAGCAGGTCGGCACGCGGCGTCGCTATGACGAGCGGCTGACCGTCTTCCTCCTCTCGCGCCGCAATGCGCAAGGGGCGCAGCGGCTCTCGCGCTATGGCGCGGCGGCCGAGTTCTGGTCCGACCGGTGGGAGAAGATGCTCGATCGGGTCGAGCACGGGCCGCTCGTGTGGCAGGACGAGGACGGCGTGCGGGTGCGCGGCGACGATGCAAAGCTGGGCGAGGAGATGATGCAGCGCCACGCGCTCGACGAGGCGGAGAATTCCCGCCGCTGGGGCCGCAGGTGATGTTGGCGGGCGATGCGGGGGCAGGGGCGAAGGCGGGGTGCCCAATCGCCGATCTGTCACCCTGCGGCGCGCTCGGGGGCGAAAAATCGCTGCGCCTCAATGGCTTGGCCGTGTGGGCGACAGGGTGACAGGTGGGTGTCACGTGTCACCCTGTCGCCCCGCCTCTCGCCCAGCCTCTCGCC
>NZ_BAAHNC010000008.1:0-5413 GCF_054655655.1 Alteriqipengyuania triglochinis
CTGGAAAATTCTTCCGATCGACGAAGCCTTGCAAGTGCAGGACTGTCGTTGATGGTGCAAATTCTCAAGCATGATCAGAACTATTAGGACCGGTTAGCTCCACGCATTACTGCGCTTCCACACCCGGCCTATCAACGTCGTGGTCTACGACGGTTCGAAGATACCTAATCTCAAGGGAGGCTTCCCGCTTAGATGCTTTCAGCGGTTATCCCGTCCGTACATAGCTACCCTGCGGCACCCTTGGCAGGATGACAGGTACACCAGAGGTACGTTCACCCCGGTCCTCTCGTACTAGGGGCAACTCCTTTCAAGTATCGACGCCCACGGCAGATAGGGACCAAACTGTCTCGCGACGTTCTGAACCCAGCTCACGTACCACTTTAATTGGCGAACAGCCAAACCCTTGGGACCTGCTCCAGCCCCAGGATGTGATGAGCCGACATCGAGGTGCCAAACGATTCCGTCGATATGAGCTCTTGGGAATCATCAGCCTGTTATCCCCGGCGTACCTTTTATCCGTTGAGCGATGGCCCTTCCACGAGGGACCACCGGATCACTATGACCGACTTTCGTCTCTGCTCGACTCGTCAGTCTCGCAGTCAGGCAGGCTTATGCCATTGCACTCTCGCAGACGGTTTCCAACCGTCCTGAGCCTACCATCGCGCGCCTCCGTTACTCTTTAGGAGGCGACCGCCCCAGTCAAACTACCCGTCACAGAGGGTCCCTACACCGGCTAACGGTGCGAGGTTAGACATCAGAAAACAGCAGGGTGGTATTTCACCTATGGCTCCATGACAGCTGGCGCCGTCACTTCAAAGCCTCCCACCTATGCTACACAACTCTTTCCTAATGCCACTCTGAAACTGCAGTAAAGGTGCACGGGGTCTTTCCGTCTAACCGCGGGTACTCCGCATCTTCACGGAGAATTCAATTTCGCTGAGCATATCCTGGAGACAGTGGGGAAGTCGTTACGCCATTCGTGCAGGTCGGAACTTACCCGACAAGGAATTTCGCTACCTTAGGACCGTTATAGTTACGGCCGCCGTTTACTGGGGCTTCAATTCGGAGCTTGCACTCCTCCTCTTAACCTTCCAGCACCGGGCAGGCGTCAGACCCTATACGTCGTCTTGAAGCCGACTTAGCAGAGTCCTGTGTTTTTGCTAAACAGTCGCTACCCCCTGGCCTGTGCCCCCTGAAAAGAGTTGCCTCGATCCAGGGCCTCCTTCTTCCGAAGGTACGGAGGCAATTTGCCGAGTTCCTTCAGGATACTTCTCTCAAGCGCCTTGGTATACTCTACCTGACCACCTGTGTCGGTTTCGGGTACGGTCTATATGAAGAGGCTATTTCCCGGGACAACTTGGCTGCATGCTCAATCCAATAAGAACACACAACTTCCGCCATCCGTCACACATCTTCAGGCCCACGAATATTAACGTGGTTCCCATCGACTACCCCCTTCGGGCTCGTCTTAGGGGCCGGCTCACCCTGCGCCGATTAGCGTTGCGCAGGAACCCTTGGTCTTTCGGCGAAAGGGCATCTCACCCTTTTTATCGCTACTCATGTCAGCATTCGCACTTCCGATACGTCCACCGTCGGTTACCCTTCGGCTTCACTCGCTTACGGAACGCTCCGCTACCGCGTACAGTAAACTGTACACCCTAAGCTTCGGTGCATCACTTTAGCCCCGTTACATCTTCGCCGCAGGAACCCTTATTTAGACCAGTGAGCTGTTACGCTTTCTTTAAAGGATGGCTGCTTCTAAGCCAACCTCCTGGTTGTTTTGGGATTCCCACATGCTTTCCCACTTAGTGATGACTTGGGGACCTTAGCTGTAGGTTAGGGCTGTTTCCCTTTTGACGACGGACCTTAGCACCCGCCGTCTGTCTGCCGGATAAGACTCGATGGTATTCGGAGTTTGGTTAGGTTTGGTACCGCTCGCGCAGCCCTAGCCCATCCAGTGCTCTACCCCCATCGGCATACATCCGACGCTCTACCTCAATAGATTTCGCGGAGAACCAGCTATTTCCCGGCTTGATTGGCCTTTCACCCCTAAACACAGCTCATCCGAGAATTTTTCAACATTCACCGGTTCGGTCCTCCAGTGCGTGTTACCGCACCTTCAACCTGGCCATGCCTAGATCGCCGGGGTTCGGGTCTAATCCATGATACTCTGTCGCCCTATTCAGACTCGCTTTCGCTACGCCTACACCTAACGGCTTAAGCTCGCATCATAGATTAAGTCACTGACCCATTATGCAAGAGGTACGCTGTCACCCCCTAAAGAGGCTCCAACTGCTTGTAAGCATCCGGTTTCAGGTACTGTTTCACTCCCCTAATCGGGGTGCTTTTCACCTTTCCCTCACGGTACTGTGTTCGCTATCGGTCGTATACGAGTATTTAGGCTTAGAGGGTGGTCCCCCTATATTCAGACAGGATTACACGTGTCCCGCCCTACTCAAGTCCTTTTGCATCACTTTCGCCTACGGGGCTGTCACCCGCTATGGCCACACTTTCCAGAGTGTTCGACTAGTTAAACAAAAGGCACTGGCCTGGTCCCGGTTCGCTCGCCACTACTACGGGAATCTCGGTTGATGTCTTTTCCTCCGGGTACTGAGATGTTTCAGTTCCCCGGGTTCGCTTCACCAAAGCTATGTGTTCACTTCGGTGATACCTTGTCCACCTCACTCCGATCGTCCCGAAAGACCATCGAAGAGAAATGGTGAAGGTGGGTTTCCCCATTCGGAAATCGCGGGATCAAAGCCTGCTCACGGCTCCCCCACGCTTATCGCAGCGTGCCACGTCCTTCATCGCCTGTATACGCCAAGGCATCCACCAAATGCTCTTACCTCACGCTTGAGAATCCACACCATCAACGACAGGCCTGCATAAAAGCCTGTGCGTCTCAACGACGGCGCGGAAGAATTTAATCTCAGCCAGATAAATCATCTGATTAATGTTGCAGCACATTCGCACCAGCCCGAAAGCCAGCACGGCATGCGCCGCGGCATCGATTATAAAACCCATTCACAATGTCAAAGACGTACGGTCGAAACCGTACTACCCGCCAAATGCGGGATCCGTTTTCTTTTCATCCTGGAGTGTTGCTGCGACTGGTGGAGCCTATCGGGATCGAACCGATGACCCCCTGCTTGCAAAGCAGGTGCTCTCCCAGCTGAGCTAAGGCCCCTTTGGCCAGTCGCACGCGAATATGGTGGGCCTGAGAAGATTTGAACTTCTGACCTCACCCTTATCAGGGGTGCGCTCTAACCAACTGAGCTACAGGCCCACACGCCACAAACCGGCCGAAAGGGCCGATAGCCGCGCAAGCCAGCTCAGGCAACAGCGGCGATGCACAGCCGTGTAAACGGCGCGCTTCGCGCTGATCTCCAGTGATGAAAGGACATGAGGACGACGGCAATGTTCTTTGGAAAACTGCGAAGCTCTTCCGATGGCTAGCATCGGCGCTTTCGCGAGTATCCTTAGAAAGGAGGTGATCCAGCCGCAGGTTCCCCTACGGCTACCTTGTTACGACTTCATCCCAGTCGCTGATCCCACCGTGGCTCGCTGCGTCCCTTGCGGGTTCGCGCACGATCTTCGGGTGAAACCAACTCCCATGATGTGACGGGCGGTGTGTACAAGGCCTGGGAACGTATTCACCGCGGCATGCTGATCCGCGATTACTAGCGATTCCGCCTTCATGCCCTCGAGTTGCAGAGGACAATCCGAACTGAGACATCTTTTGGAGATTAGCTCACCCTTGCGAGTTCGCTGCCCACTGTAGATGCCATTGTAGCACGTGTGTAGCCCAGCCTGTAAGGGCCATGAGGACTTGACGTCATCCCCACCTTCCTCCGGCTTATCACCGGCAGTTTCCTTAAAGTGCCCAACTAAATGATGGCAACTAAGGACGAGGGTTGCGCTCGTTGCGGGACTTAACCCAACATCTCACGACACGAGCTGACGACAGCCATGCAGCACCTGTCACTAGGTCCCCGAAGGGAAGAGATCTGTCTCCAGAAATCGTCCTAGGATGTCAAAGGCTGGTAAGGTTCTGCGCGTTGCTTCGAATTAAACCACATGCTCCACCGCTTGTGCAGGCCCCCGTCAATTCCTTTGAGTTTTAATCTTGCGACCGTACTCCCCAGGCGGATGACTTAATGCGTTAACTGCGTCACCCAAGCTCTATGAGCCCGGACAACTAGTCATCATCGTTTACGGCGTGGACTACCAGGGTATCTAATCCTGTTTGCTCCCCACGCTTTCGCACCTCAGCGTCAATAACTGTCCAGTGAGTCGCCTTCGCCACTGGTGTTCTTCCGAATATCTACGAATTTCACCTCTACACTCGGAATTCCACTCACCTCTCCAGTATTCTAGCCATCCAGTTTCAAGGGCAGTTCCGGGGTTGAGCCCCGGGATTTCACCCCTGACTTGAAAAGCCGCCTACGCGCGCTTTACGCCCAGTAATTCCGAACAACGCTAGCTCCCTCCGTATTACCGCGGCTGCTGGCACGGAGTTAGCCGGAGCTTATTCTCCAGGTACTGTCATTATCATCCCTGGTAAAAGAGCTTTACAACCCTAAGGCCTTCATCACTCACGCGGCATTGCTGGATCAGGCTTTCGCCCATTGTCCAATATTCCCTACTGCTGCCTCCCGTAGGAGTCTGGGCCGTGTCTCAGTCCCAGTGTGGCTGATCATCCTCTCAGACCAGCTAAGGATCGTCGGCTTGGTGCGCCATTACCACACCAACTACCTAATCCTACGCGGGCCCATCCAAAGGCGATAAATCTTTGGTCCGAAGACATTATCCGGCATTAGCAGTCATTTCTAACTGTTATTCCGAACCTAAGGGCAGGTTCCCACGCGTTACGCACCCGTTCGCCACTAAGCCCGAAGGCTTCGTTCGACTTGCATGTATGAGGCATGCCGCCAGCGTTCGTTCTGAGCCAGGATCAAACTCTCAAGTTTGTGTCACTTACCTACCAGGCACGATCCGAAGATCGCAAACCCGACAAGCAAGAGTTCAAGGAGCCGAAACCTGCTGTCAAACGTAATGGATACGAATGAACATGCATCATCTGTGGGAAACGTGGAGTTCCCCATGGATGTGGCTTCGGCTTATTTATACCGGTATCCGCGACCTTAAAACTCGCAGACCGGGCGCCGTCGCCCACATGTCCCTTCATCAAAAACCAACAATGTCAAAGAACCACCAGACAGCTATAGCGGACAGCAATTGGTTCCCCGATTTACACCGGGGGAGCCGGCTGTCCGTTAGTGTTGGCGACCAACTGGCGGGCGGTCGAAACCGTCAGCGCCGCGTCGGTGAAGCCCATCTAGGCCGCACGCCGGATTCGGTCAAACCCTTTTTTGCGCTTTTCTGACAAAATTACAAAAAATGCCCGAATTGC